>NZ_NPFA01000005.1 GCF_002265875.1 Marinococcus halophilus
GGTACGCCGCTTTCGACGCCTCCACGGCCTCGTTCACTTCGTCCTTCGAGGAAAGCGGGACGCGGGCGATCACCTCACTGGTGGCCGGATTGTACACCTGGTCGGTGGCGGACCGGGAGGTCACCCATTCGCCGCCGATAAAATTTTTTAAGGTCGTTACTGCTTGTTCCTGCATATCTTCATCGTCCTTTCTATATAAACGGATTGTAGAATTGCTTTTTGAAGTATTTCATATGATTATACCTGAGCACCCTGCCTTCTTAAGACTTTATGGTGCCTTTTCTCACACTTTCATCAATAAATTTCTGTACTTCTTCTGCGTTCGGCATTGCTTCTGAGCAGCTGTGCCGGGAAATGACAATGGCTGCGGACGCTCCGCCAAAATCCATCGCCCGATTAACTTCCCACCCCTGCATCAGACCGTAAACAAAGGAGGAGGCGTAGGCATCTCCGGCCCCGAACGTTTTCAGCACTTCGGTTTCAAAGGTTTTCCCGGTGAAATAGTCTCCGTCCTTCGTGTAGGCAAATGAACCTTCGGCCCCGTGTTTAATCAGCACAATTTCTGCCGAATGGTTAAACCATTTTGCAGCGGTCTTATCGTCGCTGCCGTCCATTTCGGACTCCATATTTTCCATCATATTGAACTCGTCTCTTGTGCCAATAATTAGATGGCTTTTTTCAGCCAGCAGGTTGTAGTACGTGGCGGTTTCTTCCTTGGATTTCCACGTTGCCGGGCGAAAGTCAATATCAAACAGCACCTTCGTTCCGTGCTTGTGCGCATATTCTGCCGCCAGGAAGACCGCTTCCCGGGAAGGGCTCGCAGCAAGCGCCGTACCGGAAAACATGACCGCGGATGTATTTTTAATGTATTCCTCGGAAATTTCGAGCGGACTGATTTTCAAGTCCGCCACGTTGTCTCTGTACAGTAGTATGCTGCAGTCCTCCGGACTGATGATTTCCGTGAAGGCAAGCCCGGTGACCGCCCCCGTATTGTCTGTTTTTACATTTTCCGTATTAATGTTGTTTTTTTCAAAGTAGCTGCGAATAAAATTACCCATCTGATCGTCTGCTACCTTGCCGATGAAGCCGGTGCTAAGACCCAGTCTCGAGGCTCCAATCGTAATGTTGGCCGGAGAGCCTCCCACATATTTCGTAAACGTCCGCGTTTCTTCCATCGGACGGTTGATTTCGTTCGCGTTCATGTCAATCGTCAGCCGGCCCATGCCAACCAGATCCCTTGAACGGTTTTTTGGAAATTCCATTAAAACATAACCACCCTTCGTTGTTTTAATCGATTTATGGTTAAGCGCTTTCCTACTCTATACGTTTGATTCTAAAGAAAGCGCATTCAGATGTAAAGTATTTTTTTGATTTTTCTTTAATTTACATTTAGAGGCATACGACTGCTATATGTTTTCTGAGAAATCTCATTCTTTGATTGATGTAAGCGATTCATTAATGTATAATTCACATTAAAGTTAAGCGCTTTCTTCAAACTACATTTTATGGGGGCCCCGCATATGGTTAATATAGGTGTTATCGGCGCCGGCCGCATCGGCCGGCTGCACATTGAAAATCTTCACCTCCTTCCTGCCACTGTCCTCCGGGCAGTCGCAGATATCAACGCCTCTGCTCTAGAAACGATCGAGCAGGCTTTCTCTCCGCAATATGTAACTTCCAGTGCCGAGGATATTCTTCATGACCCTGAAATTGATGCCGTTCTCATATGCGCTGCCACCTCAGAGCATATTTCTCTGATTGATAAGGCCATTCAAAACAAGAAACACATTTTTTGCGAAAAGCCAATCAGCTTTGACATTAAAGAATCACGCCGGGTCGTCAAGGCGGCCAAAGAAGCAGGGCTCGTGTTTCAGATTGGCTTCAACCGCCGTTTTGACCCTTCCTTCCAGCAGGTGCGGATGATGCGGCTTAACGGCCAGGTTGGCACGCCTGAAATGCTGCAGATCATTTCACGCGATCCTTCCCCGCCTCCAATGGAATATGTGGCAACATCCGGTGGGTTGTTCGTGGATATGACCATTCACGACTTTGATATGGCACGCTATATTATGGGAGAAAATATTGCAGCGATTTCCGTGCACGGCGGTGCGCTGATCGACAAACGGTTCAATGATTACGGTGACATTGATACGGCTGTTATTTCTTTAACGTTTGAGAGCGGGGCCGTCGGCGTGATTGAAAACAGCCGGCGCGCGGTCTACGGCTATGACCAGCGTCTTGAGCTGTTTGGCTCCAATGGGGCAGCCACGGTGCCAAACCAGCCGACCCATCAAGTGGAATGGTGGCAGGACGATTTTATTAAATCGGAAAAGCCGGTGCACTTTTTTCTGGAACGGTATCAGACAGCGTTCGAGCGCGAGATTGCGATGTTTACTGAATCCGTGCAGTCCGGCACTCCGGCTGTGTGCACCGGTGATGACGGCATTGCCGCCCAGACGGCTGCCCTGGCTGCAGCACAGGCCTGGAAAGAAAAGAAAACCGTATATATTGCTGATGTAGAATCCGAAACAATTGAAATCTCTTAGAAAGGAAGTTTATGTATGCCAAATTTAGTTGTAAAACCAGACATCACTGCACAAAAAATTCACGACGTCACCCCGGAAAGCGCCGGCTGGAAATATGTCGGCTTCCAGGTATACCGTGTGCAGGAGGGTGAAAGCATTCAGGCTGACACTGGCGATAACGAAGCATGCCTCGTGCTTTTGAGCGGTAAGGCAGACGTCCAGACTAACAATGACTCCTTTGAAAATCTTGGAAAACGCATGAGCGTGTTCGAAAAAATTCCGCCGTATTCGGTATATGTCCCGGCTAAGGACCGCTTTGAAGTAAAGGCGAATACAGATATTGAACTCGCCGTCTGTAAGGCCCCGGCAACCGGAAAGTATAACGCCCGCCTGATCGGCCCGGATGATGTAGGAACAGAAGACCGCGGCTCCGGCTCGATGTCCCGGAGAGTGCATAATATCCTTCCGGACTCTGAAGAAGCCGAGAGCGTGCTGGTGGTGGAGGTATATACGCCGGAAGGGAACTGGTCGAGCTACCCGCCACACAAACACGATACTGAAAACCTTCCGCACGAGTCCTATCTCGAAGAAACGTATTTTCATAAAGTGGACCCCGAACAAGGCGGATTCCTGATTCATCGCGTTTACGATGATCCGAGGGACCTTGATGAAACGATGGTAGTAAACAGCAACGATGTCGTGATGGTGCCCAAAGGCTACCACCCGGTGGCGGCTCCGGCAGGCTACCAGGCTTATTATTTGAATGTAATGGCCGGACCGGTGCGCAAGTGGAAGTTCCATAATGACCCGGATCACGAGTGGCTGTTGAAATAAGTTTTTCCGCTTCCAAATGAACATTCATTTGGAAGCTTACTTTTGGGCAAATAAGGATATATACTATACAACGATTGTTTCATGGAAAGGAGTGTTCAGATGGCTTTTCAAAAGCTCGCACGTACGATTTTAAAGGCAAACCGTGTTTCCGGTGATGTAAAGGCAGCCAAAAACGGCTCCCTGGGAAAACGCCTTGCGCGCCGCTCCGCCAACCGTGCAGCACGTAAATTCATTAACCGCCTTCTGCGCTGAAAAAGTGGCTGCCGGATTATTATTCCTGCAGCCACTTTCCTTTTCTTTTTGTAAATGTATCAGTTTTTCCGTTATAAATTTCCAGGCCCCGCTGCCATACCGAATGGATCCGGTACGGAAAACGATGTCCTTCAAACAAGCTGTGTTTATGACGCATATGCATCGTTTCGCGCCCTACTGCCGTTTCTTCATGAAGATCGACCAGCACAAGGTCTGCATCCTTCCCTTCTTCGAGGCTCCCTTTCTTATGCAGGCCAAAACGCTCCGCGGGCTTCTCTGCGGTCCAACCTGCTGCCTGTTCCCACGGCAGGCCGTGCTTCGCCGTGAGCTCGAGCACGCTTAACAGCGTGTACGGACCACTCGAAATACCTCCCCACGCTTGCCACAGTCCACCTTCCTTCAACTTCACCGGACACGGGGAATGATCGGAGGTCACCATATCTATGTCTCCCTGCTTCCACCTGGACACCAGTTCCTGCTGCACCGGGGCCTCCCGTAATGGCGGCGCGCATTTTGCTTCAGCCCCGTGCGTTCGCAGCGCTTCGTGGTCAAACATCAAATAGTGGGCACAGGTTTCGAGCGTCACGTCCTGCCCGGCTGCTCTCGCACGTTGAATCACCTCCACCGCCTCAGCAGAGCTGATATGCACGAAGTGCAGCGGACAGCCTGTCTGCTTCGCAAAAACAAGGGCACGTTGCACTGCTTCAAGCTCTGCTTCTACCGGCCTCGAGGCTAAATAATCATCCGCTTCCGTACGCCCCTCTTCCTCAAGCTGCCGGCTGAGCACACTCACTACCGGTGCACTTTCTGCATGAAGGCCAAGTATCCCGCCGTGTTCCGCGATTACCTGCATTCCCTGGAAGAGCGTTTCATCATCCGCCCGTTCAAACTCCGGGTTGCCGCTCGGCGACATGAAGGCCTTAAACGCACGTATCCCCTGTGCTGCCATAGCTGGAATATGCTCTATTCCGCCAGGCACCAGCCCGCCCCAAAGCCCAAAATCCAAAATAGATTTCTTCTGGCCGAGAGCTGCTTTTTCTTCTGCGTTTTCGGTGGTGATTGTAGAAGGAATACCGTTTAACGGCATATCCATATAAGTAGTAATGCCACCCGCTGCAAGCATCCGGGACCCTGTTTCAAAGCCTTCCCAGTCCCGCCCAGGCTCACTGAAATGAACGTGAATATCCACCGCTCCCGGCATTACGAGCATTCCATCAGCGTCTACTACGCTTTGTGCTTTGGCTTCATCAAAAACGCCATGGGCTGCTATTTTTCCGTCCGTGACCGCCACTGTGGTTGCTTCTGTCCCACCGGGGCGGACGACGGTTCCATTTTTAATCAGCAGATCATACATTTCTTAAGTGTCCCCCTATACTTCAGCCGCTGCTTTTGTATCTTCTTTCTGCATGTAAAAGGAGAGCGCTGCCTGCTGGGAAGTGCCGGGGTTTACCGGGGCTCCGGCGTATAAAAGCACGGATTCGAGTGCTCCGAGCACGGCCAGGACATTTTCCTTCCGGCAGCTATAGCCCATGGAGCCGATGCGCCAGATTTTCCCGTGCAAAGGTCCGAAGGACGAAGCAATTTCAATTCCAAACTGACCGAGCAGTATTTTGCGTACCTCATCTGCATCAATGTCTTCCGGCACGTTGATGCAGGTGACGACTGGAAGCTTCGACTCACCTTCTACAAATAGCGACAGACCCATTGCTTTTAAACCAGCCGTCAGCGCTTCCTCGTGATAGCGGTGCCGGGCGAAACGGGCCTCAAGCCCTTCGTTGACGATCAGCCTTGCGCCTTCATGAAGCGCATAAACCATCGACGTTGCTTCGGTATGGTGATTCAAACGGCGCGGGCCCCAGTAGTCCTGCAGTTGGCTCAGATCAAAATAATTACTCCGGATCATCGGTGCCTCCGGCTGTTTATCCGCTTCTGTCGCAATTCCCCGCTCCACTTTTTTACGTGCCTGAAAGCGGCGCCCGAGACGCTCATTGTACGTAAGCGGAGCCATTCCGGACGGGACGCTGAAGCATTTCTGCGTACCGCCGATGACCGCATCGAGACACCATTCATCTGTTTTAACCGGCACTCCACCGATCGTTGCCACTGCATCCACCACAATATAGATTCCGCGTGCCCGGCAGGCGTGCCCGATTTCTTTAAGAGGCTGAATGCAGCCAGTCGACGTTTCGCCGTGCACCATCGCGACGATATCTGGCTGCACTCGATCCATTTCCTCGATGATTTCTTCCGGGGAAAAGACCGTGCCCCATTCCTTTTCAAGCGTGTGGATCTCTGCGCCGTACCGTTCGGCGATCTCGGTCAATAAATAACCGAACCGACCGTAAATAGGCACGAGCACGCTGTCCCCCGGGTGGATCGCGCTCGCAAGCACTGCTTCAATACCAGAACGGGAAGTACCGTCCACCGGAAAGGCCCATTCATTTTCGGTTTGAAAGATGCGGCGCAACAGTTCCATCGTTTCATTCATAATATTTGTAAAAGCCGGGTCAAACTGTCCGACCACCGGGGTGCTCATGGCACGGAGCACTCGGGGATCTGCCTCCACCGGGCCCGGAGTCATGATCGTGCGGAGCGGCGGCTGGATTTCGTGATGATAGTCCATACTTACTCTCCTTTCTAATACGCTAAACGAAACAGGGTTTCTTCAAGCACTTTTACTCCCTGCTCTAAATCACTGGATTTGGTATATTCCTTTGGCGAATGACTTACACCGGCTTCGCTTGGCACAAACAACATCGCGGTCGGATAATAGCTGCCCATGACCTGGGCATCGTGCCCGGCCCCGCTAATCATCAGCCGGGAGGGAATATGAAGGCTTTCAGCAGCTTTGTACATCGTTTCATATACATCTTTGCTCATCGGCACCGGCTCCACTTCCATCCAGCAATCTGAAGAAACTGTCATGCCAAACGATTTTCCCGTGGTGGTATACAGTTGTTCAAGCTCCCGTTCAAATTCATCGAGCAGCGTATTGCTGTGATGACGGACATCCAGGCTGAAAACGACTTTAGAAGCGATCACGTTCGGTACATTTGGCGTAATTTCCATTTTGCCTACCGTGGCCACCATGCTTTCATCTTTCCGCCTGGCCATGGCGGTAATATTTGTAATCAGTTCACTTGATAACACTACCGCATCCTTGCGTTCCGGCATGGGAGTGGTTCCGGCGTGATTGCTTTCTCCTTCCACGGTAATGTGGTACCTGCGCTGCCCGACAATATCTGACACTACTCCCACCGAAGCATTCGACTTTTTCAGTGTGCCTCCCTGCTCTACATGAAGCTCAATGAAGGAGTCTATGTCTTCACGCTTGAGCGGAAGTGATGCCGGGGCTTCAAATTCGCATGCCCGCATCGCCTGGCCGATAGAAATACCGTCTGCATCCTTTAGGGCCTCCGTTTCACCTTCTGGCAGCCTCCCAGTGATATGGCCCGATCCCCAGAACGTGATCGGAAAGCGGCTGCCTTCCTCCTCACAGAAGGATACAATTTCAATGCTCTGTTTCGGTCTCCCGTAGGCCTGCTTTAGCCTTTCTACGGCCAGTACAGCAGCAGCCACGCCGTACGCACCGTCATATTTACCACCGTTTACGACCGAATCAATGTGAGAGCCGGTCATGATGACCCTATCCGTTGTTTCTGTGCCTTCAAAGCGTCCAAATACGTTTCCCACAACATCATAGCGGGCTTCAAGGCCCATGGCCTCCATTTTTCCCTTTACTGCTTCCTGTGCCTGCTGCCATGAGTCATCGTATAACAGCCTTGTCACACCGCCGTCTTCTGTTTTCCCAAATCCGGACAGCCACTGCAGCAGCTGATCGATTTGATCCTGCATTATGTTTGAAGATTGAACAGCCATACGTTCCCTCCTTGGTCTGGCTCTGGATCAGCTTCCTCTATATGTCTGGTAGCCGTAGGGAGATAACAGGAGCGGAAGGTGATAGGACGTTTCGTCCACCGAAAGCGTGACGCGGAGAGCCACCGTTTCCAGAAAATGCGGCTCTTCCTTCGTCCATCCTTTTTGCCGGAGATAGTTCCCTGTTTGAAATTCCAACTCGTATGCGGATGTTTGAATATCATCTGCCTGCAGCAGAGGTTCATCCACCCGGCCATCTGTATTGGTAACCCGTTCGGCCTCTTTAATTTTCCGGCTGCCGTCCAGGCGGTACAGCGTTAACGCTATACCAGCGCCTGGGGTTCCGGATGCCAGATCAAGCACATGTGTAGTGAGTCCCATTTATTCCTCTCCCCCGTGGTTCAGGTCTTCCCGGTGTACAGAAAAGCGCTGGAACCCATACGGCCGTCGCGGCTCCGTATAAACCTTACCATCACTTCCCGGAATGTCTTCGACGACAGTATCCCACGTATGGTTCTGTGATTCGAAGGAAACCTCCTGAAGCTGCGGGAACCGCTCAAGCACTCTGCGCCCAATGTAATAAATCAGCTGTTGAATCGAAGCCGTCTGTGTTTCGTGGAAGACAGCAGCTGCAATATCCTTCACCTGTTCAGCTGCTACGTAGCCCGGGCCGTTCTGGCCAAAGGCCGTCTCCGGCGTTTCATAGATCCAGCCAATGTTCAAATAAATAAACAGCGGGCGGTTGGCATCTTCGGGGAGCGTCGTATATTCATCCCGTATAAAGCCGACAAATGAATTGTCTACTACTTTAACGAGCTGGACATCCTTTACATAACTCTCCTGGTCGATAATTTCCGGAGCCCCAAACGATGTCCGCCCTACTTTCACCATCGCTGCCGTATTTTCGTTACGAGACTTCTTAAATACTACGCCACTTTTGTATCCCGTATTGTCTACGTTCACTTTTTCAAATGGAAGATGGTCGGCGTACACTTCCGCAGTTTCGACATGATCATATTTTTCGAGAAACGCTTCCCCTACATAAGCCAGGAACCCTTCCACTGTAGCGCCCTCGTAGCTGCCCAGATGACGCTGGATAAAGTTTTTCATCGAATCTGTGGCGATGACCATACTGTTATCTCCTTCAGTAAAACTAGGCAGAAAGGCTTCACCGGTGATATTAACAGAAACATTCAAGCCAAAGATGGTGTTATTTGTGCCTTCGTAGGGAGATTCCGGTATTGGCGTGATATCTGTGAAAGGTATGGAGAAGGTCCGGTAGGCAAATACATCGCCTTTGCCGTAGCTCATTGTTCTCCGTTTTTTACTTCCTGTTCTTGTGGCCGTCTGCGATATGCTGGCCGGCTCCGCCGCAAGTGCTGCAGAAGGGCCGCTCTGCTCTCCAGTCCGGACCTCTTCTGTTCCGACTCTATCTTTTGATTCAGTTTTCGTTTCCATTTGTTCTCCTTCAATGATAGCCTCGAGCCGCAAAAGAGCTATTCGGTGAATTTCCCGGACAGCCTGGCGCTCTTCTTCCTCCTGGGAATGCTCCATACGCGTTCGTACTGCCTCCAGGATATCCTCTGTAGTTTTTCCTCTTACCGCCATAATAAACGGCATGCCAAATTTGTCCTGATAACGCTCGTTCCATATACGCAGATCTTCCCGCTGTTCTTCTTCCATTTCCGTTAAACCCGCACTTTCCTGCTCGGAGGTGGATTCTGCACTCATCGGTTTCTGTTCTCCAAGGGAAGGGTGCGCCTGGATCAAGGCCCGCCGGTTTTCTTCTCCGGACGTCATGACTACGCCTGCCATACGCTGATGCAGGTCTTCTACAGATTCCATTGGCCTCACTGGCTCAACTGCTTCAGCCACCCATGGAGAATTTTCATACACTCCTCCGAAAGTGTCGATAAATTCCCGGCGGGATAATTGGTTTACTTGTTCAATAGTTAGCATACACTACTCCTCCTTCAAGCTTTGCTTTGTTTTTCTTCATTATATACATGTTCCCCCTTCCACTGTGTGTTAAATAAGAGATTAATGAAAATTGCGGCTAAACTACCAGTGATAATACCGTCCCCGAAGATAATAGCGAGCCCTTCCGGCAGGCTTGAAAACAGCTCAGGCACTACTGTAGCCCCCAGTGCAAGCGACACAGAGCAGGCAACCACCAGCTGGTTCGACTGTTCGTTAAAATCGACATCGCGGAGCATCTGCAGGCCAGCCACGACAACCATGCCAAACATCACAACGGTCGCTCCGCCAAGCACCGGCGTTGGAATGATGACAACCAGAGCGGCAACCTTCGGAATTAGGCCCAGAACGATCAGCGTCACCGCCGCAGAGAAAATTACGTTTCTCGTTTTTACTTTTGACAGCTCCAGCAGGCCTACATTCTGGGCAAAAGTGCTGTAGGGAAAAGCGTTGAACAAGCCGCCGATAATGACTGCGAGCCCTTCGGAGCGGTAGCCCCGGACCAAATCGTCTTCGTTCAGCTCACGATCTGTGATGCGCGCGACCGCATAGTAAGCGCCGGTCGTTTCAACAACGATTACGCTGCATACAAGGATCATCGTGATAATCGGCCCAAGTTCAAATGTCGGCATGCCGAAGTACAGCGGCTGCGGAAAATGGAACCACGAGGCTTCCATCACTTCACCAAAGGAGACCTGCCCCATCACCGCTGCGGCTGCCGTGCCGCCGGCAATTCCGATCAACACTGCGAGCGATCGCATAAACCCGGTAAACATCCGGAATAAAAGAATAATCACCGCAAGTACTCCAACGGATAAAAGCAGATTGAAAAGGGAGCCGAAGTTTTCGCTTCCCTCGCCGCCAGCCATATTTTTAATGCCGGTAGGAATAAGCGAAAGCCCGATAATTGTTACGACTGTGCCGCGGACAATCGGCGGGAACAACTTTTGTAATTTTCCAAAAAATCTAGCGAAGATAACGACAAACAGCCCGGCTGCTAGAATCGATCCGTAAATAGCTGTCACGCCGTAATTGGTGCCAATACTAATCATTGGTGTCACTGCTACAAATGATACCCCGAGCATCACAGGAAGCCCGATACCGATATGTTTTCCCCTCCACAGCTGCAGCAGGGTCGCTATACCACAGGAAAGCAGGTCGATTGCTACTAAGTATGCCAGTTGTTCTGCTGAAAGCTCCAATGCGCGCCCTACGATAAGCGGAACGAGTATCGCTCCGGCGTACATTGCAAGCACATGCTGAAGTCCCAATGAAAAAGTCCGAAGCCCGTTGGTTCCGTTAGCCATGATTAGGTGTTCCTCCTTTTATTGATATCTTACTATCCATCTTATAGGAGGCCCGGACACGATTCATCAGGCGTTTTATATAAAATTTTGAAAAATATTTAGTTATTCTGTCCATAATCTTCAAGAAAGCAACGCCCTCTGCGCAGATTATCTTACATTACTCCGAGGAGAGAACGTTCTGGACCCTTAGCGCCAAGCGCAGCCGCATCGTCGTTTCGGGATTTTTCAATGATACCCCTAAACGCTCCTCGCATTTTTCCAGGCGGTACAGCACCGTATTGCGGTGAATGTAGAGCCGTTTTGCCGTATCAGCCACGTGGCAGTGCGACTCAAGATAGACAGATAACGTCTGCACGAGCCCCTGGTCCTCCTGGCTTCCCTCAGTTAGTTCTTGCAGCACCGAGTGGCTGAACGAGGCCAGTTCTTCGGTAGGCAGCAGGCGGAGCAGCTGGGCGATATCTTTTGTGTAATAGGAGCGGATAAAGCTTCGTTCCCCGGTGAGCTGGCTGTTATACAGGGTGTTTTCTGCCTCTTTGTAGGACCCCGGAATATCAAGAAACGATCTCGCTGTATTTCCAATGCCAAAGGAGATCGAGCGCCCAAAAAACAATTGAATTCCCTCCTGCAGCTGCTCCAGAGCTTCAATCGAAGCTTCTTCTGCTTCTGTCTGCAACTGCTCTACTTCCCATAAAATAACGCACTGTCGCTCTTTTTTAAAAAACCAGGCCGGAGTGCGCCATTTGTCCAATTCGCCTTCAATGTATTCATACATATGATCCATTTCCCGCTGCTGCTGGGTGTAGGTGACTGGAAGCCGCGGCTCGGAATCAAGCATGCCGACTGCGCAGCCGTAATTACGATTGTTGGGAAGACCCATTTCTTCCGCACGGTTTCGGGCTTCTTCGTCGGATGAATAACCTCCATTAATGAAATTTTGAAAAAATTCATCACGGGCTCTTCGTTCATATTGAGCGATGGCGCTCTGTTTCATGCGTTCGAATCCAATAACGTTCACGGCCTGGTCTATGATAAGTACAAGACCGTTATCATAAATAGGAATTTCGCCGCCAATTACCAGGCAGCCGCTGCGCTTTTCGTGCGTTCGCACCGGAAACAGCGTATACGTCCGCCCTGTGTCCCACACGCAAAAGCTGCTGTACGTACTGCCATTTAAAAATAAGTCCTGTTTTGCCCGCCGATGCGCTTCGAGCACTGCCTGTACGCTCTTCATTTCTTCGTCTGCATAGATCGAACGGTCATATGCATCCAGCAGCAGCACTGGAAAGCCTATGTAGTCGCATACTTCTTCAAGAAGTGCTGTCAGGCCTTTTCCATGCATAACATGATCAGTGAGCCGCTGATGAATATTTAACGCTTCGCGCAATTCTCTTGTCCGTACCGAAAGCATATCATTGAGCATATCATTAACCATCGCCCCGAGACCGATGTCTTCCGGCAGGGCAATAATAGGAAACTGCAGTTCATCTGCTTTTTCGATCACGCTCTCTGGCAGCTTCTGCAGAAACCGCTCAATTTTGAGGCCAATGCCCGCGCATCCCACAGCGTCCATCCGCTCGATGAGCAAACTCAATTCTTCGGGACGGTCTTTGTAATGATACCCGGTCGTCACCAGCAGATCGTCCTCCTGCAGATAATCGACAATATCCGGCGCGTCCATCATGTTCACCTGCCGGATCTCCCGGATCTCCCCGTCTTTTCCGGCAAGCAGTGTTGCATCTTTCCAAACCGGGCGCTGCAGCGTTTCTCCTATGTTCACCGTTTCCGCCTCCTTGTGATACATATCCAATCATTTTTAATACGATTGGTTATTTTGTCTTTTACTGTAGCAGAAAAAGTGAACCGGCCGCCAGTGCAAATATCAGCTGTTAAAAAAAGGCCGCCGGGACCCGGCAGCCTTGTCGCTTATCTTTTGACGATACCGTACAAAAACAAATCGTAAAAATGGGTCTGGTATTCTTCAAGCGTCATGCCGCCCTGCACATCCTCCCCCTGCTGAATCCGGTAGGCAATCATCTGCCGAAGCGAGATCGCGTACGACATAAAAAAATCAATATTTATATTTTCCCGAAGAATCCCCTGTGCTTTTGCCACCTCCACCAGCTCCCGGAACACCGGCATGACTATTTTTTCGCCCCGGCTGCTGTAATCGGACAGTACATGCGGATAATCCTGCATTAATTCCGTAAGAAAGCTCGATTGAAAAAACGATTCGTACTCCTTCATATCAAATATCTTCAAAAGCATATCCTCGGTCATCCCGTGCTTTCTGCTTTGCTCAATCAGTGCTTCCATCTTAGCTTTGGATTCCTGCATCACTCCATCGAGCATTTCGCTTAAAATGCCTTCTTTGTCTGTAAAGTATTTATAAAATGTGGCTTTGCTTGTACTGGCTTCCGCGCACAGCTGCCCAATAGTGACCACTTTTATCCCTTCCTGCAAAAACAGACGGTGCGCGGTTTCGACCAGATCTTCCTTTTTTCTCGTAGACCGTCGTTTTTTGTTATATGTCACTGCTTATTTCCCCATTTCTTTCCTCTCTTTAAATGATCAAATCTCTTTTTCTAATTGTATACATTCCGACGACCGTAAAAACAGCGAATACCGAGAAAAGAATTACCGTCGACCATGCTGTCCAGTCCTCTGCAGGCACGCCCGGGATTTGGGCATATGGCGAAACGTCATTCACCCAATCCGGGAGTTGAAGCAGCGGTCCAATCAACCCGATCAGGGTAAACGCCGTATACACAAGCCACACGAGTGACAGAGCTTTCGGCCACAGGCCCATCAGCAAGGCTGCCAGTCCAATGAATACCCAGACAGCCGGCGTCTGCGCGATAGCAGCGAAAAATACCTTCCACGCGCCTTCTGCGCTGTCAGTGTAGTAGCCGTAAAGCGTTCCGGCGCCGATGCCGCTGATCACGAGCAGCATGAAACTTCCTGTGCAGGAAATGAGAAGATAATCAAGCATCCACCGCGGACGAGGTACAGACTGAACCAGCAAAATTTCTCCCCGGCCGCTCTTTTCCTCCCGGGTCATTCTGGTCATTACCTGCAGAGCATAGCCCGCCGCGAGCATCGCGAGAAATGCCATATAGGTGGCAAATAGTGATTCGGCAAGCGTAGCTCCTTCTGCCTGCACGAGAAATTCTTCCCCAATTGGATTATCTGCAAAGAAGTCAGCAGCTTCTTCACTTACAGCCCCCATCGCCACTCCGTACAGCGCCGCACCGGCTGCCCAGCTAAGAAAAACCCATCGAAACAAAAAGCTCTGCAGCCCAAGCAGGTGCGTTAATCCGCTTCCCGCCCGGGCCTTCCCGCCCTGGACGCGTAAGACCCCGGCTGCGTCGTCCCGGCGGTAGTCTATATACATAGCTGCCGCTGCAAGTAATACAATGCCGCCGGCAAACAAGCCGAGCGGCCACCAGCGCTCATCCACAAAAGCCCGCATCGCCTGACCCCACCCAATTGGAGACATCCACCGCCATGCATCCACCCCGGCTACATCACCAATGGCCCGAAGCAAAAACGCCAGTCCAAGCAATGCAGAACTGATACCGGTTGCCGCTCCGGCACTTTCACTCATTTGTGCCATAAACAGACTGACAGCACCGAATATAATTCCAACGCCAGCGACCCCAAGTCCAAACGCCAACGACCCGTTCCAGCTGAGCCCCTCTATCGTATATGGCATACCAAAAATCACAACAGCAGCGACAAAAAGATTCGCAAGCACCATCAGCAAAAAAGCGGCAGTGGTTACACTGATCCGGCCCACAACGCCCGCTTTTATAAGCTCAGAAAGTCCGTTCTCTTCTTCTGCCCTTGTGTTGCGGACGATCATGAAGATGCTCATAAATGCAACAGCCACCGCCACGTATAAAAACATTTCATTCGTAATCATCGCGCCGAACGTATAATTCTCAAGGCCGTACCCCGGACCAGCCATTGCCCGCAGAGCCGGACTTTCCAAAAGCAGGGCCCGTCCCTGCCGGTCTTCCTGCGTGGGATACGTTTCCGGAAAGCTCAGAATACTGAGCAGAAACAGCACTGAAATTGAAACGGCCCAAATGGGCAGCCGCACTCTTTCTTTCCGGAGCATTACCAGAAACAGCCTTCCCGTTCCTATGAACATTGACATGTTCATCGTCCTTCCCCTGCCTTCGATTCATAATGGCGAAGAAAAATCTCTTCAAGCGTCGGCGGCCTTGATTCCAATGAAACCACGCCTGCCCCCGCGAGCTCCTGCATGACCGGTGCAAGGCCTTCCGCATCTACATAAAAGTGTACCTTTGCCCCGTCTGCTTCCCACTGGTGGACATCGCTGCGCCCCGGTAAAGACGTCACCGGCTGCTTCGTTTCCGCCGTAATAGAAATACGCGTTAAATGCCGCAGCTCCTCAAGCGTGCCGGTTTCGATAATTTTTCCCTCTTTAATGATACTCACACGGTCACACAGCTCCTCCACCTCTGCGAGTATATGGCTTGAAAGGAGCACCGTTTTTCCTTCCTCCTGCAGCTCCCGCACGCATTCCCGGAAGATGGAAGCCATTAACGGATCCAGACCCGAGGTCGGCTCGTCAAATATATATAAATCCGCCTCCGAGGCGAATGCTGTAATAAGGGCAAGCTTCTGCCGGTTACCCTTTGAATACGTTTTACTTTTTTTCCGCGGATCAAGCTGAAAACGCTCAATCAGCTGCTGGCGCTTCTCTTCATTAAAATCACCGTGCAGCTTCCCAAGAACATCGATCACCTGGCCGCCGGTTAGATTCGGCCAGACGTTTACGTCACCGGGTACGTAAGCTATCCGTTTATGAATATCTACTGCCTCGGTCCACGCATCTTTGCCAAACAGCTTCACTTCACCGCCGCTTTTTTTCAGCAAGCCAAGCATCACTCGGATCGTCGTAGACTTCCCAGAACCGTTCGGGCCTAAAAATCCTACTGTTTCTCCGCGTCGGATCGTCAAATCCACATGCTCAAGCGCTACGTGCTTGCCAAAATATTTTGAAACACTCTCTAATTTTACCAGCTCATCCATGTTCGCACCCCTAAATTGAACTTTTTAATCATTATCGTTTAAACTATTTTACTATATTCGTTCAATTAAGTCACGATTATTTAATGGATTTTCTGCTTTGAAGACTACGGCCATAAGTTTTTGGGTATGTGTAACAGAGAAATGAAATTGGAGGCAGTATGTATGATCACTTTACGGCTCGGATACGTCTCCCAGGCTCTGGCTCTCTGGGACGCTTCTCCGGGGAAAACAATGACACTGACGCGTTGGAAAAAAATGGACCGGCACAGCGGAGAAGAAAAGCTGCGGGAGGTCACTCGTTTAAATCTGGAGCACACCATCCGCATGCTTCATTACAATATCGCCCACGATATTCCTTTGTACCGTTTTTCTTCCTCGCTTGCCCCTCTTGCTACTCATGACGACGCTGCCTGGGATTATATAACCCCTTTTAAAGATTTGTACGGAGAAATCGGCAGACTCGTGCGTGAACACAATATCCGTTCCAGCTTTCATCCGAATCAGTTCACGCTGTTCACAAGCGACAAACCGGAAGTCACTGCCAATGCCGTGCAGGATATGGAGTACCATTACCATATGCTTGAAGCAATGGGGCTGGAACAAAGAGCGTGGATTAACCTGCACGTCGGGGGAGCCTACGGGGATAAAAAAGCGGCAGTAGCGCGTTTTCACGAAAATCTAAAGCAGCTGCCGGAAAAGATTAAAGCACGGATGACACTGGAAAATGATGATAAAACCTACACAGCAGAAGACGTGCTCGCTGTCTGTGAACAGGAAAAAATCCCAATGATGTTTGATTATCATCACTTCGAGGCTAATCATTCCGAGAATGAACGTCTAGAGGAGCTGCTGCCCCGATTTATCGATACGTGGGCACATACCGACAGCCGGCCGAAGGTTCATCTTTCCTCGCCGAAATCGTCTGAGGCCTTTCGCAGCCATGCCGATTACGTGGATCCGGAGTTCAATCTTCCGTTTCTGCAGGCCTTAAAGCAGATCGGCGAGCCCATTGACGGGATGATTGAAGCAAAGCAGAAGGACTACGCGCTTCTGCAGCTCGTCCAGGATCTCGCTTCACGTCGGAATGTAACCCGGACCGGCGGGGCAGAGCTCCAGTGGAAATAAAGAGCTAAAAAAAGAGCCTGGACGCAGGCTCTTTTTTTACCATTCCAATATGATTTTTCCAATGTTTTTATTGTCCTGCATATGGCGGTGCGCATCCGCAATCTGTTCAAATGAAAACACCGTGTCGACAATAGGGCGGATGGAGCCGTCCTCAAGAAGCGGCATTGCGTGCTTCACGAAATCCCTGCTCAATTCGGCTTTATACTCATCGCTCCGCGGCGTAAGCAGCGTCCCGGTCAGCTGCACGCGCTTCATCAGCAGCTTCATCAGGTTTACGTTTGGCACATTTGCCCCGCCAAGCACGCCAATCAACACCCAGCGCCCGTCGGTTTGAATGCTCTTCAGGTTCTGCTCCCAGTAGGAGGCTCCGACAAAGTCCAAAATTACGTTGACGCCCTGATTGTCAGTAGCTGCAAGCACTTCTTCGTCAAAATTCTGTTCTTTATAGTTAATGCGTACTTCTGCGCCGAGCTTTTGGGTAAATTCCAGCTTTTCCGCTGATCCGGCAGTGGTGAGTACACGGGCTGAGGAAAGCTGGCTGGCCAGTTGAATGGCCGCCGTGCCTACACCGCTCCCGCCGGCATGAATTAGGACGGATTCATCCTGATTCAGGTGCCCGATCCAATAAAGCGTCTGGTAGGCCGTTAAGAACACCTCCGGCACGGCGGCTGCTTCGGCATACGTGAATGCTTCCGGGATTCGCATTACCCGGTCAGCCCGCATGACAGCATACTCCGCGTAGCCGCCGCCATTTACCAGCCCCATTACCCGGTCGCCCGGTGAAAAAGGGTTCTCAGTGCCTGCTTCTTCCACCACGCCTGCCACTTCGATGCCGAGCACCGGATTTTCAATATATCCAGCCTTACCTTCCCGGTTTAAAATATCGGTCCGGTTCACAGCTGCTGCTTTTACCTTGATCAGCACCTCATCCATCTCCGGCTTCGGTGCTTCACGGTCCTGAATCTGCAGTACCTCTGGCCCGCCGGTTTCTGTGGTAATTACTGCCTTCATTGCTATCACTCACTTTTCTTCAGTCTTCGCTTACAGTATTCGCTTCCTTAAAGCACGTGTCAACTCACAAGTTTATCTGTCGGTGCTACAGCTATTTATTACCCGGGAAATTGTTTTTGTAAGATTGATTTTTCGATAATAGCAGCTAATACCTTTATACTGAAAAAAAGGCAAAAGCTGAGGTGCAGACAAATAATGACCAATATCAAAGCATTAAAACAGGACGCATACACATTTTTGGAGCAGTATTACCGGGAAACAGACCAGCCCCTGGAAACATTTCAGGCGCGCTGGCAGGAGGTAGAGCAGGAGATTGAAGCCACCGGACATTATGAACATACGTTCGAAGAGCTATCATTCGGAGCGAAGGTCTCCTGGCGCAACAGCAACCGCTGCATCGGGCGGTTCTTCTGGAAAAGCCTGCAGGTTCTTGACTACCGGAACGTGCGTACTGGAGAGGAGGCGGCTGAAGCGCTCCACCACCATATTCGTTACGCAGAAAACGGCGGGAAAATTATTCCCACGATCTCTGTCTTTCCTTCTGTCAAAAACGGGCTGGAGCGGATGCGCATATGGAACTACCAGCTGATCCGATACGCCGGCTATGAGCAGGACGGGGAAATCATTGGCGACCCGCAGTCCGCTGCTTTCACAAAATACTGTGAATCACTAGGGTGGAAAGGGGCAGAAACATCATTTGACCTTCTTCCCCTGGTTATTCAGGTAAACGAAGGCGCCCCCCAGTGGTTTCCGTTAAAAGCCGAAGAAGTACTCGAAGTTCCGATTGCCCATCCGGATAGCAATGCTTTTTCCACACTCAATTTAAAATGGTATGCCGTGCCGATTGTTTCGGATATGAAAATGGAAATCGGCGGTATCACGTATACGGCCGCCCCGTTTAACGGCTGGTACATGGAAACGGAAATTGGCGCCCGGAACCTCGCAGACGAGGAGCGCTACAATATGCTTCCACGGGTTGCAGATGTGCTTGGCATCGACCGGACGTACGCGGGCAGTTTATGGAAAGACCGGGCGCTTGTCGAGTTGAACCGGGCCGTGCTTCATTCGTACAAAAAAGCAGGCGTCAGCATGGTGGATCATCACACGGCCTCTTCGCAGTTTAAACGATTCGAGCACCAGGAACAAAAAGCGGGCCGGGAAGTAACCGGCGACTGGACATGGCTGATTCCGCCGGTATCCCCTGCTGCTACTCATATTTTTCACAGCTCCTACCGCAATATCATGCACACGCCAAACTTCTTTTACCAGCAGCATCCCTATAAATAATGATCTAAAGAAGCAGGCAAAGCCTGTCTGCTTCTTTGTATTTTACGTTTGAATAAATACCCCTTCCGGGAACCCCTATACCAACACCTGATACTAGAAAGGATGATAAAGATGAACGCTGCCCAGAAGGAATGCCTCGAAGCCTGCATCGAATGTATGAAGCAGTGTAATCAATGCTTTAACGACTGCCTGCAGGAGGACGACGTGAAAATGATGGCCGAATGCATACGTCTCGACCGCGAATGTGCAGATATTTGCGCCCTGACGGCTAAAGCCATCCAGTCCAGCAGTCCATTGATGAAGGAGACCGCTCAGTTGTGTGCAGAGGCGTGCAAAGCATGCGGGGATGAATGCGCCAAGCACGACCACCAGCATTGCAAAGACTGCGCAGATGCCTGCTACCGCTGTGAAAAAGCCTGCCGGGAGCTTGCTGCCTCTTAATGCCATGCACGAAAGCCCTCTCCAAAAACAGAGAGGGCTTCTTTTTTATGAAAATTTAATCGGAACACCGGCTGCTTCAAACAAATCATAGAAGGTTGGACATGTTTTCGACACGCATCCCGGGTCTTCAATATAGATTCCGGGCACCTTCGCTCCCACTAGCGAAAGCGCCATAGCTACCCGGTGATCATCGTACGAATGAAGCGATACGCCGATCGGGGTGCCCGGATATACTTTCAGCCCATCCGAGTATTCATCCACACGGATGCCCATCTTCTGAAGCTCTGTACACGCTGCGTGGATGCGGTCGGATTCATGGTGACGAATATGCTCCACATCCCGGATGGTAATCGGCGCGTCAGCAAACGGAGCGAGCGCCGCAACAGTCAACGTCTGATCAGACATTTCCTTCATGCTGAGCTCAAACCCGCCTGACAGCTGTTCCGGGCCTGTAACTTCGATGTAGGTGCTGCCTTTTTCCACATGGCAGCCCATTTTTTCAAACACGTCCACCATACCTATATCCGGCTGGTTCGTGTCCATTGTTAAATTATTAATACGGACCGTTCCGGCTGTCAGCGCTGCCAATGCCATAAAATAACTGGCCGTCGAAGCGTCTGCTTCAAGCGCCATGCTCCGGCCTTGAAAATTCTTTGCCGGCACCTGCATGTCGGTTAAATCCTCATTGTACGTGACCGGGACGCCGAACTGATTCATTAAATCGAGCGTAATGTGCACGTAGGCATGCTGCACAATGTAATCCGGGATTCGGATACGCAGGCCTTCCTGTGTACAAGCGCCCGTCAGCAGCAGGCCGCTGATAAACTGGCTCGATAATTTACCGGAAATGGTTACTTCTTTTCCAGGCAGCCCGCCCGCGTGAATTTCAAGCGGATAGAATCCTTTTTTATCTATGTAATGAACGTCTGCCCCGAGCTCCTCAAGGGCTTCCATCAACGGCTCTACTGGTCGTTCGCTCATTCGCTTGCTCGCTTCAACCTTGTAAACGCCGTTTCCGGCTGCTGCAAGCGGGCCTGGAAGAAAACGGGCCGTGGTGCCGGCTGCGCCAATATAGAGCTCGGCTTCCTCCTCGGGCCACCGGCCCCCGCATCCGTGAAGGGTGACCGTATCTCCGTCCACTTCGGATTTCACGCCAAGCGCACGCAGAGCGCCAAGGCACCAGTACGAGTCATCGCTTTTTAAAATTCCGGCCAGCGTGGACGTGCCTTCTGCCAGTGCTGCCATAATCAGCGCCCGGTTTGTAAAGCTTTTACTGCCCGGCACTGTTAAAGAGGTCTGAATCGAGCCGGGCGAAACTGGAGACACGTGCACCTTGTCTACATCCGTTAATGAGGCCCACGGCGAGCGGGCCCGAAAATCTGGTGTACTCATTAAGCATCCGTCCTCTACATCTTTTTCTACATTACACCATGAACCAGTACCGTGCGCAACCAGCGTTTTTTGAAGATCTACACCACACCGGTAAGTGCCGGGCTGACCATAAACCAGAGCAGCAGCACTGCCATAATAATCCAGCCGCTCAGCTTCATCCATCCCGGCTCACGGCGCGAAAAAGCAATCATGCTCATGAATGCACTGAGCGCAAGCAACAGAATGCCAATCGTCAGCAGCGACCCAAATAACGGCACAAAGGGGCTGTTGTCGGGAAGAGAAAATACGGCAGACACAATGACAGATACAGCAATCAGTCCGACGCCTCCCAGGGAAGACGTTAAGGAAATTCTGCTGAATTTTTTATCCTTCATTTCATTCGCTCCCTTTTGGTTTCTTTTCTTGTCTTCCTTTCCCTTACGCCTATTTCAAAAACGTGCTTTTACGTTTCCACATCCATAATGTCCTGCACGCCTACATACTGGATGCCCCCGCCTGCTTTCATTTTTATTGTTTTATTTAATGCATCAAGATGGAGGATCTTTCCCCTCATTTTTATTTCCGCATAAGGGTCAAACACGTGAAGCGTTACTGTCGAGCCGGACACCAGAGCGTCCTGAAGACGGCGGGAAAACTCTTCAAGCTGCTGCTCATCCCAAACGGGCCTGAACTTCATCCGGTCTTCTTTTTGATGACGCAGCCACATTTCCCGGTGTTCCGGCAGAATCATCCGGCTGGATTCCCAGCGCATATTCGACCCCGGGGTCAACTTGTTTTCTTTCATCCATAACGCCTCCCTTTGTTTCAGTATACACGAACATTTGTTCTTTTTGTGCTTTATCTTTAAAAACAGGAACTTTTCTCTAACAAAAAAGGCCCCCGCTTCAGGAGACCTTCACTGCTTCATACCTTTTCGCTTTGAAAGAACTGCGGCAGATGCTCCCGATGGGCTTCGAGCATGTCATCAAGTATCTGCTTTGCTTTTGTATCAGACGGAACGAGAGGATTAATCGTCATGGCCAGAAGAGCTGTTTCGTAATTTCCCGTTACCGCCGCTTCGGCAGCGACCCGTTCAAACGATTTGATCTGCTGCACCAGTCCGTGGACAGCTACCGGCAGCTCATCAACAGCAATCGGCCTCGGGCCATCTTTGGTAATAACGGAGCTGATTTCCACCGCTGACTCCGCCGGTATACCGGCAACAGCGCCACGATTCCTCGTATTGACTGGCTGAATATCCCGGGTGTCATTATAGATTGAATTGATCAGGCTGCAGGCCGCTTCGCTGTAATAGGCCCCGCCGCGTTGTTCCAGCTGCTCCGGCTTTGTCCGGAGCGTTTCATCAGCATAGAGGGCAAACAGCTCCTCCTCCACCCCCTGGACGACCTCAGCCCGGGTGCCGGTTTCCTCGGCAGCTGCCTGTTCCTCGGCCAGCATTTCTTCTGTTTTATAGTAGTACCGGTGATACGGGCATGGCAGCACCTGCAAAGCCCGGATAAATTCGGGCTCCCACCCGAGTGCCGCAATATTTTTCATGGTGGAAACGTTCGCCGGATCCGCTACTGCTTCGAGCGCCTGCTGCTTTATATTGTTGCCATCGAGATAGATATTAAGTCCGTAAACCATATGGTTCAGTCCGGCAAAATCAATACGTACACGGTCGCCGTCTACTCCAAGCGCTTCAGCCACTCCCATCTGCATTCCCACCGGGACGTTGCAGAGGCCGACAATGCGTTCATGGTTCGTATAGCGCAGCACCGCTTCTGTCACCATGCCAGCCGGATTCGTAAAGTTCACAAGCCACGCATCCGGGCACAGCCGCTCGATGTCATGCACAATGTCAATAATAACTGGAATGGTCCGCAGTCCTTTAAACAGCCCGCCCGGCCCGTTCGTCTCCTGGCCGATCACGCCGTAGGAAAGCGGGATCCGCTCATCCTTCGCCCGGGCTTCAAGCATGCCAACCCGAAACTGAGTGGTGACAAAGTCCGCGCCCGGCAGCGCTTCCTCCCGGCTGTAGGAAAGGTGCACGGTCATATCGATACCCGCTTCAGCTGCCATACGCTGGGCGAGTTTTCCTACGATCTCCAGCTTTTCTTTTCCTTCCGGAATATCCACGAGCCACAGCTCTTTCACCGGCAGTGCGTGATGCCTTTTAATAAATCCCTCCACGAGCTCAGGCGTATAGCTCGAGCCCCCGCCGATCGTTACAATCTTAATACCTTTCTTCATCGTCTCGCTCCTTTTTTCTGCGTGTTTCTATACAGACCAGGCCGCCTGCGGATAGACAGACGGCCCGTAATGCTATTTTTCAAATCCGTTATTTTTGTGGACGGCAGTGATCCAGTAGGCACTCTTTTTCGGCGTACGCTCCTGCGTGTCGATATTGACGGAAAAATAGCCGTAGCGGTTTTTGTAGGCATTCATCCACGACCAGTTGTCGATAAACGACCAGAGATGATACCCTTTGGCATTAGCCCCCTCTTCGATAGCCCGGTGCAGCCATTCAAGATGGTCCTGGATGAACTCAATACGGTAATCGTCCTGAATCATGCCGTTTTCCATAAAACGGGCCTCGTCCTGGACCCCCATCCCGTTTTCAGAAATGAACGACGGAATATTTCCGTAGTTATCACGGAGATTGATCATAATGTCGTATACACCTTTCGGGTAAATCTCCCATCCACGATAAGGGTTCATTTTCCGGCCAGGCATTTCGTAGTGGTCAAAAAACCATTCGGGTAGTATCGGAGCACCCGGGTTCGGCAGGTTTTCCTTCGCTTTGACCCGGCGCGGCTGGTAATAGTTCACGCCCAGCAGGTCGACTTTCCCCTCTTTAATCAGTTCTTTGTCTCCGCTCTCGGTATCCGGAAGCACTCCGTGCTCTCCGAGCAGGTCAATCAGCTCTTGAGGATACTCCCCGAGCACTGTGGGATCGAGAAAGCTCCGGTTAAAAAATAAATCGGCAATCCGGGAAGCCTTCAGATCTGCCGGATGGCTGCTTCTTGGATAGGAAGGGGTCAGGTTCAAAATAACGCCGATTTCCCCGCCGGTTCGGTCTTTTTCACGAAAAGCTTTCACCGCAAACACGTGAGAGAGAAGCGTATGATAGCCCACCTGGGCCGCCCGCTTCATGTCGACCACGTTAGGATAGTGAAAGTCGTACATGTAGCCGCCCTCCACCGGAACAATCGGTTCATTGTGGGTAAACCACTTTTTTACCCGGTCGCCGAACAGATCAAAGCAGATGCTGGCGTAACGGCCAAAGTGTTCCGCTACAGCTCTGTTTTCCCAGCCGCCCATCTCCTGCATCGCCATCGGCATATCAAAATGATATAAACAGACAAACGGTTCTACGCCCTTGTCGATCATTTCGTCGATAACGTTGTTATAAAAGTCGACCGCTTCCTGATTCACTTCTCCGGAGCCGTCCGGGATCAGCCGGGACCAGGAGATCGACAGGCGAAAGGAATTAAAATGAATGTTCTTCATCCGGGCGATGTCGTCCTTGTACTGATGATAAAAATCGGATGTGGTGCCAGGGCCCACCCCGTCAAAAAAGCGATTCGGCTCTTCGTCAAACCACTGGTCCCAAATATTCTTTCCTTTGCCGCCTTCCTTCGCGGCGCCTTCAATCTGCGTGGCGGATGTGGCCGCCCCCCACCAGAATCCTTTTGGAAACGTGAACTGTTCTGCCATGGTTAGTACCTCCTAGAATAATCGTTCCTGTATGTTTATCACAAAAAGCAGGGCCCCGGCTTTTCTCTTTCTGCCGGGTCCCCAGGATACTTAACGCGTACGGTAGACTTCTACAATCTCTTCCGCCAGGTCTCGGACCGTCATGGAGGTCATCAAATGATCCTGCGAGTGAATCAGCATGACGTTGACGGAAAAATCCTCACCGCTTGCTTCTTTCGTGAGCAGGTTGGTCTGGTAGGAATGTGCTTTCCCGAGCTCTTCCCCTGCTTCCTTGATCAGTTCTTCTGCACGGTCGAAATTGCCGGCCTTTGCTTCCTGGATCGCTTCCATGGCGTTTGCTTTGCCGTTGCCAGCGTATAATATAATTTGAAACGCCGTTTCTGTTAACGCTTCCATAGTTTCCACTCCTATCCTGATTTAACCGCTTTTTTGCTTGTTGTCTGCATTTGTCGTTTCTTTTTCTGCTTCTACTTCGTTCCGGAAATACTGGCGGTCCAGAATCCGAAGGAACGGGAACCAGATGATAAACACCACGGCCAGGTTAAACAGCTGCAGCACAGCTCCCTGCCAGGCGTTTCCAGTAGCTAGAAATCCACTTAAGAAAATCGGGGTGGTCCATGGAACGATGATACCTGCCGGCTTTGGCACCAGGCCGATCGACATCGTTACATACGTTATGACTGCAATAACGACCGGAGCTACCAGCCACGGGATTAATATTAACGGATTCATGATGATCGGCAGACCGAAAATAATCGGTTCATTGACGTTAAAGAACCCTGGAGGGCCGCCGACTTTGCCGAGCTGTTTCGCCTGTTTACTGCGGGCGAGCATAAACAGCCAGAGCACAATCGCAAGCGTCATCCCGGAACCGCCCATCCCTACAATAAAGGTATCAATGAACTGTTTGGTGACCACGTTTGGCAGTTCTTCTCCTGCCTGGAAGGCACTCAAGTTCTGTTCATTCAGCGCGTACCAGATTGGGTCGAACACAGAGTTAACCAGAATCTGCCCGTGCAGGCCGAAAAACCAGAAGATCTGGATCATCAGAACAGCAATGATCGTCGCCGGGAGTCCGCTGCCAAGCGCGGTTAACGGCTCCTGCAAAACGGTATAAATAAAGTTCTGGGCAGAATCAAACGGGGTAAGGCTGAACAAAATACGGATAGCGAGAAAAACTGATAAGGTCAGAGCGATAGGAATCAGCGCACTGAACGATCTTGACACTGCCTCCGGAACCCCGGCCGGCATTTTAATCGTCAAGTTTTTTTGTACGAAGTAGCGGTACAGCTCAGCCGCGAGGAACGCGGTCAGTATGCCAACAAACATGCCTTCGGCTCCGAGGGTGGATGTTGGTATAACCCCTTCTACACCCTCGAAGGTCTGCGGTGTTAGTATGATAAAACCAGCAAGGGCTACAACCCCGCCGTAAAGTGCTTCCACGCCGTAAGAAGCTGTTAATTTATACCCTATACCGATGATAACAAAAAGCCCCATAATACTGAGCGTGGATGCCGACGCCGGGCCAAGCGCTGCCTGATAGGCTGCATAGGCGTCTTCCCCAATCAGCTGGTCCAGAAAAGGAAAATTAGCGATAACAACTAAAATAGAGCCAAAAATGATTAACGGCAGGGCAATCAAAAACCCGTCGCGCAAAGCCGTCAAATGACGGTTGTTATTTAATTTCTCCGCGATCGGCATCAGAATATTTTCCAATACCTCCATAAAACGATTCATGTGTCTTCCTCCCTATTTTTGCTCGTTTAACAGCTTCATGGCGTGATCAAGTACAGCTTTTCCGTCTACACGTCCGTAAGCAACGGCATCAATAATATCAAGCGGGATCCCCTGCTCGTCGGCAACCTTGCCGAATTTTTTCTTCATAAAGCGCATCTGCGGACCGATCAAAAGTACATCAGCCTTTTTAATTTCTTCCGGTGCTTTATCCTGGGCTGCTGCCCATATTTCTGCCTGAACCCCCTGCTCATCAGCGGCTTCTTTCATTTTTGAAACAAGAAGGCTTGTCGACATTCCGGCGGAGCATGCTAATAAAATATTCATTGATATTCCTCCAATTAAGATAAAATGATGTGCGGTTGATATATTCAATATAATAAAAGAGCGCTTTCATAGATAGGGAAGGTTCTTCCGCTAGGAAGCGGAAATGATTTGTACTTCTTTCCTGCTTCTTTTGTGCTACTTTTATAGTATCCCTACTTGTGCGCTGTAGATAATGAAAATTTCTATAGCGCTTACATACATGTTTACCTTAAGGGGGTTAAAGAGACATGACTACACGTAGCAACAGTATTTTAAGAGAATTAGTTGCAAGCGGTATCCCGGTGACTGGAAGCTATCTGGCTTCTTTGCACGAGGTGTCAAGCCGGACTATCCGGGAGGACATCAAAGGACTTCAGACAACGCTCGAGTCCCATGGGGCAAAAATCGAAGCCATTAAGGGGAAAGGATACCAGCTGAAAATTATAGACAATGATAAGTTCCGGGCATATGTAAAGGAGTATTTACAGCCGGCAGCTCCCGACTCGCAGACTCTCCCTAATCTTCCTGAAGAGCGGGTTGCGTATTTGATACAGCGGCTTCTTCTCGCCAGTTCCTTCATCAAGCTGGATGAGCTCGCCGATGAAATGTTTGTCAGCCGGTCCACCGTGCAGAACGATTTGAAAAAGGTACGGGACATTTTAAAGAATTACAGTATTGCCCTGGAGCGGACGGCCAATGACGGTCTCCATCTTCAAGGAAGCGAGATGCGCATGCGGTTTTGTATCGCGGAGTATATCTTTGACCGCCAGAACGAACAGCCTCGCCACGACCAGTCGTTGCCGTTTCTCCATCTTTCCGAAGAAGAACGAAAAAGCATCTGGAGCATTATTTTAAAGCAGATAAAAATGCAGCATATATCCCTATCCGATATTGCCCTGCACAATTTATTCAACCATATCCTGATTGCCTACCAGCGCATTCAGGACGAGTATTACGTATCGATGTATCACGCAGAATTTGACGAACTGACGCAAAAGCGTGAATACCAGGTAGCCAAAAATATGGTCACAGAAATCAACCAAACCTGGGAGGTGTCGTTCCCGGAGGAAGAGATTGCCTATATTACGCTTCATCTGCTTGGCACCCGTCTATTTGACAATGAAGCAGGAACAGCAGAAGCAGTAAAAAATTCCCTTGATACGGATACCTACAAAATGGTCGCTTTTCTGCTCCAGCATATCGATAGGGAACTGCATTTAACACTCCAGCACGACCAGGAGCTCGTCATTGCCCTGGCCCTTCATCTGCAGCCTGCGATCAGCCGATTCCGTTACAATATGAATGTGCGCAATCCGATGCTTGCTGATATTAAGGCTGGCTACCCGCTCGCCTTTGAAGCCGGGGTCATCGCCGGCATCGCTCTCGAAGAGCATTACGATATTCGTATTGATGAAAACGAAATCGGCTATTTGGCCCTCCATATCGGTGCCGCGCTGGAACGCAGTAAAATGGAAACAGCTCCTGCACGCTGTCTGATCGTCTGCGCCTCTGGCCGGGGAAGCGCCCAACTCCTCTACTACCGGCTTCAGGCAACATTCGGCAGGCGGCTTCACATTCAGGGGACGACAGAATATTACCGTCTGCGGGAGATGGATTTTGATCATATCGACGTCATCATCAGCTCGGTCCCCATTTATGATGACCTGCCGGTGCCCGTGCTTCAGGTCAATACGATTTTAAGCGAAACGGATCTTCGTATTATTGAAGGGTTTATTTCCAAAGAACCCGCCATCCGTATGTATTTACGGGAATCACTCGTCTTTTTGCATCAATCATTTTCCACCACAGAGCAAATACTCCAATTTTTCGAACGGGAGCTGGATGAGCGGAATTTAATTGATGATGGTTTTCTTGATTCTGTTCTTGAGCGGGAAAACGTGGCTCCGACAGCCTTCGGGAATCTTGTGGCCATCCCTCATCCAGTTACGCCAAAGACCGAAGAAACCTTTTTAGCCTTCTGCACGCTCGACAAACCTGTCCGCTGGGGTGAGCGTCCCGTCCAGCTTGTCTGCCTGCTGAATTGTAAAAAAAGACAGCACCGAAGACCTGCAGGAAATGTATGAGCTGCTGGGCCGGGTTATTGAACAGCCCAAGTTAATCCAGCGACTGTTAAAAGCAGAAACGGCCGAAGGATTTTTGCAGCTTCTTTCCTCCTCCTGAATTGTGCAGGCAAAGAAATTCCTTGCCCTGCTTTTTTTCTGCCTGAAAAACGATTTTCGTAAATTATTCACATCTTTTTCTCCTTTTCGAACTTATTCTTTGGTATAAAGGGAGAAGAAGTTAATAATCACGGTCTCGTTTATATAAAAGGAGGAAAATTTATGCGCCGATTAATTGCCTGCCTAGCCGCCGGCTTTCTGCTCTCTCCTGCAGTGGCCGATGCCCATACACACCTCGAAAGCTCCGAGCCTGAAGAAGGAGCCACCGTGGAAGCACCGGAAGAAATCACGTTTTATTTTGACGGCCCTATTGAAGACTACAACGGAGTCACGGTCAAAGACGCAGAAGGAAATGATGTGGAAACTGCTGACGTTTTCATCGAGCCCGAAGACCAATTGAATGTGACCATGGAAGATCCGCTCGATGCGGGAGAATACGAAGCATCTTTTGATATTGTCAGCGAAGACGGCCACATTATGGAGGACAGCTCTTCCTTTACTGTAGAAGAAGCATCCGAAGAAGAAACGGCCACCTCTGATGATGCCTCCTCTTCTGAAAACAACGCGGAAGGAGCGGAGGAAAACGCCGACGGTGAAACCGAAAGTGCCATTAATGAAGAAGAAGCCGGCTCCGGGTTCGGCATAACCATTGGAGTAATCGGCCTCGGTCTCGTAGTCGCCATTGTGGCCCTATTCCTGTTCCGCCTTAAGCGCCGGACATGATTCTTGCAGCAGGTAACGCTCTGCAGTATTTGTTTTTTGCTGTGCTCGCCGGTACGCTTGTGCTTCAGCTTATCCCTGCAACGCACCGGCCGGCTCTTTCTATTCCATTTTTCGTTCCGGCGGTTGCCGCAGCCCTGCTTCCTGTCGTTTCTTTTGTGCCTATCGCAATGCTCGCACAAACGGTGGCTGCAGGTAGAGACATGCCTTTTTTTGGCGCCCTCGAGCGCATACTGTTCCAGTACGAAGTAGGCCAGAGCTGGGTAGTGCTGTTTGTCCTGAGCTTTTTCCTCCTCGGGATATTCATTCTTTTTTTTCATTCCACCGGAATGTCCAGAGCTTCTGCCATCGTTGGCCTGGTTCTTATCATGGGTATGATCGGAGCTTTAGGTGCCTCCGGCCACGCCGCCAACGCTATCCCGCTCATCGGCGGGACGCTTCATTTTTTCCATCTGCTTGCGGTGAGCCTGTGGATTGGCACGCTTTTAATGGTCAGCTGGTTTGCCATTTCCTATAAACAATGGGCTTCTTTTTTGGAATGGTTCACACTGATCGCTATCATGTGTGTCATCATCATTGCCTTTACTGGCGTAATCATGGGGCAGCTGCTGACAGACCCATTTATCGGCTCCTGGGCTCTTCCTTACGGCGAAGCCCTTGTCTGGAAGCATTTGTTTTATATAGTTATCCTTATGTTTGCACTTTTTAATGGCATATTTATCCGCAGGCGCCTGCAGCAGGTCACAGATTATAATCCACGACAATGGCTGCGGGCAGAAAGTCTGACGGCCGTACTTATCTTTGTTATTACTGCTTTTATGACCGAACAGGAGCCAAGCGGCAGCCTGCATTATGAAAACCCGGCCTTTTTATTTCATGTGCTCTACCCTGCTTCCGTGCCCGACAGTGCTTCCTTCCAGCTGCAGCTGCATCCCATCACCATTTTAAGTGTGCTGTTATCCATCGGGTTTTTATATTTGATGGTGCAGAGCTTTCATCGCGGACGCTCGCCGCTCAGCGTTTTTGCTCTCGGCTGTATGTTTGTGCTGAGTGCATATACCGGCCTCGTATATATTCTCGATTTTGTCTGAGCAGGCATTCTGTCCAAGCGCTCATGGAAATATTCATGAGTGCTTTTTTATTTACGCATCGATTATTTCCCGGCAATAATCTAAATTAATGAAAGGGGGCCGTTTTATGTTTCAGTTGGACAACGTAAAGTATAAAAACATTATTAACACGAAACAGCTGACCATCCCCGCGGACACCATCACCGCTGTCACGGGCCCAAGCGGTTCGGGAAAATCAACACTTCTGCGTCTGCTCAATTACCTGGTCAGCCCGGACAGCGGCACTGTTTCCTACCATGGAAAACCGTTCTCCGCCTGGGAGCCCACAGAATTGCGCAGGCAGGTGATGATGCTTCCGCAGCAGCCGGTGCTGTTCGGGGAAACAGTAGCTGAAAACCTTCAGGCCGGAAGACTATTCAGCGGCAGGGAGGAAGTTTCTGAAGAAAAGCTCACTGCTGCGGCGCAACAGTGCATGCTGAATAAACAGCTCAGTGACTCTGCCGAAAATCTGTCCGGCGGAGAACAGCAGCGTCTCTCCCTCGCCCGGCTGCTTCTTGCCGGGCCCGACGTCTATTTGCTGGACGAGCCGACGTCGGCGCTTGATGAAGATATGGAATGGAACGTCATGGAACGATTTCTGGCCGAGGCCCGGCGTGCTGCCAAAGGCGTTATTTTCGTCAGCCATGCAGCGGCGATGGCTGACCATTTTGCCGACCATACCATCCAGTCAGATTCATTTACCAGAGGGGGAGGCTTGAAACCATGACTGAAAACACCTCTATTATCGAGCTGTCGTTCTGGCAAATTCTTGCCGCCTACGTGTTTATCGTTCTTCTGCTCGTCATCGTGCGCTGGCGGAAAATCCCCCGGGAGAAAGAAATACTGATTTCTTCGCTCCGTATGACGTTTCAGCTGCTGTTAATGGGATACGTGCTCATGTTTTTATTTGAAAACCCGAGCCCCTGGCTCACATCGCTGATTGTCCTTTTTATGCTCAGCTTTGCAATCTGGAATATTTTCCAACGCGTCCGTGGTCCTCTGAGCCGGGAAATGAAACGGGCGATTGCTGTATCGATGAGCATCGGCACCATTCTGAGCCTGCTTTACTTCAATTTTGTCGTTATCCAGTTTGCACCGTGGTTTAATCCGCGTTACTTTATTCCAATTGCCGGCATGATTATCGGCAATTCCATGACTGGTATTACACTTGGGGTCCAGACGCTCACTGAACACCTGCACAGCCAGCGCTCCCGGGTGGAAGCTGCACTAATGCTCGGGGCAACGCCGAACCAGGCTACCCGTAAACTTGTAAATCAGTCATTCGATGCAGCCATTCTTCCAACGATTAACAACATGGTCGGCGCAGGAATCGTGTTTTTGCCCGGCATGATGACCGGACAGATTATTTCCGGCGTCAATCCGGTGACAGCGATTGGCTACCAGATTGCCATTCTTTTGGGCATTACCGGAGCCGTAGCTCTCAGCGTAATTTTATTTACCCAGCTCGGCTACAAAACGTATTTTAACGACCGCATGCAGCTGAAGGATTGACCGGCAAGCTGCTTGTTGTAGGTGGGCAGAGGCGTGTAATTCTCTCTTTCTACCTTCCTGAAAAGCTTCACTTTTTTTTCATTCGCCCGATATGAATAAGAGAAGGTATTTGTTTACATATTGGGGAGTGGATAAACATGAAGGAAAAATTATTACAGCTGAATCTTCGAAAAAAATTACTTATTTGGTTGTTAGCGATTGGCCTGCTTCCGGCTGCTGCTGTCGCTTTTTTTGTCTTTCAGGAAAGCAGCAGTGTCGTCGTTGCCGAAGAAGAAGAAAAACTGACCATGGCTTCGGAAGCCGCCGCAGAGGGGATGGACCGCTGGCTCGTTAAACGGCTCGATGAAATTGTGCTCGCTGCGGGAACCCAGGACATGCAAAGCGGTGACACAGATACCCGTCTCAGCCTGATGAATCAAATCATTGACCGCGACGAAACGTTTGAAACGGTCGTATTCACCGAACCGGATGGCATCGTGGAAGCGCACACTACCGAAGAAAATATCGGAGAGCTTGACCTTAGCGACAGAGACTATTTTAAAAATGGCATGAACGGCGAAACGACGATTTCAGATGTTCTCACCTCCAATTCCACCGGCAACCGTATCGTGGTTGTGGCTTCTCCGGTGACTGCCTCTAACGGGGATATCACCGGTGTCATGTCCGCTTCTGTTAATTTCGACGCTTTAATGGAGCGCTATGCTGGGAGCGGTGATGAAAGCAGCGCTGTGCCAATTCTCGTCGATAACCAAAATGTGATTCAGCTTCACCCGCAGGAGGATCTGATCGGCCAGCCGGTCGGCCAGGCTGATATCAGCAGTGAGTGGCAGGCTTTGCTTGCCGGAGAACACGAAGAAGCTTCCTCTACCACGCTGGACAACAGCAATGAACAATTACTCGTATCCGCCTCTCCCGTTCAGGACGCAGGCTACAGTATTTTCTTCCTGACCCCAATGGAGGAGGTTCTCGCAGCAACCGACGGCCTGAAATGGACGGTGCTTACCATTATTGGGGCGGCGGTTCTATTAATTACCGGTGCCGCTTTCCTAATCGCCGGCCGTATTACAAAACCGATCCGTTTAATTACTGAACGGGTGAAGCAGGTAGCCGATGATGACTTAACCGGAGAAGACATTGAGCTGAACCAGCAGGATGAAATCGGCCAGCTCGCCACACATTTTAACCGGATGAGCACCAGGCTGAAGGAGCTGATCGGCCAGTTTGATATGAGCTCCCGGCTGCTTCAGGATTCATCAGAGCAGCTGTTGTCAAATTCCAATAAATCCAGCCAGGCTATCACCGAGGTCAATGCTTCCCTGCAGCAGGTGGCGTCCGGCTCCGAACAACAGTCTGTAAGCATCAAAGAAAGTACAGGAGCCATGGAAGAAGTTTCTAAAGGGGTTCAGGAAGTGGCAGGCAGTACGACCTCCATTTCCGAGCATGCGGCCTCAACGACAGAAAAAGCGAACGATGGTCTTGTTACTATGAGCGAGGCGCTGGACAAGATGCAATCCATTCATACGTCCGTCGAACGTTCCAATGAAGTAAATCAGACGCTGAGCGCCCGCTCCAGGGAAATTGAAAACATCTTGAACGTCATCACCACCATTGCAGAGCAGACAAACCTGCTTGCTTTAAATGCAGCTATTGAAGCTGCAAGGGCAGGAGAGCACGGCAAAGGATTTGCTGTTGTCGCTGAAGAAGTCCGAAAGCTTGCTGAGCAGTCCAGGGATTCTTCGTCCCAGATCGCCTCAATCATTACTACAATTCAAACTGAAATTCAGGATTCCGCCGTTTCCATGGAGCAGGTCACTGGCGAGGTGCAGGACGGCCTGCAGATGACTGAACAGGCTAAGGCTGCTTTTCAGGAGATTTCAGATTATACGAATGAAGTAAGTGTACGCCTTGAAAGCGTAGCAGCTACTTCGGAGCAGATGGCAGCAAGCTCACAGGAAATTACTGCTTCTTTCGATGAAATTTCGGCCATTTCGGAGCACAATGCCGGCACCTCTCAAAGCGTAGCCTCCGCTTCGGAAACGCAGCTTCAGTCAGTAGAAGAGATTGACGCTCTCGCAGAAGCGCTGAATATGATGTCCAAGGAATTAAACACAATCGTATCGCACTTTAAGACCGAAAACGAACAGTGAATAGTAAAAATCCCGACTCTATATAAGAGCCGGGATTTTTTACGCTGTGCCGAAGATCAGCCTTAGTGAAACAACTATGAGACTGGCAGCCAATACACGCAGAATAATTGCCCCCGGCAGTTTTGCTGCAAGCGCAGAACCAGCCTGGCCGCCTATTAAAGCACCAATTGCCAGCCAGAGCACACTTTCCCACTGCACATGGCCAAAATAAGCATGGGCTCCTGTCCCCACTGCCGCCGAGAGCACCATTAAAAACATCGATGTTGCTGTTGCAATATGGGCAGGGAAAGCGAGCAGCATTACCATCGTCGGTACCATGACGGAGCCTCCCCCCACGCCAAACGATGTCGAAATAACGCCAACACCGAGAGCAATCGACAGGCCGATCCATCGATTGTACGAGTATTCATATGTATGGCCGCTAAGGTCTGTAAATGTCCGCCTGGTCGTGGGCCTGCCGGCGCTTCGCTGTTTGTTTTTCGGGCGGAACAGCAAAAACAGGGCCATACAGAATAAAAAGATACCAAAAGCGGTATAAAATGTGTCGGTATCGAAAAACTGGGTCAGCCACGCGCCAAAAACTGCGCCCGGCATCATGGCGAGCGCAAAATAGACTCCGCTTTTATAATCAATCCGTTTTTGCTTCGAATACGTCCATGTGCTTGAAATAGCAGTAAATAATAGGACAGCCATCGAAGTTCCGGCAATATCCGAGGCCTGCATTGGAAAAAACAGTGCAAGTATCGGCACTATAATAAACGCCCCGCCCAGGCCGACCAGTGAACCGCAAGTAGCAGCTAAGACACCTGTCAGCAGTAATAAAAGAGCTTCCATCATCTCCGTGCCTTCTTTCTTTTATGTAATCCAGCTCTATTTTAGCACGAACATGTCTCCGACTGCCTCCCAGCACGCAAAAAACCAGCCGGTTTGTGAAAGCCGGCTGGCATAGCACTCGTTTTACGTTGTCACCGGAGCCTCGTTCACCTGTTTCACAAACTCCCGCATAATGGCAGGCAGATCCGGCCACGCATGCCCGGAGACCAGGTTTTTGTCCACATAATCCATTTCATTGACGTATTCCGCGCCCATGCTTTCTACTTCCGGTTTGCAGGCCTGGTAAGCGGTCATCTTTCTTCCTTTTGCCACCTCAGCGATCGGAGTCAGTACGAGGCTCCCGTGGCACATTACCGCAATCGGTTTCTCCTTTTCAAAGAAATGCTTCACGATTTCAAGCAGGTCATTGTTCATCCGGATGTGCTCCGGCGCTCTTCCTCCTGGGATGATTAACGCATCATAATCAGAGGCCTTCACATTTTCAAAAGCAACATTCGCTTCGATGCCGTATCCCGGCTTTTCCGTATATGTCTCCCAGTCCTCAAAATCGTGTATCACCGTATGCAGCTTTTTGACACTGGCCGCCGCCAGATCCACGTGATACCCCTCTTCCATACACCGAAAATACGGGTAGTACACTTCCAGCGCTTCTACGGCATCGCCGGCCACGATCAATACTTTTTTCGCACTCATCGTACACGCTCCTTTTTTGATTAATGGCAAACTTACTTTAGTTCTATACCCTTTTTTCTGTAATTGAAATACGTTTTTGTGTAAAAAGGTTTAAGCTCTGCCGCAGCTTTCTCTTTTTTGCAGTTCAGTCGCTACCAGAACCGTTTTGGGAATCGTTCTTCTTCCATCAAGTCTTTCGAGCAGAAGATCTACTGCCGTTTCTCCCATTACTTCTGTGTAAACCTTCACGGATGTCAGCGGCGGGTAAACAAACTTTGCTACACTGACGTCGTTGACGCTCACGACGCTGATATCGTCCGGCACTCTGATCTGCTCTTCGTGAAGTGCACGCAGACACCCGACGGCCATCGTGTCATTTGCCACAAACAACGCTGTCGGCCTGGCCTCCGGATTCATGGCGGCCAGCTCATTTTTTATTAATTCATAGCCGTCCTGCACAGTAAAGCGTCCTGTGCGTATCCACGGAGCTGCGTCCCGGCCCTGTGCATCCATCAGCTGTTTAAATGTTTCCTCGCGGGGGTCTGGAATGATGGCTGTTTCCGATGGATAGGTTTCCCGTCCTCCAAGATAACCGATGCGTGTATGCCCAAGCTCCCAAAGGTATGAAAGAATTTTTTCTGTGACACGCTGGAAATCGGCAATAACAGCGTCAAACATTTCTTCCCCCGGACTGGAATCCACAAAAACAAGCTGCGTGCTTACTTGCTGAAGAAGACCTGCCTGCGCTGGGCTGAATTTACCTACCGCAATAACCGGCTCGCTTTCGGATGTCTCCTGCTCCAGAAACTCCTCCAGAAGCAGGCGCCTGGCCCGGATTCCCAGTTCTTCGCAACGCTTTTCAATACCCAGCCTGATGGACAGATAGTACAGGTCTTCGAGTTCTTCCTGTTCGGTGTACCAGTAAACGATGGTAAGCGCCTGTACAGCCTGTTTACGTTTTGCGTGCTTCGTATAATTCAATGCTTCTGCGGTCTGGAAAATACGCTGCTTTGTGCTTTCCGCTACTGACAGGGTATTATCGTAGTTTAACACCCGGGATACAGTCGCTATCGACACACCGGCTTCCTTTGCAATATCCTTTATCGTTGCCATGTCATCAGCTTCCTTTTACTATTCTTTTAGCTTTAAAGGGAGGGCCTGCAAAAACTGGCGGAGCCCGCGGCGCCCTTCTGGTGTTTGTTTGAAAACACCGGCATGGTGCAGCACTTCCATGAATTTTCTCCCGACGCCCTGCTCGACTCCCTGTCGTACTTCAGCCTCTGGCCGTCCCTGAAGCTGTTCACGCAGCTCTTTAGCCCACGCCTCATGCTGGCCGGGGACAGTCTCTGCTGCTCCTGCAGCAAATGCAGCAACCTGCTCGAGCTCACCGAGCAGCCGCTCCGGGAGCACGGCCAGCCCCATCACTTCAATCAAGCCTATGTTCTCTTTTTTAATATGATGCACTTCTTCATGAGGGTGAAACAAGCCGTATGGATGCTCTTCTGTCTTCCGGTTGTTGCGCAGCACTATATCCATTTCCCAGGCGCTGCCGTTTTTCCGCGCAATCGGCGTTACTGTATTGTGTGGTTCACCGTTGGAGTAAGCTTCTATCCCAAGCTCCGTATCAGTATAATCCTGCCATGTTTCCCGTACAACTTCCGCCGCCTCGATGACGCTTGTTTGATCCTCGGAGCGAAGCCGCAGAACGCTCATCGGCCAATGAATAATTTCTATAGTCAAACCGGAATGTGCCGGTGCCTCAAATACGGCCTCCGGTTCCGCTTTTTCCAAGGCGAAGGTGTACCTTCCGCCCTGGTAGTGGTCATGGGATAAAATCGATCCGCCCACTACCGGAAGATCAGCGTTCGACCCCATAAAATAATGCGGAAACTGCTCTACAAATCCAAGCAGCCGGGTAAAGGTGGCCCGGTTAATTTTCATATTCCGGTGGTATTCACTGAGAAGAATGGAATGCTCCGGGTAATAAATGTAAGGAGAATACTGCAAATACCAGGTTTCCCCTTCAAGCTCTGTCCGGATTAACCGGTGATTCGAACGGGCGGGATGGCCGATCCGCCCCGGGTATCCTTCATTTTCTTTACACAGCACACATTTCGGATACGAAACCGACGCACCCTTCTGCTTTTCTGCTTCAATATCGCGCGGGTCTTTTTCCGGCTTGGATAAATTAATCGTAATATCAACCGTTCCATAGGAAGACACGTATGGGAAGTGAACGTTTTTGGCCACGCGGTCCATCTGAATATAGTTGGAGGCCCGGCTCAGCCAGTAAAAATAATCGGTAGCTTCAGCCGGGTCTCGGCGGTACTTTTCTTCAAAGATTCGCTGCACCTCGGAAGGCAGCGGAAGGAAGATGTTCATGAGATCTGCTTTAGCCTGTTCCCGCTTGTCGAGCAAATCTTCCACGATCCCTGCCTCCACCATATAAGAGGTGAGCTGCCCGAGCAGTTCCTCAAACGGCTGTGGCCCGGCTGCTGCATTTTCATCAATCGCTTCGAGATGAAGTTCCCGCAGCAGCTGATTACGTGCATACGCCTTATCTTCTGCATGAATTAGGTTATTCTCTTCTGCCCAGTCGACGAGCGACATGATGACTGAATCCACCTGGATGGCCATAGAACCTCTCCTTTTCTACTTTTGCCCGGCCCCTGCCAGCTCCCGGGCCCCACCACCAGCGGCAGCTTTATAAAACGAAGCTTTACGGCCGGTCTCTTTTTCATACACCGCAGCAATAATCTTCTCTGCCTCTTCCGCCTGGTCATGTTCGACAAATGCTATCGCACAGCCGCCAAAGCCGGCCCCGGTCATCCGTGCGCCTATGACACCCGGCTGCTGCTGGGCCGTTTCGGCCAGCGTATCGAGCTCGAGGCCGGTCACTTCATAGTCTTCCTTCAACGAGCGGTGCGACTCATTGAGCAGCCGGCCAAACGCTTCATAATTTTCCGCTTTCAGCATTTCCACTGCCTGTTTTGTCCGGTCATGCTCGTAAATGACGTGCCGGGCTCTTTTCCGGACCGTTTCATTGTTGATCTCATGGCTGAGCTGGTTCCACTCCTCTACCGATAACTCACAAAGGCCTGTAATAGGCCGGTGCTGCTGCATTTCTGCCAGCGCTTCTTCACATTCTGCCCGCCGTTCATTATAGGCTGAGCCTGCGAGCTCCCGGGACTTATTTGTATTCATAATCAAAATAGTATATTTTTTTGTTGGCAACGGGGCGTAGTCATATTCAAGCGACGCACAGTCAAGCAGCATGGCGTGCCCGTCTTTACCAAAACCGATCGCAAACTGGTCCATGATACCGGTCTGAACACCGATATACTTGTTTTCCACCTGCTGAGCATACTGAACGAGAGTTTTCATGGAAAGTCCCCATCCTTCGCACTCATTGAGAAGAACCGCTGTGGCCAGCTCGATCGATGCTGAAGAAGACAATCCGGCACCGTTTGGGATATTTCCGGAAAAATAAATATCATAGCCGGTTTCAGGGTAATAGCCTTCTGCAGCCAAAACGGCAAATACTCCTTTTGGATAGTTCGCCCAATCATCTTCCGGCTGAAAAGAAAGGTCGTCCAATGGTAGCGCTATCACTCCTTTGTCCAAAAAATTACCGCTCACAAGCCGCAGCTGTCGGTCGTTCCGGCCTGCCGCTGCTGCATATGTCCCGTTTGTAATAGCACACGGAAAAACAAACCCTCCATTGTAGTCTGTATGTTCGCCAATCACATTAATACGGCCGGGAGCAAAAAACAGCCGTTCTGCCTGGCGGGAATACTGTTGTTCAAATTCTTCCAGTACTGCTCTATTCATGGAAGTTCCTCCTTTAGTCTTTTCATCATTATAGCGGAAAGCAAAGCAGAAATAAAGTTTTTACTAAAAATTTTACTTTGTAAGTTTGAGATTTTCCGGACATTAATAGGGGTAATAGTACTTTAGCAGGGAGGAGGCCACAGGATGTTTTTTAATAAATTTTTTGAGCGTTTAATTAATGTGAATACAGCTGTTATTTTTTTAATCACTGCCCTGGTAATTGGGGGCAGCTCCTTTGCAATTTACTACATAGAACCTGAGGAATTCGGCAATCCGTTTAATGGCTTCTGGTGGGTGATGACCTCTGTCACAACTGTCGGATTCGGCGATTACGTGCCGGACACGGTTCCCGGAAAACTGTATGGGGTGTTTCTGTATTTGGTCGGTATCGGCCTGATTTCTATTGTGATCAGTAAGATTATTGATTTTATGTATGTGTATAACCGCAGAAAGGAGCTGGGGAAGTTGGTCTACAACGGAAGAGAGCATATTGTGATTGCCGACTGGAGCAAGCATGCAAAAATCGCTATCCAGGAAATTTTAAATACGGAAAAAAATATTGAGATCGTGCTCATCGATCAATTTGAAGAGACTCCTTATCACCACGACCGCTTGTTTTATGTCCGCGGCAACCCAGTCGAAAAGGAAGTACTGGAGCAGGCCAATATCAACGAAGCCCGGGCGGTATTTATTTTTCCAAATGAAATTACCATCAGCGGAGAATACATTCATGATCCTTCTTACATCGATGGGAAATCATTATTAATTGCTACAAGCATCCAACGGCACTTTAAAGACATTTACACTATCGTGGAGGTCAAAGAACGAAACAATATTCATAATTTTACTCATGTGGAGGTGGATGAGTTTATTGTGAGCTCGGAAATGATCTCGCAGTTGGCTGTCCGTTCCGCCTTCAGCCGGGGCACCTCCAGGATCGTCTCACAGCTGTTATCCAAAAGGCACGGGGAAGATTTATATGAAATACCTAAACGCCCCTCCTGGAGGACGTACCGCGAAGCTTATATGGATCTGCTCGAAGAAGGGGCCACTCTCGTCTCAGACCACGATGACTTAAACATTAACCATAAGCTCGACGAACATATTCCGGAGGATGCCCAGCTTTTCGTTATCTGCCATGAAGATACGTACCATAAAATCAGTGGAAAAGAGGCAAAATGAATTTCACCTGCCCTGTTTAAATTGAAAATTATCCCCTTATAATTCTCTAACTGCGATATAATAGCCGGGTAAACTACTAAATGAAAAGGTGTGAGGCGTATGAGCTTTAACTGGGGCATTATCGGCACCGGCAATATTGCCGGGAAATTTGCTGAAGCATTAAACGATGAGCAAGGCGGGATACATTCTGTCTGCTCCCGCACAATGGATAAAGCTGAAAGCTTTGCAAGTGATTTTAACATTGAGCATCCTTTTGACTCGCTAGACAGATGCCTCGAAGACGAAGCGCTTGATATCGTCTATATCGCCACTCCCCATACGAACCATTATGAGATCGCCAGGCATTGTCTCGAAAGCGGGAAGCATGTGTTTTGCGAAAAGGCGATCACCGTTAACAAGCAGCAGCTCGACGAACTGACAGCACTCGCTTCCGAACGGAGCCTGGTGCTGCTTGAAGCAGTGACGCTGTATTACCACCCGCTTCACCGGGAGCTTCAGCAAAAAATCGCAGATGGGGTAATTGGCAACGTGCGCTCTATTAACGTGACGTTTGGCACTATTAAAGAGTATGACACGACCAACCGCTTCTTTAACCCGGATCTCGCCGGGGGCGCGATGCTCGATATCGGTGTCTATGCCCTCTCTTTCTCCCGTTTTTTCCTTGAAGAGCAGCCCACTGAGATAACAACCATTGGGGAAATGGCGGGGAGCGGCGTGGATGACCAATCCGGCATCGTCCTAAAAAACAACCGGGGCCAAATCGCTGTCGTCCAGCTTTCCTTCAGCTCCAAACTTCCCAAAAGAGGAATCATCGCTGGCGATAAAGGGGCGATTACAGTCGAGAATTTTCCGCGTGCCGACGAGGCAGTCATCGAGTACACTAACGGAGAAACCGAGCGCGTTACCCAGGGCGAGGCTTCAAAAGCTCTGCATTACGAAATCCGGGAAATGGAACGCTCTGTCTCCAGCATGGAGTACGCCCCTCTCCTTCAGTACTCTTCCGATGTGATGACACTGATGGACGAAGCACGCCGGCAGTGGAACTTCCGGTATCCATTTGAATAAAAGTATTTCCCGGGAAATACGGCAAAAGCCTTTATCCACATGGGATAAAGGCTTTAATACTTAAAGGGCATGCAGCAATACATTGTTGATCGCTTCTGCCACGCCGTTTTCATTGTTTGTGAATGTAATAATATCGGCTGCCGCCTTGATTTCCGGGATGGCGTTGCCCATTGCCACTCCGCACCCTGCTGCCTTTATCATAGATAAATCGTTGCCGTTGTCTCCAATGCACATTACTTCCTCCCGGGTGATACCGAGCCGGGCAGCCAGATCCATCACTGCGTTGCCTTTACTTGCTTCTGGATGAAGAAATTCCAGGAAATGCGAGGTACTGCGCATAATCTCGTTTCTGGCTCTAATTCCCGCCGGCAGTAAAAGTTCTGTCCGGTCGATGTCTTCTTTGTCACCGACAAACATCACCTTCGGCAGCGCCACAGAGGGCCCGACTTCTTCAAGCGTACGAACGCGGAGCGGTATATTATTTAAATACGCATCAAGCACGGTATATCGGTCAATGTCCTTCTGCGGCGTGTAAATATGCTCTTCACTAAAATATTGCATAGCTATTGGCAGCTCCCGGCTCAGCACTTCAAGTTCCCGGACATCCTCATAGAGCATATCAAGCTGATTAACAACCTTTTTTGTAAACGTCTCCTGAACAAGCGCCCCGTTAAATACAGCAATATAGTCTCCTTCTTCCCGAAGCGACAGCTCGTCAATGTAACGCTGGACACCCGGAAGCGGACGCCCGGTACACAGCACGATTTTGATGCCGGCTGTTTTTGCGTTCCGGACAGCCTGGATAACCTCGGGCGTCAATGCATGCTGATCATTCAGCATAGTTCCATCCATATCTACGGCGATTAATTTATACATGTCAACCTCCCACTTATTCAAATGTGCCTCCCCGCCCTGCTTCAATCCCGCGATTCATTCTTATACATTCAGCTTAATAGAGTTTCTTGTGTTTTTACAGTACAACCCTTAATATTGCTTTCCAATTATTTTTTTAATTAAAATCAAGCTGCTTTCTTTTAAAAAATCGTTTTCCAGGGAATGAACAGTAAGGAGTTCGAGTTCAAACATCCGAGGAGGCTATACGATGGCATCAGCACAAAACCGGGCTTTTCGGCTTCGTGAGCCGAGAAGCATAGAGAATTTAGAGATGACAGAAGAATCAATGCCGCAGGTCCAGCGAGGAGAAGTGCTCGTCCGGGTGAAAGCTACTTCCTTAAACTACCGGGACCTCGCTATGGTCGAAGGCGGTTATCCGGGAGAGCTGCGGGAAAATCTCGTCCAGCTGTCAGACGGCGCTGGGGAAATTGTTGAAGCAGGCGAAGATGTGCGCCGCTTCCGCGTCGGAGACCGGGTAGCCGGCAATTTCACGAGGGAATGGTTCGGCGGAAAGCGCCCTTCGTACATGGAGCCGTATGGCACACACAGTAACGGCTGGCTGACGGACTATAAGGTGATCGACCCCGAAGAGCTCGTTCGTTTGCCGGACCACCTGACGTACGAGCAGGGAGCCACGCTTCCATGCGCAGCGGTGACCGCCTGGAATGCTCTGCACGGCCCTTCCCCGGCTGGACCGGGAGATACGGTGCTGACGCTTGGCACTGGGGGCGTTTCTGTTTTCGCCGTACAGCTCGCGAAAATTCTCGGCCTTCGTGTTATTTCCACCACTTCGAGCAGCTGGAAAGAGAAAAAGCTGCAGGAGCTTGGTTCTAACAACATTATCAATTACAACGACACGCCCAACTGGGGAAAGCGGGCAGAAGAGCTCTCCAACGGCGGCGTAAATCGTGTCGTCGAAGTGGTCGGCCCTGCTTCGTTTCATCAATCCATTGAAGCCGTCGCCCCCGGCGAAGAAGTAGCTTTAATCGGTGTGCTTACAAGAACCGGGGACAAAATCGATTACTACGACCTGTTCGGAAAGGCTTCCACAAGAACGATTGGTGTCGGCAGCCGGGATATGTTCGAGTCCATGAATCGAGCCATCGCTGCCCATCAGCTGACGCCGGTAATTGATACAGTCTATCCATTCGAACAGGCCCAGGAAGCCTACCGCCACCTGAAAAGCCAAAACTTCTTCGGCAAGATTGTTATTTCCCACGACCAGTAATAAAACAAGCGGAGCGCTTCTGTTACGCGCTCCGCTTCATTTTTCTTCCTAATCCATCTGAACCGCCAGGAGAAGGTCACTTTGGCACATCTCACAGCCGCATCCCCGTTTACGTTACATAATAAGAACATGACTTTTAAAAACCGCTTCGTCAAATCGGCCAGAAGTGAGAGGGTGGCCACAAAAGCCTATCTGCCGGACGCTGACATCTTCTCGCTTTTCTATATGAAATATGGCATAAGCGTTATCCGGCAGCGAAGAGGGTACATTTTCCCGCCTTAAAGCGCCTTTATCAGTCCGCCGTCCACGAGCAGTGTCTGGCCGGTGACATAGGTATTAGCGAAGGATCCGTAAAAAACGACCTGGCCAGCAAACTCCTCCGGATACCCGTAGCGCCCAAGCGGGATAGCTGCTTCCGACTCCCGGCGTACGTCCTCTGCTTTCTTACTCTCCTGTTCAGCCTTTCTTCCGTCGATCTCTGTTACCCGGTCCGTGGCTATTTTTCCGGGGCCCAGGGAATTAATGAGAATGCCATGTGGTGCAAGTTCCTGGGACAGGCTTTTGGCAAGGCCCATCAAGCCGGCTCTGAACGTATTCGATAAAATTAAATTGTCCAGCGTCTGCTTCATTGAAGAAGACGTAATGTTGACGATTCGTCCGCCCCCACTTTGCTTCATCGATGGCAGCACTGCGCGTATTGCACGCACGAAGCTCATCAGATTTAAGTCAAATGCCCTCTGCCAGTCGTCGTCATCGAAGTCCTCAAATGTGCCAGCAGGAGGGCCGCCGGCGTTATTGACGAGCACATCGACCGCACCGAATATTTTCATCGTATGTTCCACAAGCGCTTTAATCTCTGCTTCCTTCGTAATATCACAAACATAATAACCAACCCGACCGCGGCAGCTTAGAGATAGGAGCTCTTTTTCTGCCTCTTTCAGGCTCTCCTCCGAGCGGCCCGTAATCATGATATTAGCGTCTTCTTTCGCAAATGCCGCGGCCGATGCTTTTCCAAGGCCCCGACTCGATGCCAATACCAGTACTGTTTTTCCCGCAAGCTTCAGATCCATGCTTTTCTTCCCTTCTTACTGCGGACCGGTGGTGTTCATACCGGCGGCTGCAGCTGTTTGGTTTCTTCTTTCAATTCTTCTGTATCAAATTTGTTTTCTACGTTCTGTTTAAGCACAAAGCCGAGCACAGCTATTACCACTGCCACCACACCCAGAATAATCATTTTCAATGGCTCGAAGGAAAGAATGCTCGAGCCAAAAAAGCCCAGCAGCACAGCCCTAGGTATAGTACCGATCACGGTGGCGCCAAGGTATTGCCTCCACCCAACATCCAGACGAGCACTGAGAGAGGTCAATAAATCATAATGAAGCACCGGAATGAGCCGGAGCATTAATAAAAATTTGAACCCGTGATCCTCGAGCTCTTCTTTGATTTTGTCCAGTTCCTCCATGTTTTTATCACCTAAGTCTAAATCGCCCGCCTTACGACGCTTCGTGAAAAAAGAAACGGTGGCGCCCAGCACGGCTCCAAGAAAAATGAGGACAGCTCCCAGCCAGTGTCCGAACAAAAACCCGGCGGCCACGGCGATCACTGGGAGAGGAATCAGCAGGTACGGCCGGATTACAAATAACAGCAGCAGGACGACAGGGCCAAAAAACCCGATGCTTTCCATCCATCCTTTTACATCTTCAGGGTTGAGATGCAGATAAAAGCGGGAAAGCATTAGAAGTAGAATAGCGGCACCGACCGTAATTGTCAGCCTCAGAGCATAGTGTTTTAATTTTGCTTTCATAACGCCTTCCTCCTAAGTATCTATCTTTATTATAACGGAGAAGCGAGGCATTACGCCTTATTTCCCCAAAAATTATACCTGTAAAAGCATTTTATTTTTATGATATGAGCAAAAAACTTTCCATCTTTTCTTTTTTTAGGTAAGCTGAACCAGATTTGAGCATTTTCATCTATTTCATTTTCAGCTAGAAAGGCGGCTTACATATATGAACCAATTAACCGGCTTCAAGCGGGCCCGCTTTGTTGTCCTGCTCGGAGCACTTGCAGCACTGATTCCTTTAACTATTGATATGTACCTTCCCGCCCTTCCTGATATTACCGCTTCCTATGAAACCAGTGCTTCCGTCGTACAGCTGAGTTTAACGGCCTGTCTGCTCGGGCTCGGTGTTGGCCAGCTCGTCGCTGGGGCTCTCAGTGATGTGTATGGCAGGCGCCGGCCGCTCATTATAGCACTAATCGTTTATATTGCAGCGTCAGCTGCCTGCATTTTTGCGCCGAACATTTTCATTCTGATCGCCGGACGTTTTATACAGGGCTTTGCGGCTTCAGCCGGACTCGTTATTTCCCGGGCAATTGTCCGGGATGTCAGCAGTGGAGCTGAACTCACAAAGCTGTTTGCCCTGTTGATGCTTGTCAACAACCTTGTGCCGCTGCTCGCCCCTTCTATAGGGAGTGGAGTGCTCCTTTTCACCAGCTGGCCCGGTATCTTTTTAACGCTTTCTGTACTTGGCACTATTCTGCTCCTGATCACAGCGTTCCGGTTAGGTGAGACCCTTCCTGTAGACGACCGCGTGCCAAGCAATCTGGGGACTACCTTCAGCAATTTTGTATCTCTTCTTAAAGACCGGCAGTTTTCAGGATACGCTCTCTCCCAGGGGTTTATGATCGGCGGTATTTTTGCCTACGTGGCCGGTACCCCGTTTATCTATCAAAATATATACGGCGTGTCCCCGCAGGTGTTCAGTATTCTGTTTGGATTAAACGGGCTCGGCCTTCTTCTGGGCACGTTTATGGTCGGCCGTTTTGCCTCTGTTATCTCTGAAAAGATATTTCTTGAATCCGGACTTGTGATGGCCTTTATCGCCGGTCTGGCTTTGCTTGTGGTCGTTATTTTTGAAGGGCCGCTCTGGGGCATTGTGCTCCCTATTCTGTTTTTTGTTACCTCTATCGGCTTTGTCGCTACTTCTTCGTTTTCCCTTGCGATGGAAACCCAGAGCCATGTCGCTGGCAGCGCTTCGGCACTTTTAGGCCTTCTGCCATTTGTGCTTGGTGCCGTTACGGCCCCAATGGTGGGCATTGCTGGCGAAGATACCGCCGTTCCCATGGGGCTGACCATCTTTCTAATGAGTGCCCTGGCTCTCGCAACCTACGTATTCATGGCTAAACGCGGAGGACCGGCAGAAAAGCCGGCTTAATAATCTAAAAGAATCGCGACTTTGGATGCAAAAAAATAGCGGAGGCAGACGCAAATTTTTCCAAAGACTGTAGTATTAGTCTGCCGAAACCTGGGTATATCCTCTGCCTTTTCCCCTCTGTTTACAAGCAGTAATTCCTGCTTATTGGCAAAAGATCAAAATTTTCTTACATTTTAATCGGTGCTTTTATACATATCAGGGGGGATTACATGAACAACTCATATTTACGGTGGGGAATTGCCGCCGGCGCTTCTGCTGCTTTTGTGCTGCCTGCAGCTAATGCCGGCGCAGCCGGGGGAGAAACGGAAGTCACAGTCATTCACGCCAATGACATTCATTCATCCATTGAGGATATGGGAAAGCTTGCCGGCTATATTGATGAGAAAAAAGCAGAATCAGATCACGTCGTGTTTGTCAGTCCCGGAGATATTTTTAGCGGTGACCCTGTAGTTGATTTGCAGGACGGCGCTCCTATGGTCGACTTAATGAACGATGTCGGACTTGAAACGATGACGATCGGCAACCATGAATTTGATTACGGTCAGGAAGTCTTCGCCCGGAATGAAGCAGACAGTGATTTCACCTGGATTAGTGCCAATACCTCAGTTGAAGACAGCTCCATTCCTATTGAAGAGCCCGCCGCCTATGACGAAATTAACGTTAACGGCATCGACATTGCCCTTCTTGGATTGACCCAGGCGCCGCCTGGTACAGCGCCTGATGGCATCGAAGGACTTAGCTTTGACAACAACTATGCAGGGGTGGCAGAGTCGTACGAAACCCTTGGAGAAAACGCAGACCTATTTATTGCTCTCACCCACATAGGCTATAGCGAGGATGAGCAGCTCGCAGAGGACGTGGACTTTTTTGATGCCATTATTGGCGGTCATACGCACACTGTTCTTGAAGAGCCAGCTGTCGTAAATGGCACCCCTATTGCCCAAGCAGGTTCAAGCCTCGATTTTATTGGAGAAATGACCTTCACCCTGGATGATGAAACCGGAGAAGTAACAAATACTGAAGGACAGCTGCATGATATCGAGAGCATAGAAGCGATGAATGAAGACGTTCAGGCGAAGGCGGATGATTATATAGCAGAAGCCGATGAACTGCTGGGAGAAGTCATCGGGGAAACAAATACCGGCCTGTCTAGAGACAGCCGCTATGAGGAAGACGCCCCTCTTGGTAACTTCTGGACCGACTCCATGCGCTATACTACGGATACAGACGTGGCTGTTTATAACAACGGTGGCCTACGGGCTGGCATCGAGCCTGGTGAAATTACTGCAAGAGATATTTATTCCATTGAACCGTTTGGAAATAATATCGTTGAAATGAATATGACGGGGGAAGCTCTTGAGGATGTAATTGAACAGTCCTACAATCGCAGCGAGCAGGTGGACCTGCAGACGTCCGGGCTGAACTACACTATTTACACCACTGAAGACGGAACATTTAACGGAGCCGGGCTCACTATTGACGGGGAGCCGGTAGAAAGCACAGAAACCTACTCGGTCGCTCTGCCAAATTTCCTCGCGGACGGCGGGGACGGCTATAATTTCGAAGGAGAAATTATCCAACCTGACGCCGGGCTTGTGACCAACAGTATGATCACCTATGCTGAATTCTTAATGGAAACAGAAGGCGCCGTGGATTATGAAACAGAGGGACGGATCGCCCTTGAAGTCGGGGAACCGGCCATTGAAGAACCGGAAGCCCCCGTTGAGAATGTAACAAAAGAATGTATTATCGATGAAGTTCATGAACTAGTGCCAAACGGCAATCCAAATAAAAATGACTCCGGCTTTAACCGCGGCCAGCTGATTTCTATACTCCAAAAGTATAAGAACGGGAAAGACGTAGAAGTCCCTGCTGCAGCAGAGCCGGCAAAGGAATGCATTGACCAGGCTCAGGCGGAGTAACAACGCAACAAGATGCAGGACCGGGTCCCCCCGGTCCTGTTTTTTTCAGTGGTTTACTTTTCCCTTCGATCATGCCTTTTTATACCAGGTAACGCTATTACAGCCTAATAAGGAGGCATTATTATGAGTTATGTATCTTTAGTTCCGTTCCGGAAAGAAAGCGGTGTTTCTGCAACATCTTACGTGCCAGCTGGGGTGGAAATGATCGAAGCACCATCGCAATGGAAAGAAACGTCTCAGGGAACGGGCAATATTATCGCAGTTATTGATACCGGCTGTCAGACGGATCATCCAGATTTGCAGCATCAAATTGTCGGCGGACGTAATTTCACCAGTGACTACTACGGGGCCCCATCCATGATTGAAGACAACAACGGCCACGGCACCCATGTGGCCGGCACCATCGCCGCTGCAGGCAACGGCCTCGGTATAGCCGGGGTTGCACCAAAAGCCAGGCTGCTGATTTTAAAAGCACTGAACGGAGCCGGGAGCGGAAGCATGCAGGGAATTATTGAGGCTGTCCGCTACGCGGTCTCCTGGCGCGGCAGCAACGAAGAACAGGTTCGCGTGATCAGTATGTCTCTTGGCGGTCCACAGGACGTGCCTGAGCTTCATGAGGCCATCAAAGAAGCAGTTGCAGCCGATATCGCTGTTGTCTGCGCCGCTGGAAATGAAGGAGACGGGGACGCAGGTACCGAAGAGTTCGCATATCCAGGTGCTTATAATGAAGTCATTCAGGTTGGGGCGGTAAACTTTTCCACCAAGTTGACTCCGTTCACAAATACCAATGACGAAATTGACCTGGTGGCCCCGGGAGCTTCAATTCTTTCGACTTATACAGGAAGCTCTTACGCCAGGCTAAGTGGTACGTCCATGGCAGCCCCCCACGTTTCCGGCGCCCTTGCTCTTGTAACTAACTGGGCCGAATCAGGGTTTGGCCGGCGTATTTCTGAGCCGGAGATGTATGCACAGCTGCTTCGCCGCACTGTTCCTCTCGGTTATCCACTTAGCGCAGAGGGCAGCGGTCTGCTGAAGCTAGGCATTGTCGAACGTCTAGCTCAGACAATCCAAAGCGAAGTCGCCGTCCGCTAACCCTGCGGGTGTATAAAAAAGCCAGGCCGGGTATCGGTCTGGCTTTTACATATTCATAGAGCTATTCCACCGCCGGCACAGGGTCTGTAACAAATACGACCACACTCGTATCGTTATAAAAATCCCAGTCGACGAAAATATCACGGACCTTCGTACCGAACAGGCTGTCAAAGCGCATCTCATTTAACAGCTGCTTTTCCAGGTGGCGTTTTGCTGTTTTTAAGGTTGCCCCGTGGCCCAGATTGATTAATTCTTTTTCAATCAAAATTAAAATACCTGTCCGGACAGCTATCAATGTTCGTTCGTTAACCTGATACATTGCAATATCGTCAGGAATTTTTTCTGTTTTAGCACTGACATCATTTACTTTTCTTTTAATATTTTCTTCATACTCCAGTTTCTTTTTCTCTTTTTTGGTTTTGAGTTCTTGGGAATTCAGGGCAGTAATCATCCCTGAGCGGTTTTCAATATTCCAGTCAAAGTAAAATTCCCATCCCTCTATATCCACGGTTCTGGAAAGGTAGTGCTTCACTTCCGGAAGAATCTGCTCCATCATAGTCTCACGGAGTTCTTCCACCGCTTCCTGGTTTCTTTGGCCCATAATCACTTCCTCCATAGGAGAAAGAAATTTACGAATATGCATCACGATACAATGAGGATCAATACTGACGTAGACCGATTCAGGCCCCTTCCCAAAGTGATCCCGCAATAATTTTCCGAGGTAGCTTCCCAACTGCTTCTGTTGTTCTTTGAGATCTTCACTTGAGTGATTTTCAGCCATCCCTGCTCCTCCTCTTAATATCTCCCTATTAAATTTAAAGGCCCTGATTAAGCCCCTATGTATTTGTTTTAAAAATAAAGGCCTACCTCCCCGGGAAGGTCGGCCGTTGTGCCTACAAATACCACCTTAATAAATGATATTCTATAGTTACATTCCCACCCCGGCGCTTCGTTCAATCATTTAATTTCAATAATCTGCGTTTAACTTGCTTTATTGTTAAATGAAACCCACATAAAAAAACCGGAAACTTTTTCAAGTCCCGGTTCTTTTTCTGTATTCATCTCATACTCCGTACATCAAAGCGGTTCCTCCGTTCATTTGCAAGCAGCCGGTGAATGCTTTCCTGCTGGGTGCGGACGTGCGCGGCCCGCTGGGTTTTTATCGTAAAAATCATGGCGGAAAAAATAACTCCAATCAGCAGTCCGATCAAAAAAGCAAACATGATAACCCCTCCCAAATAGTGGTAAAATGTGAAAATTACCATAACAAGGACGTAGAGGCAGCAGTCTTAGAGGCGGATTCCCTTTATGTACGAATTTCTATATTTTTGGTTCGTAGAATTCTACGCGCAGGCCCTCAAGCGTGAGTTCTTCCGGATTCCATTCTCCTTCTTCAAGCAGGCCTTCCCGGGTAAAGACGAGGGAATCCTGGTCCTGAAAATCTTCCAGCTCCCAGTAAAGCACCCGCTGTTCTTCCTGGTAGATCTCAAGATACGCGGCGTTTGAATGCTCCTTTGCGTGCCCTTTAAATAAGCCAAAGGGAAAGCTTTTTTTGGACCTTTCTTCCATCTTACTAAACTTGAACTTATGCGTTTCATCAATTGTGCCATGCATTTCGTCTTCAAGAATGTTAATTTCTATTGTTCTCAATATATCTCTCCTTTTCTAAACGTGTTTCGGGAGGCGTGCGCATCGGTATATGATAAAGCGCTCCTGTATTTTTATATTCTCTATCAATGTAGAGAAATGACATATTTGCCGTACTTTCTTACTACCCTTATTTTTCTTCCAGTAATCTTTCTTTCAGGAATTACCGCAACCTTTGCTTCATCTGTGCGTAGTTTTGGTATACTGTATCCAGTTCCTAAGAAGGGGGCACTCATATGCCGCAGGCAACTGCTTTAACAGAACGTATACATACGATCGACATGCTCCGTGGTTTTGCCCTGCTCGGCATTATACTGGCAAACATGGCTGCGTTTAAAGCGCTGGGCTTCAGCCAGTACGCAGACATGGTAAACACCAGCCTCACAGAGACTACAGCAGCCGATCAGGCTGTCAATACGCTGCTGGATTTTTTTGTCATTGGAAAGTTTTATCCCTTGTTTTCTTTTTTATTTGGTCTCGGATTTTATATGTTTTACCAGCGTCTGACGGAAAAAAACTTTTCTGCTGACCGTATTTTTCAGCGCCGGCTTCTTTTTTTGCTGTTTATTGGAACGATTCATCTCGTATTTTTGTGGTCGGGGGATATTCTCCATTTATACGCGGTGACCGGCTTCTTTTTGCTTATGTTTACTTACAGAAGCAGTAAAGCAGTTTTAACTTGGGCGCTCGGGCTTATCTTTGCTTCGGGATTCTTTATGACGCTCCTTCTGACTGCTGCTTCTGCAGGAACCGCCTCTATGAGCCCGGAGCCCGCTGAACGGTCTGTTGCTTCGGGTATTTCCGTCATGAAAGACGGATCCTACATTGATATTTTAACTTACCGGCTGAGTAATGAAGTCATATTCGTTTTACTGCAGCTTCCGTTTTCTGTGCCATTTATTCTCGGGCTGTTTCTGCTCGGTTTTTATTTCGGGCGCCGGAATATGTTCACAGAGGCGGCAGCCCATTTGAGAACATGGAAGCGTCTCTTTATACACAGCCTGTGGCTGGGACTCATTTTAAATGCTGTCGTTACAGCTCTTAAACAGGAATGGATAACCCTCCCCGGCGGAATAAGTGCCGGCCTTGGAGACGGCTTGAATTACATTGCCGGGCCGGTGCTGACCCTGTGGTACGTTTCTTCTTTTGTACTGGCCGCAAAAAGTCAGAGTCTTCGCCATTTTCTTCTTCCTTTCGCCTCTATGGGCAGGCTTGCTTTAACAAACTACCTGATGCAGACAATTATCGCTGTACTTTTATTTCATGGATATGGACTGGGACTGTTTGGAGAGGTTTCTGTTACCGGAGGGTTTATTACCGCGCTGGTTATTTATATTGTTCAGCTCGCCGGCAGCCATTGGTATATGAAAAAATTTTCCCAGGGGCCAATAGAATACCTGTGGCGCAAATGGACCTATGCCCGAACAGCGTAAATCAAAAAGGCAGCTGTTTTAGTTCAGCTGCCTTCATTGCTCCGGTTCTTTCATAATGTTTTTGTTCCACCAGTCTGCTGCCTGCTTGCGAAACACGAGCAGCGTGCATCCAAACAGGCATAAAATCGCAGGAATCCAGTTTGGCACACCGGCTAAAATAAATAAAAACACGCCAATGCCATTAATAAGCGTTGCCAGATTCATCACTGTTTTCGGTTTCAATGCGTCTCCCCCGTTTGGCTATGTTAATTTTTCCGTTGGATAAAACTCAATTTCCCGGCTTTCCCCCGGTTCGAGGTATTCTTCGCAAAAATGATCTACAATGTCTCTTAAGGAATCGGAATCTGATGCAGCGTAGCGCTCCTTTAAATAGCTGTTCACTTTTTCCTTCTGTTTCCGGTGCGCTTTTGGCACCATCAAAAAGCCAATCATTTCACCGTCCGATGTGCGGTCCAATCTATCCGCCAGTTCTCCATAGGTCATTTCAGCTCTCCGCCCCCTTATGCACTTTATTTTTATCATTTCCATTATTTTCTACATCGTTTATGATGAACATAACTATTCGTATGCCCACAGCATATCATATAAAGGAGTGCCCGACATGCCCGATTCTCCCGCGGTAGAAGCAAAACAACTGACAAAACGCTTTAAGGAGGCGACCGCTGTACACCCGTTGAATTTCGAAGTTCATGCTCATGAAATATTCGGTTTTCTCGGGCCAAACGGAGCCGGTAAAACAACGACCATGCGGATGCTCGCCGGCCTGCTCGAACCAAGCGGCGGGGACGGGTGTATTCATGGCAAATCGATTAAAAGTCAGCCACTCGAAGCGAAGCAGCAGCTTGCCTACCTGCCTGATAAACCAGATATCTATCCAAAGCTCACCGGGTGGGAATTTCTTCAGTTTATTGCTTCTGTATTTAAACTCGATAAAAACGTATGGATAGAACATGCCCGGAGCCTGCTGCAACGATTCGATTTAACAGAAAGCGCCGGAAGGTTGATGGAAACGTATTCACACGGCATGAAACAGAAAATGGCTTTAACCGGGGCCCTGATTCATCAACCGTCCGTTATTTTTCTCGATGAGCCGACAGTTGGCCTCGATCCAAAAAGCTCCCGTGACCTCCGGACTATTCTGCGCGAGACAGCAGCAGACGGTACTGCTGTTTTTTTCTCTACTCATATGCTGGACGTTGCTGATCAGCTCTGTGACCGGGTCGGAATCATTCATGAGGGAAGACTTTTGCAGACCGGCACGCCTTACGCCCTTAAACAGGAGCACGCCAGTTATGCTGAAGCCACCCTTGAAGATGTCTTCCTGCGCATGACAGCACAAAAGGTCTCTCAAGGCTCTGAAGGAGAAATTCCGTGATAAAGACGCTCTGGTATTATCAGAAAACCACCATGCGCCACCAATACGAGGCTCTGCCGTCCGGGCGCAAAGTATTATACATTACTCTCATAGCCCTGGCCCTGTTTATTATGATTCCCTTTGGTCTTGGAGCGGCTGCGGCCGGGAATGTTTTTTCCCCGGAAAGCTTACGTGCAGTTATCGTTTATTTGATGCTAAGCACACTTGCTGTCATCACCTTTGTGACTATGCCGCGTACCTTTCAATTGTTGTTTGGGTCAAAGGACATAGAGTTTTTATTTACGCTTCCTGTTCCTTCGAGGCATCTTTTTGCCATGCAGTTTTTCACCGGATGGGCCGGTTTCCCTCTGCTTTCATTTTTGTTATTAACCGGACTGAGCATTATTATTGGAGCTGTTTCCGGCGCTCATGTTCTCTTTTACCCGGCCGCTACTCTGCTTTTCTTTGGCCTTTCTGTTTTGGGCGCAGGTCTCTCGTTTCTATTGAATCTGTTTCTTGTATATATTCTGCCGGCCCACCGCGCCCAGCAGCTGACTACTATCATCAGCTTCATATCTGCAGCTCTGTTTATCCTGGCCTCGCAGACGCCAAATATCGTCATGCAAAACGACAGCACCTCTCTTACTATTGAAGAAGCGCCTGAGTGGCTGCCTACGCAGCCGGTGGCTGCAGCTCTTTTTGCTTCTTTTCAAGGGGAAGGCTCAGGAGTCGTTTACACAGCCGCCTGCCTGGGGGCTTTAGCTGTCGCAAGCCTCGGGGTCCTCTGGTTTGCCGAGAAGCACTACATGTCTTCCTGGCAGCGGGCAACCGAGCCTGTGAAAAACAAAATCAAATCCACCCGTCCCGGGGAAGCCCGTTCTGTGCCCTATGCCATTGCCTTTAAAGAGTGGCGGGCTGTGCAGAGAAATCCTAAAGAGTGGACCACCTGCTTTACATTTGCTCTCATTCTGATTTTAATGTTTATCAATTTTTTTAGCAGCGGCTCAGCGCTTGCTTCGCCCTGGGCAAATCCCGCCTCTGCCTGGAGCAGTGTGCACGTTATGCTCGGCCCTGCCATTTTACTGGGCCTGCAGCAGTTTGCCGCTGCCGCGTTTGGCAGAGAAGGTGAGTCCCGCTGGATGCTTCGGGTTCTTCCCGTCACTCCCCGGCAGATTGTCCTCGGGAAGTTTCTGGCTCACTGGATTATGACAGGAATGACGCTCGCAGGCTTAGAGCTGCTGGCCTTTCTCGTCTTCGGATGGAACATTATATTATTTTTCGCCGGACTAGTACTGACGCTTTCCCTCACAGCTGTCGCTGCAGCTTCGGGTATCTGGGCTGGCGCTTCCGGAGGCACATATGATGAGAAAAACCCGCAAAAGCGAGTGCGGTTTGATACTGGCGTCATTTCCTTTTTTCTTAACATGCTGTATCTTCTTCTTTTCTTTATACCTGCCTGGATGCTTTTAAGCGCTGGCCTTTCCCTGCAGGCCAAATGGAGTGGTCCCGAACCAGCTTTTCTTCCTTTATGGAACACTGCCCCCTGGCAATGGATCACTCTGCTTGGAGCCGGAGGAATTCTTTCTGCCTCAGGACTTGCGCTGCTGCTCGTATATTTACATCTGCGGCATGGTACAAAAGAGCTCACCGAACGTGGTGTCGATTATTTAGATGCATAAATCTGCCGCTTTGCCGGCAGGTTTTTTTATTTAAAACCTCCAAGCTCATTACTTGATTCCTCGCATAGCAAATGCTACGATACTCTTTGTGACTAAACGTTCACTAAAAGTAACCAATCAGTCAAAAGGGGGCCGAACATTGCATGACAGAGCGCAAGGACGAACTTTTGGACGCAGCTCTGCAGCTGTTTGTGCAGCAGGGATTTCACTCCACTTCCATTCAGCACATTACAGCGGCCTGCGGTATATCTAAAGGCGGTTTTTACAAGCATTTCGACTCTAAGGAAGCGATGCTTTTGGAACTGCTGCGTAAAGTGCACGAAAACATGCTCCATGAGGCCGAAAATTATCAGGGAAAGCAGCATGAACCTGAACTCAAGCGGCTTGAAGGCAAAATACGCATCGAGCTGGAAAAATTCACGGAGTACCGTCCACTTTTTCAGATGCTCTTTACAGAATTTCCTCCCCATACGGAAAACAAAATTTCCAACTACTTAAACCGTATGCGCCGCTTTTTTCAGGAATGGCATGAACAATCGCTTTTAGAAGCTTTTGGCCCCCGGGTGCGTCCTTATGTCAGCGATTTGGCTGTCATCCTCGAAGGCATCATGCACTCCTATTTAACACTCATGACCTGGCATGCTCCCACCCTTCCGCTGAATCAATTATCTGCCTTTATTGTCGAGAGGCTTCACTCCATCGTAAAAGATGACAGTGATTTACAGGCCCAGCTTCCCAGAGGGTGGGCCGGTGGAGATGAACCCGTACAGGGCATGGAAAGTATTCGCTGCGAAGCCGAGGCACTGCTCTTATTTGTAAAATCCCGTTATTCGCAGGGTGATTTGCCTGAAAAAACGCTCCAGACGACCGACATGCTTCACAAGGAATTCAAAGCGGATATACCACGGGAATTCTTGATCGACGCCTTACTACACCAACTGCAGCACCACGCGGTTCTCCATACACATACGCAGAAGCTAAGTGTAAAATGGAGCGCATGGAAAGGAGAGAAACACGTATTATGAGTTCTTCATCTTGGGATATCCCCACCGGGCAAAAAGCAGCTATGATTACGGCTCTGCTGCTCGGCGCCTTCATGGGAATTATCAATGAAACACTGCTTGCCACTGCCCTCCCTTCAATTCAGGACGCTCTCGGAGTCACCCAGGGGACCGTCCAGTGGCTGACCACAGCCTTCTTAATGACAAATGGCATTATGATTCCGATTTCCGCCTTTTTAATCGAACGCTTTACCACCAGAGGTTTATTTTTAACCGCTATCAGCCTTTTCGGGGTTGGTACTGCCATCGCCGCCATCGCCCCGTCGTTTCCGGTGCTTCTCTTCGGACGCGTCATTCAGGCTTCGGGTTCAGGCATTATGCTTCCGCTTTTAATGACGGTGCTTTTGGCCATCATTCCAGTGGAACGCCGAGGCACAGCGATGGGCATGATCGGAATTGTTATTTCGTTCGGGCCCGCTATTGGGCCAACGCTCTCTGGCTTTCTTCTTGAGCACTTTCCTTGGAGGGCCTTGTTTATTACCGTGCTTCCAATCGTCGCGCTGACAATTATTACAGGTGCCATCTTTTTGAAAAATGTAACCGAACTGGGCAGCCCGAAGATTGATGTGTTATCCATCATTCTTTCTTCATTTGGCTTTGGTTCCTTTTTATACGGCTTCGGCACGGCTTCAGAAAGTGGATGGAGCAGCCCAACCGTTCTCACCGCCGTGATCGTCGGTGCCTTGATTATCGGATTGTTTATCTGGCGCCAATTTACGTTAAAGTCGCCGATGCTCGAATTCCGCGTGTTTCAATTTAAAATATTCAGCCTCGCCATTGGAATCACGATGGCCGTGTTGATTTCATTAATAGGAGCAGAAACGCTTCTGCCGCTGTTCATGCAGAACGTTTTAGGCTTTACGCCGCTTGAATCAGGCTTAATGCTGCTGCCGGGAGCGATTGTGATTGGGATCATGTCGCCGATTACCGGTCGCCTGTTTGACGCCTTCGGGGCAAAGTGGCTTGCCATCACTGGCCTTTCCATTGTCACTATTACTACTTTTATGTTTACAAATCTTTCCCTGGAAACGTCGTTTACGTATTTAACCATCGTGTATGCCATCCGTATGTTCGGGCTCGCCTGCGCTTTGATGCCGGTAATGACCTCGGCGTTAAACCAGCTGCCGATGAGATGGTATGCCCACGGTTCAGCTATGGCGAATACGTTGCAGCAAATTTCAGCTTCTATCGGCACGGCTCTTTTGGTTACATTTGTAGCCTTAGGCGCCCAGCAATACCAGCCTGACGCCTCGACCTCCGCAGAAGCGGCTCCCCAGCTCGCGCAGGTAGCAGGATTTGAATGGGCCTTTATGGGAAGCACGGCTCTTGCCTTTGTAGCTCTGGTACTTTCTCTTTTCTTAAGCTCTCCAAAAAGAGAAAAGGAAATGACCCGGGCCGCAAACGAAGAACAGCAGAGCAACGCCCCGGCCAAATAGTAAAAAACCCCGGCAGACCTAATAAAAAGGACTGTCGGGGTTTTTTTTATTCGCTTCCTTTAGACAGCAGCTGATATACTGCCGCAAAGTCTTCATCGCCCATGCCATACTGCTTTGCCAGCGCATAAGCCTCCCGCACCGAGCCGGTGACGGGCAGAGAAATGCCAGCCTGGTAGGCTGATTCCTCAAGCAGGTGTAAATCCTTATAGGCATGCTTCAATGGAAACTGAGTTTCATAGCTGCCGCTCAAAAGCATGTCCCGCTTTCCGGCTACGGCAGGTGCTGTCGTCGGCACCTGGAGCAGCACATCAAGCGCCTGCTCCTTGTCGAGCCCGAGCCCTTCCGCTGCGTGCAGTCCTTCCGATAAACTGGTCATCGCATGCATCAGCGTTAAATTCACGGACATTTTCATCGCGGACCCGCTCCCGGTGCCTCCCATATAGTGGACATTTTTGCCCATAATTTCGAGAAGCGGCTGTACCTTTTGTACATCCTCCTCACGGCCGCCGGCAAGAAACACCAGCTCGCCCTTTTCAGCGGGGCCTTTAGATCCGGATACCGGCGCATCCACCAGGCGCATTTCTTTCATTTTTGCAGTTTTGGCCATCTGCCGGGTAAATCCGGGGTTAACTGTGCTCATATCCACCCATATTTTCCGGCTCGTTTCGCCGGCAAACAGACCGTCAACGCTATTTGCGATTTCCTCTACTGCTTCAGGGTTCGACAGCATGGTGAATACGACATCCACCTTGGAAACCAGCTCTCTCGGCGTTTCCCTCCATCCAGCTCCTGCATCGAGCAGGTGCTGTGCCTTCTGCTTGGTACGGTTGTAAATCGTAACCTTCTCCCCGGCATCCATTAAATTTTTTGCCATGTTTGAGCCCATAATTCCTGTTCCAATAAACCCAACTCTCACACTACTTCATCCTTTCTACGCACGCTTCTATTTGAGTGTTCCCTATCCGCCATCTGGCAAACGTCTGCCAGAGCATATTGTTTTCGCTTCTCCGCTTATGTTTAAATAAGTATAATTATTAATTTTGCTGCAGCAGGAGATGATTCTATGTTAACACTTCAGCACGCTTGGGAAGCAAGACAGCGTCTACGTCCGGTACTTCCCGAAACACCGCTTCTTTTTTCACAGCCGCTGACAAAGATTACAGGCCAGCCCGTCTATTTAAAACTTGAACAAATGCACATGACAGGCTCCTTTAAGCTCCGGGGGGCAACTAACATGATTCGCTCCCTGCCTGCAGATCAACGTGCCCAGGGCGTGGTTACGTTTTCCACCGGTAATCACGGCTTCGCGGTGGCCACCGCAGCCGCCGCTCTCGGCATCCGCGCTGTCGTATGTGTTTCAGAAAACGTGCCGGCAAATAAAATTGAGGCCCTCAAAGCAAGCGGCGCTGAGCTGCATGTAGAAGGCAGCGGCCAGGACGAAGCGGGAGAAGTCAGTGCCCGCCTCGTGGAGGAGGAAGGACTGACTCTTATCCCCCCTTTTGACCACCCTTCCGTCATTGCCGGACAGGCAACGATGGGACTCGAAATCATCGAACACCTGCCCTCCGTGAAGCACGTGCTCACCGGGCTGTCCGGCGGCGGCCTGCTTTCCGGCCTTGGGCTTGCCTTAAAGGAACAAATCTCTGATCTTGAGCTTGTCGGTTTGTCTCTCCGGGAAGGGGCTGCTATGGATGAGAGCCTGAACATCGGCAAGCCGACCTTGGTGCCGGAGGCCCCTACCCTTGCCGACAGTCTGCTTGGAGGCATTGGCTTGGAAAACCAGTATACTTTTTCCATGGTTCAGCACTATGCTGACCAGCGTCTCCGGCTGCATGAAGACACGATCGCCCGGGGCATGGGATTTTTATATGATAAGCATAAAATGGTCGTCGAAGGCGCAGCTGCCGTTGGTGCTGGCGCTCTTTTAGACGGGCTCGTAACCGTTAACGGTCCCGCCGTCCTTATCATTTCCGGCAGCAGTATAGATGTGCACACACACCGCGAAGCCGTTGCTCCGTACATTTAAACAGGCTGCTGACTGCGGTTATATTTTCTTTTCTTCCCGCTGGCGTGACCGGTACGGAGACAAAGAAAGCAGATCCATTGTATCCTGTTTTTTTGTTTTCTCCCATTCCTTCCGGCGCTGCCCGAACCATTTACGGTAATTTTTGTTTCCCATCTGCTTTTTCAAAAAGGAAAGGCTTTGAAGCGGCCCCTCTTCGGTGCTCAGCGCTGTCAGCTGCAGCTGGAATGCCTCTTCCTTCTGCAGCCATGCGTTCATCTGCCGGGGGGACATCAATACGTACGGCACCCTTCCTTCGTATAGACGGCGGTAAAGCAGCAGCCGGTAGTCCGCCCGGATGAGCCGGTCGGCGTCCTCTTTCTGCTCACGGAATTTTTCCGGAAAACGGCGCGTGATTGCTTTTGCTTCCCGTTCCTCCGCCTCAGCCCGCTGTTCAATATAAAGGGGCGCATCAGCCACATAGAATGCACGGCTTCGATAGCTTTTGAAAAACGGAAGCTCCCGTTCATAAGCAATGTAGCCATGTTTATCTTTTTCTAAATCATCGTTGCGGTATAGCCGGCGGCATTCGAGTTCATTCCATTTACGCTTCCATTCATGATAGATCATAATTTGCTCTACCTCCGCAAGGGATGGATTTTCCTACATTCTAATTGTTTCTTCTTCAAACAACAATGATGACGCTTTCGAAAAAACGGGAATAACATTAACCTGTCCCCGTCTCTTTAAATGCGCGGATGCTTTCTTGTCAAGCCTACTATAAAGGAGCCGATTACAATGAATAATGAGTTCAACAGCAAAGATGCCGGCTTGTTCACCCACGCCTTTAACCAGAACCCGTACCCTGCCTTTCAATCTCTCCGCCAGCATGACCCGGTACACCAGGCCTTAATGCCCGATGGCCATTACGCATGGATCATCACCCGGTACGAAGATGCTGTTGCTGTTCTAAAAGACACACGTTTCATTAAGGATTTCACTGTTTTTTTAAATGAAGCAGAACGCGCTGAAGCACAGAAAAATATTTTTTCGCAAAATATGCTTTTTGCGGACCCGCCGGATCATAAAAGACTGCGCGGACTCGTTCAGCAGGCATTTACACCAAAAATGATCGAAGAGCTCCGGGGCAGGATTACAGAAATTGCAAATGAACTGATTGATGATATGCAGGGCCGCTCCCAAATCGATATTATCGACGATTTTGCTTTTCCGCTTCCGATCATTGTTATTTGCGAAATGCTTGGCGTGCCAAGCGAGGACAGAGATAAATTCCGGACCTGGTCCAACACTCTCGTCGAAGCGTCCAACGACCCGGGAAAGGCTGAAAAAATTCAGCAGCATACGGAGGAATTCACTTCCTATCTTAGGGAATGGATAGCCACCAGACGGGAACACCCGGAGGATGACATGGTCAGTAAACTCATCCAGGCAGAGGAAGCAGGCGACCGTCTTTCCGAGCAGGAGCTTTACGGCGTCGTTTCGCTGTTAATTATCGCCGGGCATGAAACAACGGTAAACCTCATTTCAAATGGCCTATTTGCTTTAATGACGCATCCGGAGCAGATGCGCACGTTACGGCAGCAGCCCGGGCTCATCCGCCCGGCCATTGAAGAAATGCTCCGTTTCGAGGGGCCTGTTGAATTCAGCACCGACCGCTGGGCCGCTGAAACCGTAGAAATCCAGGGAAAGACAATCCAGAAAGGGGACCACGTGCTTGTCGCTCTCGATGCAGCCAATCGCGATCCCGAAGCATTTGAGGATCCGGACGTTTTCGACATTACCCGCGGCCAAAGCAAACATCTTGCTTTTGGTAAAGGCATGCATTTCTGTCTCGGGGCCCCGCTTGCCAGAGTTGAAACGGAAGTCGCTGTAAATACGCTGCTCGAACGCTTTCCTGAACTCCAGCTGGATACGTCTTCTGCTGAACTGGAGTGGCGCCCCGGCATACTCATGCGCGGCCTCACGGAGCTTCCCGTTCGTCTGGCATAAATAAAAGTCCGGCAGGCCTCGTAGGGGCTTGCCGGACTTTCTAATGGCCAGAACTTCTATTTTGTCCAGCCAAGAAGCATTTCCCGAATGCATTTTCCGGCCACAATTGCGGTCTGGTCGCCGCTATCGTAAGGCGGGGAAATTTCTACAATATCGGCCCCGACCACATGAACTCCGGAAGCAGCAATTGCATGAATGGCCTCCAGCAGTTCTTTTGACGTAATGCCGCCAGCTTCTGCCGTCCCCGTGCCCGGAGCATGCGCCGGGTCTAATACATCAATGTCAATCGATACATACACCGAGCGGCCCTGCAGTTCTTGCAAGTCCCGCTTTAGCGGCTCTGCTACTTCAAACGGAGAGAAATGCATGCCGGATGTGCGGGCATAATCAAACTCTTCTTTTTCCCCGGAGCGCACTCCGTAGGAGTACACGTTTTCCGGCCCTATTTTTTCACAGATTTTCCGCACCGGGGTGGCGTGGGACAGCGGCTCTCCTTCATAGTCTTCCCGAAGGTCTGTATGCGCATCAATATGGATGAAAGCAACGGACGGATCATGTACACAAGCCGCCTGCATAACCGGCCAGGTAACCAGGTGTTCGCCGCCTATGCCAAGAGGGAATTTGCCATCTGCAAAGAAACGGCCTGCCGTTTCTTTAATAATCTCTATACTTTTGGCCGGATTCCCGAATGGAAGCATCATGTCTCCTGCATCGTGATACGAATAATTTTCCAGATGCTTATCCAGATAAGGACTGTACTCTTCAAGGCCAATAGAGGTCTCCCGGATCCGGTTCGGGCCAAAACGGGAGCCCGGCCGAAAGCTGACCGTCCAGTCCATTGGCATACCGTACAGCACTACGCTGCTATCCTCATAGGAAGCAGAGCTCCCGATAAACACCTTTCCAGTATAAGCCGGATCAAAGGCGTCCATCATTACCCCTCCTTCCGTTCAAGGCCACGCTGCACAAAAGCCGGCAGCGCAAATGCTGCTTCGTGTATATCCGCCGTATAGTAGTGAGTATCCAGCTCTTCAGCCCGGCGCCGGTGCACCTCTTTGGGCTTGTACTGCTTTGAACCGATGGTAAACGTCCACAGGCCGCTCGGATACGTCGGAATGTTGGCGGTATACACGTCGGTATGAGGAAATATTTCTTTTACGTCGTTATACACCGTCCGAAGCAGGTCCGCGTGGAACCACGGATTGTCCGTCTGGGCGACAAAGATGCCGTCGTCTTTTAGTGCCCGGTGAATTCCTTCATAAAAACCTTTTTCAAACAGCTTCACGGCCGGACCCACCGGTTCTGTGGAGTCTACCATAATCACATCATACGCTGATTCACTTTCTGCGATATGCATAAATCCGTCGGCCACCTGCACGTCCACCCGTGGATCCTCAAGCGCCCCGGCGATGGCAGGTAGATATTTTTTTGAATACTTCACCACCTGGCCGTCAATTTCCACCAGCGTAGCTGCTTCTACCGAGGGATGCTTCAGCACTTCCCGGATAACGCCGCCGTCGCCACCGCCGACAACTAGCACATGCTTTGGCTCCGGATGTGCCGCAAGCGGCACGTGGGCCATCATTTCATGATAAACGAACTCATCCTTTTCTGTTGTCATGACCATGCCATCGAGCAGCAGCATGTTTCCAAACTCTGCTGTTTCCACTACATCGAGCTGCTGGAAATCGGTCTGCTCAGAATGCAGTGTTTTCGTAATACGGGCCGTAATGCCGAAGTGCTCCGTTTGTTTTTCCGTAAACCACATTTCCATGAACGTTCCTCCTCTTTTCACAGACGAAACGTGCGGGAAACATTCCCGCACGCCCAGTTTTTATTGCTCCGCCGCTCCGCGGAAAGCCTCATACAGCTCTTCTGTCGAATTGTCCCACATGTTCCGGTTAAATGCTTTTAGATATTCCTGCAGGATGTAGCGGGAATGCTCATCCATATGCGCGATCGCTATGCGTCCTTTGATTGCTTTATCCAAGTTGTTTACATGCTCCGGCATACTTTTGTATGCACGGCGGGCTTTTTTATCTACGAGCATCTCGCAGGCGCCGAGGCCGGCATAATATGGGCCATTTTCACCATGCTCTGTGGACACCCATACGAGCCAGTACAATTTGCCGTCCGGCACGTTGCTTTTATCCGGCCCGAATTTCACCCGCTTTTCCGGTTCGGATCTGGCGTGCAGCGCTCCCATATCAATGAAAGCCGCATCTTCCGCTGGATCGATAAAGACGGGGGTCACATTATCGAGGCTGAGGGCGCCGGCATTAAAGCCGCCGTCCCCTTTAGTGGCGTCCCCGCTTAAAATATTAAACTGGCTGCCGCGTTTCTTTTCAGCGCCCTTATTATTATCTTTACTGAATTCACTCATTCGTAAAAAGCTCCTCCTTTAATCGTTCCTTATCCTTATCGTACCTGTTTTCTTACTGATTCTGCAACGATTCAATATATTCCCAGCCCTCTTTGAATTCTTCGGGGCGGTAATTCTGGCTTTTTTTCAGCTCGGCCACCCGGGTTTCCACTGCTTCATTGGGCAGGTGATCAAAATAAAGCATCGTGGAAACGAGCTCTAAAAATCGGGCACTCTGGTTATTCAGGCTCTGCAGTACAGGCTTTGCCCGCTCGGCCGGCCAATCGAGCGGAAACTTTTCCAAAAAAGAAGCCCCGTCTTCTGAAAGCTCGTACCGGTACTGATAGTAGCCGGCTTTTGTCTCTTTGCACTCTGTAATAAGGCCAAGGCCGCACAGCTCTTCGAGACGCAGCGTCAGCTCCTCTGAATAAGGCCCGTACATGCGGAACGTATATTTTTCCTGGAAGGGAAGGTTCAGCTTTTTTCCAATGTACACGATTTTTTGGAGTTTTTTTCGTCCAATAACTTCTTCGGTATCTTCAAGCAGGGCCATGATTTTGGCATGATCCGGTAACATAATGTGCTGCACCCCTCTCTTTCTGTTGATTCTGTATGTATCTTCCGGCTTCAACCGGAAGGACGGCGCGGTTAACGTTCCACTTTCCCTAATTTCAGATGAAGGATGTCCTTAATCTGCTGCTTTGTATCTTCTTGGCCGGGCTCCTCAAGAACTTCTGAAGGGTAGTATAACTTGTGATCGGTTCGTTTTTTACCTGAAATTGCTTCTACTACATCCGATTCTCTCGACAATTCGCGAAGGCGGCGGTCCGGCATTAAAAGATGAATCGGCACCCGGTCCTCTTCCTCACCAGGGCGGTAGAAATCATAAGGCAGGTCTGAAGAAGAATCGACGACCAGATAATAGGCAGGATCCACCCCGAGATCTGCAAACAGCTGTTGCAGGCGCAGCCATTCGTTCATCATAAAATGCTGGTCAAATTCCACATATTTAAACAGCCGCCTGTTCATGAAGCGACGGCACAAATCCTGCAAAATCGCATCTTCTTCCTTTTGCCACATTAAGAAATAGTACATCGCAACCGACTCGTCGAGGTCCAGGTAATCTTCGAGCGTAATGGCCCCGCGGAAAAAGCTTTCAAAGTGGTGCGGAGGATATTTGAATGGGTACTCCTCGTTTTTAAGGTCTTTGACGCGCTGCAGGATTTTGGTCAGTATTACTTCTGCGCTCCGCGTCACCGGATGAAAATATACCTGCCAGTACATTTGATACCGACTCATAATGTAATCCTCCACCGCATGCATGCCGGTCGCCTTAATTACCACCTGGTCTTCTGTCGGTCTCATGACCCGGAGTATGCGCTCCATATCAAAATGACCGTAGCTGACCCCGGTGTAAAAGGCATCCCGCTGCAGATAATCCATCCGGTCGGCATCAATTTGGCTGCTGATCATGCTGACAATCAATTTATTCGGATGGGTTTTTTCGATCACATCTGCAACCTGTTGGGGAAAATCCTCTCCCATCCGCCGAAGAACGGTATTTACTTCTGTATCCCCTAAAATGATATGGCGCGTCCATTCTTCATGATCTGTGTTGAACACTTTTTCAAACGAATGGGAAAACGGACCGTGACCGATATCATGTAGGAGCGCCGCACTCAGGCAAAGCAGTCCCTCATTCCCATTCCAATGCGGACGGCCTTCAAATACTTCGATAATTCTACGCATTATTTCATACACGCCCAGGGAATGATTAAAGCGGGTATGCTCCGCTCCGTGAAATGTCAGAAACGTCGTTCCGAGCTGGCGTACACGGCGCAGCCGCTGGAATTCTTTTGTCCCAACCAGATCCCAAATAAGCTCATCACTAATATGAATGTAGCGGTGGACCGGATCCTTAAACACTTTTTCTTCTGGAAGCTTCTTGTTTCCAACCGGCATGGTCATTGCGTTCCTTTCCGTTTCTGTTTCAGCGGGCCCGCTGATCGTGTATCTAATACTATTATTATAGCAATTTCTTTCCTGGCTTAGCAAAAAAAGCAGCCATAACAAATACCGGCAGCATATGCCGCCGGTACTTGTTAAAATCATTCCGCTCCAATGTGTTCAATGTCTTCTCCCCGTTTCCGCTTCTCCGAACGGTCGATGACAAACGCACATACGGCGTCGCCTGTTACGTTCAGGGAAGTCCGGAGCATATCAAGAAGACGGTCAATACCGATAATCAGGGCAATACCTTCGACTGGCAGCCCCACCTGGGTAAGCACGAGTGAAAGCATGATCAGTCCTACGCCCGGCACGCCGGCAGTACCGATGCTTGCCAGTGTTGCCGTCAGAATAATCACAATTACCTGGGTAAAGGAAAGTTCGATGCTGTACGCCTGCGAAATAAATACTGCCGCCACGGACTGCATAATGCCGGTACCGTCCATATTAATCGTCGAGCCAAGCGGCTGAACAAAGCTTGATACCGGCTTGCTTACCTTCAGCCGTTCCTGGGCCATCCTCATCGAAATCGGCAGCGTCCCACTCGAACTCGATAAACTGAAAGCCACAGCCATCGCCGGGAAGAATTCTCTAAAGAAAGTGAGCGGATTGCCCTTGCCAAGCAAAGAGATAGCAAGAGTGTAAACTACAGCTGCCTGGAGCACGAGAGCAAGAATAACTGCAAGACCATACATTAGAATGGACTGGAGGCCTCCCAGTCCCGCTTCGCCAATTGCAGAAGCAATTAAGGCAAAGGCGCCAAACGGAGCTGTGTACATAACAATTGTAACCAAAAACATAAGAATGTCGTTTAATTGTTCGAAGAATTTTGTCACCATCGATACCTTACTTCCAAGCATGGCAAGGGAAATACCAACAAAGATACCAAAGGCAATAATCTGCAGCATGTTCGCTTCTGCCATCGCCTGTACCGGATTGTCCGGAATAATGCCAAGCAGGGTGTCAGTAATGGAAGGCGCTTCTTCTGCGTTATAGCTGGCGTTTTGAATATCAAAGTCTCCGCCGGCCCCCGGCTGAAGCACATAAGCAACAATAACACCGATGGTCAGGGCAATCGCGGTCGTCACAAGGTAAAACGCAATCGTCTTGCCTCCAATCCGCCCTAGATCTCTTGGGTTCAAAGCCGCTGCCCCGAGTGTAATCGAAACGAACACAATCGGTACTACGAGCATCGTAATTAAATTAAGGAAAATTTCGCCGATAGGATATAGCACATATGTATCCAACGGATTGTACACGCTGTCCGGACCAAAGCTTAGAATGATCCCTGCAATCACACCTGCGACGAGCGCGATTAAAATCCAAATCGTTAATTTTTTGTTCATGACCAGGTCCCCCTCTTCAAATATAAATATTATGAATATTCTCTCTATGTTGTTTTTGGGCCCCTCCACTAAAAACTCTTTCAGGCAGATACCGTAATTATACTGTTCATTATCCCATTTGGAAAGGAAAAATCCTGGTTTCTTCTATTATTTAGCAGTATGTAATACCTTACATAGAAATAGCAGTGTTATAATAAAACCGATCAAAATGAAAATGAATAGAATCGGGGTACATAAAATGGAAATGAGAGATATTTTTACAGGGAAGAGGTGGCGGTGGATCGACCATTCCACTACAGGATTAAGTATGGATCCATTGCAATCTTTTGCCTTTGATGATAATTTTTGTGTGAGTCTTGGAGAGGGTTCTTCCCCTTCTGTTATGCGTGCCTGGGTGCATGCCCCCACTGTTGTCCTGGGTATTCAGGATACCCGGCTGCCGGCTGCGGCCGACGGGCTTGAATATCTCCGGGAGCAGGGATACGAAGTGATTGTACGCAATTCGGGAGGCCTTGCTGTCGTGCTTGATGAAGGAATTTATAATCTATCCCTTATTTTTAAAGAGGAACGCGGGTCTTCTATCCATGCCGGCTATGAATGGATGTGGGCATTTATGCAGGAGGTATTTGCTGACAGTCCGGGCTATATTGATGCCTATGAGATCGTCGGCTCGTACTGTCCAGGGTCTTATGATTTAAGCATCGGCGGAAAAAAATTTGCAGGCATTTCGCAGCGCCGTATCCGGGGAGGTGTAGCGGTGCAGATTTATTTGGCGGTTACCCGGAGCGGAGCTGCCCGTGCAGAGGTTTTACGGGAATTCTACGAGCGGGCTGCTAGTGCTCAGCCAGATATAAAGATCACCTGGCCAGCCGTTGACCCTTCTGTAATGACTTCTCTTGAAGAGCTGTACGGTACTGCTTTTTCCATTCAGGATATCAACAGGCGGATGCAGCAGACAGCAGAGCGCCTGGGGGCTTCTGTGTACGAAGATCAGCTTACAGAAGACGAACAGGCCCGCTTCAATCACTATTACGAGCGGGTGCTTGCAAGAAACAAAAAAGCGACCCAGCCACGCTCATAAGAAAACCTTATACAGCCTAAAACACAAGTTGTTTGTGGCTGTTTTCTTATGAATTTATTGAATGGAAATGTTTGGGCCCCCCTTAAACGTGGAAGAATTCTGTCAGGACAAAAAAATTAAAGGTGGGTGTATTATGTCTAACGGCTTAAGCAAAGGCTGGATATACTTTTTTGGAGCCCTGGGTGGTTTGCTGTACGGTTATGAAACCGGTGTTATATCCGGCGCTTTGCTTTTCATTAATCAGGACATTCCTCTATCGAACTTTCTGCAGGGCGTCGTCGTCAGCTCTCTACTGGCCGGTGCTATTGTAGGGGCCGGTTTGAGTGGCTATGTCTCGGATAAGTTCGGGCGAAGACGGGTTGTATTTGTAATAGCACTTGTATACTTAATTGGTTCATTGACTCTTGCCTTTTCTCCAAACGCTGGTGTACTTATTACCGGGCGTATTATTCTCGGCCTGGCAGTCGGCGGCTCCACTGCGCTGGTACCTGTTTACTTGTCAGAAATGGCTCCAACAAGTCAGCGCGGGGCCCTCGCGTCTTTAAACCAGCTCATGATCACGCTTGGTATTCTACTTGCGTACATCGTGAACTATGCCTTTACTCCAATCGAAGGATGGCGCTGGATGGTTGGGCTCGCAGCTGTGCCTGCGATTCTGCTTATGATCGGCGTGCTCTTCATGCCGGAAAGCCCGCGTTGGCTGATTAAGCGGGACCGCGAACAAGAAGCCCGAAACGTCATGGGCATGACGCGCGATCAGTCGGAAATTGAAGATGAAATGAAACAAATGAAGGAAATTGAAAACATTGAAGAAGGCACCGGCGACCTTCTGAAAGCAAAATGGCTGCGGCCAATGCTTGTGGTTGGCTGTCTGCTCGCTGCCTTTCAACAGTTGATTGGGATTAACTCCGTCATTTACTATGCGCCGACCATTTTTACAGAAGCAGGACTCGGCAATGCCGCATCCATTCTTGGAACAGTCGGCATCGGTACAGTAAACGTACTGATGACGCTCGTAGCAATCGCAACAATCGACAAGCTCGGCCGGAAAAAGCTGCTTTTGATCGGTAACGTTGGCATGGTCAGCAGTCTTGCCATATTATCCATCACCTTATTCAGCGTCGAACTGACTACTTTCGTTGCCTGGCTGATTGTGGTCTTCCTTGGCGTGTTTATCATGTTTTTCTCCGCCACATGGGGACCGGTTGTATGGGTGATGCTTCCAGAACTGTTTCCAATGAAGGCACGCGGAGCGGCGACTGGTATCACGACACTAGTGCTGTCGCTTGCTAACTTGATTGTTTCCTTAACTTTCCCGATTCTATTAGGTGCTATAGGTATCAATTGGGTTTTCGTTATCTTCGCTTTTATGGGCGTTCTTGCTTTCTTATTCGTACTGCGGTTTATTCCAGAAACCAAAGGACGCAGCCTCGAAGATATCGAACAAGATCTTCGCGGAGGAGCTTCCTCCAAAGCGTGATCACCTTTGTAGACGGATGCTCATGTGGGCATCCGTCTTTTTTGTGGTTTTAATTATACAGGGCACGGAAATACGTATCATACATACTCATTTCTAAAGGAGGAGCATGATGAGCGAAGAAACGAACGAAAAGCTTTATAATCCAATGGCAGACAAATATCTGCCGATGACATCGGTGAAGAGTGGCAAAGAGCACACTGTGGCTCCGGGGGTTCATGCTTATACAAATAAAATTGTTAATATCTGCACCGTGGAGCAGCATAACAATAACAACAACTGGGTGCTGATTGATACGGGTATGCCTAAATCTTCAGAAAAAGTTATTCAGGCAGTCGAAGACTTATACGGAACAAACAATAAACCAAACGCTATCATTCTAACCCACGGCCATTTTGACCATGTGGGCACCGTGGTGGAGCTCGTTAAAAAATGGGATGTCCCCGTTTACGCCCACCCGGAAGAAATGCCTTATCTGACCGGACAGAAAGCATATCCAAAAGCGGACAGCTCTGTAGACCGCGGACTCGTTGCGAAAATGTCGCCAAGGTTTCCAATTGAACCAATCGATTTAGGAGACGTTGTGCAGCCTCTCCCATCCGATGGTTCCGTCCCATATTTGAATGAATGGAAATGGCTGCACACACCTGGGCACACGCCGGGGCATATTTCATTATTCCGGGAAGAAGACCGGACGCTTATTGCCGGTGACGCTTTTGTTACCGTAAAACAAGAGTCTCTTTCCCGCGTAACAACGCAGAAGCTTGAAATCCACGGCCCGCCAAAATATTTAACGATGGACTGGAGTGCAGCTAAAAAGTCTGTCGAGAAGTTAAACCAGCTCGAGCCGGCAGCTGCCGTTACGGGCCACGGCATGCCAATTCGCGGCAACGCGCTAAGCGATGGACTTCAAAAGCTTGCAGATGACTTTGATAACCTCGCCGTACCGGAAACACAGACGCACGACACCCGGCAATAGCACAAAAAAGCCTTCCGGAGAAAACTTCCGGAAGGTTTCTTTACTTTTATGATCCTTTATTTGCCACTGCTTCACGTTCGGTGATAGCCTGCTTGGCAGTGATCAGGGAAAGCTTATAAACATCGTCTATGCTGCAGCCTCTTGAAAGATCGTTTACCGGCTTGTTCAAGCCCTGGAGAATCGGGCCGATAGCATCATAGCCACCGAGACGCTGGGCGATTTTATAGCCAAGATTTCCTGACTCAAGGCTTGGGAAAATAAATATATTCGCCTCGCCGCGGAGCGGAGACTCCGGTGCTTTCTTCTGAGCTACAGCCGGGACAAACGCAGCATCAAACTGGAACTCCCCGTCGATAACAAGGTCTGGACGAGTCTCCTGGGCCGTTTTTGTCGCCTCAGACACCTTCTGGGTTTCCATGGAGGCAGCCGAGCCTTTGGTAGAGAAGCTGAGCATCGCTACTTTTGGATCGATATCAAACGATTTCGCCGTTTCCGCGGTGGAAATAGCAATCTCTGCCAATTCGTCAGCGTTTGGCGATATATTAATAGCGCAGTCTGCGAATACGAATTTCTGGTCTTCTTTCACCATAATGAAGACGCCGGACGTTTTTTGAATACCTGGCTTCGTTTTAATAATTTGAAGCGCCGGACGGACGGTATCTCCAGTAGAGTGGGCGGCCCCGCTGACAAGTCCGTCTGCGAAATCCATATATACGAGCATCGTGCCAAAATAATTGACGTCTGTCAGCTTTTCTTTTGCTGTCCGCTCTGTCTCTTTTCCTTTTCGGCGGGCTACAAAAGCTGCTACAAGCTCGTCCATTTTTTCATACGTTTTTGGATTGAAGATCGTAACGTTATCCAGAGAGACACCTAAATTCGTGGCACGCGTTTCTATTTCCTGTTCATCTCCAATGAGAATAGGTGTGAGGACATTCTCTTCTCCCAAACGCGAAGCTGCCTGAACAACACGGTCGTCGTCTCCTTCCGGCAGTACGATGGAAGGATGCTCTTTTTTCACCTGATCGTAAATGGATGCGAAAAGATCGCTCAACAAAATACCTCCTCTAAATATTGTAAACAAGTGTATATCGTATTGATTTTATTGTAGTAGTTTTTCAGATGTTACGCGAAGCTTTTGAAGCCTGCCTCAAGATTGTCTATTATGAAAATGCCTGTTTCGTTTTCATACATTAGCATACTCCTTCTGCCGTGAAAAATAAACCAAGACGAATAAATTCAATGATTTGTAAATTTTCACACTTTTGACTTCTTTTAATTCCTGGCACAGAGGGCATTAACATTTACCAAAGGCGGCTGCTCCTGTCACAAATTGCTCAATCATATTCGTTTTGGACGCTCGTGTACTATGGTATAGTGGGCAACGGAAGGTTTAGAAGAAGGAGGAATCAAGATGAGCGAAGCTTCTCAAACACTGGACGGCTGGTACTGTCTCCACGACTTCCGCCACTTTAACTGGCATGCATGGAAGCAGGTGCCAAGCGAAGAGCGCGACCAGATGGTCAACGAATTTCATCGTATGATTGAAGGATTCCAAAAGGTCGAAGAGGCTGAAAAAGGAAGCCATGCTTTATACACAATCGTCGGACAAAAAGCTGATTTTGTTATTATGGTGCTTCGTGAAACGATGGAAGAAATTCATGATATTGAACTTGCTTTTGATAAATCCGGGCTGGCAGCTTACACCACCCCTGCCTATTCGTACGTTTCCATTGTGGAGCTTGGAAACTATACGCCACCGGAAGATGACAGTGATCCTCTTGATAACCCGTGGATCCGTGGCCGCATTTATCCTATTTTGCCGAAATGGGAGCATTTCTGTTTCTACCCGATGGATAAAAAACGGGAAGGCGAAGACAACTGGTACTCACTGCCGATTGATAAACGCCGCGAACTAATGAAGGCCCACGGCATGACCGGACGGCAGTATGCTGGAAAAGTAAAACAGATTATTACCGGCTCTACCGGCCTCGATGACTGGGAGTGGGGAGTTACTTTATTTGCTCATGACGCTCTTCAGTTTAAAAAGCTCGTATACGAAATGCGTTTTGATGAAGTTTCTGCCCGTTACGGGGATTTCGGAGCGTTTTATGTCGGAAATATTCTCGAACCCGAAAAGATTCAGTCTTATTTTTCCGTATAATAGAGCAAACCGCCAACAAGCGCATACGCTTGTTGGCGGTTTTTTGTCTCTTGAGAGAATTCATGCAGCTTCTATTTCCCGGGAAATAGTTTAATTCTAAAAGCCTTTCACGCTTCTTCGGACACTGTATTCTTTCTACAATGTCTTCTACCGAATGCATACGGCATGCATACGGCCCGTCCATATTTTTATAAATGTATGCTTCCCTGGCTGCTGAAATATTAACCACCCTTTGGACCATCGAAACAGAAAGGTTCCGGCTCTTTTCACACCAGGTTCCAGGTTGCTATTTTTACAGTTAAAGCTTATAATCATCCTCGGACTAAAATTGTATGTGCCGTCGCTGCCTTTCTGGCGGCGATTTTTATATGAAGACGCATCATCCAGAAGAGGAGGAGCCGTATGACCTGGGATATGCTGACCGTAATCGGCACCATTGCGTTTTCCATCAGTGGGGCGATTGTTGCAATGGAAGAAGACCTTGATATATTCGGGGTATTATTTTTAGGATTTATTACTGCTTTTGGCGGGGGAGCGATTCGAAATATTTTAATCGGGGTTCCTGTATCCGAACTTTGGAGCCAGGGATTGTTTTTTCAAGTTTCTTTCTTTTCAATTTTGCTGTTCGTGTTGTTTCCAAACATCTTAATGAAGCACTGGCATAGCTGGGGGTCATTTTTTGATGCTATCGGCCTTGCTTCCTTTGCGATGCAGGGGGCCCTCTTCGCTGTGGAAATGGGGCATCCGCTCAGCGCTGTTATCGTGGCAGCAGTACTCACGGGCAGCGGCGGCGGGCTAATTCGCGACGTATTGGCCAACCGAAAGCCAATGGTGCTTCACTCCGAAGTTTACGCGCTTTGGGCACTCGTCGGCGGGCTGTTTATTGGAATGGGCTGGGTTACCGGCGGCTTTGGTCTCTTCTTATTATTCGTGCTGCTCGTTTCCGGACGTGTATGCTCCTACCGTTTTCAATGGAAGCTTCCCCATCGCACTATTCCATCCATGTAGTTCCTCCTGCCGGTCCCCGGCAGGTTTTTTATACCGTACGGGGCTTTAATGGTTATTATAATAATACATAAAGCAGAAGTTAAAAATAAATCCATGAAAAAAGAGGCGCTCTATACAGAGCAGCCCTCCACACTTTCATTTATGCTGTTTTTTTGCTTCTTTTCTTGCCGTAGATGCCTGTAGCAATCTCCGGGGCTTTCTGGAACAAATATACTCCGATGAGAGCGGAAAGAAGAATAAAAATACTACTGAAGGTCCTTAGCGTACCAGTGGCAAGCGCCGCAATAATAATGGAGAATTCTCCGCGCTGAGTTAAAGACAAGCCTGCACGCAGGGCTACTTTGGACGACAGGCCATATAGCTTTCCACCTGCGAAGCCGACGATTATTTTAGCAGCCAACGACCAGGCGAGCAGTACGAGAAGCATTGGAATCATCGGTACTCCTTCCCCCACCTCAATGGTTGTTCCGAAGTAAACGAAAAACATCGGCAGCAGCAGGTCGCGAAAACGCACCACTAACCCTTCGAGCACGTCGCTTCGCTTGACTTCGGCCAGAATAATGCCTGCCAAAAAGGCGCCCAGCACTTCGGACAGATTCAAGTATAGGGCGATACCTCCATATGTGAGCGCAATACCAAATACGAAAAGGAGAAAAAAATCTTCATCCATATAGCGGTCCACGAATGAACGCAATTTTCGGAAAATAAGTATTCCGAGCAGTACAGCTCCTGCGACTAATATAATAATTTGAACGAAGGTCCATCCCAGCGTGCCGACAGTAACCCCGCTGCCGACAGTCATACTGACAAGCACTGCCACCAGCACCGGCGCAAATAAATCTTCAAAAATAAGAAGGCCAAGGATAAATTCCGACTCCGGACTGGCCATTCGTTTAGAGTTCTCAAGCATTTTAGCTGTAATCGAGGAACTCGTGGCATAGACGACTCCACCTATAATCAATGCTTCAAGCCATCCAAGCTCAAACAAAAGCGCAATACCAGTCGTGACCCCGAAGCTGAGGACAATATCAAGAATACCAGCCCGAAAAACTTTGGTGGCAACACGGATAAGCTGACGGACCGGAAATTCCATTCCCAGCATAAAAAACAGCAGGACAATCCCGATCTCCCCTGCAAAATACAACAGATGCGAATCTGCCAGCCAGCTGCTGACGACAATTCCAATCAATAGATAGATAATGACGTCGGGGAACCGCATTTTAAAAGAGAGCCATCCCCCGATAAACAGCACGAGCAGCATCAGCCCCGCAGCAAGCAATTCAGGCATTTCCGGCATAAGAACTATCCTTTCGCCTTACAAACTTCTTCAAAGCGACCAATAATGTCTTTTTTTCCGACCACAAGAAGTGTGTCCCCGGCCTGAATGATGAAATCATCCTCGGGTTTCGGAAGAATATCCTTATCTCTCATGATGCCAACGATAGAAACTCCCTCCGGTATTGAAGTCTGGGCTTCTTCCACCGAGCGTGTATCCATCTGGGAGCCTTTTTTCACTTTAATCCAGTCAACTAACATTTTCTTTCTCAATAAACGGAAGCGCTCAAAGCTTTCTTCATCCACCGGTTCATCGTGAACGCCTAGCAGGCGGGCACCCAGTTCCTTTGCTTCATCGGATGTGAATATAGTGGAAAACAGCGCCTCGTCATCGTCTTCGTCTTCAACGAAATAAATTTCTCTTTTACCGCTGTGGTGTACAATCATGACCGTAGTGATACCGTCCCGGTTTTCAAACGATACTCGTTTTCCTACTCCAGGCAGGTCATGTTCTCTGATTCTCATTTGCCATTCCTCCTGTGCCTTTTCTTTATCCGTCAAAAACGGTGCATCCAGCTGTCAAACGCCTCCACGAATTTTCGTACGTGCCGCGTTATTTTTTCATCTTCAAGCATACCTGAATCTTTGTTCGTTTTTTTTGCCACTCCTGCCACCAGCATTTTCGGCCCGGGCATCACATAGGCCTCGGCTGCTGTAAGTGTCTGCCGGACCTGGTACTGCGATAAGGCCGTGCCGCCACTGCCGGGAGTTGCTCCGGCAAGCGCAAAAGCACGGTGGGTCAGAGCAGAATGGGCAGGTGGACTCGACGCCCAGTCCAGGGCATTTTTTACCACCCCCGGCATCCCATTGTTGTATTCCGGGGTCACGATAATGACTCCATCGGCACGCATCATTGCAAGCTTGAGCTTTACTACGGCTTCAGGGGTCCCCACTTCTTCTACATCGGCATGATAGAGCGGAATATGATGCAAAAATGCTTCCTCAACTTCCCAATGCTCCGGAAACTCTGCTTTCATCAAATCCAACAGCTTTCGATTGTAGGATTCCTTCCGCAGACTCCCGCAGATTACTGTTACGTTCATCTGTTCCCCCGTCATAAACTTCACCGCCTTTACGATCACCTTCTAGCCTCATTATACATTTTTTCTACTCTTTTACTCTAGCAATCATACTTTTTTTAAAAGATTAGAGACGTGTTTTGACTTCTCGGTTTATTTACATTAGCATATGCTTATATAATAAAATCAATAAACGGAAGCCGCATCGTTTTCGGCCCCGCCTGGAGGTACTTATGGACACCCTATTCGCAATCATTATCTTTCTTATCACACTTGTATTAGTTATTTGGCAGCCGAAAAACTTAAATATTGGCTGGTCAGCCTGTGGAGGCGCAATTATCGCTCTCATCGCAGGGGTAGTGAGCTTCGGTGACGTTGAAACCGTCATCGGAATCGTATGGAACGCTACCCTCGCCTTTGTTGCTATTATCATTATCAGCCTGATTTTGGACAGGATAGGCTTTTTTGAATGGGCCGCTCTGCATATGGCTAAAATCGCCGGAGGCAGCGGCCTGCGGATGTTTATTTACATAATTCTGCTTGGAGCTGTTGTGGCAGCACTTTTCGCCAACGACGGAGCCGCCCTGATACTAACGCCGATCGTGCTGGCGATGGTCAGAGCGCTCGAGTTCAAAGAACGTATGATTCTTCCGTTTGTCATGGCCAGCGGCTTTATCGCCGATACCGCTTCCCTGCCGCTGATTATCAGCAACCTCGTCAATATTGTTTCCGCCGACTTTTTCGGTATCGGCTTTATTGAATATGCTACCCGGATGATTATCCCGAATTTCTTCTCTATCGGGGCAAGCCTTCTTGTTTTGTACCTTTTTTTCCGAAAAGATCTTCCCGGACGGTATGACGTCAAGAAAGTCAAAAATCCAAAGGACGCGATTCGGGACGTCAAAATGTTCCGGCTTTCCTGGGTGGTGCTCGCGGTCCTTCTCACCGGATACTTCGTCAGCGAGTTTGCAGCGGTCCCCGTTTCTGTTATTGCCGGTGTCGTGGCGTTATTCTTCCTGTTGATGGCCCGCCGCAGTCCGGCCGTTGAAACGGGCAAAGTATTAAAAGGAGCTCCCTGGGATATTGTTTTCTTTTCAGTAGGGATGTACGTCGTCGTTTACGGTCTCCAGAATGCCGGGCTTACCGAGCAGCTGGCGGTCGTGATACAGGCTGCTGCTGATCAGGGATTATTTGTCGGAACACTTTCGATGGGCTTTATTGCCGCTCTCTTGTCCTCTATCATGAATAACATGCCGACAGTGATGATTGACGCTCTGGCTATTTCAGAAACAGCTGTGTCCGGCACGGTACGCGAAGGCCTTATTTACGCCAATGTGATCGGCAGCGACCTTGGGCCAAAGATAACACCAATCGGGTCACTCGCTACTCTGCTGTGGCTTCATGTGCTGCGACAGTTCGGCTTTCATATTTCCTGGGCTTATTACTTTAAAGTCGGTATCATTTTGACCATTCCTACGCTGTTTATTACTCTTGCCGGCCTATACGTATGGCTTTTAATCATTGGAAACTGAGCGGAAAACGATCGACTATTTCCTGGGAAATATAACGTGTTCTATGTTCGAAATAGGGGCATCCGCCATGTTTCCTGTATGAATTATTTGAATAACAGCGGTTTTGTTGTTACCCTTGGCAGAGTTGCAAATAATAAAGATCCAGCGCCCGGCTTCGCGCATTTTATGCTTTGCGGAGAGCAGGGGATGTATTCAGCAGTTTGCAGAACCAGAAAAAAAGGTATAGCTATATTCTATACAGGTTTAAAAACAAAGGAGGCTCACCCTTGGAAATTACAAACGGTGCTAAAGCAGTACTAGAACCACTTATGGAAGAAAACAACATGGATCACCTTCGCGTAGCAGTCGAAGAGATGGAAGATTCCTCTCAAATCGGCCTTGTGCTTCAGGATCCGCAGGAAAACGACCAGGTGGTAGAAGCAAACGGCATTAAAGTAGCAGTCGACAACCGGGTTACTGACTTGATGCAGGACGTTACACTCGACACGCAGGAGAACGATGACGGCGAAACACAGCTCGTGATGGCCGGACTTCCGGAAGCTGAATAATTAAACGCCATCAAGCAGTTCTGCTTTTAAAGCAGAACTGCTTTTTTTCATTTCAACGCTGATTTTTGTCCGATCGGGCCGAAATTTCGGCTTGCTTATTTAACTCTCCTTACCCCGTCACCATTCCAGGCACCTTTTGTAGTGCCTACATTGTTGGCACGCTCCTTGCATATATTTAGGATGCATCCTGCAAAATTACAAGGAGGGGTCCACTCATGAAAGCAGCAGTAGTTAATGAATTTCATCAAAAGCTGGAAATCAAAGATATCCCAGTACCCGAGCTTGATTACGGGGAAGTGCTTGTCAAAATTCATTCCTGCGGGGTCTGCCATACCGATTTGCACGCGGCTCACGGGGACTGGCCGGTTAAACCGAAGCTTCCCCTTGTGCCGGGCCACGAAGGTGTAGGCACTGTAGAAAAAGTCGCGGAAGGAGTCAAATCCATCAAAGCCGGAGACCGCGTCGGCATTCCATGGCTCTACTCTGCATGCGGTGAATGTGAATTCTGCCTGTCCGGAAGAGAAACCCTGTGCCAGCAGCAGTTGAATGCCGGCTATTCCGTCGACGGAGCATATGCGGAATACTGCAAAGCGCCGGCCCACTATGTAACAAAAATTCCGGACAGCCTGGATTTTGATACAGTAGCCCCGCTCTTTTGTGCTGGTGTTACGACCTATAAGGCGCTCAAAGTCTCTGAAGCCAAGCCAGGCAGCTGGGTTGCTATTTTTGGCATCGGCGGCCTCGGGCACGTAGCTGTACAGTACGCAAAAGCTATGGCTTTAAACGTCGTCGCTGTCGACATTCGCGATGATAAACTGGAGCTCGCGAAGGAAATGGGCGCAGATATGACTATTAACAGCATGAACGAAAATCCGGGAAAAGTGTTGATGGAAAAATTAAACGGAGTGGAAGCGGCTATCAGCACAGCTGTCAGCCCCAAAGCGTTTGAACAGGCTTACTCTACGGTCAAAAGGGGCGGAAATTTAGTTATTGTAGGTCTCCCTGTGGGAGAGCTTCCCATCCCAATTTTCGATACGGTGTTAAACGCGGTAAATGTGAAGGGCTCCATCGTCGGCACACGCAAAGATCTGCAGGAATGCCTTCAACTAGCGGCCAAAGGCAAGATCCGTCCGATTATTGAAACAAAGGAACTGGATGACATTAACAATGTATTTGATTCAATGGAAAAAGGCGACATCAACGGCAGAATTGTACTCAAAATTCAGGACTGAGTACCTGACAGATTTATGAAACACTTACACACGGCTTAACCCGGGCGGGCTCCTCTTCCCGCCGGGTTTTGCCCCATTGTGCTGCCACAGTTATTCATTCAGCCAGTAGCGCAACTTTCGTGTATTTACCCCGAGTATCTCCGCAGCCTCCCGGCGATTTCCACGCGTAATCATTAAAGCATGGTCGATAATATCCCGAACACTTCTCTTTTCTTCATTTCGTATATTTTCGATAATGCTTTCAAGCGATAAATAGTTTTCCTCTTCAAGCTCCTGCTTTTTCTCCCTGAGCCATTCCCTGGATACAATATGGTTCTGTGCAGCAGTCCTCCTGACCGGGGCCCTCATATTTATATGCCGGCGCTCAATTTTCCCGTCTGCCTCCGCAGCCGCTCTCACTAATACGTTTGTCAGCTCACGAATATTACCCGGCCAGCAGTGAGCCTGCAGCGTTTCCAAAGCTTCTTCACTAAGGACTGCATCTTCTGAAATTTCCTTATAAAGGATCAAACGGCTAATCTCGGGGATATCTTCCTTACGCTCCCGCAACGGGGGCATTGTCAGACGCACGACATCAAGCCGGTACAGCAGATCCTCACGAAAGTTTTCAGCTAATGCAGCAAGGTGTAAATCCTGGTTTGTAGCAGCGATAATGCGGGCTTGGGTTTTGATCGGACGCTCCCCGCCTACCCGGTAAAATTCTTTCGATTCAAGCACCCGCAGTAGCTTCACCTGGGTTGATAAGGATGCTTCGCCAATTTCATCGAGTAAAAGCGTACCCTCTGAAGCCATTTCAAAATACCCCTTCCTCATTTTTTGCGCTCCAGTAAACGCTCCTGCTTCATGACCGAATAGCTCACTTTCAAGTATCTGCTCTGGCAGGGCGCCGAGGTTCACCCCAAGAAACGGGCGCTCCCTGAGACCGGAAAGCTCATGAATGAAGCGAGCAGCCACCTCTTTTCCAGTCCCCGTTTCCCCATCGATTAGGATCGTCAGTGGCTTCTGCGCAAAGCGCGCAGCCAGCTGGATGACCTTCTGCATTGCTTCACTTGTTCCCATTATCATACCACTTTGTGCGGCCGCCTGTTCAATTTGGTCATCGGCTTCAAGGTTCTGCTTCGGCTGCTGTAATTTTTCTTCAATAATGCTGATGTCTTCAAACGGTTTTTCAATATAGTCCTCGGCTCCAAGCTTGACCGCTTCTACAGCTGTGTCAATCGTACTGTAACCCGTCATGACAATGCAGCGGCAGGAAGGCTGAGTCTGTTTCAGGTCTGCGAGCAGCTTCAATCCATTCGTGTCGGGCAGCTTTAAGTCGATAAATGCCAGTTCATACAAATGGTTCTGGCCGCGCAGGCGTTCGTATTCTTTTCCATCATGGGCAAGGTCAATATGATGGCCCTGCTCTACAAGCAGGTAACGGAAAAACGTGCCGATATCGTAGTCGTCGTCAATTACTAATATTTTCATGTTTGCCCCCTTTTTCTAACGGCAGCTTCAACTGGAAAATAACCTCTTTGCTTTATTAACACCGCATTCAGTACTTTCTTTCCAGCAAGGAGAAAAAGAGCAGGTTTTGTACAATCCGGTCCCTTTCCCTCGTAATCTTCAATCTTTCCTCCGTTATTGAGACCGCTTACTAAATATGTATTTATTATCGCTCAGCCCCAGCGATTGTGCAAAGACTTCCCACGTCTTTAAGTACAAATAAAAAAGCACAGAGCGCCCCTGTGCTCTGTGCTATCCTAAAGCTACATCCAGCACCATCATAACGCTGAACCCGATCATCAGACTGAAAGTAGCCAGCCGTATGTTCCCCTTTTCCTGCGAACCCGGAATAACTTCCTTCGCCACGACAAATATCATTGCACCCGCTGCAAAACTGAGAGCAAATGGCAGCAGCGGCTGAATTATGATTACAGCAGCAGCACCAATCACTGCAGCCACCGGTTCCACAAAACCAGACAGCTGTCCATAAAAGAAGCTTTTCTTTTTCGATACTCCGTCCCGCCGCAGCGGCATCGAGACTGCAGTGCCTTCCGGAAAGTTCTGAATACCGATGCCAAGAGCAAGAGCTACGGCTCCCGCAAGCGTTGAGCTGCTGAATTCTGAGGCCAGTGCCCCGAACGCAACACCTACAGCCAAACCTTCAGGAATGTTGTGCAGCGTAATCGAAAAAACAAGCATTGTCGTCCGGTGCTTGGCGTACTTATCTTTTATCTCTGTAAAATACGTATCCTCGTTCATCATCGGGATGACTCTATCCAACAAAAGAAGAAACACGCCGCCAAGCAAAAAACCAACAACAGCCGGTAAAAAAGGTATCTGTCCCTGCTCTTCTGCCATATCAATGCCTGGAGAAAGCAGCGACCAGAAACTTGCAGCAATCATAACCCCTCCGGCAAATGCCAGCAAGCTGTCCATCAGCTTCTGGTTATTTCTATTCGTAAAAAACACTACTGCAGCCCCCGCCGCGGTCATGCCCCAAGTAAACAAAGAGCCGATTAATGCCTGTAGTGTAGGATGCAGCTCCGCAAACCATTCCATAATACAATCCCCTTTTTGCTCTATTAAAAAAAGTTTCCCTAAGGAAAATCTAACATTATTCTATTCCTTGAAATGGAAGCTTGTCAATTTATAAACGGAAAGCCGCCCCTGGTACAGGAAGCGACTTCGTTTATTGCTATTAAATAATCGTGTTGACGCCTTCGGTATCTGTCACGATAAGAAGAATTTTCCCCTCATCGAGTTCATCCTCATATTCGTGGGCTTCTTCCTGTGATAAACCAATTTCCTGTAATTTGTTGCGAAGCTCATCACCTTTTTTGCTGAACATATTTCCTACTGCGTTTTTTAATCCTTCTTCTTTCATTCCGACGGTATTGGCATTCGCATTTTCTGCGATACGTCCGGTACGATCGTTATCATGGGTCATAACGTACACGTTCTTTTTATCGATACCCTTTTCAGCCAGACGCTGAACGTCCTGCTGCAGTGCTTCATCATTGGTATATTCTCTAACAAATGGTTTCATAAAAGCCTCCTTTTGCTGCTTACTGCTACTCTTAATAAACAATTCTGGCTTTATTTAAACCGGCTGCCGTTAAACTCTTACTTTTCACCTATAGAGCGTGCGGTTCCATATAGTCCAAAAACTTTGTTTCAAATAAGTGGACATTATAATTAACCAGGCCTACCACCGTTTTTGTAATAAAGGAATCTTCATTGGCCTGGCCCGGCTCATAGTTTGATTTAATAATGCCATATTCTTTAAATGTGTCATTATGAATGTTTTTCAAATCCTCCCTGGCTTTTTCCAGGTCTTTCACAGTGTAAGTCACCTGTGATCCTGCTTCGCAACAGTCCGGAAACCTTCCCCGGAGTAGCTCTGCCGAACGTTCCATAATGTTCAGAATGATTTCTGATTTGTGTCTCTGCGATTTCATCGTTTCAGGCTGCATTTGCTCAATGTCTTTCATATGGTGCTTTTCCTGGATAATTATATCATCCAAAAAAAGAATAATTGCATGAATCTTGTCGGAAATAAATACTACTTCCTGGTCCTCTCTCTGCATTATGAAGCCACCTTTATTAGATTTTAGTTAACCTGTGCCTGTTGCCCTAAAATCTATACCCTTTTTATCCTTTTATCATACGGTGAATTTTATAATGCCTCCGTCCATTTGCAATACTTAATAAACGAGGCTTGTCATTACATTTCGGTTTCAAAGGCTTCCCCGCCGACAGTTTTAAAACGTCACAATTTTATCCTAAGGCAGGGATAGTGTTCCACGTGAAACAGCTGTGTGTAGAAAATCAACTACTCTCAGCTGAGCAGTTGATTTTTTGCACTATGGCTGAAATATTAAAACGTCAAAAAACAACCTTTGGCAAAAACAAGTGTTCACGAAGATCAGGAACGTATGCCATACTAAAAAACCGCGCTCTTCTATGAAGAGCACGGCTGCGCGGGTTGTTGCAATTAAACAGGCTGTTTTATTTTTTGCTAGCTGCCGGTCTTTTCTTTGCCGGTCTATTTTTATGGCTTAGCCTTTACTTTCCCTACATACACATTATATAAATATATTTACCTGCTTTTAACCAATAGATTGACAGCTTCCTGAATCAGCTCTTCGCTGTCTTCTCCTTTCTCTATCTGCTCACGAACGCATTCTTCCAGATTTGTGCTTACTACAAGGCCAATCGTGCGGTCAAGCGCTGTGCGCGCAGCATTCATCTGGGAAACGAGCTCCTTGCAATCCTTTTCTTCTTCCATCATGCGCAGAATGCCCCGGACCTGGCCTTCCACCCGTTTTACCCGGTTTTTCATCTGATCATTGTATTCCATCAAAACTTCCTCCTTTCAAATAGATTATTTATATGTCTGTCATTTATCTTTTCATTACCCTAAGGGGTATATAAAAAATATAAACGCCACTGCTGAATTTGTCAAACATATGTATAAATACAACAGCCCACGCACAGCCGTTAGCCTTTAAAATGTTTTCGATCCTTGCAATCCCCTTCTTTCTTTCTATATGATAAAAGAATAAGACTATACAGATAGCGGTGACTGAGCGTGTTAGAAGACACAGGAGAACGAATCATCCCTTCAAAAATGAAACCGACCAATGGTATGCTGCTCGAACATATGGCCCGTTATTATTTTGCCATGCCTTATGCCAGGGGGCGTTTGCTCGATATTGCCTGCGGGGTCGGCTACGGAGCCCAAATGACAGCGAAAGGAAAAAAACGCGAAGTGGGTCATGTTCTCGGCGTCGATATTGATGCTGAGGCAATCACATTTGCCCAAAAACACTATTATCATCCCCAGCTTTCCTTTCAGACCGGAGATGCACTTGACGAAAATCTTCCAGCACGAATAGGTACATTTGACACCATTGTTTCTTTCGAAACCATTGAACACGTGCCTGATGACCATACCTTTATGAAACGCATGTATGCCCTGCTCCGGCCTGGAGGTACGCTCGTCGTTTCTACGCCATTCGGCCGGGGAAGAGACAGACCCAGCAATTCTCCTTTTCACTACCACCAGTTAACCCTGGAGGAATGGAAAGAACTTTTAACCGATAAAGCCTGGCCCTGGCAGGAGTTGCAGCTTTATTACCAGCAGGGCGTCGCTTTCGAACGGTCCGCTCGTCCGGGTGTCCACTATCCTTTTGGCGTCGCTGTATGCATTAAACCGGAGAAATAAACACAGCAAGATCCCGTGCCTATTCCGGCCGGGATCTTTTTCTAAGCTCATTTCTTTCACGCAGTATCGCCAGTTCTGTTACGAGCTTCTTCTGGTCTTCATATGAAATATTTCCTTCAAGCAATGATTGAATTTCTTCCAGTCTTTCCCTGTCCTCTTCGTTTAAATAGCGAAGCTCTTCTTCCATGAAGGTCGTCCTTTCATGTGCAGGATAAAATATTTATTCTGGGCGGATACTGATAATCTGTTTGGCCTGACTGATGATGGTAAGCGTCCGGAGCCACCGGACCACTGTAAAGGCTACTATCCCCGTGAACAGTGAAAGCATAAAAAAGGCAAAATTCACCGCCATGCCCGGCAGGTTCAAATCAGTTATTACCAGGAGTAAAAAGATTATAAACAAAAGAACACTGATGGCAGCCATAATCCCCCACCGTCGGCACTTTTTCCGGTATTCCTCTAAAAAGTAAAGCGTCCAATGGTCCTGAAAGGAAGAAGCGTCTTTTTCCCCTTCGAATATGTGAAGAACTGGAGAAGAGCAAAGAAGCGTCCACTCATCTTCAGAAATTTTTCGCAGTCCCTGATAGTCTTTCGACATAATGAACTGGTATTCCTTTTCTTCTTCTCTTACTTCTGACAACGAATACCCGAGCAGAGAGCAGTCCTGGACCTGCCATCCTTTTTGACGCTGCTCCTTCAAACGGCTTTTTTCTTTGTCATAAGTAGTGAAAGGCATAAAAGAAAATAAAAATTTGGTTTCTCTTCGCAAGTAACTATACACCTCCTGTATATGAAATACACACAGTTGGAATTTAATAAGATAAAAACGATGAAGGGCAGATTAGCGCCGGGGAAGATCATAAGATTGAACGAAGTATATATCTTTATGCTACCATGAGCTATCTGCAGTCACAAATACTCTACCTGCCGCCGACTTCGGTTCAGGCGTTCTCCGCTACTTTTCCCATAAGCCTCAGAAGTCTTTCTTTTTCTTCCTTTGTAAACTCTTTTGTCATAATTTCTGTCCATTCCTGCATTGTTTCCACGACTTCTTTTTCTATTCTCCAGGCCGCACCAGTAAGAAAAAGGGTCTTTTCTCTCCGATCTGAAACGCTGTCTTTTCGGTAAAGATACCTTTTTTTCAAGTCTTTTTATTGCGCGCGTGACGGTGGCTTTGTCCATCACTATCTGCCTTGTGATATACTCCTGCGATACATTTCCCTGTTCATACAGCGTTAAAAGTACAAGCCCTTCTGTATTCCCTAAACCAAAATGATTGAACCGTTTATCGATATACTGGTGAGTAAAACGCTGAATAATGGCAGCCCATTTGCCAACAGAATAAATTGTTATGCTATCTCTTCTCCTCCGAAACTGTACGGCCCTGGAAAGCTTTAAACAGAAAAACAAACGCTGCTGCGACCGCTGTGATTCCTGAAAAGGCATAAATAAATTGATTGGGGCCGAGCGGTCTACCCGCCAAACGACCGATAGCATTCAGCACAAGCGGAGACAAAAACTGCCCAAAATACATAAAGCTTTGCACTGTTTTCCTTTGGCCAGCGCATTAATAATTAGTTGCACGCGCAATTAATGTGCCTGTCTATACTTCTCCAGCATAAAAAAAGCAGGCCGCAGCCTGCTTTTACGCACTCTCGTTATAAAATAAAATAGAAGCAATCATAATCATATAGCCAGTCACTACCACTAGCGAAGGGAGCATGTAGGTAAACGCATTTCTGGTCCGGTCCCTTTTCACAATGATCATTACGAGCCCCGTGAGTACGAACCCGGCTACAGCCACCACCGTGGTCTGGTTGCTCGTATCCACCCAAATACTCCCGCCGCGGTAAAAGGCGTCTCCGATCGCTGTTACGAGTACGTTGAAAATATTGCTTCCAAGAATCGTACCAATCGCCATATTCACATTGGCAAGCCTCAGCGCTACAAATACGCTAACAGCATCCGGCAGGGAAGTGGCAGTTGCGACCAGAATACTGCCGACCGCTGTAGCGCTTATTCCCGTAGTAGTCGACATAATGTCTCCGGATATAGACAGAGTGCTTCCGGAAATAAAAATAATCACAGCAAACGTGATAAATTTAATAATGGTTCGCCGGATGTTTACATTTTGATCCGGCGAAGCTGTTTTTTCCTCTTCAGCAGTATCGTTCTGCTTTTGGGATATATAAAACATGCCGCCGAGGTAAATAATAACTACCAGTAAGCTGATAACACTTACGCCAAAATAGGAAAGCGGGTAGTGAAGTATTAGGCCGCCGGCCGTCACTACGCAGAGCAAAAGCGCAATGATGGCTGTATAAAGATGATCATCTGATACTTTAAGAAATAACCGTTTGTTTCGAAAGTAAATATCCAGTAAAAACAAAAAGAAAATATTAAAAATAATACTTCCAAGTCCGTTCCCTACTGCGATATCGGCGTTGCCAATCACACTAGCCGAGATCGTCGCGGTTAATTCAGGAAGAGACGTTGCAACGGCCAGAAGGATAGTACCCGCAAGCAGACCGCCAATTTTCGTATTTCTGCTGATAATATCTGCATAGCCTGACAATTTCACAGCTGAAAACACTGAAACTGCAGCAGAAAGTATAAATGCAACGATTGATAAAGTAGCAGTAATAAAGCATTGACTCCTTCCATCTATTTACAAATCACAGCTTCGCACTTTTAATATTAAAGAACTCCTTCCCGTTTTACCCTCTCGAATATGATAGTAACCTTCATTCTCTTATTCTCAGGAGGCACTACAGGATATTTAAATATTTAAAATAGTAAAAAGCTTTTATCCCTGCAATGACTCCAAACGAAAAATATTATAAACATCTCCGAGGTTGCACGCGAAACTATCACATGGTTTTCAGGCCAGCCTAACGCCAGTTCTCATATTGGCCCTGGATACTGTCTATTTCTATTAAACAGCGCTGCAGACCCGGCGTTGGGCAAAGCTGGTTGTAACGACGAATTTTTTTATTTATTTTGCTGATTTCTTTTTTTATACGGTGTTCAGAGGCCTTTTTATACAACTGCTGGTTCAATACTTTCTCGAGCTCTTCCCGTATTTCCCGCTGAAGCCGAACCCACGAAGGCACAAATCCATTTCGCTTTAAAAGCGTATCAAAGGTGTCGTTCTGCAGATATTCTTTCGAAAGCGGCTCCCCACGTCCCTGCAGGTTGTCAAAACCGCCTTTTTTTTCGTGCTCCCGGATTAATTCACCAATCGGGTCGCGGTACGTTAGTCCTTCTTTTTCATCAGCCAGCTTCTCATTATATTCCTTCGATAACGCCATCTGTTCTGCTCCTTTATTCTAATGATAATTTTATTTTAACAAACAGAGCGCAGAGAGTCCTTCTAGAGACTTTCCCAGGCTTCTTCCGCCTCTTCCATAAGACGCTTAATCATGGCAGCTGCCGGCTCCTGTACACTAAGGCGTGTTCCTTGGCCGCTCCATAGAGACATAAATGCAGACTCGTTTTGCCTGGCCGCTTCCCGGCGAATTGGCTGGGTAAGCATGTTCTGGACTGGATACGGCGGCCATTTGTGATCAAGCGCTTCCATCCACGCCATCATTTTATTCGTTATTCCCCTGGCCGGCTTGCCGCTGAATATAGTAGTAATGGCAGTGTCAGTTTCTTTACTCGTTAATACAGCCTGCTGGTGGGCGGGCGGGGCACCGCTTTCCCTGCATGTTAAAAACGCAGTGCCCATCTGCACGGCTTCCGCGCCCAGAGCATGCGCAGCCAGAACACCACGACCATCCATAATCCCCCCAGCTGCAATAACTGGAATATCGACTTTATCTACGACCTGCGGTACCAGGGCCATGGTTCCTACCATCGCTTTCTCAAACGATTCTGCAAAGGTACCCCGATGTCCGCCTGCTTCACTTCCCTGGGCCACCACTGCGTCCATTCCTGCCTGCTCATTCCGGGCAGCTTCCTCCACGGAGGTGGCGGTGCCGATCAAAAAGACGCCGTGGGCTTTCAGCCGCTTCATTTGTTCAGGAGAAGGAAGCCCAAAGGTAAAGCTGCAGATTTCAATTTTTTCTTCTATAACAACTTCGAGCTGTTCTTCAAAAAAAGAGGGCAGCTTTTCGGGCACTGGTGCAGAGTCTAAATTTAACTTTTTATGAATCAGGGAGAGCTTTTCATTGGCTTTCTGCACATCTCCAGGAACCACTTCCGGGGTTTCCGGCACAAAAACGTTCACCGCAAACGCACCCTCTGTCTGCTTTTTAACACGTTGGATGGCAGAACGAAGATTCTCCGCGTGCATATACCCGGCTCCTATAGTTCCAAGTCCGCCAGCTTTTGTGACTTCTGCTACTAACTCCGGGGTAGTGATCCCGCCTGCCATCCCGGCTTGAATAATGGGTTTTTCAATTCGAAGACGCATAAGTAATTCAGGACGTGCCGCCATGTATGCTCTCTCCTTTATGACAATGTTTTATACAATTAATTGGAAATGTATTTATTATATCACGACACCAGACACGCCTGAATCTTTTGCATCGAGCCTAAAGTTTCAGTATGCGTTTTTCGAACAAAAAAACAGGGGGCATAAGCCCGCTGCTTTTTACAAAATATTCCGAAATTGTTTTGCCCGTTCTTCCAGGCTCCTCGCTGCTGTGCCAATGTGTTCAAATTCTTCCACAGCCTGTTTGATGTGCTCCTGGCTGTTTTCCATCCCCTTCTGGGAACGGAGCGTGCCTTCGCTTATTTTACTTACTTCCCCGGTGATGCCCTCAACGTGCCCGTTTACCTCCTGGATAGAGGAATGGGCCCTCGTCGCCAGTTTCCGTACTTCATCTGCCACCACTGTAAACCCCCGGCCATGTTCTCCGGCCCGTGCCGCTTCAATGGCCGCATTTAAAGCTAACAAATTCGTCTGGTCTGCTATCTCACGAATCGTTTTTACGATGCCGCGTATAGAATCTGCCTGCTGTTCCAATGATGCGAGAATCACCAGGTTGTTATTTGCTTCTTCCACCACCTGATGAGAGCTTTCGGTGATATCACGGCTTTTTATCATCCCGTCCTCCGCTCTTTTCAACAGCTCCTCAGACATACTTTGTACGGAATTCGAAACTTTTGTCATCTCATTCTCCCGAAGTGTAATGTCTGTCGCTGCCTTCAATACGGCATGTACTTTCCCCCTATCATCAAATACGGGCATATACGTAGCTTCAAGCCTTACCAGCTTGCCGCTTCTCGTCATCCGCTGGATTTTATCCTGAAAAGATTTTCCCGCGCGCAGATCCTGCCAAAATTTTTCGTAATCCCGGCTTGAGGCGAAATCCGGGGTACAAAACTGCCGGTGGTGCATACCAGCCATATCTTCTTCATGGTATTCCATTGCAGCAGCAAAATGGCGGTTCGCCCACAAAACTCTTCCATTGAGGTCGAATTCAATTAAAGCAAGCGATTGCTCAAGCGCACGCAATACCTGGGACGCTTCTAAAACCTGGTCATTGTTTTTTATTGTTTGCATTACTATTACCTCTCTAGTTCTTTTTAATTATATATCATTAATACTTTATACCCATTAGGCTATTTTAAAAACACTTTTTTTAATACATATTTATAAAAAAGTCTTAATTATTCAATAACAATAAAAAAGACCTATTCTTTAAGGTCTTTTTTCGAATACATACATGTCTGGTTACGGCCTTGATCTTTTGCCTGGTACAAAGCTTCATCCGCCTGTTTAAAAAGCTCTCTCTCCTCCACAGCAGTATCAGGGAAAGTAGAAACTCCGGTTGACACAGTAATGTTCAATGTCCGGTGCTCTGTTATGAAAGGATATTTTTCCACCCGCTGACGTATGCGTTCAGCGATACCAGCTGCCCTAAAACCGGAACAGCCGAACAATATGATTGTAAATTCCTCCCCGCCTTTACGATATACAGAATCCTCAGGCCGGACCATTTCGAGAAGCACCGCGCCGAGCTGCCTTAGGATGTCATCTCCGGCTGCGTGACCGTATTGATCGTTAATATCTTTAAAATGATCGATGTCAATAATGAGTAGAGATACTGCCTGCTTTGTTTTCGAAGCCTGCTCCAGTTTTTTTGTTAAGGAATAAGTGAAGCTCCTTGGATTATCAAGGCCCGTAAGAGGATCCTTTAAGGATTCTGCACGGTACTTGTGAAGCAGCTGGTTGGAATAAGTCAGCCGCTTTACCATATATACAGCTGCGAATACTCCAGCAAATGAAACAAACCAATAACTGAGCGCTACTTCTGTATAAAGAGCGACAGTGTTTAACTGATAAAGCATGATAACGAGAAAATAGAGATTGGAGCTGAGAAGCATATAGAATGCTGCAAGCCACGGGTCCCGTACCGCACGGGCGATAAAAACCGATACCGCCGTGCTGAAAATAATCATGCTGAGCGGGTACAAAACGATTACTCCCCCTCCAAATGCGAGACGGGAAAACGAAATAATAACCGCAGCTGTGACTGCAGGCATCCATCCTCCAAACAAAGCACTGATCATAATTGGAATATGGCGAAGGTCGATCAGCGTGTATTCATTAACCTTGATGCCAAACTCGATTAAAACCATGCCGAGCAATCCAAAGAGCACGCCAGTCATCAACCTCACCGGTGTAGTAGTAATGTGTGAAAAAGAGTGCTCCCGGAATACTTGATAATAAAAGAAAAGGAATGACACCAAAATAGTTAAATTAACAAAAAGCTGACTTAACACCATGGCCCCCTCCCATCATTCAGTCCCCGTGCACGAATGTATCCCGTGGTTCGATCCTTTTAAGATGTAGTTTCTACGCTGGTTTGGGATACCTGGGCTTCTTTTTCGCCTTTTCACCTTTTCTTTGCTATACTACTTACTATACCGTCCAGACTGTTAACTATAAGGAGAATTAACAATGAGCAAACGAGTAGATATTATGCACGCTGCTGCCCGTATTATCCGCAGGGAAGGGTTTAACCGTCTTACGCTCCATGCGGTGGCAGAAGAAGCTGATGTAAGTAAAGGCGGCCTGCTTTATCATTTTCCTAATAAAGAACAGCTCATTTATGAGATGAACGCTTATGCGCTTGCACGCTTTCATGAATTAATTGAAGAAAAACGCCATGTGGCGGGAAGTTATATTAAAGCATATGCAGAAGCAACACTCGAAGAGCTTCGTTCAGGCAGTAATTTTTTAATAAATGCGAGTCTGCTGGCCACCCTTGCTGATCATAAAGAAGTGCTCGACCTTTGGAAAAAATACAACGAACGCTGGGAGACACTTTTTGCTTCTGACACCTTTCATGCTGATGATGCTTCCATGATCCGGCTGTTAAGTGACGGTATTTGGTTCTCCCATATTTTTGAGATTAACACCATGCCTCTTTCACAGGCTGAACGCCTGCTTCAAAATCTTTTGAACCGTCTCGGCGAAGGAGAGCTGTAATGGTTTATGCGCTCATTATTATCTCTGTCGTTTGCGAAGTATTTGCCTCCTCCATGCTGAAGCTTTCGTATGGTTTTACCCGGCTGCTTCCCTCTCTCGGGTTTGCAGCGGGTATGGGCATTGCTTTTTATCTGCTTGCTCTAGTTCTTCAGACTCTCCCTCTTGGTGTTGTTTACGCTACCTGGAGCGGCCTTGGCACCATATTGACTACCGGCATTGGAGTTTTTTATTTCAGGGAAAAAATGAACAAAACGAACGCCGGAGGCATTATTTGCCTGGTAATCGGTATTCTTATGATGAATTTAGGATGAAAGGAAGGGACAAATTATGCGTGCTGCTCTTCTATTATTGGCCGCCATTTTATTTGAGGTCGTTGCTTCTACGTCTTTAAAGCTCTCCGAAGGATTTACCAACCTTATTCCCTCTCTAACTGTTTTTATAGCATTCATTAGTGCTTTTTTCTTTCTCAGCCTTGCTTTAAAATCGATCCCGCTGTCTGTCGCTTACGCTATCTGGGCAGGACTTGGCACGGCTTTAACAGCCGGAGCAGGCATTGTGCTTTTTCAGGAATCATTCGGATGGATGAAGGCCATCGGGCTGTTTTTAGTTATTTCCGGCCTTATCCTGCTTCATGTGAAGAGTGGCCGCCGTAATAGAAAAGGCAAGTATTTTCCCCGTGCCCGGCACACTTAAGCTTCGTTTTTAAAAACCCGCAGTCTCCGTGAAACATGGATATGCGGGATTTTTTTCTCACATTTTTACATAAAATTTTAAAAAAAGCGTTTACTCCCGACATTTATAAGGTAAAATTACCATAGAATACCAGAAGCCAGTATTTTTTCACATAAGCTTTTGATGAATACATGAAAGTAAAGAAAGGACGAATAATGATGAAAAAGTGGATTACAGGAAGCAGTGCCGGTGTTTTAGCACTTGGCGTAATTGCCGTGCCCGCTCAAGCGGAGGAATTGAATACCGGTGACATTTTACAGCAGTCAAACGAAACGATGGCTGAACTTGACAGCTATTCTGCCACTACAGAAATTTCACAGGAAATTACAAACGCCGCCGGTAAAGGTGAAACAATGACAAACAGCTCCACCTCGGAGCAGGATATTACAATGGATCCTTTCGCCCTCTACCAGACAACTAACACAGTCGATCCAGTCAGCGGTGAAGAAGTGTCTACAGAAATGTACTGGACAGAAGACGGTTACTACGTCGAAATGCCGGATGGCAGCTGGACTATGATGCCCGCTGATATGATGGGGAGCATGGAAGAGATGACTACAAGCCCCGGCATGCATATGGAAGCATCGGAAGCCTTCGCTGAAGAAATGGACATAGAGGAGACAGAAAATTCCTACGTACTCACCTACGAAGGAAGCGGTGAAGAAATAGAAGAAGCGGCCAGTAAAATGATGCAGTCTGATATGGGAAGCGGCATGGCAAATGAAGAAATGCTGGAAGAAACGTGGAGCATGATCGATATTAAGGATGTCTCCATGAGCTTAACCCTGGATAAGGAAACGCACTACATGACAGCGAGCACTATTAACCTGGATGCTTCTTATGATATGGAAGAAATTACAACAGACATGAAGCTGACAGCTGATTCCACTTATTCCAATTTCAACAGCGTGAGTGATATTACTGTTCCAGAGGAAGTTATGGACAACGCTGTACCGATGGATGAAATGGAAGGCATGGATGGAATGAACGAGATGGAAGAGATGCCTGAAGAAGGCATGGCCGGAGAAGACGCTTCCATGGAAGAAGACGCTGAAGGCGGAGAAATGCCTGAAACAGCCAGCTCCCAGCCGGCTTATATGGCTGCCGGCCTGGCCCTGAGCGTGATTGCCGGCGGGGCACTGCTTTGGACCAGACGCCGTCAGCAGGCATAATACACTTTTAACCACGCAGCAGCCTTCTCCTTCTCGGTGAAGGTTGTTTTTTTCTTTATTGAACGTGTATTATGGAAATAATAGTAACGTCTATTATGGTCCGTTATGTCCCTTTACTGGAGTGAACATATATGGAAAAAATATTTATTGCGATGATTGTTATCGGCCTGAGCATCACCGGCTACTTCGGTTATCAGTGGTTTGACGCCAGAGCCGGAGTAGATAAAATCTCTACGAATGAAGAAGATGTCATCGCCGATTCTTCGGACGATGCACCGAAAACCCCGGATAAAAATGTTTCTGAAGGGGAGAACGATTCCTCCGGCGAAGATGCTGCCGAAGAGCCTGAGGCCTACACGCTGCCTGAAGGAGAAAATTCAGACAGCGGTACAAGCGAAGTCCCCGCCTCTGAAAACAACGAAACTCCACCAGTGATGAGCGATGAAATAGAAAAATGGAGTAAAGGCGAAAATGTAGCCAAATTAAAAATCCCGGAGCTTGGAAACTCTTATTCTGTCTATTGGGGTACAGACGACGAATCGCTTGACCAGGGCGTTGGCATGTATGTCAGCGAATGGACAACCACTCCGGCGGAGTCCCGCCATACAGTACTCAGCGGTCACCGGGACACGGTTTTTACGGGACTCGACAACCTTGAAGACGGGAACTCTCTCATCGTCGAATATGACGATACCCAATACGTTTACCGGCTGCAGAAAACATGGGTGACGGATGCAGAAGACCGCTCCGTAATTGTTGATAAAGAGGAACCAACGCTTACGCTTACTACCTGTTACCCTTTTGATTATATCGGCAGCGCTCCTGACCGTTACATTGTAGAAGCCACACTCGAACAGACAAACAGCCTGTAAGCATTCAGAACGGCTCCGCCGGCCAACCGGCAGAGCCGTTTTCTCATTTCTTCAGCATCGATTTAAATGTATATCTCCCTCTTGCTATAATGAAATTGAATTGTTATTCTATCGATATCGGTTTTCGATATCGAATACCGAAAGGATGATTGATCATGGAAGACAAAACACTTCGTAAGCTTTTCTTAGGCTTTATTCATATTCATATTCTGCATCACGCCTCCGAGCATCCCATTTACGGGCAGTGGATGCTCGAAGAGCTGCAGGAGCACGGCTATTCCATGAGCGCAGGCACTCTTTATCCCATTCTTCATACAATGGAAAGTGACGGTCTCTTACACAAAGAAAACAAAAACGTAAACGGAAAGATCCGCAAATACTACACCACTACCGACAAAGGAGGCCGCATTTTGCAGGAAGCCCGCGCAAAAGCTTACGAATTGTTTAAAGAAATTAAGTAAGGATAGGAGAGAACAGCATGGAAAAAACCCTGGGCCAAAAATGGATGGAAATATTTTTAATTTCCACACGGCTGGGCCTGACTTCTTTCGGAGGGCCCATCGCCCATTTAGGCTATTTTCACGAAGAATACGTGCGGCGAAAAAAATGGCTCGACGAACAGAGCTATGCGGACCTGGTCGCATTATGCCAGTTTCTTCCCGGTCCTGCGAGCAGCCAGGTGGGCATCGGAATAGGGATCATCCGAGGCGGGCCCGTGGGAGGATTTATTTCTTTTCTAGGGTTTACCCTCCCCTCTGTTATTGCCCTGGTGATATTCGCCCTCCTGCTTGAAGGGCTTGATGTCAGTGATGCCGGCTGGCTTCAGGGGCTTAAAATCGTGGCGGTGGCGGTAGTGGCCCACGCAGTATGGGGCATGGCGCAAAAACTCACTCCCGATCTTCAGCGTCGTACCATCGCTCTGCTCGCCATGAGCGGTACACTTTTATGGCAGACCTCTCTTGCACAGGTGCTAGTCATACTCGCAGCAGGCGGTACCGGCTGGCTGCTGTACCGCTCGGCCCAGGAGGCAGATTATACGGCAGTCATCGAAACCGTATCGCGCAAAACAGGGGTTTTCTGTCTGACTCTCTTTTTTGTTCTGCTCGCTGTCCTTCCGCTTGCGCGGGACTGGACCGGTTCTACCTTCATTGCCATGTTCGACAGTTTCTACCGGGCCGGAGCGCTTGTATTTGGCGGCGGCCACGTGGTTCTTCCTCTGCTGGAACGGGAATTTGTCCCAACCGGGTGGATGAGTGAAGAGACGTTTCTCGCAGGCTACGGAGCGGCCCAGGCTGTGCCGGGGCCTTTATTCACCTTCGCTTCTTATCTGGGGACTGTCCTTTCTGGCTGGCAGGGTGCCCTTATCGCTTCTGCAGGTATTTTTCTGCCCGCGTTTCTGTTAATCATTGGAGCTTTGCCTTTTTGGTCCCTGCTCCGTAAAAACACCCACATAAAAGGGGCTTTAACCGGCGTGAATGCCGCGGTCGTCGGCATCTTGCTTGCTGCCTTTTATAATCCAATCTGGACGTCATCAATTACGACCTCGCTTGACTTTATACTCGCTGCTTTTTTGTTTACAATGCTTGCTTTTTGGAAGCTGCCGCCGTGGGTCATCGTATTGAGCGGGGCAGCTGCAGGCGCTGTTCTTTTATGAACAGCGTTTTTTTAATGCTGTTTTTCAGTACATACGCCCAGCTGCTGTACGAAGTCTTCAAGAAATGGGATACTGGTACCAGAAAAAATTGAAATTATCAGGAACGAAAAAGGAAAGATGTGAATGGCCAACCAATTCGCCGGTACGCTGCGCAGTGCCTGGATGCTCGTCCGTGCCATTGCTGTTATCTCTTCGAGCATTGCTACCATCGTTTCTACAATGCTGCCGCTGTTTTTGTATTCGTCGCTCTCTATTCCTTATTTAACAGCTATTTTTATTCTTTTGGCCATCGGAGCTTTTCTTATCCACGGGCTTCTCACTCACGCTTTTAATGATTACGCTGACTACCTTTCCGGGACCGATGCACATAGCCCGGCTATCCTTTCCGGGGGCAGCCGGGTTTTGCAGACTAACGCCATGTCGCTCAAATCATTGTGGCTGGTGGGAAAATGGCTCGCTATTTCATTAATTGGCGCTGCCGTACTTTGCTTTATTTTTGGCTATTTTAAAGTAGGCGTGCTTCTTCTTATCGGAGTCTTCGCAGCTGCTTCTTACTCCCTGCCCCCACTCAGTCTCAGCTACAAACCATTTCTCGGAGAATGGATCAGCCTTTTTCCATCCATATTTTCTCTTGGCATCGGTGGAGCCTGGCTGGCACTCGGCACGGTGCCCGAGTGGGCCCTGCAGAACGCGTTTATCAATGCCATGATCTGTCTTGCCTGGGTGATGGTCCATCATATTCCGGACCGGGAAGCAGATATGCAGGCCTCTCCCGAAAAGCGAACCACTGTAGTATGGTTCACCCGTAAATTCGGCTCTCCTTATGCCCATATGCCTGCTGTATGCTATTTAGCAGTCTCGGCTCTATCCATTTTCTGGCTCGGGAGCGAACGCCTGGAGGCCGCTATCGGGCTTGCCATACTTATGGCAGCGTCCCTTATACTCGTCAGCCGCATGGATAACTCCAACCCCGAGCATGTATCAGCTGTTGAAAAGACTCTTTTACTGATTGCCATGATAAACGCTGGGTGGCTGGGTATTTTTATTTAGAATCGGCAATGCAGCGATTTAGAAAGGGAATTTGTTGTTTTCTCTTTTTAATTGTCTGCTATAATAAAGCATCACCTTTGAAAGGAAGGGTATACTATGGACGGCACAAAGCGTAAAGATGTTGCCCCGGGAGCGGAAGTGGATATTGTCTTAAAAAAAGATCAGCGAAGCGGCGCACTGACCCGCGGAGTAGTCAAAGATCTGCTCACCAATTCCCCAAGCCATCCGCACGGCATAAAAGTCCGGCTTGAAGACGGCCAGGTCGGCCGCGTCAAGCATATTCATTAGAATGAAAGCTCCTCTCTTTGCTCAAAGAGACGGAGTTTTTTCATTTTATAAAACGAAAATAAACTATATTAATATATCAATGACAGGAGGCTTATAGTGAAATTCCAGCAAAAAGGAAGGAGTACGGAGCGGTTAATCCTGCGCCCGTTGCAGCCGAATGACTTCGATAACTACAAGCAGGCACTCTCGGAGCGAAAAGCACCTCAACATTTTTATGATCCTGGACGTCCCAAAATCAACCGCTTTACTAAACGGCAATTTACAAATATGATTCAGCAGCGCGAGGATATGGCTGAGCAGGACCGCACTTATGTATACGATATTTTCCACAAAAACGGCAGCCACCTGGGGCATGCAGACATCACTACCCTAATACGCGAGGAATTCCAGTGGGGGATGCTGGGCTATATTATCCATAACCAGCACTGGAATCAGGGTTTTGGCAAAGAAGCTGTACGTGAGGTTCTAAAGGCTTCTTTTGAAGATTTGCATTTTCACCGGATTGAAGCCCACATTAATGTAGATAACGAGCCCTCCATCTCTATTGCAGAAAAAGCCGGGATGGAATATGAATGTACACGCCATAAGTTCATTTATGAAAATGATACATGGACAGACAACCTTATTTATTATAAGAACTCATAAATAAAGTGTTTCACGTGAAACATTTTATTTCTTATCTAGTTTCATACTTTCACACGCATCTATATTTTATTCTTCTAATCAATTAACACTTTATCACCATAATAAATGCGGGGCCCTTATATTCGCATAAGGACCCCGCATTTATTATATTAGTATTATTTTAAGGCTTCAAAATCACTTTAATGTTTCCGTCTTCTTTTTCATCAAAGATACGGTAGCCTTCAGCCGCATCTTCTAATGGAATAGGGTGTGTGATAATATCGGTCGGGTCAAATAGTTTGTTTTCAATCATGCGATACAGGCTAGGCATCATGTGGATGACCGGCGCCTGGCCCATCGTAAGCGCGACGTTTCTCGTGAAGAAGTCACCGATTGGGAAGCTGTTGGCTTCTGTGCCGTAAACACCAGTCAGCTGTACTACTCCGTTTTTCTTCACGGACTGAGAAGCTGTCACAATCGGGCTGATGGTACCAAACTGATTGTCACTCTCGGAACCGAATGTTGTGTCCGGCGGCACGGTACCATCCATGCCTACACAGTCCACTACTACATCTGCCCCGCCTTTTGTATTTTCATGAAGAAGCTTGCCTATTTCTTTCGTATCGCTGAAGTTGTACGTTTCCACATTGTTTGTTCTTCTTGCATGCTCAAGACGATGAGGCACCTGATCCACAGCAATAACTCGGGAAGCCCCTTTCATCCACGCAAACTTCTGGGCCATTAATCCGATCGGCCCGCAGCCTAAAATAATGATCGTATCCCCATAAGTCGCTCCACTGTTTTCAATGCTCCAGAATGCAGTAGGCACGACATCAGAAAGGAACAATACGCTTTCGTCCTTCAGTTCACTGTCTTCCGGTACTTTAAAGGAAGTAAAATCAGCATACGGCACGCGCAGATACTCTGCCTGGCCGCCCGGGAAGTTACCGAAATCCTCAGAAAATCCGAACAAACCGCCCATTTCAGCATGCGGGTTTGAATTGTCACACTGGCTTTCCATTTGGTGAGTACAGTAATAACATTCCCCGCACCCAATGTTAAACGGGATGACAACGCGGTCTCCTTTTTTTAATGTTTTGACATCAGAGCCGACTTCTTCTACGATCCCCATTGGCTCATGACCGACAACATAATCCTCCGGAGCTGGAATACCGCCTTTATATAAATGCAAATCCGATCCACAAATACCACTGGCTGTAATGCGTACAATCATGTCATCGCTGCGTTCAATTTTCGGGTCTGCGACTTCTTTGACTTCCATGTGTTCTTTGCCTTGAATCGTTACTGCCTTCATTATTTTAGACCAGCCTTTCTGTTATTTTGATCTGTGTCTGGAGTTACTGGTTTTAAATACTCTTTCCGTTTATATGACTTCGTAAACTTCGAGTTATTCATATCCTAAATAACGAAGGGCCGGCTGCACCGCTTTTTCGAGCGTCGTTATTTTCTCTTCTGGAAGACCGGGCCACGTATCAGGCTTGGGATTGATGCGGCTGGCACCCGCCTTAATCCATTCTTCATTTTCCTCTCCCGATACAGAGGGCGGGTTTATAAATGCAATCAGGCTCCGTAATTCTTTTTCAGGCTGTTGCAGTAATTCTTCGTATCGGAGCCAGTGCTGCTGAGCCTCCGGAAGGCTTTCGATCACCCGGCCTGCATGCAGCAGTGATTTTGAAATCCAGGACCCGAGTTCATTGTAAGGTATCTCCACCTGGTGCAGCTTTTCAAGTTCAAAATAATCTGGATGCAGCCATTGATAGACACCAAGCTTTTCGGCCTCGGTGGAAGGGTCTGAAGGATCAAGCCCTGTATCTTCCATCGCTTTTAAGATGGTTTTTCCCATTTTCATCGTCTGAAAACGGTTAAAAGCTACAGCAATTTCACGGGGGTCCCGGTATAAAAAAATAAATTTTGCGTTCGGGAACATGTCTATTAAGTATTCCACTGCGTCTGTAGAAAACCCGGAACGCTCGACACTGGTGTCGCCTCCAAAACGATCCTGCATCCATTCAAACAACCGCAGATACTGCTCTGATAGCGAACCTTCCGGAAAGGCCGGTACCACTGCTTTAAGCTCTTGATACAGCTTGTCCGGCTCATTAGTTAAATGAGGAAGAGTGATTGAAGCAATAGCCGGCAGCCCTGTTTTTTCGTTAAACAGAGAATTTTCTTTTCTTTCATAGAGAATTTCTTTATTGTAAAGCCCTTTCTTTTCATACGGGGCCAGGCGTACCGGTTCTTTTTGGGCAAGCAGCTCCCAGAACTCTTTGCCTGTCCAAACTTGTTTATCGAATCCCTTCCATCCTTCCCCGCTGATCCCGAAATTGTAATGGACAGAAAGAATCATTTCGGACAGGCTCACAAGTTTAGGATGGAGGTTAATGCAGTTGGACACGGCTGTTGATCCGCTTCTTCCGGTGGAAATAATAAACACTGGTTCAGTCATTGAACACCCTCCTTTTTATCATGATACATTCACCTTTTCCTCTACCCACTTTTATCGTGATTATGACGTCCGAAGCTGCTTTCAGATTATTTCAGTGCAAGAGGAAAAATATGAGCAGGAGAAGGCTCCTCTGACGAAATCAACAGCTTGGGCTGCATCCGGAGGGTTTGGCTTTCGCCAGGTTTGACCAAACGCCGAAAAGGAAATAGCCTGCTTAAATACATCCTAAAGGAGCTTTCTTATGTCCAGGGAACAGCAAAAACAAGATGCAGCAGCGAAAGCTGTTGAGTATATTCCAGATAATTCTATTGTCGGCTTGGGCTCCGGATCCACTATGTACTGGGTTATGCAGCAGCTCGGAGAACTGGTGCAGCAAGGGATGCATGTCCAGGGTATCCCCTCCTCCCCCACTACAGAACAATGGGCCAAGGAATTTCACGTGCCGCTCGTGTACTTTTCTACCGAAATTACGAAAGCAGATGTGGCTATTGACGGGGCAGATGAAGTGGCCCCCGGCTTTCATATGACTAAGGGAGGCGGCGGCTCCCTGTTAAGGGAAAAAATTATTGCTGACGCCGCAGATAAGGTGATTATTGCTGTGGATGAAAGCAAAATTGTCCAACAGCTCGGCTCCTTTCCACTGCCGGTCGAAGTCACACCCTTCGGATGGCAGAAAACAGTACGTGACATCCAATCGCTTGGCTGCGACCCTGTCCTCCGCCGAAGCCATGGTGCTCCATTTGAAACAGATAACGCCAATTACGTGATTGATTGTGATTTTCAGTTGATCGAGCGCCCGGATGAGCTGCACAACCAGCTAATTCAGCTGGTCGGAGTTGTAGAAACTGGTTTATTTGCCGATCAGGTAGATATCGTCATTGCAGGTACAGACAGCGGAGCAGAAATGTTCGAAAATAAACGATAAAATCAACCATTATAATTCCGTTAACAAACCCGGAGGCAGAAAGCCTTCCGGGTTTTTCCTACATTCGCAGCAACTGCGCATTGATAGCGACTACCACCGTACTGATACTCATTAATAAAGCCCCGACAGCCGGACTGAGCAGAATGCCAATTGGTGCCAGTACTCCGGCGGCAAGTGGAATAGCTGCAATATTATAGCCGGCAGCCCACCAGAGATTCTGTACCATTTTCCGGTACGTTTTCCCGGAAAGATCAATAACGGAAAGCACATCGAGTGGATTGCTCTGTACAAGCACAATGTCGGCCGTTTCCATGGCGACATCTGTGCCGCTGCCAATTGCAATACCGATGTCTGCGGTCGCGAGTGCCGGCGCGTCGTTGATGCCGTCGCCCGTCATCGCCACCTTCCGCCCGGACTGCTGTATTTTCTTCACCTGCTCTGCTTTATGATCCGGCAGCACTTCCGCGTAGACCTCTTCAATACCGAGCTGGCCGGCTACCCAATCTGCTACCCGCTGATTGTCCCCTGTAAGCATAATCGATTTGATTCCTTGTTCATTTAGGCGCTTCACGGCTTCTTTGGCAGAATCCCTTACCATGTCAGCGAGCGCTATCATACCGGTCAGTTCTCCATTGACCAGTACAAATACCACCGTTTTTCCTTCTTCTGCTTTTTCCTGGAAAGTTTTCTCATCATACGCCAGCTGCTGGTCTTTCATATAGCCGGGACTGACAATTTTCACTGCAGACCCGTTCACAGATCCTTCGAGTCCCTGACCGGTCATCGTTTGGAAATTTTCTACCGTGTGCAGCTTGATACTGCGAGCTTGGGCTTCATTAACGATTCCTTCCGCCAGCGGGTGCTCCGATTCCTTCTCCACAGAACCGGCAAATTCAAGGACCTGCTCTTCTGAATGGCTGTTGCTTGGCACGATATTGGTTACGCCAAAGCTTCCCTGTGTCAGTGTTCCTGTTTTATCAAAGATGACCGCATCAAGCTTCCGCGCACTTTCAAATGGCGACCGGTTACGAATTAACAGTCCCTGTTTTGCAGATAATGCCGTAGAGACAGAGACGACAAGAGGAGCTGCGAGTCCAAGGGCGTGCGGACAGCTGATAACCATCACCGTCACGGCCCGTTCTACTGCACTGTCTGTCGAACCGCTTACCAGCCGCCAGATAACAAACGTCACGATACCCGACCCGAGCGCAGCATAAAACAGCCATTTAGCTGCCCGGTTTGCCAGGTCCTGAGCCCGCGACTTGGACTCCTGTGCCTCCTGTACAAGCGTAACTACCTGCGAAAGATACGTCTGATCGCCGGTTTTTGTTACTTCAATTGTTAAGCTTCCGTCCTGGTTGACTGCTCCTCCAATTGCTTCATCCTGCTCGTTCTTTTCCACGGGGAGCGACTCCCCGGTCAGCATGGATTCGTCCACCGAGGACCTTCCTTTAATAATCGTGCCGTCCACCGGCACTTTTTCCCCCGGCTTAATAAGCAAATGGTCTCCCTGTTGAAGTTCGTCCACGCTAACTTCTTCTGTATCACCGTCTGCTTTCACCCGGCGGGCTTCATGAGGCATGAGCTTAATCAGCTCCTGCAGGGCGTTCGATGCACCCATAATCGAGCGCATCTCGATCCAGTGCCCGAGGAGCATGATATCAATTAATGTAGCAAGCTCCCAGAAAAACTGAGTGCCTTCCCAGCCAAATACCACCATCGTGCTGTAGCCGTAAGCTACGACGACAGCAAGTCCAATCAGCGTCATCATTCCCGGACTTTTTTGCTTCAATTCGTCTACTGCTCCGGTTAAAAACGGCCATCCGCCGTAAAAAAATACGACTGTTGCGAGTCCGAAAAGAATCCACTGATCAGAAGGAAAAGCCCAGTCCAGGCCGAGGAACCCCTGGATCACTGGGGTCAAAAGCAAAATAGGAATGGTCAATATGACTGATACGAAAAACCTTCGCTTAAAGTCAGCAATCATAGCGCTATGGTGCTCGTGATGATCATGACCATCGCCGTAACCTTCGTGTTCTTCATGCTCTTCATGATGCCCCTGTCCATGGTCGCCGTGCTGATGTGCCATTACTCCGCCTCCTTTAATATAACTCCTATAAATACCCTACCCCTGTATAAAAAATGATAAACAAAAGACTCTTCGCATAACAAAGCAAGGATAAGGGAAAAGAGCTCTGCAAACTACGTATTAGGAGGCGACAATTTTATGCAGACCGAATATCAGGGTATCATCATCGAATCTGTTAAAGGCGATATTACAAAGCAGGACGACCTCGACTCTGTAGTCAATGCCGCCAATGCCCAGCTTTTAACCGGCGGAGGAGTCGCCGGTGCCATTCACCGGGCGGCAGGTCCGGGGCTCGAAGAAGCCTGCAAACCGCTGGCTCCTATTTCTCCCGGGGAAGCAGTAATTACGGAAGGATTTCAAATGCCAAACGATTATATTATTCACTGCCTCGGTCCCGTCTACGGCGTCGACAAGCCTTCAGACGAACTCCTTCGTGCCTGCTACCTTAATACTATGCAGCTGGCCGAAGATAAAGAGATTGCAAGCATTGGATTCCCAGCCCTCTCCACTGGGGCCTTTGGCTATCCCCTTGAGGAAGCTCTTGAAGACTTTATGCCTCCCTTTTTAGACAGACTTTCTCATGCTGCTTCTGTCCAGCATATCCGGTTTGTGCTCTTTAGTGACCAGGACGCTGCCGTCTACGAAAAATATATCGAGCAGGCTGTTTCGCCCTAACCTCTCTAAGAACCAAGGACCGCAGCAATAAAAAATAACTGTCACTAAACTACTGGTTCGTGACTATTCGGCTAAGGTGCTCCAACTTTCGAATTGAATCTGCCGCTGCTGGTTACGTTTCCTTTTACGAAGGGAAAATAGAGACATATCTTTCTTTGAAAGGAGACTATATATGAAAAAATTCTTTACTGTCTTCGGTCTCGCAGCTCTATTTGTGACAGGATCGGCTGTTCCGGCGCACGCTTCTGAAACTCCAACAACTGTCCAGCAGGAGCAGAAACAGGAATTCACCCCTTATGAAGCGGTTCAGACGGTGCATGATCAGAAAGGCACAGAAGCAGAATTAAAAGTTGACCAGTATCCTTCCAGCAATGAAGAAGGCCAGACTTACTATCAGGTAGAGGCGTTGAATCCTTCGCTTATTGAACAGGGAGAAGATGGCCTGCTTCAGACGTACCATGTATATGAAGATGGGCGCATTCTGGTCATATAAATATTAACCCCGTGCAGCCAGTGCTGTGCGGGGTTTTTCTACTAAATGGTAGGAGGTTTTTTCATCAGGAGGGGCCGGTAAAAATATTCAGGGTCCTTCCAGCCAAGCTCGGCGTGCAGAAAAGCAAACGTAGTGCGGAAAAACTGCTGCACAGTCGAGCCAGCAAAGCTGTCTGTAAGAGGAAGAAAGTATTCGCTCGCCTGTGGATCGTAATAGGCTTCTTTAGGCTCGATTGCCGGGCTGTTTAAATCCTTTTGCTGAAAAGGGTATGGCAGGACAAAAAAGGAAGGATGGTCTGTATTATCATCACCGGGCCAAAACCCAAGCTCGATAAACTGTTCATCAAAAGCTGCCTTTTCAATCGTTTTATCTTCGGGAAACGGCTCTGGAATATTTTCCACGATGAGCGTCGAGACGTCAAAGGTGCCCCAGAATAAACCCGGTTTAATTTTGCGGCCTCGCAGTGGTCCGATAAAAGCTAATTCTTCCTGATACGCCGCCTGCATCATTTTAAGTCCCTTCATGGCCTTTTCAGCATCGTACCGTTTATGCACCTGATCTTCAGAAAGCCAAACCGTCACTGGCATCTCCTGTGGCTTGGGATAGATGCGCACGTGGATGCCTGCCTGATGAAGACAGCTGAAAATCCATTCGTAATACGTTTGAATAGGCGTTCCGTCTTCAAGCTTTGTGGTTTCCACAGTATCTTCCACAACCGCCAGAAGAAGGCTGTTCCGGATATCTATTTCGAGTTCAAAAGCTTTCCCGTCCTGGATCAGCATCCCTGTAGAGAAGCCATTTGGAGTAATCTCAAGCATCACGTGCGCCCACTGAGGCTCCTGCGGAGCTGTTTCGAGCCGTATCTTACCAAGAATCTGAGACAGAAGCTGCAGCGTCAGTTTTGTGTCCTTCCATTCTTTAAAAGGCATGATTTCCATTAAACGTTACCCCTTTCTCCCGGAAGCTTTTTTCGCTTTCTGATGACTTTTTGCTACACAGCGTCTTCATCCATATACATAACTTCCCAGAGATGGCCATCGATGTCCTGAAAACTCCATCCATACATAAACCCGCCGTCCATTGGCTCGTTGGACGGACGCCCTCCTGCATCCAGAGCTTTTTGAACAATCTCGTTCACCTGTTCTTTGCTATCTGCAGAAATGGCCAGGATTGCTTCCGCCCCGGTATTGGTATCAACTACACTTTTATTAGTAAACGTTTGAAAAAATGCTTCGTGAAGCAGCATCACATACATACCGTTCCCCAGTACCATGCACGCTGCATTTTCATCCGTGAAGCGCTGCTCAAATGAAAAGCCGACATTTTGAAAAAACTCCATGGAAGCTTCGAGATTTTTAACTGGAATGTTTACAAATATTTGCTTTGTCTGCAGAGCCATTATTCTTAAACCTCTCTTTCTTGACTTGATTTTTTCCTTAAACGACTATGTGCCAAAAAACACCGAACTGGTCTTTCAGCTGGCCGTAAGAGGAACTGAAGAATGTTTCTGCCAGAGGCATGATTATTTCTCCGCCCGGTTCAAGAGCATGAAACGTTTTGGCAGCCGAGGAAGCATCATTTACGCTGAGCGCAATGGACACCAGGCTTCCTGAAAGCTGTTGCTGGTCCGGAGCCCCGGGTAACGTATCGGAGAGCATTATCTCCATGTCTTTAATTTTTAAATAAGCATGCATGATTAGTGATTCGGTTCCCGGCGGTAATTCCATCCCTTCGACTTCCCCATAGGTCTGACGTTCGATCACCTCTGCCCCTAAAGCCTTTTCATAGAATGCGGCTGCCTCCCCGGCCTTCCCGTCAAATGTAAAGTACGGGTTCATTCCGATAATCATTGGCGTTCCTCTCCCCTCATATGAATAATTATCTTTACTATAGCACGGCCGCCGCTGCTTTATTTCTTACCGATTGCGGTTTCGGCCTGACGCCTCAGAAAATTATTCATTAACAGGGATAACGAAACGAGAATAGGAGGATCATCGAAGCGCGGCGGATACAAATATATATCCTTTTTTTCCAGCGGCCGTCCGGCTTCTACATGAAGCGCTTCTCTTGAGCGGGTGCGGAACGTATGGTGAGGGATTAAAATGTCATTCACCTTCATTTTCCAGGCAATTGACGTAGCCATTACATAATACACTCCTGGCTTTACACGCGGAATGTGATATTCATCTGCAGTATCGCAAAGCGTACCATAAAGCGGTACACCTTCCGGCATCGGACGGGGAAAAAGGCCGATTAATACAAAACCTTCAAAAGGGACTTCACTGTAAATACGGCCTTGAATACTCGTTTCCACCGTAGGAAGAGCCGGCTCTGCCCAGTGCCGTGTCGTTTTTAACGAAGAAAAAGAATTTTCTGCAGAGGCTGCGGAAACACGAAAGGCACCCGGCGTCATTCCCACCCTTGCAGCAAAGCTCGTAGTAAACGTCCCTACGCTTTGCTGGCCGATCTCCATCCCGATATCACGCACAGGGAAAGTGGTTTCAATCAGCAGTTCTTTGGCCCTTTGAAGTCGTAGTCCGGAAAGATAGTACAACGGAGGCACTCCAACACTTTTCTTGAACAGGCGTGAAAAATGATACGGACTGTAAGCGGCCTGGGCGGCCAGTCCGGTCAGGTCCAACGGTTCGTGAAGATGAGCGTGCATATACGTAATGGCATCATAAACAGCCGCCGAATATGATTGTTCCATCAAAACTACCTCCCGACTTGCGGCCTAATCCTGAAGATATTCTGTTTCATTCAAGGGGTTCTTTTATTAATTATATCAGAAAGCGATTTCATAAAACCTCTGGCTATGTAAATTTTTCCTTAAAATTGCCCCTGCCTCATGGCAGGGGCACAACTGTATTCTATCCGGGCTGTACCGCTTCTTTTATACGCTTTTTCAAGGTGGTAATGAGCAGTTGAAGATCTTTATCTTCAATGTTCAAAGGCGGGGAAAGAGTTAAAACATTGTTATGGTGCCTGGCAATATCAGACGTTTTGCCAACAATGACCCCATCTTTTTTGCAGCTTGCAAGAATTTGCTTCACGAGCTTTTCTGGTACTGTCTTTTTTGTCGTTTTGTCCTCGACAAATTCAATACCGGCTAACAGCCCCTGGCCCCGGACCTGGCCAACGTAAGGAAGCTCTTCCAAATCTGCCAGCGCCTCCAGCAGCTCTCTGCCCTTTTTCTCCGATCGTTCCACTAATTTTTCCCGCTCCATGATTTCCAGGTTTTTCACAGCGGCTGCGCAGGCTGCAGGGTGACCTCCAAAAGTATTTACATGGCGGAAATGGTCATAGGCTTCACTGCCGGTAAACGCCTGGTACATATCCTTTCGCACTGCGGTAACAGATAAAGGCATATATCCGCTTGTGATTCCCTTCGCCATTGTCACAATATCCGGCTTTACGTCTGCGTGCATAAATCCAAAACGCTTCCCAGTCCGTCCAAATCCACAAATAACTTCATCGCTGATTAAAAGAACACCGTAGCGGTCACAAATGTCCCGGACCCGTTTCATATAGGAAGTGTGAGGAACCAACACTCCGCCGCCGGTAATAATGGGCTCCATTATTACTGCCGCTATGGATTCTTCAGCTTCCCATAAAATCGCCTGTTCAATTTCATCAGCGCACGCCAGGCTGTACTCCTCGTAGGATTGACCTTCCGGCTTCCGGTACGGATCTGGAGGAGTAACGTGTACAAAGCCCGGCGGCAGCGGTTCATACCGGTATTTCCGCTGCGTCTGTCCTCCAGCCGCCATCGTTGCAAGCGTGCTTCCATGATAGGTCCGGTAGCGGGAAATGGTTTTATACCGGCTGCCTTCCCCAATTTGTTGAAAATATTGACGCACCAGTTTCAGGGCAGTTTCATTTGCTTCCGAGCCGCTATTGGAAAAAAAGTACATATAGCCGTCCCCGAGCCACTCATCAAGCTTTGCCGAAAGCTGTACGGCAGGAGTATGGCTTTGCGTTAAAGGATAGAATGGAAGCTTCAGCATTTGCTCGTAGGCAGCGTCGGCGATTTCTTTTCGTCCATATCCGGCATTTACACACCAGAGACCCGCCATGCCATCAAGGTATGACTTTCCATCTATATCAGTCACCCAAGAACCTTCTGCTTTCTCTGCCACCATGCCTCCCTCTGGATTGTAAGGCCTCATGGCATGCCAAACACTTTCTTCATCTTTTTTCTTTATTTCTTCCGGTTCCCAATTCATGACGATCACCCTTCCTGCTTTAAATGTCAGCGCATACAAAATGTGGTCTACCGTGATCTTCTCACGTCTCTACTGAAAAGAAAAGGTCCACTTCCGGGCCATTTATGAATAGAACCTGCCGCCCGTATTTTCAGCGGTTTTCAGAAGCATATTGATAACACTTCCATATTTAGGTAGTATCGCTTTTATACTATTATACTTTAATACTAGAAAAGAGAGAGTCGCGTTGACTAAGTTCCAGGCACTGCACACAAACATTAAAATACGCCTCATCACTGATTTTTCCATGGAATTTGTATTGATGGCCATTCTTCCATTTATGGCAGTTTATTTCAGCAGCCGCCTTGGAGCCGGCACTGCCGGGCTGTTGCTGGCATTTACTATGGCTGCAGGCATTGGTATCGGTTTATGGACCGGACATTTATCGGATGTTATCGGCCGTAAGCGTATCATCGTTACTGCTCAGGGCCTGCAGGTATTGAGCCTTGGCGTAATGGCGCTGGCGAGCTCCCCCGTATTTGAATCCGTATGGCTGATGTTTGCAGCTTTTCTTGTCGCTAACGCATGCTTTAACGCCTCTGATCCTCCGTCCGAAGCAATGATTATAGACTACAGCTCTGAAGCCGAGCGCCCCTACGTTTATCAGCTTGCCTACTGGCTTGGCAACGTGGCATACGCCTTTGGGGCTGTTATTGGAGGGCTGTTTTTTGAGAGCGGGCGCGTGTATTTATTTGTTGCTTTATTTCTTGTGAGCATATGTATTTGGTACGTGGTGGCTTTTAAATTAACGGAAAAAAAGCAGGCGGTTTCTTTTTCCAAGAAAGGTCTTCAAAAAACTCAGGCCCCTCTTACTATATGGAAACGGTACGCCGCTATACTAAAAGACCGGCGCTTTCTATTCTTTTTAATCGGTACCGTTTGTATCGCCAGCCTGGAATTTCAGCTGGACAAATACGTCGCTGTCCGCCTGGATGAACAATTTCACCTTATGCTTGGAGGATTTGAACTCACGGGAGTAAGAATGTTCAGTCTTATTATGTTTATTAACACTCTTGGCGTTGTCTTTTTTACCATGCCGGTTTCCGCACGGGTTTCTTCTTTAAATTATAAAAAAGTGTTAGCTACCGGTCTCGGAATCTACACTCTCGCCTTCGGATTTTTCGGGTTCAGCACTTCGTTTTTAGTTCTTATACTCGCTGCTGCAGCCTTCACCCTGGGAGAGATCGTTTATATTCCTGTCCGCCAGACGATACTCGCCGGCATTGTTCATGATGATTCCCGTGGTTCTTACATGGCAATGGAGTCAATGATGTATAATGCCGCCCTCCTTCTCAGCAGTTTTATGCTTACGGCAAGTGCCGTCATTCCTCCAGCGGGAATGTCGACACTATTCGTTCTCTTAGGCGTTGTCGGCTTCATCAGCTACCAGCTCTGCCTTCCGTTAACAAAAAGCGGGAAGGCTCGTGCTTCTTAATTTCTGCCCTCTGGCAGCTACCTTTTTTTTCGCCGGCGCAGGTCTACTGTCAGTGAAGGAATATCCACGCGGAGCAGTGTCCACCGGAACAGCTTTACCTTTAGCTCTCCGGCCACTACCACTGCTTCCACCGGATTCCAGTTTTCAACTCTTCGCGCTGCCTCTACCACAGGCACGTGCGGCTCCGGAAATGTTTTTCTTGGCACTGGACGACTTCCTCCAAACAAGTGGCGGGGCTCTGACAACCTATATATTTTAGTCGCTGGACGCTGCCCGCTGTTTCTCATCTTTTTCCTCCTCTTCTGTATAACTTCGTTTCTTTTTTCCTTTCCCTTTTTTCCGCTAAACCTTTCACCGTCTGTGTTTTTCTTCCAGTTCATCACTTTTTATTGGTCAGAAACGTTTAGACTTTCGCAAAAACGTTAATACATTCTCTACCGTTTTCCACAGATATTATTCGAGCATATTTCTTGAAACTCTCTTCTCCATTTCCTATTATGTAGGTGTAAATCAATTGGTCAGAGAAAATCAAATTTATCTCTTGCATTATACAGGAAGCGGGTATATAATACTGTTACAAGGTCAAAGATAGTCAAAGTCAACGAATTAATTCTGACCTTACGAAGATGAATACGAACGATGCACACGTCAATAATACTACTTTAAAAATAAGGAGGTTCGGTTCAGTTATGATGAGATGTGAACATTGTGAACAGCGTCCAGCACGCATTGAACTGAACATGAATGTTAATGGAAGCCATCAAAAGATGCACCTGTGCGAACGGTGCTATAGAGAAATCCGCCAAAGCATGAATCAGCCATCCGGTCAGGGCGGCTTCGGCGGCTCCCAGTCCCCATTTGACCAATTCTTTAATAATATGATGGGCGGCTCAGAGCAAAACGCAGGACAGGGGCAGGAACAGCAGGCTCAGTCCGGCGGCGGCCAGGGCGGCGGTCTTCTTGACGATTTAGGTAAAAATCTGTCCGACGTTGCACGTGCCGGCCTCATTGACCCAGTCATCGGCCGCGATAAAGAAGTTGAACGTGTCATTGAAACATTAAACCGCCGCAATAAAAACAATCCGGTTCTTATCGGCGAACCGGGTGTCGGTAAGACAGCGATTGCTGAAGGTCTTGCCCTCCGTATTTCGGAAGGTGATGTGCCAAACAAGCTGAAAAATAAAAGCATTTATCTGTTGGACGTAACCTCCCTCGTAGCAAATACTGGGGTACGCGGCCAGTTTGAAGAACGCATGAAGCAGCTGCTGAAGGAATTGCAGGAACGCCAGGATGTCATCGTCTTTATCGATGAAGTCCACCAAATCGTTGGCGCAGGTTCAGCAGAAGGCTCTTCTGACGCAGGCAACATTATGAAACCAGCGCTTGCCCGCGGGGAAATTCAATTAATTGGTGCAACTACACTTGCTGAATACCGCAAAATTGAAAAAGATGCAGCGCTTGAACGCCGCTTTCAGCCGGTCATGGTTAACGAACCAAACCTCGAAGACAGCGTAGCGATCCTAAAAGGCCTGCAGGCAAACTATGAAAAATTCCATCACGTTGCTTTTACCGATGAAGCACTAGAAGCCTGCGTCAATTTGTCCAATCGCTATGTACAGGACCGGTTCCTGCCGGACAAAGCGATCGACTTAATGGATGAAGCAGGCTCCAAGATAAACCTCGCCCACAGCGATGACGACAGCGAGTCCCTGCAAAGCCGCATCGAGCAGATTGCCGCAGAAAAAGAACGTGCCACCCAGCAGGAGGATTACGAACGTGCAGCTAAGCTTCGGGATGAAGAAGCCAAGCTGCAGGAGCAGGTAAAAGAAGCTGAACAAAACGGCAAGATTCAAAAAGAAACACCAACAGTGAATGTAGAAACGATCCAGATGATCGTGGAAAATAAAACCGGCATCCCTGTTCGCCGCCTCCAGCGCGATGAACAAAAGAAAATGCGCGATCTGCCTGAACGTCTAAATGCGAATGTCATCGGCCAGGAAGAAGCTGTAAGCAAAGTTGCCCGTTCCATTCGCAGAAATCGTGCCGGCCTGCGCCGCGGCAGCCGTCCAATTGGTTCCTTCCTATTTGTCGGACCAACCGGTGTCGGTAAAACTGAGCTTTCCAAAACGCTCGCTTCTGAAATGTTTGGCGACCCTGAAGCGATGATCCGCCTCGACATGAGTGAGTATATGGAAAAACACTCGGTATCCAAGCTTATCGGTTCGCCGCCAGGATATGTCGGACACGATGAAGCCGGACAGCTTACAGAAAAAGTACGCCGGAAACCGTACAGCATTATTCTTTTGGACGAGATTGAAAAAGCGCACCCTGATGTGCAGCATATGTTCCTGCAGATCATGGAAGACGGCCGCCTGACTGACAGTCAGGGACGCACGGTCAGCTTTAAGGATACAGTCATTATTATGACTTCAAACGCCGGCTCACAAATGAAACGTGTTACGGTAGGCTTTGGAGACAAGGACCAGGTAGAGCCAAAAATCATGGAATCTCTCAGCGATTATTTCCGCCCGGAATTCCTGAACCGTTTCGACAGCATTGTAAGCTTCAAAGAACTGGCTCGTGAAGATCTGGTCACTATCGTGGATCTGATGCTTAAAGACATCTTAGAAGCAGCCAGTGAGCAGGGATTGAACGTTACCGTCTCTGATGATGCTAAACGCATGCTGGCCGATCAAGGCTACGATCCTGCCTTCGGTGCCCGCCCTCTTCGCCGGGTAATCGAAGAAAAAGTAGAAGACGGCATTGCCGATCTCATGCTTGAAGAAGAGGATGTGCAAAACATTACGATCACCGTAAATGACACTGACATTCAGGTAGCCAGTGCCCAAACATCCGCTTCCACTGAAGAGTAATTCTTATACGAGGACAAGCCCTGCGGCATTCTGCTGCAGGGCTTTTTTGCTTAAGGAAATCTACTGTGAAATGCTTCCTTGTCTTATCCTTTTCCCGAAATCACGCATCAATCAAAGCAGCTTTTTCCGGTTTTAACGCCGCTTTTCCAGAAAGGTTGATTAGATGAGGTAAAATGTACTCTGTTTTTTGTGGGCAATATTTATACTATCCACGGTTCTTTTTACAGCAGCCGGCATTCAGGCTGGAGAATGGAATTTTTTCATCGTTTTATTAAGCACGGTGGCGGGCACGTATTATAAGCTCTCTCCTCTGAAATCTTAAATGTTCCACGTGGAACATTTTTTGTGTAAATATATTTCTCATCTTCCTTTTACTTTTACATAAAAAGAGCGTACAATGTAATTGATAACGATTATCACTAAAGGAGCTGGACACCTTGTCTGACTTTCAAATACATGACGTTACTATCATCGGCGGCGGACCCGCCGGCCTGTATACTGCTTTTTATTGTGGAATGCGGGCGCTTGATACTCACATTATTGAAGCACAGCCGGATTTGGGCGGAAAAATTCACGCCTATCCCGAAAAAATTGTCTGGGATGTTGGCGGCCTGCCCCCTTCCTCTGGAAAACAGCTGATGGATCAGCTGGTAGCCCAGGCAGAAACTTTCCGCCCCGCGATCACGACAAATGAAAAAATTATTCACGTAGAAAAAGACGAGGACGGGCTTTTTCGCCTGGAGGCGGAAACAGGCGGCATTTACTATTCCCGCTCTGTCATCGTCGCTGTCGGGCACGGCATTCTTCATGCCCAAAAGCTCGACATCGAAGGCGCAGAAAAATTCGAGCTTTCCAACCTTCACTATACTGTACAGCACCTTGAGCGATTTCGTAATCAGAGGGTTATCATTTCCGGCGGCGGAAACTCTGCCGTCGACTGGGCTAATGCTCTCTGCCCGATCGCAAGCGAAGTTACAGTCGTACACCGGCGCGATGAGTTCGGCGGCCATGAGCGGCATGTCCAGGAAATGAAGGACTCCGAAGTGAACGTGCAGACTCCTTTTGCCCTTTCCGGGCTTCGCGGCAACGACGCGGGCACCGCTATCGAAAAAGTGCTGTGCACAAATCTTGATACTGACGAACGTGTGGAAAAAGAAGTGGACGCCGTCATCGTGAACCACGGTTTCCAGATGGAATTTGAGCTTCTCGAAAACCTGCAGCTGCAAACAGAAGAAAATAAAATTCTCGTAAACGAGCGGATGGGCACAAATATCGAAGGTTTGTTTGCTGCCGGGGACATTACCAGCCACCATGGAAAGGTTCACCTAATTGCCGGAGCGTTTGTAGAAGGCGCTTCCGCTGCGAACAGCGTCAAGCAGTACCTGGAACCCGGCGCCGGGGCGAAAGCAATGGTTTCTTCCCATAACGAACGATTCGCAGAAAAAAACCAGGAAATTCAAAAAAATCTTCTTTCCAAGCAACTTTAAAAGAGTTTACCGAAAGACTGGGAGACCCGCCAGCTGCTAATTTTAATCAAAGAGGTGAAAGCGTTGCGACTCCCCCGCTCCACAGAACGTCTTTCATTTCGTTCTATGCAGCATAAAGACCACCCACTGCTGAAAAATATTTTTCAGGATAAAGACGTTATGCGCTATTACGCCGACTTAAAGTCCGAAAAAGAAATCAATGAATGGATCCATTGGAACAAAAGTCACTATCTATCATACGGGGTCGGGATGTGGATAGTGGAAGACCGGCACACTCAAAGCTTTATCGGCCAGTGCGGACTTGTGCCCGAAAGAATAGAAGGAAACATTTCTATTGAACTTGGGTACCTGCTCACCCCTGAAAACTGGGGACTGGGCTATGCTTCTGAATCAGCAGCTATGGTCCGGGATTTTGCATTCTATTCACTTGCCATCCCAAAGCTTGTTTCAGTCATCGATCCTGCCAATACGCCTTCTATTAAAGTAGCAGAAAACATCGGGATGACCTACCAGCGCCCTGTCAGGCGGTGGAACCGTTCCTTAAGCTTATATGCGGCTGAACGCTCCTAACGCAACTGTCACAATTCGTCCATTGTTCCGGCTTCCCTCTTGTGCTATGTTAACGATGTATTCTTATCGTGATTTTGCTATTAGAAAGGAAGGCCGTGCATGAATTCTCTCCAATCGCTTAGGTGGGCCGGTATTATTGAAGGAATCTCGTTTCTGCTCCTGCTCTTTATTGCCATGCCGTTAAAGTATGGAGCTGGCTTTGACATGGCTGTTACCGTTGTTGGAGCTGCCCATGGTGGATTGTTTATCTTATATGTAGCTATTGCTCTTTTTGTCTGGATCCAAAAACGCTGGCCGTTTCTGCGTATGCTCATTGCTGTTATTGTATCTGTCATTCCGTTTGGCCCGTTCGTGTTTGAACGAAGCCTCCGCCGCGAAGAAAATGACGAGCTCGAGCCTGACGCCGTTTTTTAAACCGAACCCTTTGTTCGGTTTTTTTCATGGACTGCTGAGGGTTATAGTAATTTCTTTTAAAACGTGATATAAAGAATTGAAGCTGTGAAAAATTTGCAGTTTTTACATAAACCAATTTCTGATGAACGAGGAGTCTCGATGTACATGATTGAATGGAAAAATATTTTACGCGGCATGGCCATGGGCGCCAGTGACGTTATCCCGGGCGTGAGCGGTGGCACTCTGGCATTGATACTTGGCATTTACTACCGGCTTTTGTCTGCGATCAGCCTGCTTTTTTCACGCCAGTGGAAGCAGCAGCTCGGCTTTTTAATTCCTTTGGGAGTAGGAATGGGGGCAGCTATCCTGTCGCTTGCCCATCTGCTCGAATGGCTGCTTGCCGAACATCCACAGCCAACGTTTTTCTTCTTTTTTGGGCTGATACTCGGAACGATTCCTTTTATTTTGTATAAAGTGAATTATAAAACAAATTTCAAAAAGAACCATTACGTCATTTTACTGCTCGCAGCCGTGATTGTCTTACTCTCCGGCCTTTTCCAGGGGGATGAGGAGACAGCTGTGATTGCTACCGGGAGCGCAGGAAGCTTTGCCATTTTGTTTTTCTCAGGCTGGCTTGCGAGCACAGCGATGATTCTTCCCGGCATCAGTGGTTCATTTGTGCTTGTGATTATTGGCGTTTATCAAACCGTCATTAATGCTCTGACAGAATTGAACCTGCCGGTGCTCTTCACCTTCGGCGTTGGCGTTCTTGTAGGAATAGCGATCATGAGCAAGCTATTGCGCTACATGCTGCATGCTCATACGGTGGGAACGTATGCAGTAATTACCGGCCTGCTTGTTGGTTCGCTTTATGTTATATTTCCAGGTTTAAATGACGGCGTAATTGCTTTCGTCGTAAGTCTCGTAACATTTGTTACCGGCCTCGGCCTGGCACTTTTTCTTGGCCGGATTGACCGCACAAGAGCAGTATAGTTTTTATTACAAACAGAAAAAGGCCGGCCGCGGATAAACCACCCGCAGCCGGCCCTTTTTATGCCTTTTAGGCTTTCAGCACATATATAATTAAACAAATCCAACCGGCAATAAAAGCAACTCCGCCTAAAGGAGTGACGGCCCCCAGCCAGGAAATGCCTGAAAGCGACAATGCGTACAAACTGCCTGAAAACAAAACGATACCTGCAAATAAAAGCCATCCGGACCACCCCACCAGTGCTGAACCTCCGCCGGTGTATGCTGCGACTGCACCAATAGCGATCAGCCCCAGGGAATGATACATATGGTACTGCGCGCCAGTCTGATACGTGTCAATCATACGGTCTGAAAGCCGGCCCTCCAGGCCGTGGGCTCCGAATGCCCCTATTCCTACAGCCATCGCAGCGTTCACTGCTCCTAATATCACGAGTACTTTCCAAAGCATGCCCAAATCTCCTTCTTTTTAAAAATCCAGTAAATTACCTTCCGTGGACGGAATTTCCTCTTCCTCCCCGGACGGTTCCCGGCGGGGGTTCCTTGCCGCAGTCACTCCCGAAGCAGAAGCTGGCGCCCCGGAACGAGGGGGCGATGCAACTGGCTGCTTCACTTCAGCCTCCCTTGAAGAAAGCAGAATATCGCAGTAGTTTCGAAGCGTTCTTGCATGCTCCTGCAGCGCCCGCTCGTCTCCTTTTTCCCCCTGCTCGGCGAGCTGGAGCAATTCCTCTTCCATTTTTTCAATCACGGTCTGAACAGATATCTGCATAAGCTCTGCCCTCCCTTTCTTTGCGTTCATCATAGTACAATTAGGATCCTGCCAAATTATATCATATGTGCAGCCCGCAGCCTTACGTTTCCTCTTATTGTCACGAGACGTTCGCAATTGGCTGATGCAAAAGAAATACCGGGGCGGAAAAACCGGCCCGGCAGGCAATTGCTTATTGACTGAACTCATTTTGAATTTCATGCATTTTCTGCACTTTATTTTCCCAGCATTTCGGGCTTAAGTCGACCGGGTATTCTTCCGGGTTTAACGAACGTTTGTATTCTTCCCATAAAAGCGGAAGATTTGATTGCATATAGGCCTGGATATCTGCCATGGAAGGCAGGCTGTAAACCAGCTTCCCATCTTTAAATATTGTTTCATGAAGATTCACAGCTTTGAAATTCCGGACCTTTTTGCTGATGTACGTATGCACGGGATGGAACATATGCAGTTCCTCCTGCTCGTTTGGCTCTTCCCCGGCAAGCGTAACGTAATCTCCTTCTGAGCGTTTGTTTTCAGTATTTATAATCCGATAGACGTTTTTCACACCGGGTGTAGTCATTTTCTCCAGATTACCGGATTTTTTTGCCCCAATCTTCATCGTGTCACGCATGCGGGCGTTATCGCCCTCAATGGCTACAAGCTTGTATACTGCCCCAAGAGCAGGCTGGTCATAGCCAGTAATAAGCTTTGTTCCGATGCCCCACGTATCAATCTCTGCTCCTTGGGATTTCAAATTGGTGATCGTGTACTCATCCAGATCTCCGGAAGCGATAATCTGGGTGTCGGTAAAGCCGGCTTCATCGAGCATTCGCCTCGCTTCTTTGGATAGATAGGCCAGATCCCCGCTGTCGAGACGCACGCCTTTAAAGCGGATATTTTCTCCCATTTCTTCTGCAACCTTAATTGCGTTAGGAACTCCGGAACGAAGGGTGTCGTACGTATCCACTAAGAACACGCAATCCGTATGGTGCTCAGCATACATTTTAAAAGCTTCATATTCAGTCTCGCAGGCCTGAACCATAGAATGCGCATGTGTGCCTGCTGTAGGGAGTCCGAATACCTTTCCTGCCCTGACGTTGCTCGTTACTTCAAAACCGCCGACAAAGGCTGCTCTGCTTCCCCATAAGCCGGCATCCAGCTCCTGGGCCCGCCGCAGGCCAAAATCCATCGCGCGCCCATTTCCCCCTGTCACCTGTTTAATCCGGGCTGCTTTCGTAGCGATCAGCGTTTGATAGTTCACCATGTTTAAAAGCGCCGTTTCGATTAACTGGGCTTCTCCAAGCGGCGCTTCTACTTTGAGCAGCGGCTCGTTGCCAAAGACAAGCTCGCCTTCTTTCATAGCATAAACGCTGCCGGTAAACCTGAGTTCCTCTAAATAGGAAAGAAAATCTTCTCCGTAGCCTGCTTCCCGCAAGTAGGCAAGATCCTCCTCTGTCATCCGGAAGTTTTCTAAAAAATTCACCACCCGTTCCAGCCCGGCAAATACGCCGAAGCCATTACCAAACGGAAGCTCCCGAAAGTATAGATCAAATACGGCATTACGGGTATGCATACCGCTTCGCCAATACGTTTCCACCATATTCACCTGATACAAATCCGTATGCAGCGATAAACTGTCATCTTCATAGCGTGTCATTCCAGTCCCCCTCCTAAAAAACCTGTCATTTATACTTTCCTGAGCCGTTTTTGCACTACTTGTACTTTTTCACTTCTTCTTTCCTTTGAAACCCGTTTCCATTTCCGCTTTTTTCCGGATTTATTTACATTTAAAAAAGAGTCCGCCCTAAAATTTAGGTGCGGACTCTTATACGTGTGTTTACTTCTCTACAAGCTCATAGCCATAGGCTTCGATCTTTGCGTAGTCTTCCTCATCAACCACCCAGTACTGGCCATCGTTATTGCGCACAATAACTTCCTTTTCCGATGCGTCTTCACGGGCGTTCTCAAGCTCGTCGAATTTTTTCGCCGGCACTTGAATATCTTCTACAATGATAAATGACATGAATAAAACACCTCCGTTGTTTCGAAAGTGTTCCCGTTCATTTCTTTATTCAAACAAATATAAAGAATTTTTTTGAAAAAGGGACTTTTTTATTAATACATTTCCAGCCTTCTAATTGTCAGCCGGAATTTTTGTTCCGGGCGGAGAGCACGGCTTTAATGCCGGCAATATTTAACCCCTGGTCAATAAGCTCTTTGATTTCCTGACACCGGTCAATATCATTCATCGAAAACAGGCGCTGGTTTCCTTGGTTTCGTTCCGGATCAATCAGCCCCTGCTCTTCGTAGTAACGGATTTGGCGAGCTGACAATGATGTGATTTCTTGTACCACGCTAATGGGAAAACAGGCAGCGCTACGAGGGATATTACCTTTCACCGCGCCCTCCTCCTTTTTAAATTTTTTCAGCCGGCCGTACGGGGCCGTTCATTTACGGCGGTGACTGAGATGGGCATAGACGTCTTGAAGTGTTTCGTATCCGAGCTCCTGGACTGTCTGAATGGAACGTACCCAGAGCTCGGCAGCCATAATGGCATCCCCGAGAGCATTGTGTCTTCCCTTTATAGGGACATCGTAATAGCTGCAGCAATCATCAAGCGAACGAAACTCAAAGTCCGGCGCAGCAATACTGAACACAAATGAAGTATCAAGCAGGCGGTGCTGAAGATTCGACCCCATTGTCCGGTACGTATACTTCTGCAAAAACTTTCGTTCATGACTGGCATGATGGGCTACGAGTATATCTGCCTGGGCAAATTGATAGAACTGCTCGAGAGCCTCGCTGATTGGCTGGCCGTCCGCCGCTAGCTCCTCCGCTGTTAATCCGGTAACCTCGCTTACCTCCGGGGACACAGCCTCCGGTTCACGAACAAGCGTATAAAAGGCGTCATCCCGCACCAGCCGGTTGTGTTTAATTTTAATAGCTCCCATCGACAATATCTTATCTCCGGCATCCGCATTAAAGCCCGAGGTTTCCAGGTCAAGGACGGTAACATTCAGCGAAGAAACCGATTTCTGCAGAGGCTGCTCCGCTTTTACGTCTTTTTGCAGCTGGCGCATGAAAGACTGGTGCTGGGGGTTCGTGGAGTCCAGGCCGCCAAATCGACTCGAAATACTGCGCATCCATTGGAACATTTAAAAATCACCCGACTCCATGATTTTTTTTGTATGCTGAAACAGGTGCTTTCCTTCTTTTAACGCAGCCTTCAGTTCGGACTTCTGGGTTTTCGAAAGCTGCTGTACCGGCACGTAGTGAACGTCTTCATAGGCGTGCTGCTGCTCGGAAAACGAGGCCCGCAGCTCCAGCAAATTTTTAAAATGTATGTCTTTGCCCTGGACATAAGCATGCTTTTCTGACACCTGGCGGATACGTTCTATCGTGGAAGAAGCATGCACTCTTTCATAAATGGCGAGCAGCCGAAGGGCATGGACATACGGGAAAAAACCTACGTCTTTTATATGCATCGAACCCGCATACGGCCCTTTCTCTTCCGGAAGCAGCTGCCTGAAAGCATTGAGCCCCTTATGCAGGTACGCGGTATTTTCCGATAAGCGTCTTAACACGTCTTCCTGGCCGGCCTGCTCAAAGACATGCTCCTTCACTTCCTCCAGAAGCTTATCTTCTCCAAGCAGCGTTCTGGCATCGATGAAGGTGAGGAGGTGGCGGAACGGCCCCCATTCATCGGCTTCAATCCAGCCGTCCACCTGCTTTTTCCATCCTTCCACATCGTGACACCAGCGTTTATGCGAAGCCATAACCAACCCTTCGCACCGCGGATAGCCAACAACCGCCATCCCTTCCCGTATTTCCGCTCCCAGGCCGAGGAAATAATCCTGATGTTCATCGTCTCTGCCCTCGAAAACAATTCCATGGTCCTGATCACTGAATTTTGCCTGCTCCTGCCTTCCTGCGCTTCCCATAAGAAAAAAAGCAAAGTGAGCAGGAAGGTCTCCCCGCTCACTCTGGTGATGATGAACAGCAAGAGTAACCGTCTCTGAAATCCACTTATCGTGGGCTTCATTAAGCTTTACTGGCTCTCCCGCCAAATCATTCATCTTCTCTTCTTTGTCTTTTTTTATTTCTTCATAGCTCTTAAAGGAAGGTTCTGGTGAAAATCCCTGTACTTGTGAGAATGAAGAATTCGACATATTTTATGCTCCTGTTCTTTCTGAAGAATTGTCCAGAGTAGGCTGCACGTTCTCCGGATAACCGTATGCACCGTGCTCACTCATATCAAGACCCATAATTTCTTCTTCCTCCGATACGCGAAGTCCGCCGATAATCGATTTCGTAATCAAGAGTAGAATATACGAAGCAATGAAAGCGAACAACCCGCATGCTACGACACTGATAATTTGTACCCCAAGCTGGGTTAACCCGCCGCCGTAGAACAACCCGGCGCGGCCGCCATTCATCTCAGCAAGCTGTGGTGTAGCGAAGAAACCGGTAGAAATCGTTCCCCAGGCGCCGGCCATGCCGTGCACTGAAAGGGCGAAGATCGGATCGTCGATGTTGCGTTTTTCAAAGAAACGAACGCTGAAGAAGCAGAGCATACCGCCAATTGCACCGATAACCACAGATGCCCATGGTGCTACAAATGCGCAGGAAGCGGTAATTGCTACCAGCCCTGCAAGTGCTCCGTTGAGCATGCTTGGTACGTCTGCTTTCCCAAGTACCGCCCAGGCAATCAAAAGCGCTGCAAAAGCACCTGCTGCAGCTGCAAGCTGCGTGTTCATAGAAACGTAACCAAAGAATCCGTCCGCTACCCCAAATGTACTGGCACCGTTAAAGCCGAACCAGCCGACCCACAGCAGAAGTACACCTAAGGCAGTAAATACCTGGTTGTGGCCTGGAAGGTTGTTAACTGAGCCATCTTTATTATATTTCCCAATCCGCGGCTTAAGTAAAATTGTTGCCGCAAGAGCACCCATTGCACCAGTGAGGTGGACTACCGTGGAACCGGCAAAGTCCTGTTTGCCAAGACCGGAGATCCAGCCGCCGCCCCAGATCCAGTGTGCTACGATTGGGTATACAATAGCAGAGAATAAAATAGCGAATACTACGTAAGCAGCAAGCTTGGCACGTTCAGCGAATCCGCCGAAAGCAATCGTAAGGGCAATCGCTGCAAACGCCAGCTGGAAGATAAAGTCGACGGCAGGCGTTAAACCGTCTGCAGTGCTTGCATCTCCGTAAAAGAAGTTCGAAAGCCCAATGATACCACCGACATCGTTGCCGTAAATAAAACCGTACCCGACAGCCCAGAAGACAAGTGAGGAAATTCCCAGTGTGAAGATTGTTTTTCCTGCAATATGACCCGCGTTTTTCATCCGGGTCGAACCTGCTTCCAATAGAATAAATCCACCCTGCATAAGAATAACTAAAATAAATCCAATCATAACCCAAAGGTTATCAAGCAATACTATCGGATCCACGTTTTTTCCCCCTCTGTTATTATCGTGCAAGATTCATGTGAACTTAGTTAACATCTTGCGTTAAATAGTATTTTACCGTTTAAATTTTCAGAATCTAGTATTGTGTAAGATAATCTCACACAAAAATATTGCCCTGATTATTTAAAAATTCGAAAAACCAGTGATACATAAGGAGTTCAAAAGGTTTGCTTTTTACGAAATAATTTTATTTCTATTATCATTGAAGCGTTATCGTAAAAAGCCAGCTCTTTTTAACATTTTCACCTCCAAAGAAAGCAAAAAAGACGATAAAATTAATTATCGTCCCAACTGTTTATATCTATTTGTTTCAGCTATGCAGACTGCTTCTGGATCAGTTTCTGCAGCAGACGTACAAAAAACGGCAGGCAGATAAATAACACAAGCACTCTTATAATGTGAAGGCTCGACACAAGAGTAGGCTCAAGGTCTAACGCAATCGCTGTGCTGCTCATCTCCGCTGCCCCTGCCGGTACTGTACTGAGCAGACTCGTTACATACGGCAGGCTGGTCGCAGCGTGAAACAGCAGAGCAAGCAGCAGGCTGAAAATGAAATAAAACCCAAGAAGCACCGCGCTCGGCCGCCCAATCTCTTTTAATTTGTAAAATGTCGGGCGATCAAAACGGATACCCACCATCGCTCCGAGCAGAGCCTGTCCGGCTCCGCCAATAACAGACGGCAGCCCATGGGCTGTGGTCACCACCCAGTGGCCGGCCACAAACCCGATAATCAACCCGTAAAACAGTGTCCCCGCCGGCACTTTATACAAATAATACAGCAGGACTGTCACTGCAACGCAAATGCCGAAGACGCCCATTACTACTGGAGAAACTTCGGACATTGCTGGTCCGGCACTTCCCATCGAACCAATGTCTGCCGTGGTCGTAAGACCAATAAAAATTGGTATTGTTAACACAAACAGCGTTATGCGCGTAGTGTGAAAGGCAGCAACCATCCGGTTATCAGCTCCGTAATCACTGCTCAAGCCGATCACCTCCGAAGCCCCTCCCGGCACACAGCAAAAATAAGCCGTCAGCGGATCCAGGTCCGTCCAGCGGTTCATCAGCCATCCAAGCCCGACACCAAGCGCCATCGTTAAGCTGAGCGTAAGAATCAGCGGAAAAATGTACTGCCCTAGAAGGGCAAAGATGCCGGGCTCCATCATAAAACCAATGTTGCATCCAATCAGGGCAAGGATGGTGCGGAACGGCCAGCCATCAAAGACGAGCCGTCTATATGCCATGCCGCAGGTAACTCCTGTGACAAGCCCGCCGAGCAGCCATCCTGCCGGAATCTGTAAGTAGGAGAACAAGCTGCCTGTGAATATGGCAGCTGACAATAAAAGTAGTTTTGTTCCCTTCATCATGATGCCTTCTTTCCTCATTCATCCATATCGGTTACTATTATAGCACCCTGATGCAATTGAAAAACCTTCCTGCTATTTCCTGCATTAATTGCATTTTGTTCACAGCAAAGGAGTTTAAACGGAAAATACGAAGGTTATACGGAAAGTATCATTCACTCTAAAGGAGGAAACATATGACAGCCGGCATTTATAATATCGAGGCCGTCGAGGCTGACGGCACGGAAAAAACGCTGAGTGAGTACCAGGGAGATGTACTTTTAATCGTCAATACCGCTTCAGAATGTGGATTCACTCCGCAGTATGAGGAACTGGAGGAGCTGTACCAACGCTACAAAAATCGAGGCTTTCAGGTACTGGGCTTTCCTTCAAACGATTTTGGCGGCCAGGAACCAGACACTATTGAAAACATCACGGAGTTTTGTGAAACCAACTACGGAGTCAGCTTTGACATTTTTGACAAAACCCATGCCAGAGGAAATGAAAAGCATCCATTGTTTGCCTGGCTTCTGGACCAGACTGCCCCCGGCCGCGAAATCGAATGGAATTTTGAAAAGTTTCTTGTTTCCCGCCGCGGCGAAGTTTTAGGCAGCTTCAAAAGCAGCACCAGGCCTACTGATCCGCAAATAACAAGTATGATCGAAACCGGGCTTGAACAGTCTTAAAAATTTCACATAAAAAAACAGCCGGCATCACGAATGTGCCGGCTGTTTTACTGCGTTATTTTGTCGTTGATGCATAATCGAATTCATCCGGGTGCATCCCGTAACGGGCGTTTTCGTTCATGCCGTTAATGGTGTCCATATCTTTCGTATCGAGTTCAAAATCGAAGACCTCCGCATTGGAGCGGATCCGTTCGGCTGTTACTGATTTAGGAATAGACACAACGTTGTGCTGGAGTGCCCAGCGTACGAGAACCTGTGCCGGCGTTTTGCCGTGCTTGTCAGCAATTTCTTTCACAGCATCGTGTTCGAGAAGGTCGCCCTTGCCAAGCGGTCTCCATCCTTCAAGTTGAATGTCATGGTTTTGGCAATATTCCAGCAGCGCTTTTTGGAACAGGCGCGGATGGAACTCTACCTGGTTAACCATCGGTGTGATTTCCGCTGTTTTTAGCAGCTCTTCGAGGTGCTGGTCCGTAAAGTTACTGACGCCTATGGCGCGCACCTTGCCATCTTTATACAGCTTTTCGAGCGCTCCCCAGGTTTCTTTAAACATTCCGGGCACCGGCCAGTGGATTAAATAAAGATCCACTACATCGACACCGAGTTTTTTACGGGAACGCTCAAAGGCTTCCAGCGCTTCGTCGAAGCCATGTTCGTTGTTCCAGAGCTTTGTGGTAATAAATAATTCATTACGCGGCACTCCACTTTCCTGAATCGCTTCTCCGACACTTTCTTCGTTGTCGTAAAAGGATGCAGTGTCAATAGAGCGGTAGCCTGTCTGCAGGGCTGTTAACACAGCATTTTTCACCTCATCGCCCTTTTCTGCCTGGTAGACACCAAGGCCGAGCCAAGGCATTTTTACTCCGTTTGCTAACGTTGTTGCAGATGTTTGGATACTCATGTCTGATCTTCCTCCTCTGTTGGAATACACCAGTCAATCTCCGGCCGCCCGGCTTCTTTTAAAAACTGATTTGTTTTTGAAAATGGACGGCTGCCGAAAAATCCCTTGTTTGCGGAAAACGGACTCGGATGTGGTGATTTAATGACTAAATGGTGCTCATTAGTAATAAGTTCTTCTTTCGCCTGAGCATGGCGCCCCCACAAAATAAATACAACAGGATACTCTTTTTCATTCGTCAGCCGGATAACTTCATTCGTGAAGTCTTCCCACCCTTTTCCTTTGTGCGAATTTGCTTCCCCTTTTCGCACCGTAAGTACTGTGTTTAGCAGAAGCACTCCCTGCTTTGCCCAGGAAACCAAAGACCCATGCCGGGGCCTTTCACATCCCAGATCTTCTTCAAGCTCTGCGTGAATATTTTTTAGCGATGGCGGAATAGAGACCTCCGGATTCACTGAAAAACTTAACCCATGAGCCTGGTTTGGCCCATGATAAGGGTCCTGGCCGAGTATAACTACTTTAGTATTTTCATAGCCAGTGTAATGCAGCGCATTAAAGATGTCGTGCATATCAGGATAGACGGCATGCTCCTGATATTCCTTTTTTAAAAATTCCCGCAGCTCCTGATAGTATTCTTTGTCGAACTCTTTCTTGAGTACAGGATCCCAGTCATTCTGCAGAATTTCCATCACGGCGTCGACTCCTTCATCAGCTGACTTCTTTTACTGTCCATCCTAAATCATTAATATCCTTTTTTTCGACAGATCAAACGTAGCCCGACCCAGAATTGTCAATAGAAAGCCACTCCTATCCATTGTTTTTGCTTTACGGGCGCGTTACGATAAAAGAACATGAATGTGAGACAGGAAAGTGAAGGAGCGGCAGGCCATGAACGATACTCATACAGAAGCAAGACAGCCAAGCAGCATTAAAGCCATTATTTCGTTAGTACTTGGTTTTGATGCATTTATTTTTCTTGTAATTCTTTTTCCTTTCAGCCTAATTTTTGGCATTATCGGTTTGTGGACCGGCCTCAAAGCATTGAAGGATATTAAGAACCATCATTACCGAGGCAGAAAAGCGGCCTGGGCCGGAGTGATTTTCAGCTTAATTGGAATGGTGACAGGAGCCATTATTACGTTAAATGTATTTGTGCTATGAGAAAAGGCCGGCGGTTTCAGATGTGTATATTCTGATAGCGCCGGCCTTTTTTGCATAAAAAAAGAAGCACCTGGCAAATAAATGTTTGTTTATCCTCTGCTAAAACAGTACTATATAACCACTAAATACATTTTACAGAGAGGTATACGAATAAAAAGTTTGCCCTTTCCGTAGGTCTTGTTTCTTTACTCTCATTGTCAGCCTGCAGCACTTCCGCAAATTCTGAAGCTGCTGGAGGGATCTTCTGCGAAAGAAGAACTGCAGGAAGAAACGGCAGAAACTTTCCTTGAACCCAGCAAAGAGACAGAAGCTACACCAACGTTATTGCTTCTATTACGGAAAGCGACGCAGACGACCGCCTATCAAAACTTATCAGAGCTTTCCATCCAATACCGGTTCGAAAGAAACACTGCTGCAACATGCTTATGACACCGGAAATACATCTTTGTTATAGTCGAATTCGCATATGAAGAACAATTAAGTGGCTACAATGATTAAAACTCACTCAAGCGCATACTCCTTCAAGAATAAGCGCTTTTTGCATAGCTTTTATTTATGATACGGACTTCCTGCGTTAATCTGTACAGCCCGGTAAATCTGTTCTGTAAGCATCAAGCGTATTAATTGGTGCGGAAAAGTCAATTTGGAGAATGACCATTTAAAATCAGCCCGTTTTAATACTTCTTCAGAAAGACCGAGCGATCCCCCTATAACAAAAATGATAGTACTGGTTCCCTGTACAGCTGATTCGTGAAAGGTTGCAGCCAGTTGTTCAGAAGAAATCATTCTGCCTTCCGGCTCAAGAGCGATCACATACCCACGTTCGGGAACCTTTTTGAGAATACGTGCCCCTTCTGTCTCCTTCACCTGCTCCTTCTCCTTCTCGCTTGCCTGTTCCGGTGTTTTTTCATCCTTTACTTCCACAATTTCCACTGAGCCTTGTTTCGTTAGTCTTTTTCTATACTCAGCGATTCCTTCATTGATAAATGCTTCTTTGCATTTGCCGACAGCAATGATTAATATATTCACAGGTACTCCTCCAAAGTCTTAATTTTCCACAGAAATTGTCCACATATTCACAAGTGAACGACCTTAAATTGACACGGTAAATACTGATCTTTTTGTAAAATACTCACAGCCTGTGGATATTTTTTAGTGTTTATCCACAATTTTATACACACCCGGAGCTTTTTCTCTACCGTTTTCCACGGCATCATCCAACGCTTCTTCTAAGCGTTCTTCACAGCAGTATACCAAGGGGTTCCGTTGTTTCGCTTCCCGATTTTTTCAGCATCCATTGTAGCACAAATTCTTTTTCCAGCCATCGCCCTCCCTATTTATCCACAAAAAAAAGACCTTCGTTAAAAGGTCTTTAAATAATTTATTCACCTGTGGATGCAGTTTGGGTTAATTCTATCTCTGTAGTCTGCTTCTCTCCGTCCCGGTAATACGTTATAGTAACCGTATCCCCAATCTCAGCACTATTATACAGATACTCCCGGAGATCGCTGCCTCCCTGCACTTCTTCACCGTCAATTTGCGTAATGACGTCGTTTTGCTCAAGGCCTGCCTCCTGGGCATCAGAATTTGGCTGTACCTGAGTCACATATACTCCGTGATCCACGTCTTCCGGAAGCCCTAATTCTTCCGTCCAGTTATAGCTTGACAGCTCAGAAATAGATTGAATGGCTACTCCCAGCTGCGGGCGTTCTACTTCACCGTCTTCTTCTAAATCCTCAATGATCGGCACAGCTACCGACGTCGGAATTGAAAAGCCGATGCCTTCCACGGAAGATTGTGCAATTTTCATCGAATTAATTCCGATTACCTGGCCGGCACTATTAACCAGAGGGCCTCCGCTGTTACCTGGGTTAATCGCAGCGTCTGTCTGCATAACGTCTGCTTCCCAGTCATTCTGGCCGTCCCCGTTGTAATCGACAGGGATACTTCGGTCTTTTGCGCTGATAATCCCTTCAGTTACCGTCCGTGTTAAGTCTGTACCGAGCGGGTTCCCGATAGCGATAGCCTGGTCGCCAACCTGCACATCCTCGGAGCTGCCAAAGTCCGCGACGGTATTTATTTTTTCGCCGTCTACTTTTAACACAGCCAGATCAGTATAAGGATCGGTGCCGACAATTTCTGCTTCCAGCCGCGTATCATCCGCTAAGCTGATTTCTACAGAATTGGCTCCTTCCACTACATGATTGTTGGTCACAATAAATGCCGAGCCGTTTTCTTTTTTATAAATGACACCAGAGCCGGTTCCCTGTTCCACAGAGCCATCTTCCTGCCCCTCACTTCCCTGGCTGCCTTGAACGCCGGCGTTTTGTGCCTGTACCTGGTTAAATACTCCAACTACAGCGCCGGAGACTTTATCCGCTGCTGCTGTCACCGTACCGGAATCAGCGCTTACTTCCTCCGTGGAAACATTGGACCCGGAGCTGTCGTTTGAAAGATCAGCCGTCCCATCAACCGTTTCCGTGTTTTCCCCTGAAACTGAATCATATATAAAAGGTGCTGATACTGTCATTACCCCTGCACCGATAATGGCCCCCACAAAGCCTGCGATACCTACATTTCTGCGATTTCTTTTTTGTTTATGGCTTTCTTTTCTTGCATGATCATCATAATAACCCATATTCCGACACTTCCTTTTCCATAAGATACCGGGACTTCTTCCAGTGCTTTTGATGCAGGTTGAAACAAGAGCCCTTTATCATACCCGTCTCGGGTGCCGGGATGTATATTTATTGTACGAAGAAAAAGCACGCTCCGTCTAGTAAAAGGGCGTGCTTTTGATAATTTTTTACGTTTATAAAAAATACCCGGCAGGTGTACTACATGTCTTAGGTTAGAGGGTATGCAGGCTGGTGGGAACAAACGGATCCGTATCGTAAAGGTGAAACGTATGGCCTATCCCTGTTTCCTCTTCCTCAAGTACCTGCTGCACCGTCATTCGTGCCAGGTCTTTCATATTATTATCCCGACTTAAGTGAGCAAGATAAATTCTACTCGTCCGGTCACCGACAACATCAGCGAGTGCATAGGCGGAGTCTTCATTCGATACGTGGCCGGAATCACCAAGGATACGTTTTTTAACATTCCACGGATAGTGGCCCATGCGCAGCAGATTAATATCATGATTTGACTCAAAAATGTACGCATCGGCATTTTTTACCGTGCCTTTGATCTGGTCGCTGACATACCCCATGTCTGTGGCAAGCGCCAACTTTTTACCTTCATTATGGAAAACAAAAAACATTGGATCCACAGCATCATGCGATACATGGAACGGTTCGAGCTCAATGTTTCCGAACAACGCCGGCTGATTCCGTTCAAGATGAAATTTTTGTTCGAGAGGCACCTTGCCGATCAGCCCTTCCATGGCCTGCCAGGTTTTTGGGTTGGCATAAACCGGCAGCTGGTATTTTCGGCTTAATACTCCCGCACTTTTAATATGGTCGCTGTGTTCATGCGTGATAATCAAGGCATCCAGTGCCGCTGGATCAACGCCAATGGCACATAAATTCTCCACTATTTTTTTGCCGCTCAAGCCTGCATCAATCAACAAACGCTGCTTTCCGGTCTGTACGTATATGGCATTACCTGTACTGCCGCTGGCAAGTACGCTGAACTGCAATGTCATTCTATCCTCCTGCTTTCTCTATTCACCGGCCGGTGCTTCTTCCCCGTTTTCTGCCGGTCCATTCTCTTCCGCATTTTCCTCAGAGCCGGTGCCGTTCTCAGGCACTTCCGGCTCGACCATAACGTCTTCTTCGCCGTTATTCTCCATAACCTGATCCCATGACTGGACACGCTGAGTTCTTGCGTTCACCAGGTACCTGGATTCTCCATTTACTTCTACAATATACATGGGTGTATATAAATAAACGTTTTCCCCCTGTGGTGTCACCTGGTTAAAGTAACCGACGCTCACATCGGTCACCGTATCGTTAGTCTGCAAAATACCGTTACTTGGGTTCCCCAGGGCTTCGATAGCATCCTCTGGGGGAATTGTACTATCGGCAGGAGTGGCGTCGAGCTCAAAATATGACTGGCGGAAGCCGACAATCTCGTTTTGGTCGTTAAACACCAGTTCAAGCTGAGCAGACGTTTCCGGCTTATATATTTGTTTATTGTCAAATGTCTGGTAGTAATACTGCCTGTTTAACTCTTCATCCATCTGGCCCTGCTCATAGTCTTCCGCTCTCCAGACATAATTGTTTAAAAAGGCAGCCAAATCTTCGTTCCGGTTATCCTCAGATATTTCTACCGGCTCCTCGAGGGTAGCGCTCATTCCAATCAATCGTTCGTTTGATATATACGTAATATCGTTGATGTTTGAATTACCCTCTACTTTCTGGGAGCGGTTGCCGCTTTCAAAATCCATGTAGCTCGCTTCGAGGTGAAGCTGTTCAATCCGCTCCGGAAGCTCCTCTTCCTCGTAACCATAAAGCCGCTGTTCCGATTCTTCTCCGCTCGTTTGAGAGGCGGAGCTTTGCTGGTAGTTGGTCTGCTGTTCTAAATAGCTAGAGAGCAAAAACGTATTAAGAAGCAGGAAAACAATAATAAAAATGGTCTTTGTTCTTGCCCAGTCCATCTTATTCTCCTCCTTCTCCGTTGTCGTCTCCATTAAAGTCCACAGGGGACCAGCTGCCGTCGCAGCGGACAAACCATCCGGGCTCCAAGTCATAATAGCCGGAATTCTCCCCGTTCCTTGAAATGCTGTATCCAATTTGGAGATCCTCGATCAGGGAGGTACTGCACTGCTCCTGGACCGTGGCGAGCGTCTCTTCCCCAGTGGGAAGATCGGTGGAAACACTAGCGTCCCCGGTTCTGACCGGGTTGTTTTCCAAATCAAACAGCGGACGCGAGTATCCACTCGTCTGCGTGCCCACATTAGACACCTGAATGGAAGCAAAATCGCTGCCGTTGGAATCACGAAAGACGGGCAGGCCCCCTTTATTCATCCTGAACGTAACCGTCGTTTCCCCGTCCAGGGTATTAGAATCATAATACTGGTAATCATCCGACCAGCCGGCGTGATTATTTACAAATTCAAATGAAGAAACCAGGCTGCTCGTGTTATTCCCGTCTGTCTGCTCGGAGTAAGTCGGATTAGCGTAGCGAAGGTAATCGCCGGCATTGTTAATCCGCAGCTCTCTCGTGCCGTCTGTAATAACCTCTGACGAGTCATAGTTATACGTCTGAAGGTTTTGGCCATTTCCTTCCGGCAGCAATACCTGCTGAAAGCTGTCGGCTGACAGACTTGTTGAAGCGTAAGTATAGTTCGTACGGGAGCCGGGATTCTCAGGAATATAAATATGCTTTTCATACCCTTCCTCATCAGTGCTGTATGTGAGCATGCTTTCGTGCTCTGTGAGATACCGTTCGTACTCTACATCGCTTTTATCAAGGCTTGTATTGCTGTTTACAACGACACCTTCACTATAGGAAACAAATGCAGCGTTCAGTTCTTCGCTTCCAGGTGAAGCTGTTAATATAATACGGTCAATTGAGCCGTCCAGGATGCTGGAGGCTTCCTCGCTTTCATCTTCAAAGCTGAATAACTCGTTTACCATCGACCACGACACCGGTGACGGAAATACAAACTCCGTGGAGTACTCCGCTGAGGAAGCGTTTTGATACAGTTCGTCATGATCGAGATCGGTTGCTGTTGTTTCTGTAATACTCGCTTCCTCAAGCTGCCGGAAGGCTTTATCCAGATCGGTTGAAGCCTGGTCCTCTGTCATGAGAACATTTCTTCCATTTGAACGCACGACTGCCTGATTCGGGCGGATGACTTCTCCTGCTTCCCGGGTCTCTGCTATTTCCGTCGTTTCCTGTACGCTTTCAGAAGAATTGACATTATCATATTCGGGCTGAAACGACCAATTCTGCCAGGTAAGAAGCAGACTTCCCAGCACTAGAATCGTCAACACCCAGGATTTAATGGTTTCTTTCATGATCCAGCCTCCGCTTTATTAATTACTGAATACGGCAGCGTAATTAATATAGTGGTTCCTTTTTTCCATTCGCTGTCAGCCGCAATCCTTCCACCGTGTGCGTGGATAAATTCTTTGGCAATCGCAAGCCCCAGGCCGGTACCGCCAAGATTTCTCGCTCTTGCTTTATCCACCCGGTAAAAGCGATCAAAAATACGGTGCTGGCTTTCTTTTGGAATTCCAACGCCCTGGTCGCTGATTTCAACATCTACAGCGTCAGCACGCGTAAACATCTGCACACTGATTTCTCCTCCATCCGGTGAGTATTTCACGGCATTCGAAAGCACATTATCAAATACTTGATAAATTCTGTCTTTGTCCATGTCTACATATACCGGGTAGGAGGGGACCTCTTTATAGAAAGCAATGTTTTTATCTTTATTAATCATTTCAAAACGTTCAATGACCTGGTTTATCATTTCAGACAGATCCACTGTAAAAAACTCCAGGCTGATTTCGTCACTATCCATCCGTGAAAGCTGAAGCAGATCATTCACGAGCCGGATCATTCTGTCCGTTTCATTCTGGGTTACCTGTAAAAACCGGGGCCCAAGATTTTCGTCCTGCATCGCTCCGTCCTCCAGGGCTTCCATGTAGCTTTTCAGCGTAGTCAGCGGAGTTCTTAATTCATGGGAGACGTTCGATACAAATTCCCGGCGCTCTCTTTCGATTTTTTCCTGCTCCGTGACATCATGAAGCACTGTAATCAGCCCGGTCACCGGCCCGTCTTCGTTCCGTACGATCGAAAAGTTTGCCTGCAGCAGAAAATCCTGTTCCTCGCTGCTGAAATCAAGCATAATCGCTTCATTATAATCGTACAGATCACTCGACGTTAACGTCTCTGACAGGTGCAGCGCCTCCGTAATGTACGTGCCTTCCATTTCATCGCTGTTTTTGTTCAACAGCTGCTCGGCACGCTTGTTCATCAAAATAATACGGCCAAGTTCGTCAGTAGCTATAACGCCATCCGTCATATGGGTCAACACCGAGCTTAATTTCTTTCGCTCGTCTTCGGTGCTTGCCTGGCTTTCTTTTAATTTCAGCGTCAGCTGGTTAAAGGAATGGGCCAACTGCCCAATCTCATCGTTACCATACACACGAACTCTGCGGGAAAAGTCTCCCTCTCCCATAATTTTCGCCTGGCGCTGCATATCTGCGATTGGGCGCGTAATTGTGCGCGCAAGCAGAATTCCAAGGATGGCATTTAAAATCAGCACGATAATGCTTGCTGCAATCAAAATACTGCTAATATCGTTTACCAGGCTGTATACGCTCGACATGTCAGAACGCACATACAATACGCCCAGAATTTCCCCATCCTCTTCGATCGGCCGCACAATTAAGCTGACCCTGTGGCCGCTCTCGGCATCCCAGCGTACTTCCTCCAGCGTATTTCCTAATAACGCCCGCTGCACAAGGTCATCGTTCGATTGATTATTGACGATATCCTGCTCATTTATATTCGACGTACCTAAAATAATTTGATTGGAGCCGATGACCCTTGCTTCCGGACTCGAGTGGCCGGGATCATTGTTGGCTCCTGAGTTGGCAAATTGGCTTAATAAACTGTCGATATCTTCCTGAACCGTATTATCGTCTTCTCCCCGACTCTGTGTCAGTTCCTCCTGCACATTATACTCCAGAAGATCTGTCTGCTCGGCGAGCGTATCATTAAAATTCTCTACGAGCGTATCTTCAAGCGCGCTCGTAAAGAATACGGTAATGAACTGCATCGCTACAAAAATCAGCAGCACGAAGATCAAAATGAGTTTAAAATGAATCGATTTGAAAAAATCGATAATCTTCATACCTTACTTCTCCTGTTCTGGATGTTTTAAGTAGTAACCTACCCCACGTCTTGTCACAATCCATTCAGGGAAGCTCGGATTGTCTTCTACTTTCTCTCTCAGACGGCGTACCGTTACGTCCACGGTACGTACGTCCCCAAAGTAATCGTAGCCCCACACCGCCTGAAGAAGATGCTCTCTCGTCATCACCTGGCCGATGTGGCGGGCAAGATATAGCACCAACTCAAATTCACGGTGCGTAAGATCCATCGGGTCCCCGCGTTTTGTTACCAAATACGCATCCGGATCTACTAGAAGGTCGCCGATTTTTATAGCGTTCTGGGGCTCCGTACTTCCTTCTTCCGCTGCCGGCTGTTTCCTGCGGAGATTGGCTTTCACTCTGGCCAGAAGCTCCCGGTTGCTGAACGGCTTTGTTACATAATCATCTGCTCCAAGCTCCAGGCCGAGAACCTTATCGATTTCCCCGTCTTTGGCGGTTAACATAATAATCGGCATATCAAACCGTTTTCGGACTTCTCTGCATACTTCCATGCCATCCTTGTTTGGAAGCATGACGTCGAGAAGAATAAGGTCAGGACCGAAATTGTCCACCTTTTCTAGTGCTTCATCACCATCGTAAGCACAAACGACCTGAAACCCTTCTTTTTGAAGATTAAACTCCAATATATCAGCAATTGGCTGTTCATCATCGACTACTAATATTTTCTCGTCCATGTTCCCACCGCTCCATTCCTCAAATGTGAAAAGGCATAAATTCACTCATCTATGTGTAGTAACACTCAGCACGGGCATGCCTTTTTATGTTTATTGCAAAATATTTAAGCGGATTACAATACTCTTTCATATTGTAACATAGCTCTTTATCTCTTCCTATCGAGGCCCGGAGCCTGTGAAAAAAGCGCCTGGACGTTGAAGTCCAGGCGCTGGTTATCTTATAAAATGGTGGCTCGAGACGGAATCGAACCGCCGACACGAGGATTTTCAGTCCACTGCTCTACCGACTGAGCTATCGAGCCATAATAAAAGAGTATTTCTGCTTGAATGCTTTTCTTGCCTTTAGACTAATTGTCCTTATCCTCATTCTTTGCTTATTCGATGAAGCAATTAGGGACGGACAACTCGCAGAACATTCGGAGAAGTAATGCTTGCTGTTCTACTGACCGAGCCGCCTTAAAATTTGCAAATCAGAAAATTAAAATGGCGGGCCTGACGGGATTTGAACCCGCGATCTCCTGCGTGACAGGCAGGCATGTTAACCACTACACCACAGGCCCTTTTAAAAAGAATACACCGTGAATCTTTAGTCTGTTCCATTTCTTTTTGCTAAAGAAAATGGTGACCCGTACGGGATTCGAACCCGTGTTACCGCCGTGAAAGGGCGGTGTCTTAACCACTTGACCAACGGGCCTTTCATGGTGAGCCATGGAGGATTCGAACCTCCGACCCTCTGATTAAAAGTCAGATGCTCTACCAACTGAGCTAATGGCTCTTGATACGAAGAAATTGTCGCTGTGGATAACGACAACATGAGTAATATTATCACGTCACAGTATCAATTTCAACTAGTTTTATATGAAAAAAATGATTCTTGGAAAAAAGCATCTGCCTCTGTGGCAGATGCTTAGTGATTTTTATTGGATCGCCCATACACCGCGGACCATATTTGTCTGATTCCGATCCGGGCCTACGGAGAAAATGCTGATAGGAATGTTGGTCAGCTGGGAGATACGTTCAATGTAGTGACGGGCGTTTACTGGAAGGTCCCCGAGCGAAGAAGCACCGGTGATGTCTTCTGTCCAGCCGGGCAGTTCTTCATAAATCGGCTCGCACTCGGCAAGTACTTTAAGACTCGCAGGGAATTCTTCCATAATCTCTCCCCGATACTTGTAGGCTTTACATATTTTCAATGTTTCAATACCGGTCAAAACATCAATGGAATTTAAGGATAAATCGGTAATACCGCTCACTCTGCGCGCATGGCGTACGACAACGCTGTCGAACCAGCCAACTCGGCGGGGCCGGCCGGTAGTAGTTCCGTATTCGTTTCCAACTTCACGAATCTGCTCTCCGGTTTCGTCGGAAAGCTCTGTTGGAAACGGCCCGTCACCCACACGGGTTGTATATGCTTTAGAAACACCCACCACATGCTGAATTTTGGACGGTCCTACCCCGGAGCCAATAGTTACGCCGCCGGCAATAGGATTCGAAGACGTTACAAATGGATATGTGCCCTGGTCAATATCAAGCATGACACCCTGCGCGCCTTCAAACAGTACACGGCGGCCTTTATCGATCGCTTCATTCAATTCTACCGAGGTATCACATACGTACTTCGCAAAAAACTGGCCGTAGTCGTAGTATTCATCCAAAATATCTTCAAGTTCAAATCCTTCTGCGTCATACATTCTTTCCAGCAGGCGATTCTTTTCTTTTAAATTCCGTGACAGCTTTTCCCGGAATTCATCTTTGTCCAGAAGGTCCGCAATACGGATGCCGACACGCGCCGCCTTATCCATATACGCCGGGCCGATGCCTTTTCGGGTCGTTCCAATTTTATTTGTGCCTTTGCTGTCTTCTTCCACAGCATCGAGACGCAGGTGATACGGTAGAATAACGTGCGCCCGGTTGCTGATACGCAGATTGCTTGTATCCACCCCGCGCTCATGAAGATATTCCAGCTCTTCGACAAGCGCTTTCGGGTCGATAACCATGCCATTTCCAATGACACAGGTCTTGTCATCATAAAAAATTCCGGACGGAATTAAATGAAGTTTGTATTTAGTTCCCCCGAACACAATCGTATGACCCGCGTTATTTCCACCCTGGTAACGAGCCACAACCTCTGCATTTTCTGATAAGTAATCCGTCACTTTTCCTTTTCCTTCGTCTCCCCACTGAGTTCCTACAATTACTATTGACGACACAGCGTCCACCTCCACAATCTCTCCTGCCGGCACCTTAGGCATGTTTTTTCTTTGCTTATTCGATAACGTTCAGTTGGCTTCATTTAAAACTTTCATATGAATTCCACTCTGGAGAAAATCCCTTAGATAGTCTATCAACCACGGCTGACAAAGTCAATAAAACACGAACATTAAAAGTTTTATTAGCTTAATTTGTTCGTTTATGTAAAAAGCCCGAAGCTTAAGCTCCGGGCGGGATTTGATTATCGTCATGTCGCCGGTCCAAATTAACGAATTTATTGTATTCCTTAATAAAAGCAAGCTCTGCCGTACCGACCGGGCCATTACGTTGTTTGGCGATAATAATTTCAATAATATTTTGGTTTTCAGATTCCTGGTCATAGTAATCATCACGGTACAAAAACGATACGATATCTGCGTCCTGCTCGATACTTCCAGATTCCCTCAGGTCAGACATCATCGGGCGTTTATCCTGCCTGGACTCTACTCCGCGGGAAAGCTGGGACAGCGCAATCACTGGCACATTGAGTTCACGGGCAAGAGCTTTTAAATTACGGGAAATTTCCGAGACTTCCTGCTGGCGGCTTTCTCCGCCCCTGCTGCTTCCCTGGATCAACTGCAGATAATCAATCAAAATCATGCCAATACCCCGTTCCTGCTTCAAACGAAGGCATTTTGCGCGTATGTCGTTTACCCGGATGCCCGGGGAATCATCAATAAAAATGCCAGCCGAAGATAAGCTTCCCATCGCCATCGTCAGCTTTTCCCAGTCCTCTTCCTGCAAAGCACCGGTACGAAGACGATTGGCGTCAATATTTCCTTCCGCACAGAGCATACGCTGCACAAGTTGGGCAGCACCCATCTCCAGGCTGAATATTGCTACGTTTTCTTCAGACTTTGTCGCAATGTTCTGGGCGATATTTAAGGCAAAAGCTGTTTTCCCCATCGAAGGCCTGGCAGCTACAATAACTAAGTCACTGCGCTGAAAACCGGCTGTCATATGGTCAAGTTCGGCAAAGCCGCTTGCGATTCCGGTGACATCATTTTCCCGGTTTTGCAGCATTTCAATATTGTCATATGTTTCAATGAGTACGTCTTTAATAGAAACAAAGGCCGAGGACCGGCGTTCCTGTGATACTTCCATAATGGTTTTTTCAGCTTCATTAAGTACTTCCTCTACATCGTGTTCTCCGCTGTAGCCTTCATTTACTATGTTGGTTGCTGCCCTTATCAGCCGCCGAAGCAGGGATTTGCTGTATACACCCTGGCTGTAATATCCAACGTTTGCTGCTGTCGGTACAGCATTTGCCAGATCGGTCAGATACGACAGGCCGCCGATTTCTTCAAGTGCCTGCTTTGTCTGCAGTTCCGTGCTGACTGTAATAAGGTCGACCGGTTCTCCCCGTTCAGACAGCTCAATCATCGTATTAAAAATACGCTGGTGCGACTGGCGATAGAAGTCTTCCGGCACCAAATGCTCCGTGGCAGTAATGAGTGCTTCTCCCTCTAGAAAGACAGCACCTAAAACGGCCTGTTCTGCTTCAATATTCTGCGGGGGGACCCGTTCTGTGAAAATATCATTCATTGCTTTCACCTCGATAGAACGTGTTGAAAAAAGAGCCTGGTTCTTACCCTCTGTTTATGACGGGGAAACAGGCTCTTTATTCATCCACGCAGCTGTTACTCTTCGGTCACGTGTACGTTTACGACAGCCGTGACTTCAGGATGGATCTTGATTGGTACTTTTGTGTAGCCAAGCGAACGAATTGGCTGGTCAATTTCTATTTTTCTTTTATCTACTTTCATGTCCATGCTCTTCAGTTTTTCAGCAATTTGTTTTGTAGAAACCGCTCCGAACAAACGGCCGCCTTCGCCCGCTTTAGCTGTGAGCTCCACATCTGTTTTTTCGAGCTGCTCTTTAAACTTCTTCGCCTGCTCGAGCTCTTCCTGCTCCCGCTCTTTTTGCTTTTTCTGCGTAGCTTCCAGGTCCCGCAGGTTGCCTTTGCTCGCTTCTACGGCAAGGTTTTTCTTTAACAGGTAGTTTCTGGCGTATCCTTCGGAAACGTCTGCAACTTCACCTTTTTTCCCCTGGCCCTTTACGTCCTGCTTCAATATAACTTTCATTCGGTTGTGCCCCCTTGCAAATATTCATCAATGGCCTGCTTCAGGCGTTTTTCCGCTTCATCAATCGTAACGTCGGTCAACTGCGTTGCTGCATTCGTCAAATGACCGCCTCCGCCTAAAGCTTCCATTATTAACTGCACGTTCACTTCACCCAGTGAACGGGCGCTGATACTAATTTTATCATCCTGGCGCTTAGATATCACAAAAGAACCTTTAATATCATTCATCGTAAGCAGGGTGTCTGCTGCCTGGGCGATTAAAATCTGGCCGTACATTTCGTCTTCTGCTGCTGCTGCGACAGCCATTCCATCCCGGTACACTTCTGCCCGTTCGATAAGGTGCGACCGCTCCACGTATTGATCGAGATCTTCTTTTAACAGCATCTGCACCATCGTCGTATCGGCCCCGTGCATTTTTAAAAATGAGGCTGCATCAAATGTTCTCGATCCTGTCCGGATGGCAAAGCTTTTCGTATCCACAATAATGCCTGCGAGCATTGCTGTTGCTTCAAGCACGTCCATGCTGAGCTTTTTCGGCTGATACTCCAAAAGCTCCGTTACAAGCTCGGCTGTGGAGGAAGCGTACGGCTCCATATATACAAGCACCGGGTCTTCAATGAACTCTTCTCCCCGGCGGTGGTGGTCAAGCACAATCGTACGGTTCACGCGGTCAATCAGCCGCGGCTCAATAACCATGGATGGTTTGTGTGTGTCCACGACAACAAGCAGCGTATGCTTTGTCACTTCATCCATTGCTTCTGAAGGCGTAATAAATTGAGACCACAGATATTCATGGTTTTCGATTTCTTCCATCAGCTTTTTCACGTCCGGATTAATTTCATCCGGGTCCACTACAACATACGCATCCGTATTGTTTACTTCCGCGATTTTAAGTACACCGATCGCAGCGCCAATCGCATCCATGTCCGGGTTCTTATGCCCCATTACAATAACCTGGTCGCTTTCAAGCACGAAATCACGCAGCGCGTGGGAAATAACTCTAGCGCGAACTCTCGTGCGTTTTTCGACTGCGTTGGACTTTCCGCCATAAAAACGCACTTTTCCATTAGCATCTTTGATGGCTACCTGGTCGCCTCCACGTCCAAGCGCCAGATCCAAACTGGACTGAGCCAGCGAACCAAGCTCCTGGAGCGAAGGCTCGCCCGCTCCAATGCCAATGCTCAGCGTAATGGTTACTTTTTCTTTACTGGTAATATCACGAACGTAATCGAGTAGTTCAAACTTTGTCTGCTCGAGATGATCAAGGGCCCCCTGATTCATGACAGCAATAAACCGGTCCACTGCAATACTTCGCAGTAAAATGTCATGATCGCCCGCCCATTCATTTAAAGCGGTGGTTACATGACTCATCAGCCGGCTTCTTGTCTGATCATCCATGCCCTGGGTGACTTCGGTGAAATTATCTAAATAAATAAATGATACAACGGATTTTTCTTTTTGATAAAGCGCCTGGGTATCTATCGTTTCGGTCATATCAAAAAAGTACAGCAGGCGTTCTTCGCGGTGAATATACACTGTGTAATGGCGATTTCTCATCGTCAGCTGTATTTCACTTTCGCCCTGCTTAATCGCTGCAGACAGACGTTCAGAAACAGTACTGAGCGGTTTTCCCATGAACTCTTTCGGTAGATAGGAAAGAATAAAGGGATTTGCCCACTGTACTTGATAATCCCTGTCGTACAGCAATATGCCTATGGGCATTTCAGTGACTGCTTCTTCCCCCGCCTTGTTCACCCGGTGGGTCAGCGTAGATATATACCGCTCCAGCTCTTTTTCAAATGAACGCTCCGCCTGGATAACATAAACAGCCAAAGCTCCGAGCAAAATAAAACCTACAGCCCCTATTTCCCATTGAAACCATGTGAGAAAGGCCAGGGCTATTCCGGCTAGTATGAACAATCCGACGATATGATAGCCGTACCACCGCCGTATTAAAAACTTCGGCATGTAACTCAACCCCTACTTCGTGTCGGTTTGAATGCGTTGCTTCAAATTTAGACCTAAATCTATTATACCTAAAATGCGGGCTAAAAATAATGCTATTGTTGATAATAATATACTCCCGACGATAATGAGAACCCCGTAGTATTTTGGATAGGATTTGGCATGCAGAAAATAGAAAATAACGGTAAAGCCCTGAATCGCTACAGCCAGCTCCAAAAGAGGGAAAAGGTTCATGACAACAATATACATAGCTGTGCCTTCTTCAAGCCCAATCAAAATAAATATAGAACCGGTCAAATAATACCATATAAGGGACCTCGGAAAGTTCCAGTTTCGAAATGCCGGAAACTGCTGATAATCCACCCGGACACGCTTCAGAATAATGTGGGCAAACGCCTGAGTTATAAACGAAAGAATAATGCCTGTACCGATAAGGAGAACTGGGCCGATATATTGAATCAGCGTAACCATCTCAGCCAGGGCGTCCAGGTTCGAGGTATTTTGATCAATGCTTTCCATCATGCTTCTCGCCTGGGAAATAGACTCGTTCAGTGTTTGTTGTATTAATTGGATAGGGTCAATATTAAACAGAAAAACGGAGCTCAAATAAAATAGAACCAGGCCGGTTATATATGCCACAGTCCCCGCAGCAAACACAGCAAAAGCGGGTTTCCTTTGATGAATAAGTGCCCCGGCCGCAATGCCTCCAAGACCGAAAATCAAAGCCGTCGGAAAGCCGATCCCACCCGTAAACAGAGTGGCAAGCAGCGCACAGACAATAAACATAAAAATGCCCGGCTTCCATCCGTTTCTTGCTACAAAAATAATAAACGGAAGCGGCATCGCTATCGTTAATAAACTCCCCAGGACCGGCACAAAAATCAACAGCAGTACCAGCACCAGGAACACAGCGCTAAAAACAGCTGCTTCTGCGACACTTCTAGCGTTTCTCACTTCACGTTCACCTCATTTGCAAAGGCAGTCAAATAAATGTACAGCAGCCGCTCAGCGCTTTCACTCCAACATTATCCCCGTGCTGCCTTTATTCCTTCGTATTCATGGAAATTCCATTCGTTCATTTTAGCTTATTCCTTTTCAAAAAGAAAGACGAAAAGCCGAATAGTCAAAGGCTGTCCATATTTAAAAAGCGCTGACTTCCGCCAGCGCCCTGTTTCATTTATTTGCTTGCTGAAAAGCTTCTTTCTATTCTTCCTTCGGCAGTTTGAAAGAAGAGTTATCCGGCACTTCTGCTTCTATGTTTTCCTCTGCGGCCTGAATATCATCCTGTTTCAGTTCTTCCAGCTGTTTATTAATTTTTGTAATATAAGACTGAACGTCCATACAAAAGCCTCCCTCTTGGTGTATAAAGTGCGTCAACGATTACTTTATGTATACCCTGGAGGAAAAACACTAAACATCGAGACGATGCAAAACAGCTCCGCCGAAAAAAACAAACACCCCTTTCCAGGCATGAAACCTGGAAAAGAGTGTTTAGATGTTTTCCTTACTGCTCACGCACATAAGGAAGCAATGCTACGTGACGGGAACGCTTAATAGCGCGGGTCAACTTACGCTGATATTTCGCACTCGTTCCAGTTACGCGGCGTGGAAGAATCTTCCCTCTTTCTGAAATAAACTTCTTCAAGAGTTCAGTATCTTTGTAATCGATATGAGTAATTTTGTTTACTGTGAAGTAACAAACTTTCCGTCTTTTTCCTCTACGACGTGCTGCTGCTGCCATTGTTTATCCTCCTTTATAAAAGATTGTTTATGCTCTCAGGGGTTTTAGAATGGCAAATCGTCATCTGAAATGTCGATTGGCTGCCCGTTGTCCGAAAACGGATCATCGTTTAAATTAGACGAATCGCGATTTTGCTGGCCTGAACCTGAGCTTTGGCTGTTCTGCTGCTGAGAATAGCCGCCTCCCTGCGAAGAACCTCCGCCTCCGGATGCTCCGCGCGGCTCAAGGAACTGCACGCTCTCCGCCTGAACTTCTACTACTGTTACACGACGGCCTTCCTGGTTTTCATAACTCCGGCTCTGCATACGTCCGTCTACACCGGCCAGGCTTCCTTTTTTCAAGTAATTGGCCACATTTTCTGCCTGCTTCCGCCAAATGACGCAGTTAAGAAAGTCTGCTTCACGTTCGCCCTGCTGGTTGGTAAATGGACGATTTACCGCAAGGCGAAAGTTAGCGACTGCTACGCCGTTCGGGGTATAACGCAGATCAGGGTCCGCGGTCAGCCTGCCGACTAACACGACACGATTTATCATTTAAACCCCTCCTGATTGTTAATGAAATTAGTCGTCGTTACGAACAACTAAGTGGCGGATTACGTTATCATCGATTTTAACCAGACGGTCAAATTCGTTGGTAGCGTCCGCGGTGCCTTTAATGTAAGTTACAACGTAATACCCGTCACGAAAATCATTGATTTCGTATGCGAGACGTTTTTTCCCTACTTCGTCTACTTTTTCAATTTCAGCGCCGTTATCTGTTAAGATTTTGTTGTACCGTTCGATTGTGTTTTTCACACCATCTTCGTCAACATTCGGGCTGATAATGTAAAGTACCTCATAATTCCGCATGCTGCGTCACCTCCTTTTGGTCTTCGGCTCTTTTCCAGTGGAAAAGAACAAGGAGCAAAAAACGCTTCTCCGTTTTTAACTCGCAAGTTAAAATTATATCAGCTTGACTTTCATTTTACAATATTCCCGGCAGAAAAATTAAACGTTAAAGCGGAAGTGGACAACGTCCCCGTCTTTAACAATATATTCTTTGCCCTCAAGCCTTACCTTGCCTGCGTCTTTGGCACTGTTCATTGCACCTGCCTGCATTAGGTCTTCATAACCGACTACTTCTGCACGAATAAAGCCCTTTTCAAAATCACTGTGAATAACTCCGGCTGCCTGCGGTGCTTTTGTATTTTTGCGGATCGTCCAGGCGCGCACTTCAGGTTCGCCTGCAGTAAAGTACGTCTGCAGCCCAAGCAGGGAATAAGCTTCCCGGATCAGCTGGTCGAGTCCCGGTTCTTCAATGCCGAGATCCTGAAGAAATTCATTTTTTTCTTCTCCCTCAAGCTCTGCAAGCTCCTCTTCAATTTTCCCGGAAATAACGACCACGCCGGCGCCTTCAGCTGCTGCAAATTCTTTTACGCGGGAGACATGTTCATTGTCCCCTTCCTCCATTAAGTCGTCTTCACTGACATTGGCTACGTACAATACCGGCTTCATCGTGAGGAGCTGGAAGCCCTTGACGATTTTCAGCTCTTCCTCGGTCCACTCCAGGCTGCGCACTGGCTGCTCTTCTTTTAATGCTTCGATGATTTTTTCGAGAACCGCATGCTCCTGCATCGCGTCTTTATCTTTGGACTTGGCAAGCTTTGCTACCTTATCAATCCGCTTTTCTGCTGTTTCAAGGTCTGCAAGAATCAGTTCAAGGTTAATTACTTCGATATCGTTAATCGGATCTATTTTCCCGGACACGTGGGTGATGTCATCACTATCAAAGCAGCGTACTACATGGGATATCGCATCCACTTCCCGGATATGAGACAGAAATTTATTCCCGAGGCCTTCCCCTTTGCTTGCGCCTTCCACAATGCCGGCGATATCTGTAAATTCAAATGCGGTAGGAATCGTTTTTTTCGGCTGAAACATATTTGTTAACTGCTCGAGCCTGCTGTCCGGAACTTCTACTATGCCTACGTTGGGGTCAATGGTGCAGAACGGATAGTTGGCAGACTCCGCCCCTGCCTGCGTAATCGCATTAAACAATGTTGACTTCCCGACATTTGGAAGCCCGACTATACCTGTAGTTAAAGCCATTTATTATTTCCTTCTTTCTTTCAATTAATATTTCTCTAAACATAACAAAGAGGACAACCGCAGCTGTCCTGTAAAGCAACTCTTTATCGTTAGTATATTGCTTTGAGTATAGTATAATTTCTTTTCTGCGACAACAAGAGCGGCTTCGATGGTTATTCGAGCACCTTTTTTACCTTTTTATTGAACTCTTTTCTCGGAAGCATCACGCTGTGCCCGCACCCCTCACATTTAATCCGGATATCGGCGCCCATCCGAATAATTTTCCAGCGGTTTTCTCCGCACGGATGCTGTTTTTTCATTTCTACAATATTATTGATTTCAAAAGGCTGCTTTTCCGCCATAGCTCCCGTTTCTCCTTTCCCATCATTTTTACCTGAACAATTTGATACTTTTTATCCTATCTTACTCCGCCGCAAACCTCAATAAAACCAGCATTTCCTTATTCACGAAGCCTGTCGCTTAAATATAACCGTTATTTTTGCCCACACGCGGGTATAGTAGGCTAATATCATTTATTTTTGGCTGCAATTCCGGAAAGGGGCTATCTGCTATGGGGAAAAAAGCTGTTTCACGTGAAACCTATCGTACTCACTGCCATGTCAGCATGAATGAGCCCGAAAGCGCTGGAGAACTGGCAAAATGCCTGACCAGCCATCTCCGTGAGCGTGTCACAGACGAAGACATTATAGTCGTGTGTATCGGAACAGACCGATCCACCGGAGATTCACTCGGCCCTTTGACTGGCAGCAAGCTTCTTGAAAAAAGACTGGAAAATTTTTATGTATATGGTACTCTCCAATACCCAGTACACGCTGTTAATTTGGAGGAAACGCTCTCTCTCATTGAAGCAGACCATCCGCATGCTTTTGTTATCGCTGTCGACGCCTGCCTTGGCTATCTGCAGAATGTCGGAAAAGTTACTTTGAATGAAGGAGGAGTAACTCCAGGGGCTGCGATGAAAAAGAAACTCCCTATAGTTGGAGATATGCACATTAACGGCATAGTGAATGTCAGTGGGATGATGGAATATTTTGTACTGCAAAACACCCGGCTTTATACTATCAATACGATGGCTTCTTTAATAGCAGACACCTTTCTTCTCGTTGATCAGTCATTATCAAAGCAGGATATTTTACGCAGGGGAAAAGCTGCTGCTCTTCCCGTTACATTTCATAATGATGATGATCATATCCGTTTTCTGCGTGAAGCTTCATCCGCCGAACAGGCGGATAATAAACACAAAAAAAGCCACCATCGGTATCGCCGGAAGTAGATTGGCTACCCGGATTTCTAAAAGCCCCACTAACTTCAATCCAATGGCGATAATCATCACGCCGCCAGTAGCCGTCATTTCGGTAATAAAGGTATCCATGGCTTCCTGGGGTACCAGCCTGTCAATTTGGACAGCAAAAAGAGCGATTGATCCCTGATAGAGGACAACAGGTATAAATGAAAAAAGCACACCTATCCCCATCGTCGTTGTAAAGATAAGCGCTGAGAACCCATCCAGCATTGATTTTGTAAATAAAACGTCGTGTTCCTGGCGCAGGCCGCTGTCCATTGCTCCAAGAACCGCCATCGCTCCCACCACGTAAACCAGCGTGGCCGTTACAAAACCTTTGGCTACTTTATTATCTGCACTACCGCTTCCAATCCGTTTTTCCACCCACCGCCCAAGAGATTCCAGTTTGTCCTCAATTCGTATCCGTTCTCCTGCCCAGGCTCCTGTCACCAGGCTGCCTACGACAATTAAAAATTGTTCTGTCTGCAGTCCCATCTGTATGCCGAGAAGTACAACAGCCAGCGCCAATGCCTGCATAATGGTAGTTTTCATTCTTTCCGGAATACGGTGAAATAACAATCCCATTAACGATCCAATAATAATGGTCACTCCGTTAACCAGCGTTCCTGTAAGCACCATAAACGTCCGCTCCCTTTTCCTGCTTGTTTCTTTGTTTTTATATGTGCCCATCCAGAACTCAAAATCATAACGGTAAACGTTTGTCAGAAGCAGGAACAGGCTTTGCTTTCCTCTTCGTTTTCTTTCGGGAGTTCTTTTCAGCTGTCATTTCATTCTTTCCAGGTTGGATAAAAGCTTTCCTTTTTGCTTGCATACAGCATGTCTTAAAGATCTCCGTGCCCCGTCTCTTCTGGCAGGCACTCTCCAACTGCCGTTCACCTTTGTTAGTAACGGCTGGGCTTTAAATATTTTACTATAAAATGAAATAGAGCGGGCCCGTACTATACGGCAAAAGTTACATAGCCAAGATCTTTTACAGTTCCCCCGCCTCTTTCATTTCAAGGAGAGATCGTTATGATTGTCCAGTTATCCAATCATAAATACGAAACCGCAAAAAGCATACTTGCTCTGCAGCAGCAATCCTACTATACAGAGGCTGTGCTTATAGATAATTTTGATATCCCTGCTTTAAACGAATCAGTAGAAGCCATCCGCTCTTCGAAGGAAACTTTTGTAGGTTATTTTGTAGAGGGTGAACTCCGTGCTTTAATTGCTTATGAACACCAGGAAAAAAAGCTGCAAATTACAAGGCTCGTCGTGCATCCGGATTTTTTCCGGCGGGGCTTTGCTTCCTACCTGATGAAATATCTATTAAACCACCATCTCGATACTTTAATTTACGCTCATACGAGCGAAAAGAATCAGCCGGCGATCGATCTTTATTATTCTTTTGGATTTGTCATATCCCGTAAATTCAATCTCCCGGACGGGCATCCTATGGTAGTGCTAGAACGCTATTCTTCCTATGCCTGAAAAGGTCTTTTTCCCCGGGAGGCCTCTTTTGAACTATAAAAATTAGAAAAGGCTCCCGTTTTGATAACTGGAAGCCCTTTCGTTATTCTTTCTCTTCGCTCAGAAGCTGGAGGATCCGATCGAGATCCTCATCCGAAAAGAATTCAATTTCAATTTTGCCTTTATTTTTCCCCTGTTGAATAGAAACAGAAGTTCCGAAATACGATTGAAGCTCTTCTGCTTTCTGCTCGAGAAAAGGAGAAGCAGGTTGCTTCTGCTTTGTTTCACGTGGAACACCTTCATTCATCTGCTGAACGAGCTTTTCCGTCTGCCTTACATTAAGAGACTGTTTAACAATCTGCTCGCTCACCTTAGCGGCCAGCTCTTTCTTTCTCAATCCAAGAAGCGTTCTGGCATGCCCCATAGAAATTCCCTTTGTTTCCACGAGCTTTTGTACTTCTGCTGGCAGCTGCAGAAGCCGGATATAGTTGGCAATGTGCGGTCTGCTCTTCCCGAGACGCTTAGACAGTTCATCCTGAGTAATATCGAGTGACTCCACCAGGCGCTGATACGCATGGGCTTCTTCCAAGGGATTCAAATCTTCCCGCTGCAAGTTTTCAATCAAAGCGACTTCCATCATCCGTTCATCGCTTAAATCCTTTACGATTGCCGGAATTTCTTTTAATCCCGCTGCCGAAGCAGCCCGGAACCGCCGCTCTCCGGTGACAATATCATATCCTTTAATACTTTTGCGGACAAGAATTGGCTGCAGAACGCCAAACTCTGCCACAGACTGCTTCAGCTCTTCAATGGCTTCTTCTTCAAACCGTTTTCTCGGCTGATAAGGGTTGGGCCGCAATTCCTGTACTGGTACCGCAGTGATTTGATCTTCGTTGCTGCCTGTTTCTTCCGGAAAAAAAGCGTTCAACCCTCTACCTAGACCTTTGGCCACCAGCAACCACTTCCTTTGCTAATTCTAAATAGACCTCGGCACCCTTAGACTTCGCGTCATACATAATAATTGGAAGACCGTGGCTTGGAGCTTCCCCAAGTCGTATATTCCGGGGGATAATCGTTTCAAATACTTTTTCCTGAAAGTATTTTTTTACTTCTTCTATGACCTGGAAACCAAGATTGGTCCTTGCATCGAGCATCGTAAGAAGCACTCCTTCAATTTCCAAATCATGATTTAAGTGCTTCTGTACGAGACGGACCGTATTGAGCAGCTGACTTAATCCTTCCAAAGCGTAGTATTCACACTGTACCGGAATTAAAATCGAATCCGAAGCAGAAAGCGCGTTAATCGTTAGAAGTCCCAGAGAGGGCGGGCAATCGATTATTATGTAGTCGTACTGCTCAGCCACATCCTCCAGAGCATTTTTTAGTCTTATTTCCCGGGAAATAGTGGAAACCAGTTCAATTTCTGCTCCGGACAGCTGAATAGTGGCAGGTACTACGTCCAACTGTTCCAAAGCAGTCCCCCGCACAATATCACGAATGTCCGTGTCTTCGACGAGAACGTTATATATGCACCGCTCCACGTCCCCTTTTTCAATACCGGCCCCACTGGTGGCGTTTCCCTGCGGGTCAATGTCTACGAGAAGCACCCGCTGGCCTACATGCGCCAGGCAGGCGCTTATGTTTACTGCTGTTGTTGTTTTCCCAACGCCGCCTTTCTGGTTGGCGATAGCAACAGTTTTTGCCATCGATACACCTACTTTCCAAGTTCCATGCTGTTCTTCTTGTTTACTGCTTTGATTTTGGTATTCGAATAGTCACCTGATAATAACCATCGTAGTCTTCCTCATTTGTATCAATCACCATACCGCTTTTTGTTACCATCTCTATTGACTCGCGGATCGTATTTAAGGCAATACGGGTATCCCTGGAGACATGCTTCTTCGGCTGCTTTGTTTTTTTCGGCTTAGGATCGAGCAAAGCAGCAATCTTATCTTCCGTCTGTTTTACATTCCAGTCCTTTTCTATCGCTTCATCAACGATACGATCCTGGCGCTCTGCATCCGGAAGCTTTAGAAGTGCTCTGGCGTGTCGTTCAGTAATAGTTTTTTCTGACAGCTTATCCTGCACATACTCAGACAGGTGTAAAAGACGAAGCTTATTAGCGATCGTAGACTGGCTTTTCCCCAGCCGCTGCGCCAGACTTGCCTGCGTGAGCTGATTCATTTCGAGCAGCCTGGCATAAGCAGCTGCTTCTTCAAGCGCAGTTAACGCTTCCCTCTGCAAATTTTCAATAAGCGCAATCGAAGCCGTCTGTGTATCATTAAATTCTTTCACCAGCGCCGGTATCTCTTTCCAGTCAAGCTTTTGCGAAGCGCGCCAACGCCTTTCACCGGCAATTATTTCGTACCCCCCGGACTGCTTTCTGACCGTAATTGGCTGCAGGAGCCCGTGCGTCTGCAGCGACTGGGCTAACTCCGAAAGCTTTTCATCTGAAAAGATCGTCCGCGGTTGAAATGGGTTAGCCATGATTTGATGAATTGGAATCATTTTGACTTCGTGTTCATTAATGCCGCTTTTTTCAGCCTGATTATCGCCCAGGCCGAACCATTTTTGAATCGACTGTTTCATACCCGTATATCACCTCACTTAAAAACTGCGACCCTTGATGCTTCACTAGTGGATTTCGTGCCTTTGCTATTTTCATTCTATCACGTTTCTAAAGGTTGTCGAATGAGCCGGTAGTGATTATAAAGGATTTTTTGCCGGTGTTCCTGATTTTCTTGGATACGCCTTTGGGGTTTTTTTCTTTTTTGCGAATGTTAGAAGCACTCGTTCACTGTTTTCTTTCGGGAGTTTCATTTTCTCCGGGCTCCCAGCTTCTGCTTCTAATTTTGCCAGGGCGTTCTCCGCAGTGTGAAGTTCCTCTTCGCCACTTGCTCCCTTCCATGCAATAAATACGCCTCCCGGCTTTACAAAAGGCAGGCATAGCTCCAAAAGCACCGGAAGTCTGGCCACAGCACGGGCACTGGCCATATCGAACTGATCCCGATACGCTTTTTGCCGTGCAAGCTGTTCGGCCCGGTCATGGATTAGAGTCACTCCCTCAAGCCCAAGCTCACTTACGATTTCTTCCAGAAAACCAATACGTTTTTTTAAAGAATCAACAATCGTAACCTGGAGTTCCGGGAAGCATATTTTTAGCGGCAGGCTCGGAAATCCGGCCCCCGATCCTACATCGATAAAAGATCCTTCTGCCTTGAAAGCCGGGAGAGAAGCTCCGGTGAGAGAATCATAAAAATGCTTCTCATACACCTCCTGTTCTTCGGTAATCCCTGTCAGATTCATGCGTTCATTCCATTCAACAAGCAGTTGATAATACTGCTCAAACTGCTTTTTCTGTTTATCATCCAAAGTAATATGTATGGCTTGAAGCCATTCTGGAAACGCTTCTTTACTCATTTTATCTTTCCTGCCCTTCACTGGATAATACAACACTCCCGGACTTTCTTCCGGGAATAGAGATATCTTGAAAAAAGCCCCTGCTTACTGAAAGCAGGGGCTTAGTCATGCGCTACTGTTACGTTGTTGCCATACGGCCCTGTTCGATATATACAAGCAGTATAGATATGTCGGACGGGTTCACCCCGGATACACGGGAAGCCTGGCCGACAGACAGCGGACGTACTTCTGAAAGCTTTTGTCTTGCTTCGATTGCAATACCCGAAATGTCATGATAATCGATGCTCTCCGGAATCTTTTTCTCTTCCATTTTCTTCATACGCTCCACCTGTTCAAGCTGTTTCGAAATATATCCTTCGTATTTCACTTGAATTTCCACCTGCTCGGCTACATCCGGCGCAATTGACGAAGGCGCCTCAGCAAACGGAGCGATGTCAGCATAACCGATTTCCGGCCGCTTCATCAGGTGGGCTGCCGAAGCTGCTTCCTTCATCGCTGTAGATCCCTGGGAAATAAGCATTTCATTAATCGCTTCATGGGGCTTCAAGGTAAAGCTTTCCAGTCGTTTTTTCTCGGCTTCGATCGCTTCTTTTTTATGAATAAATCGCTCGTAGCGGGCCTCCGGGACTAATCCGATTTCGTGGCCGGTTTCGGTTAAACGCAGGTCAGCATTATCATGACGGAGAAGGAGGCGGTATTCCGCTCTCGACGTTAACAGGCGATACGGTTCGTTAGTGCCCTTAGTGACCAGGTCATCAATCAATACACCGATATAGGCATCCGAACGGTCGAGGATAACGCCTTCCCTGCCCTGAGCCTTGCGGGCTGCGTTAATACCGGCCATGATTCCCTGCCCGGCAGCCTCTTCGTACCCGGACGTACCGTTAATCTGACCTGCGGTAAATAGACCTTCCACCGTTTTGGTTTCAAGCGTCGGCCAAAGCTGCGTCGGTACAATGGCATCATATTCAATCGCATAGCCCGGACGCATCATTTTTACGTTTTCGAGCCCCGGGATCGTTTTAAGGATACCGAACTGAATGTCTTCCGGAAGACTGGTGGACAGCCCCTGTACGTATACTTCATCTGTGTTTCTGCCTTCAGGCTCAAGGAAAATCTGGTGCTTTGGTTTGTCATTAAAACGCACGATTTTATCCTCAATTGAAGGACAATACCTCGGTCCGGTTCCTTCGATCATACCCGAATACATCGGCGAACGCTGCAGGTTGTTTGTAATCAACTCATGTGTCTCCGAACCGGTATAGGTAAGCCAGCATGGCAGCTGATCAGTAATAAATTCCACCGTTTCGTAGGAAAAGGCTCTCGGCTGCTCATCGCCAGGCTGAATTTCTGTTTTGCTGTAATCAATAGAATTACTGTTTACCCGTGGCGGCGTGCCAGTTTTAAAACGGACCATGTCCAGGCCGAGTGCTTTAATGCTGTCCGATAAATTGATGGAAGGCTGCATATTATTCGGCCCGCTTTCATAAGCCAGTTCTCCGAGGATAATTTTACCGCGCAGGTAGGTGCCCGTAGTTACTACAACCGATGAAGCGTAGTAGCTGGCACCAGTATTAGTCACTACACCCTTACAAACGTTATCTTCAACGATCAATTCCTCTACCAGCCCCTGGCGAATCGTTAAATTTTCTGTGTTCTCAAGAGTCCGCTTCATTTCCTGCTGGTAAAGAAACTTATCAGCCTGCGCACGAAGTGCCTGGACTGCCGGGCCCTTCCCCGTATTAAGCATTCGCATTTGAATATGCGTTTTATCGATGTTTTTAGCCATTTCTCCACCGAGTGCATCAATTTCACGGACGACGATCCCTTTTGCCGGTCCTCCTACGGACGGGTTACAGGGCATAAAAGCTACGGCGTCCAGGTTCAGCGTCAGCATCAATGTATTGGCCCCCATGCGTGCAGAAGCAAGCCCTGCTTCTACTCCCGCGTGTCCGGCGCCGATGACGATCGTGTCATAATTTCCTCCGTTGTAACTCATTACGGTTCCTCCTTCTAGTATTTTCCTCCGCCTACAGCGGATATATCTATTTTCCGAGACAAAACTGGGCAAACAGCTGGTCAATTAATCCATCATGTACGTTTTCCCCGACAATTTCGCCGAGCTGTTCCCAGGCCCGCGTAATATCAATCTGTACCATATCTACAGGCACTCCCATTTCCACAGCTTCCAAAGCATCATTCACCGAACGTTTGGCCTGATTCAATAACCCGATATGACGGGCATTGGACAAATAATTCATGTCTGCCGCTTCCACCCCTTCATCAAAAAAGAGATGGGCGATCGCTTCTTCAAGACTGTCGATGCCTTCATCATTCAGAAAAGAAGCAGCAATAATCGGCCGGCCAGATGTAAACTCCCGGAGTTCTTCCTCGTCTACTTGCTTGGGGAGATCCGTTTTGTTCATTATAACAATAACATTCATGCCTTGAACTGCCTGAAATAATGCTCGGTCTTCATCAGACAGCGGCTCTGCGCTGTTAATGACAAGAAGGATCAGTTCCGCTTCCTGAAGTACTTGCCGGGAACGCTCTACGCCAATCTTTTCCACAATATCTTCGGTTTCGCGTATACCGGCAGTGTCAATTAAACGAAGAGGCACTCCCCGGACATTCACATATTCTTCGAGCACGTCCCTGGTGGTGCCGGGGACTTCCGTTACAATCGCTTTATTCTCATGCACCAGGTTATTCATTAACGAGGATTTCCCTACGTTCGGGCGGCCGATAATCGCTGTACCAAGCCCTTCACGCATAATTTTTCCCTGTCTTGCCGTTACAAGCAGCTGATCAATCTCTTCGCCGACAAACGCTACATTTTCCTTTAAAACGTTCGTGGTCACGACATCAGCATCAAATTCGGGGTAGTCAATATTCACTTCCACATTGGCTACTGTTTCGAGAAGCTTTTGGCGGAGTTTACGGATGCGTTCGGAAAGCCTTCCCTCCACCTGTTTTAAAGCACTCTGCATGGCACGGTCGGTTTTAGCTCTGATCAGATCCATAACACCTTCTGCCTGGGTGAGATCAATGCGTCCGTTCAAAAACGCCCGTTTCGTAAACTCTCCCGGCTCCGCCAGCCGTGCTCCCTGACTTAATACGTTATTAAGAACCCGGTTGACCGACACCAGCCCGCCGTGGCAATTAATTTCCACAATGTCTTCTCTTGTAAATGTTTTTGGGGCCCTCAGGACAGAAATCATGGATTCTTCAATCACAGAGCCATCTGCCGGGTCAATAATATGTCCGTAATGGATTGTATGAGTTTCCACTTCATGAAGAGATTTTTTGCCTTTATACACATGGTCTGCAATATCAAGCGCTTCGTCTCCGCTCAGGCGGACAATTGCAATAGCCCCTTCCCCGCTCGGAGTGGAAATCGCAGCAATTGTGTCTGTTTCCATTCATCAACCCTCCCTGGGTTTTTCTTCGTCTATTAGACACACGAAAAGGACGACACCTTTTTCGGCATCGCTCGCGTCGTTTTCCTTCTATGCTTCTAACTAAATAGAATATCATATGAAAGCATTTCGCAAAAGACTTTTATCCACATGTGGATAACCTGTGTATAAACGGCTTGCGAACAAAAAACCGCCTGGCAGCCCAGGCGGTGGTTAAATTTATTTTGGATTTTCTTTTGCGGCAGGTGTAATTACCACATGGCGTCTCGGTTCTTTGCCTGTAGAGGTCGTTTCGATATCCGGGTGCCGGTGCAGCGTTTGATGAACAATTTTTCGTTCTGCTGCATCCATGGGCTCGAGCTTAATCGTAATGGCTTCCCGACGAGCTTTCCCGGCCATACGCTCCGCAAACCGCTGCAACGATTCTTTTCGATTTTGACGATAATTTTCAGCATCAAGCACAATATGCTGTTTAGCATTGGCATGCTTGTTGGCGACCGTGTTCGTAAGGTGCTGAAGCGCATCAAGAGTTTTCCCCCGTTTTCCAATTAAAAGACCCAGAGAATTACCTTCGAGCTCCATCGAAATAAGTTTTCTTGAGATTTTTACTTCCACTTCTGCTTCTACGTTCATAGCCTGAACCACATCTTTTAAGTATGCCGCCGCCTCTTCTACAGGATCAACCCGCACGGATACTTCCACGTAAGCCTGCCTCGCTCCAATGCCTAAAAACCCTTTTCGTGGTTCTTCAAGCACCTGGTATTCGATACGGTCTATTGTTGTTCCCCATTCCTGCACAGCTTTATCTAAAGCTTCTTCTATTGTTTTACCGGAAATTTTCATCGATTGATTCACTGTCAGCCCGCCCTCCTGAAGCCTTACGTTTCTTTGTGGCAAAGATTTCATGTACAATCATGTGCAAAAATAATTCAGGTGAGTCAGCCCCTCTAGCACTTTAAATACATTCTCCATCAGCCCGGGAAATTCCTGCTCTTTGTCAGCATTTTACCATGCTGAACAGAACCGGGAGCAGAGGAGTGCCTATTTTTGTGGCTTTGCCTTGCTGGGGGTTAATAGACCAGCCTTTTTAAACACGTGAGTGAGGCTCTTTTTCGTTTCATGGTAATCCATCTCTGCTACTGGTTTTCTGGCTATAACCACTAGGTCATAGCCTCCAGGGATGCGGGGCTCAAGTTCCGATACAGCTTCCCGAAGATAGCGCTTAATCCGGTTGCGCATGACGGCATTTCCCATGCGTTTACTTACTGTCAGCCCTGCACGGTAATGAACCTGATCCTCCTTCTTTAAGGTGTAAAGCACAAACTGCCGGTTGGCAAAGGAAGTCCCGTGCGCAAAAATATAGCTGAATTCGTGATTCTTTTTTAAACGATTATACTTTTTCATTACCCGGTTTTCCCCCTTTTTCCTTTAACAACCGCCGGTATTTTTCTTTCCAGCTGAAGACAGAAAAAAAGACCACTGGATAGAATCCGTGGTCTCTTTTTATGCAGATAATACTTTTCTACCTTTACGACGACGATTTTTCAAAACCTGACGGCCGTTTTTTGTTCCCATTCTCGCACGGAAACCGTGTACCTTTTTACGCTTCCGGTTGTTCGGGGTAAATGTTGGTTTTCCCATAGTGTATCGCACCTCCTCAAGGAGTAATAAACGTTCGAAAACATTCCCGTAAATTATATAGAGAATAAGAAAAACTGTCAACCATCCCCTTGTGAAAACAGGCAGCTGGTTCCTTTGTTTGTACACATCTGATTTAACCGATTGTGTGGATAAACAAAAGCGAACATAAAAAGCACCCACAGCATTATAAACAACTTGTACACATAATCTAGTGTTGTGGATAGTTTCTATACACAAGTTCTTGAGTTTGTGGATAAGCAAATATGTTCCCGTTGTTATTCATCTTTTTATTTGCTATCATTGATTAAGTTTCTGTTAATAACATTTCATACAACAACGTCTTATCCACACGTGTTGATAACTTTGTGGATAATTTTCCACAGCCTCCGGATAATATTATTCACAGCCTTGTGTATTATGTGTATTTCTTTTTTTACATAATTTTATTATTATTGCACAATAATTTTATAACGCATGCAATATGCATTTTCCGCATATTTTACTTATTGGGTTTCTTTCTTTCACCATGATAAGATAGAAGCCTTTTCCGTCTTTCTAAGGATTTAAGTTCCCAGCCAAGCCACTGTATACTGCTAAGCCTGTACGAGAGGAGTGCATCCTTATTGGAAAATATTACTGATTTATGGAACCAGACATTGGAACTAATGCAGGAAAAAGTAAGTAAGCCAAGCTATGAAACATGGTTAAAAGCGACAGAAGCTTCGGATCTTCAAGGAGACACTGTAATTATTGAAGCACCGAATGAATTCGCCCGTGACTGGCTTGAAAGCCGATATACAAACCTGATTACTGACGCTTTAGAAGATATTACCGGATCTGCACTGCAGGTGAAATTTGTCATTCCCCAGGCTGAATCCCCGGTAGAAAACGAACCAGCGCCGCCAAAGGCTGCACCTCCCGCCTCCAGCCAGGACCTTCCAAAGAGCATGCTGAATGATAAATACTCGTTTAACACTTTTGTAATTGGTTCTGGAAATCGTTTTGCCCATGCTGCCTCACTTGCAGTAGCTGAAGCTCCGGCCAAAGCGTATAATCCATTGTTTATTTATGGTGGAGTCGGCCTTGGAAAAACACACTTAATGCATGCTATTGGACACTACGTTATTGACCATAATCCAAATGCCAAAGTCATGTATTTGTCTTCTGAAAAGTTTACCAATGAATTTATTAATGCTATCCGGGACAATAAAGCCGTACATTTTCGAAACAAATACCGGAATGTCGATGTGCTGCTTATCGATGATATTCAGTTTCTAGCTGGAAAAGAGCAGACACAGGAAGAATTTTTCCACACCTTTAACGCTCTTCATGAAGAAAGCAAGCAGATTGTCATTTCAAGCGACCGGCCGCCAAAGGAGATACCAACGCTTGAGGACCGGCTCCGTTCCCGGTTTGAATGGGGGTTGATCACTGATATCACGCCGCCGGACCTGGAAACAAGAATTGCTATTCTGCGCAAAAAAGCAAAAGCAGAAATGCTCGATATTCCAAATGAAGTTATGCTTTATATTGCTAACCAAATTGATACAAACATCCGTGAGCTTGAGGGGGCACTTATCCGCGTCGTCGCTTATTCTTCTTTGATCAACCAGGATATGAATGCTGATCTGGCGGCTGAAGCTTTGAAAGACATTATTCCCACTGCCCAGCCTAAAACGGTTACTATAGAGCATATTCAGGAACGGGTAGCGACGCAGTTTCAAATGCCTGTACCGGAATTAAAGGCGAAAAAACGCACGAAAAGCATTGCTTTTCCGCGCCAGATCGCGATGTACCTCTCCCGCGAAATGACGGATGCCTCTCTTCCAAAAATCGGTGAAGCTTTTGGAGGCAGGGATCATACAACCGTCATTCACGCCCACGAAAAAATATCAAATTTAATGTCTACGGATACGGATCTGCAGAAAACCGTTCAAGGAATCATCGATCAGTTACGCACATAGGTGTGGATAACACCACAACGCTATACACAACTTATTCACACGTGGAAATCCCTGATCTGGCAGTGCAAACCTTATTTATCCACATTACTAACAGGCCCTACTACTATTACTACTTTAAAAACAATATATATAAAGGGAGATGACCTATGCATTTCACCGTTAATCGAGATCAATTTGTGCAACATGTACAAAACGTAAATAAAGCTGTCTCCTCGAGAACGACAATCCCAATACTGACTGGTATCAAGATCGTTGCCGCTGCTGATGGCGTAACATTAACCGGAAGTGATTCCGATATATCGATCGAAACGTTTATTCCGACAGAAGAAAACGATAACCAGTATGTTCAAGTGCACGAGCAGGGAAGCATTGTGCTTCAGGCCCGTTTTTTTGCAGAAATTGTAAAGAAACTCCCGGGCGAGGAAGTTGAAGTTGTTGTACAGGACCAGTTTGCGACTACGATTCGTTCTGGTTCGGTCGTGTTTAACCTGAACGGCCTGGATCCTGAAGAATACCCAAGGCTTCCCCAGCTTGATGATACAAATATGTTTCACCTGCCACAGAGTCTGCTTAAGGATATGATCCGACAGACTGTTTTCGCCGTATCAGCGCAAGAAACCCGGCCAGTGTTGACAGGTGTAAACCTCGAAAGCGAAAACGGGGAGCTGATCTGTACGGCTACAGACAGCCACCGTCTTGCTCTCCGAAAAGCAAATCTTGAAGCAGGTTCGGATGCGCCCGATTTATCTAATATTGTTATCCCGGGTAAAAGTCTAAATGAGTTAAGCCGCCTGCTGAGCGATGATGATTCCACCGTTGAAATTATTATTACGGAAACCCAGGTAATGTTTCGTTTTCCACATCTTCTGTTTTATTCACGACTCCTCGACGGGAAATACCCGGTAACAAAAAATATGATTCCTTCCGAGACCAAAACCGGGGTGGAGTTGTCCACAAAAGAGCTGCTGCAGTCCCTCGACCGGGCACTGCTGCTATCAAGAGAAACAAAAAACAACGTGATCAACTTGAAAACGCTCGGGGACGGACGAGTTGAAATTAACTCCGTTTCATCTGAAATTGGAAAAGTGACGGAAAACATCGATTGTGATAAAATAGATGGAGAAGAACTTCGCATCTCGTTTAACGGAAAAAACATTACAGATGCCCTGAAGGTAATCGACAGCGAAAAAATCCATATTCAATTCACCGGAGCTATGAGCCCATTTGTTGTACGTCCGACAGACCACGATCAAATGCTGCATTTATTCTCACCGGTACGCACGTATTAAAGTTAAACGAGTATACGGCCTTTTGTATAAAACAGGAGGCCGTTTTTCTTATGTTGTGCTGGCAGGGCACGTGAAACGAATAGTGCGATATACTGGCATTTTTCGCTTATTTTTAGTAAAATATAGAGTATGAATGAAATATGTTCGGAAACAGGCAGAAGTAATAATTATGCTTTGAATATCCGGCGTCGGGAGGATCGATATGGGAGAGGCGATTAATATCACAACCGAATATATAACACTCGGCCAGTTCCTCAAAGAAGCTGGAATCATCGATACAGGTGGTATGGCGAAGTGGTTTCTCTCTGAGTTCGCTGTGGAAGTGAACGGGGAAGAAGAAGCCCGCAGGGGAAGAAAGCTCTATCCAGGAGACGTAGTGGAAGTCGAAGAGAACGGAACCTTCACTATCGATACCGGCGAAGGATGACTACAGGCCTGTGTATGTAAAAAATATTCGGCTCAAGCAGTATCGGAACTATGAAGATATTGCTTTGCAAATAGAGAACACTGTAAACGTTATTGTTGGAGAAAATGCCCAGGGAAAAACGAATTTGATGGAAGCTATTCATATGCTTGCTTTTGCGAAGTCCCACCGGACCTCCAAGGATAAGGAGCTAATCGGCTGGAACCACGATTTTGCCCGTATTGAAGCTTCAGTAGAACGAAAGCAGCGGCACGTTGATCTTGAAGTCGTTCTTTCTGCTAAAGGAAAAAAAGTAAAAAAGAACGGCATTGAACAAAAAAAGCTAAGTGAATATATAGGCGCCTGCAACGTCGTCATGTTTGCCCCGGAAGATCTTAACCTTGTAAAAGGCGGGCCGAATATGAGGCGGCGTTTTATTGATATGGAGATCGGCCAGATCAGCCCGGTGTATCTGCACGACCTCTCCAAGTATCAGCGCATTCTGAAGCAGCGCAACCAGCTGCTGAAGGGCATGTTTCCCGTGCCCAGCCAAGAGCAGGAATTAACGCTTGAAGTAATTGATGAACAGTACATTGAAGCAGCCGTGAAGGTAATTCAGCGTCGTTACGGCTTCCTGCAGCAGCTTGAGCGATGGGCCTCAGAGATCCATACGCGGATCACACAGAACCGGGAGCGCCTTGAGCTGCGGTACGACCCCTCTGCAAACATACATGCAGAGATGGAGCCCTCCGTGCTTGCTGAAGAGCTTCGTACAGAGCTAGGCCGACGTAGGGAAAATGAGGTCCGCCGGGGGCTTTCGCTTGCAGGACCGCACCGGGACGAAATGAAGCTCCTAGTCAACGAAAGGGACGTACAAACGTACGGTTCCCAGGGCCAGCAACGAACAGCTGCCCTGTCCCTGAAAATGGCAGAGATAGAACTTATCCGCGCTTATGTAGGAGAGTATCCTATTCTTCTGCTTGATGATGTGCTTTCGGAACTTGATCAGCATCGGCAGTCTCATTTATTGGACGCGATTCAGGGGAAAGTACAAACCTTTGTTACCACGACAAGCATTGAAAGCATCAAGCACGAGACAATCGAGCGGGCAACCGTGTTTACAGCCCGCAAGGGTCAATTGGAAAAACAGTAGGTGGTGAATCACATTGTTTATACATTTAGGCGACGGCACCGTAATACGTTCGAAAGACGTTATTGCGATTTTAGATAGTAACAGCCAGAATTCTTCAAGCATCACATGGCAGTTCCTGCAGGCAGTCGAAAGTGACGACAAAGAACAAATCGCAGATTCTGAAGCAAAATCCGTCGTGGTTACGGAAGAAAAGGTATATTTCTCACCTATTTCTTCTTTAACGCTGAAGCGCAGATCGCAGATTATTTCAGAATATGATGAATATCATGAAGAAATACAGGCAGCTAAAGAAGACTAAGCGTGCAAAAGCATGAAAACGAGCGCAGGTATTTACGGACTACACGCGAGAGTTGATCCCGCAGGAAGCGAAGGTGAACAGATTGTCGATGAACCAAAATTCATACGATGAAAGTCAAATACAGGTACTTGAAGGACTCGAGGCAGTCCGGAAGCGTCCAGGCATGTATATCGGCTCTACAACGTCCAGAGGACTTCACCATTTAGTGTGGGAAATCGTGGATAACAGTATTGATGAGGCCATGGGCGGCTATTGTGATCAGATCTATATTACGGTTGAAGAAGATAACAGCATTACCGTAGAAGATAACGGGCGTGGTGTTCCTGTTGGTATGCACGAAAAAATGGGTCGTCCGGCGGTAGAGGTTATTATGACCGTACTGCACGCCGGCGGTAAATTCGGTGGAGGCGGCTATAAGGTTTCCGGCGGTCTTCACGGCGTTGGGGCCAGCGTAGTAAATGCTCTTTCCGAAACACTTGATATTGAAGTGCACCGTGAAGGCGAAATTTATCAACAGGCTTACCGCCGTGGTATTCCGCAGCATGATCTCGAGAATGTAGGCAAGACAGATAAACGGGGCACAAAGATCCGTTTTAAACCAGATCCGGAGATCTTTGAAGAAACCACCGAATTTGAATACGAAACACTTACGAGCCGTGTACGGGAGCTCGCGTTTCTTAACCGCGGACTCCAAATTACCTGCACCGATAAGCGCACCGAAGAAGAACAGGTGCAGACCTACCATTACGAAGGCGGTATTGCTTCCTTTGTGGAATACCTGAACCGCCAGAAGGACACACTCCACAAAGAGCCGATTTTTCTTGAAGCGAACCGCAACGGCATCCAGGTGGAAGTTGCCATGCAGTACAACAATGGGTACACGAGCAATGTGTATTCGTTTGCCAATAATATTAATACCCACGAAGGCGGAACTCACGAGTCGGGATTCCGGACGGCTCTGACGAGAGTTATTAATGATTATGCCCGCAGAAACAGTCTTTTCAAGGAAAACGACCCTAATTTGATCGGGGACGACGTGCGTGAAGGGCTGGTGGCGATTGTTAGTGTGAAAATTCCCGATCCCCAGTTTGAAGGACAAACAAAAACAAAATTAGGAAACGGGGAAGCCCGGACTATCACAGATTCGTTATTCTCAGAGCATTTCTCGAGATTTATGAGTGAAAATCCGGATACGGCGAGAACAATCGTAGAAAAAGGGTTGATGGCTTCACGTGCCCGCGATGCGGCGAAGAAAGCCAGGGAATTGACCCGGCGTAAAAGCGCCCTTGAGGTCAGTTCGCTGCCAGGGAAACTGGCTGACTGCACCTCAAAGGATGCGGCCAGCAGTGAAGTGTATATCGTGGAGGGCGACTCTGCCGGCGGCTCGGCCAAACAGGGACGGGACCGGCATTTCCAGGCGATCCTGCCGCTGCGCGGAAAAATTTTAAACGTAGAAAAAGCGCGCCTGGATAAAATTCTTGCCAACAACGAGATCAGAACCATAATTACGGCTCTTGGCACAGGTATAGGCAATGAATTTGATATCGAGAAGGCCCGCTATCACCGTATTATTATCATGACAGATGCGGATGTGGACGGGGCCCACATCCGGACGCTTCTGCTGACCTTCTTTTACCGTTACATGCGGCCGTTAATCGAAAGAGGCTATATTTATATCGCCCAGCCGCCTCTGTATAAGGTCCAGCAAGGCAAACACGTCCGCTATCTCTTTTTCGAACGTGAACTTCAGCCGGCCTTAGCAGAGCTTCCGGCACAGCCAAAACCAAATCTTCAGCGCTATAAAGGCCTCGGGGAAATGAACCCGACCCAGCTTTGGGAAACTACTATGGATCCGGAGTCAAGGACGACGATGCAGGTGACGCTTGAAGACGCTATGATGGCGGACGAAGTGTTTGAAACATTGATGGGAGACCAGGTAGAACCCCGCCGTGATTTTATTCAGGAAAACGCACATTACGTCCAGAACCTCGACGTGTAAGAGACGGCATCAAGGTGACACAAAGAAACCCCCGCTTAAATCTTTCGCGGGGGTTTCTATCGAATATAGCAACAATAGGCATTTAAGCCTGATGGAATAGAAAGTAGGAGGTTACTGCAATGGCAGAAAACGAATCCAGAGTCACGGAGATCGGTATTGGCGAAGAGATGCGCACCTCGTTTTTGGACTACGCGATGAGCGTTATCGTCAGCCGTGCTCTTCCGGACGTTCGTGACGGAATGAAGCCGGTGCACCGGCGTATTTTATTCGCAATGAGCGAACTTGGCATGACCCCGGACAAACCGTTCCGGAAGTCAGCCCGTATCGTTGGTGATGTTATCGGTAAATACCATCCACACGGCGACTCTGCAGTTTATGAAACAATGGTGCGGATGGCACAGGATTTCAGCTACCGCCACCCAATTGTTAACGGTCATGGGAATTTTGGTTCCGTAGACGGGGACGGCGCAGCAGCGATGCGTTACACTGAAGCGAAAATGTCCAAAATATCGCTTGAAATGGTCCGCGATATTAACAAAGACACCATTGACTACCAGGAAAACTATGATGGCAACGAACGGGAGCCTGTGGTGCTGCCGGCCCGCTTTCCGAATCTGCTGGTTAATGGAACCTCCGGAATTGCGGTAGGAATGGCTACCAATATTCCACCGCACCGGCTGGAGGAAGTCATTGACGGAGTGCTCGCCCTGAGTGAAAACCCTGATATTACGGTAGAAGAGCTGATGGAATACATTCCCGGGCCTGACTTCCCGACAGCTGCTTCCATTTTAGGACGCTCCGGTATCCGGAAAGCCTATCAAACGGGTAAAGGTTCAATTATTATCCGCTCGCATGCTTACATTGAGGAAGATAAAAGAGGCAAGGAAACCATTATCGTAGATGAACTGCCGTACCAGGTGAATAAAGCCCGGCTGGTAGAGCGTATTGCAGAGCTGGTGCGCGAGAAAAAAATCGACGGCATTACTGATCTGCGCGACGAATCAGACCGTAACGGCATGAGGATCGTCGTGGAAGTACGAAGAGATGCCAACGCCAACGTCATTTTAAATAACTTATACAAGCAAACGGCCCTGCAGACGAGCTTTGGCATTAACATGCTTGCTCTCGTTAACGGCCAGCCGAAAGTGCTGGATCTTAAAGAATGCCTGTACCACTATCTTGAACATCAAAAAGTAGTGATTCAGCGCCGCACTGCTTTTGAACTCCGAAAGGCAGAAGCCCGGGCTCATATTGTGGAAGGCCTGCGGGTAGCGCTTGATCATCTTGATGCAGTGATTGAGTTGATTCGGGAATCAGATACGACGGAGATTGCAAGAAATGGCCTGATGGAAAACTACGATTTGAGTGAAGATCAGGCGCAGGCCATCCTCGACATGCGTCTGCAGCGTTTAACAGGCCTCGAGAGAGATAAAATTGAGCAGGAGTACCGGGAGCTCATGGAGCGGATCCGCGAGCTGAAAGACATTTTAGCCAACGAAGAGCGGGTGCTTGAAATTATTCGGGAAGAGCTTACCGAGGTGAAGGAAAAATTCGGGGACGACCGTCGGACCCGCCTGGAAGCCGGAGAGAACTCCATCGAAGATGAGGACCTTATTCCGCGCCAAGACGTAGTAGTCACCATTTCGCACCAGGGCTATATTAAGCGTATGCCGATTGATACGTACCGGAGCCAACGCCGGGGTGGCCGGGGCGTACAAGGAATGGGCACGAACGAGGATGACTTCGTAGAGCATCTGCTTACGACTAATTCTCACCAGACGATTTTATTCTTTACCAACAAAGGGAAAGTGTATCGCCTGAAAGCATATGAAATTCCTGAATTAAGCCGTACGGCTAAAGGAATTCCATTAATCAACCTACTTCAGATTGATAAAGGGGAGTACATCAGTACCGTCATTCCAATCGAGGAGTTCTCGGAAAATGCTTACCTTTTCTTCCTAACGAAAAAAGGGATTTCAAAAAGAACCGTTCTTTCTGCGTTTTCGAATATCCGCAAAGGCGGCCTGTTCGCTATTAATGTCCGGGAAGACGATGAGCTTCACGGTGTGCGTCTCACTTCCGGGGACGATTCCTTAATTATCGGTACCAAACAAGGAATGTCTATTCACTTTGAGGAAGAGGATGTACGCTCGATGGGACGGACTGCTTCCGGTGTTAAAGCAATCTCGCTTCGAAATGGCGACGAAGTAGTGGGTATGGACATTGCACAGGAAAATGAAATGATCTTAATGGTAACGAACAAAGGATATGGAAAGCTCACATCACTTGAAGAATTCAGTAAACAAAACCGCGGCGGCAAAGGGCTAAAAGCCATTAAACTTACGAGCCGTACCGGTGAACTTGCAGCGATGCGTTCCGTACCGGTAGATATCGACCTGATGGTTATGACTATCCAGGGAATAGTTATCCGCATGCATGTTGGCGACGTTTCCAGGCTCGGCCGATACGCCCAGGGCGTGCGTCTCATCCGCCTTGATAAAGGGGAAGCTGTTTCTACAGTAGCGCCTGTAATCGAACACGAAGTGAACGAAGAAGAAAACGTGCCAGCAGAATCCGAAGAAGAATAGTGTAACTCCCGGCCGTATGCTGAACGGCCGGGTATTTTTTTATGGAAGCCTATTCTAAAATTATCCAATCAAAATAGTGAAAATAATGGAATTTTTCAAGGAAAATAGTACAATGAAAGTACTATATTAGAAGAAGTGGAGGAGGCTCCATGCGGATACATATTAATCAGGCAGTACCCGGATGCGTACTGGTGAACGATGTTTTTGCAGTGAACGAAACGCCGGTGGTTAGAAAACAAACAGCATTAACAGAACAGTTGGTTGAAATTATCAAACAGTTTCTTATAGAGTACATTGAGGTAAAGCCGGTGCTTGTTAACGGCGACCCTTTTTCACCAGTCAAAGAGGCTGAGGTAAACAGCAGGCATCAACAGCCGGAATTTGAAGATATATATGATACAGCGGTAGAAGCCCATGAAGCTATGTGGCGCTCTTGGAAAGCCGGGGGAGCCATTGAGATGACAAAAGCCCGGGCGGTCCTTGCTCCTCTGCTCGAAAGTCTTGAAGAACATGCCTCCAGCGTTTTTACGAGCTATCAGTTTATAGATCAGGAAAAGTACGATAGCCATCACGCAATCGCAGTGGCTCTGCTAGCTGCCTTTCTGGCCAAAAAGCATGGCTGCAGCCGAAAGGAATGGGCCGGAGCAGCACTGGCCGGGCTCTTATGTGACGCTTCCCTGGCCAGAAATTCCGCGTCGGGACAATCGGAAGCAGATAAGCATCCGATTCAGAGCTACCAGATGGCAAAGGCTGCCGGGACGGTCAGTGATGAAGTATTGCTTGCGATTCTGCAGCACCATGAACGAGAAGACGGGAGCGGCTATCCGCTCAAAATGAAAAGCGGCAAAATATATGTACTGAGCAGCCTTGTTGCAGCGGCGGATATGTATCACGCCATGGCAGGCGAGAGGCTGAACAGCGAAGGAAAATCGGCGTTTCATGTGATGCAGGAGCTGGCAGTCCATTCGTTTGGAAAACTGCCTCCCGCCGTAATAGAAACGTTAACAGAGCAGTTCATAACTGTAATGACTGGAAAGAAGGTGCAGCTTGCCGACGGCAGAACGGCCTCCATTGTGCATTTGGACCGCCGGGAGATAGAATATCCGCTGGTTCAGCTTGATAAGGACAAAGAGGTCGTTCAACTAAATGAAACATTAGCCATACACCATGTTCTCTAGCATGGTGTATTATGTATGAAGTAAAAACAGTGAAATCCTTTACATAAATATTAGCAGTTATTTATAAATTTTCGGAAAAATAAAACATATTCCTTTTGCTTCTGAGACTGGCTGAAACGTGATAAGATATTAGAAATAAATAAGTTACAGACCTCAGGATAGTGAAAAATCCTGTAAAATTACCCATTTTAAAGGAGGAAGATTCGTGCGAGCAGACAAGTTTTCCCAAGAAGGGCTAACGTTTGATGACGTTTTATTGTTACCGGCAAGATCTGATATTCATCCAAGGGATGTATCAGTACGCACCTCGTTAACCGACAAGCTTCCTTTGAATATTCCTGTCGTAAGTGCTGGAATGGACACAGTGACGGAAGCAGACATGGCAATTGCGATGGCACGGGCTGGCGGTCTTGGCATTGTGCATAAAAATATGTCCATCGAAGCACAGGCAGAGATGGTGGACCAGGTGAAACGTTCAGAAAGCGGCGTTATCACGAACCCTTTCTTTCTCCATCCGGACCATCAGGTGTTCGACGCCGAGCATCTAATGGGGAAATACCGCATTTCGGGCGTTCCTATCGTTGATGAGGAGCAAAAGCTGGTGGGGATTATCACCAACCGCGACCTTCGTTTTATCGAAGACTATTCGATTGGAATTAAAGAAGTAATGACCGCCAATAACCTTATTACAGCCCCGGTTGGCACTACGCTGGAAGAAGCAGAAGATGTGCTGCAGAAACACAGAATTGAAAAGCTTCCGCTTGTAGAAAAGGACGGTACGTTAAAAGGGCTCATTACAATTAAAGACATCGAGAAAGTCATCGAATTCCCTCATTCGGCAAAAGACGCCCAGGGAAGGCTGCTCGTTGGGGGAGCTGTCGGTGTGAGCGCCGATACAGACAAACGTGTGGAAGCTCTGGTCAAAGCAGAAGCCGATGCGATTGTTATTGATACTGCCCACGGCCATTCTAAAGGAGTGCTTGATAAAATTGCAGAAATCCGGAACAGCTATCCGGAGGTAGTACTGATAGCTGGCAATGTGGCTACAGCTGAAGGCACAAGGGATTTAATCGAGGCAGGAGCCGACGTTGTAAAAGTCGGTATAGGCCCGGGATCGATATGTACCACCCGCGTGGTAGCGGGCGTCGGAGTTCCACAGATTACTGCTGTATATGAGTGTGCAGAAGAAGCGGACAAGCATAACGTTCCGATTATCGCCGACGGCGGAATTAAATATTCCGGCGACATTGTTAAAGCTCTGGCTTCCGGCGCTCATGCAGTAATGCTCGGCAGCTTGCTTGCAGGAGTAACAGAAAGCCCGGGAGAGCGTGAAATTTATCAGGGCCGGCAGTTTAAAGTTTACCGCGGCATGGGTTCGATGAGTGCCATGGAACAGGGAAGCAAGGACCGCTATTTCCAGGAAAACAGCCAAAAGCTTGTTCCGGAAGGCATCGAAGGCCGTATTCCTTACAAAGGGCCGCTGAAGGATACCATCCATCAGCTGCTTGGCGGTTTAAGAGCCGGTATGGGCTACTGCGGTACCCCGACGGTCTCCTCCCTGCGTGAAGATGCCCGTTTCGTACGAATTACCAACGCCGGGCTGCGTGAAAGCCATCCTCATGACGTACAGATTACGAAAGAAGCGCCAAACTACTCTTAATAATAATGGAAGACGGAAGCCGCCAGCTTTCGTCTTTTTTTGTATCTGCGCATATTTCCCGGGAAATATTGTTGCCCGGCCGGTTCTGGAAGGCTTTATAAAAGGAACAATGGCAGATATGTTTTAAAGTGAGGCTGTGGTAAAATATGCGATAGCTATACACCACGGAGGTGCAGAGATTGAAGAGAAATAAGCTGAAAACAGCAGGGGTCTCCTGCGTAGCGGCTGCAGTCATCTGGACGTTTGGCAGTATGCCAGTTCAAGCGGCAGAGCCTGATATAGAAGCAAGCGCTTCGATTATGATAGATGCAGACACAGGGCAGATAGTGTATGAAGATAATACAGAAGAGCTGCTTTCTGCGGCCAGCATGTCCAAAATGATGACAGAATACATAGTAAACAAAGCAGTTGAAGAGGGCGATATCAGCTGGAATGATGAAGTGGCAATCAGCGAGAAAGTCCGTGAACTTTCTCTTCAAACCAATTTATCAAATGTGCCTCTTCGTCAGGATGAGACCTATACGGTCAAAGAACTTTACGAGGCTATGGCCATTTATTCTGCGAACGGGGCGACCATTGCTTTGGCAGAACATATTGAGGGCAATGAGGCAGCTTTTGCCGACCGGATGAATCAACAGGCCGAGGAGCTTGGCATGGAGAAGTATGAATTCGTAAACGCGACCGGGCTGAATAATTCTACGATGATGGGGTATGCACCGGAAGGAAGCGGTAAGAGCGCAGAAAACATGATGTCAGCCAACGATACGGCCTTGTTGGCTTACCATCTGTTGGATGAATATCCGGAAGTGCTGGACGTGGCAGGCGTGCCGAAAAAAACATTCAACGAAGATTCGGAAGAATCAATCGAGATGATTAACTGGAATAAAATGCTTCCAGGTCTCCAACAGGAGTACGAAGGAGTGGACGGGCTGAAAACAGGCACAACTGACTTGGCCGGAAATGCTTTTACCGGGACGATCGAACAGGACGGAAACAGATATATATCAGTTGTGATGAATGCAAAAACAAAAATGTCACGTTTTACAGAAACGGCTAAACTGTACGATTATGCTGATCGGGAACTTGAAAGCCAAACGCTGGTGGAAAAAGGAGCAGAAATCGGCAGGGACTCCTCTATTGAAGTAGAAAATGGCCAGGAAGAAAACATACAAGTAGCAGCAGGAGAAACACTGGAGCTGATTTCTTCAGAGAATAAAGAGCCCGAATATGAGATTGCTGTATCTAAAAATGAAGCCCCAATCGAAAAAGGCGAAGAAGTGGGCACAGTAGTTGTTACAAACAGTGAAGCCTCTTATATACAGGGCAGAGCCAACCGTACCGAAGTACCTCTGGTAGCGGCAGAAGCCGTGGAGAAGCGCGGATGGTTTGGTAACATGGTGCAGAACATTGGCAATCTGTTCAGCGGTTTATAGAACAGAGCCACTGATGAATAAAAGCTTTCTTGAAGGCTTTTTTGGCTTAAAACAAGATGCTTTATCCAGATATAGTATAGTGTTATAATAGGACTACTGAGCGTTATTATTACACCACAAAAAATGGTGGTAAAAGATAGAATATTGGAGCTGGAGGGCTGGAATATGGCAGAGAGAGGAACAGATCGGATTAAAAGAGGCATGGCTGAGATGCAAAAAGGCGGCGTTATTATGGACGTCGTCAACGGAGAACAGGCGAAAATCGCCGAGGAGGCAGGAGCCGTAGCTGTAATGGCCCTTGAACGGGTGCCTTCAGACATTCGGGCTGCTGGCGGCGTAGCGCGCATGGCAGATCCTACAATCGTTCAGGAGGTCATGGAGGCTGTATCGATCCCGGTAATGGCAAAAGCCCGTATCGGCCACATCGTCGAAGCACGTGTGCTCGAATCGCTGGGTGCTGATTACATTGATGAAAGCGAAGTCCTCACCCCGGCAGACGATGTGTACCACATGGATAAAACAGAATATACAGTCCCATTTGTCTGTGGAGCCCGTGATCTTGGAGAAGCGGCCCGCCGTATTGGTGAAGGAGCTTCCATGCTTCGTACAAAAGGGGAACCGGGCACCGGTAACATTGTGGAAGCAGTACGCCACATGCGTTTGATTCAGTCTCAAATCCGCAAAGTAATCGGCCTGTCGAAAGACGAATTAATGACAGAAGCGAAAAACCTTGGTGCCCCGTACGAACTGCTGCTTCAAATCCGTGAAGAGGGCCGCCTGCCGGTGGTTAACTTTGCTGCAGGCGGAATAGCGACGCCAGCCGACGCCGCTTTAATGATGCAGCTGGGCGCTGACGGTGTATTTGTGGGCTCCGGTATTTTCAAATCCGAATATCCGGATAAATTTGCCCGGGCTATTGTAGAGGCGACAACACACTATGAAGATTACGAACTGATTGCTAAGCTGTCCAAAGGGCTGGGTACTGCAATGACCGGGATGGATATTTCCCAGCTCGAAGGCTTTGACCGCATGCAGGACCGCAGCCAGTAATATAATACAGGGGGTTTTTACTCATGATGAAAATCGGCGTTTTAGCTCTTCAAGGCGCTGTTCGTGAACATGTTAAAGGTTTAGAGGCCCCTGATACGGAAGTTATTATCGTAAAACGGCCGGAACAGCTTGAAGAAATTGATGGGCTGGTATTTCCGGGAGGCGAAAGCACGACGATGCGGCGTCTGGTGGAAAAATATCAATTTTTTGAGCCGCTGCAGGCGTTCGCCAAAGCAGGGAAGCCAGTGTTTGGCACGTGCGCCGGCCTGATTTTGATGGCGACCGACGTGGTGGGCGAGCCGGGAGGCCATCTTGAACTGATGGATATGACGGTTCAGCGTAATGCATTCGGACGCCAGCGGGAAAGCTTCGAAACCAGGCTTTCCATTCGCGGAGTCGCAGACGATGCCGAAGCAGTATTTATCCGGGCTCCACTGATTACGGAAGTTGGACAAAACGTCGAAGTGCTCGCAGAGTATAACGATGAAATCGTAGTAGCTCGGCAGGATCATCTGCTTTCCTGTTCTTTTCATCCAGAGCTGACGAACGACCGCAGATTTCACCAGTATTTCGTACAAATGGTACGGGAAGCGCAAGCGGCAGTGAATGTGTAAATACAATCGCGTTGATGGACAATAGTACTTCTGCATTTTTTCTTCAGAGAGTCGGTGGCTGGTGTGAACCGATGAAAATGCAGGGGGAATCCCGTCCGGAGTAAAACGGTGAACATCAGTAGCCGTTTTCGGCTTGTCCCCGTTAACGGATGAAAGAAAAGCCGGCAGTGACGTTTACTGCAACGAGGGTGGCAACGCGGGAAATTAAAGTCTCGTCCCTGATTCACAGGGGCGGGGCTTTTTTATAATATATAAAATAGATAACTATACAAGGGGGAAACACACTTATGCTTGACCCTAAACGATTGCGAAATGATTTTGATGCAGTGAAAGCCCAGCTTTCGAAACGAAATGAAGACATTAGCGAATTAGATTCTTTTGAAGCGCTCGACCGGGAACGCCGGGAACTGATCCAGGAAACAGAAGAGTTGAAGCAGCGACGTAACACTGTATCTGATGAAATCGCAGCTAAAAAGAAAAACAAAGAAGACGCCGATGAACTTATTACGGAAATGCGGGACGTATCAGGCAGGGTTAAAAAGCTGGACGAACAGCTACGTGAAAAGGATGAACGTCTGCAGCAGATTCTGCTTTCCATTCCAAATGTTCCACATGAAACAGTACCGGTCGGAGAGGATGAATCAGATAACGAAGAAGTTAGAGCCTGGGGAGAGCCGCCGGTGTTCGATTTTGCACTGAAGCCGCACTGGGATATCGGCGTCGATTTAGACATGCTTGATGCCGAACGGGCTGCAAAAGTAACCGGAAGCCGGTTTATGTTTTATAAGGGCGCCGGAGCCCGCCTTGAGCGGGCGCTGATTCAGTTTATGATGGACCTGCACAGCGATGAACACGGCTATGAAGAATTGATCCCTCCGTACATGGTCAATCGAAGCAGCATGACCGGCACCGGCCAGCTGCCGAAATTCGAGGAAGACGCTTTTCAGATCCAGGAAGAGGATTATTTCCTTGTACCAACAGCAGAAGTGCCTGTTACCAACATGCACCGCGAAGAAATTCTTGCAGGTAAAGAACTGCCAAAAGCCTATACGGCGTTCAGTGCGTGCTTCCGTTCTGAGGCAGGCTCTGCAGGACGTGATACCCGCGGCCTGATCCGCCAGCACCAGTTTAATAAAGTGGAGCTTGTACGCTTTACAACACCAGATGAGTCGTATAAAGAGCTTGAAACATTGACCGGTCATGCTGAAAAAGTGCTTCAGCTGCTTGAGCTGCCATACCGTGTGATGAACATGTGCACTGGAGATTTAGGTTTTACGGCCGCGAAAAAATACGATATCGAAGTATGGCTCCCAAGCTACGAAGATTACAAAGAAATTTCTTCCTGCAGTAATTTTGAGGACTTTCAAGCCCGGCGCGCCAATATTCGTTTCAAACGGGACCGCGGGGCGAAAACAGAATTCGTGCATACGCTAAACGGTTCTGGGCTCGCCCTTGGACGTACAGTGGCGGCAATTATGGAAAACCATCAGCAGGAAGACGGTAGCATCAAGATTCCTGAAGTGCTGCGTGGATATATGGGCAATAAAGCATACATTACAGCGAAATAGGCAGATTTTAAAAAACTCTGGACGCTTTAGGCGGCCAGAGTTTTTCATAGTTATGCAAAATAACTTCAAAGAAGCAATTGAAATGAAAGCGCTGACATTGTAGTATGAAAAGTATATTTGGCCTGTTTTCGAATCATAACATCGTTATATAATCTTACAAAAAAATTCATAAAAATCTTTCACGAATATTGCAATAATAAGAACAATTACTTATAATTACGTTAATCCACCCCGGTAATTGTTACGAAATTACTAATGTTAATTGTTTTATCTCGGTAATTCGTAATAACGAATACACGGTCATCAAGGTGAGAATGAGACAAAGAGAAGGGATGCCAATGAGCGTTTCATTAGATCAAGTAGATATGTCGATACTTGGGTATCTGCAGGCAAACGGCAAGGAATCCTACAGTGAAATCGCCCGTTGCCTGGGAGTGAGTGAGGGGACTGTCCGTTCAAGAATTAACAAAATGCTCCGCTATAACGTCTTTGAATTTATCATACATACCAATCCAAATAAAATTGGCCTTGATGTGCAGACGATTATCGGGCTAAGCACAAAGCTTGGAATGCAGGACGAAATTGCGAGTAAGCTGCAGCGTTTTTCCGAAGTGCGGTTTGTCGGTGCTTTCTCCGGCAACCACGATTTAATTTTACAGGCTTATTTTCGAAATAACGAGGATTTAGTGAATTTTGTTAACAGGGATTTAGCGCAAATTGATGGAATTTTGAACGCTGACGTGAACGTTGAGTTAAAGCAGTACAAGGATTCCTTTTCTTATTTAACTCCTTAACGGAACAACATTAAAGGTGGTGGTACCGCGAGCGAGGGTAAAGCCGGGAGCATTTAATTTGCTGTGTAGTACAGAACCAGCAGTAAAAGATCCAGGGCAATAAGCGCCGCAGTCTGAATGAAAAGAACACGGAAAAAAGAGGTCTCGATGACCTCAGAAGGCGGAAGCCGTTGTTCCCAGCCCTGAGTTGAAGGCCTGGAGGGGGCGAGCCGATGAGCTACTTTTCGAAAGCTGTGAGTAATAGCATCGAAAAATCCTCCGCGCATTACAAAAGCTGCAATGAAAACGATTAGATAAAACAGCCCTACATAAAACACATAATTAATCACATTCAGCAGCCCGAATGCCGGAGAAAAAATGAAAAACAGCAGGCCGGCAATTATTAAATTAGCGGTGAATACGGAGAGATTCAGTTTCCAATGCATATGCGGAACTCCTTCAGGATATTTATAACGCCCATCATTATAGCATAAATGCAGGCCGTCGCTGAACGAATCATTTTATTTACGAATAATTGCCCTGTGTACAAAAACATTAGTGCTTTTCGTATAGACAAAACGAATAAATTTTCATTTTCGCAAAAAATTAAAAAATTAATGAAAATATTCGCAAAATCTTGTATACTTTGTGAATGCAGAGAAAACAGAAATTTTACACAATAAAGACATAAAAGTTTTGGGGAGGTCAACATATCTTATGAAAAAGACAAAATTGACAGTATTAGCTTCTGCATTAATCTCGAGTACAGTACTTGCAGCGTGTTCCGGCGGCGGGGGCGGAGAGTCCGGCGGAGACGGCGGCAACGGCGGTGGTGATGGAGGCGGCGAAGGCCAGGCAAGCGGCGAGCAGGTTATCAACATCTCGCAGTCGGGCGATATTCCTTCCATGGACCCTTCACTTACTACAGACCAGTTCGGCATCCAATGGTCGGGGGAAATTTATGAAGGACTTTACCGTCTTGGCGAGAATGCGGAAATCACTGACGGCGTTGCTACAGGCGACCCGGAAATAAGTGAAGACGGAACGACTTGGACGTTTAATCTTCGGGAAGATTCTACTTGGACAAACGGAGACCCTGTAACAGCCGAGGATTTCGTTTATTCCTGGCAGCGGGCGGTAGATCCGGAGACAGCTTCTGAGTACGGACCTTATATGATGGGGGGCGTCATTGAAAACGCTACTGCCATCAGCGAAGGCGAAATGGAGCCGAGTGAACTTGGAGTGGAAGCTGTAGATGAACATACACTGGAAGTTTCTCTTGAAAAACAGACGCCATATTTCGAATCTCTGACAACATTCCCGACATTCTATCCTCTAAATGAAGAGTTTGTGGAAGAGCAGGGTGATGATTATGCCTTGAACCCTGATAATATGCTCACAAACGGACCATTTACAATGGAAGAATGGAACACCGGTGACAGTATGGCATTCGTGAAAAATGAAGACTATTGGGATGCAGATACTGTACAGCTGGAGGAAATCAACGTACAGGTAGTCAAAGAACCTTCCACAGGCACGAACCTGTACGAAACCGGTGAATTGGACCGCACGGAGCTGACTGCGGAATTTGTGGATGAGTACAGCACGAACCAGGACTACCGTGCAGTAGAACAGCCAACTTCCTGGTACGTTAAAATGAACCAGGAAAATGAAATTCTTGCGAACGAAAATACTCGTAAAGCCATCCAGATGGCCGTGAACAAAGAAGACTTAACAAATACTATCTTAAACAACGGCTCCATGCCTCTGGGCGGCCTGATGCCGGGCAACTTCGTTTTCAGCCCTGAAGGAGAAGAAGATTTCCGCGAAGTAAACGGCAACCTCTCAGCAACTGACAAAGAGCAGGCGCAGGAGCTTTGGGAGCAGGGTCTTGAAGAAATTGGCGCCGATAGCGCAGAGCTAGGTTACCTCACAGGTGATACTGAATCAGCTCAAAACATTAGTGCATATCTCAAGGAACAGTTAGAGGGCACTCTGGACGGGTTAACTGTGAACGTGCAGCAGGTGCCGTTTCAGGAGCGTCTCGATCGTGACACTAACATGGATTATGACCTGTTAATGTCCGGCTGGGGTCCTGACTATGTGGACCCGAACACATTCATGAACCTGTTTGTTACAGATAGCGGCAATAACCACACTGGTTATTCCAGTGAAGAATACGATTCCTTGATTGAAGAAGCAAACAACGAGTTAGCTGACCAGCCGCAGGAGCGTTGGGACAACTTCCTCGAAGCAGAAAAGCTTCTGATTGAAGAAGACGCAGTAATTGCTCCAATGTACCAGGAAGCCCAGGCTTATCTCTGGAACCCGGAACTGCAGGGAGTTATCGTTAACGCTGCGGGGCCTGATTTTGAATACAAGTGGGCTTACGTCAACGAAGATGCTACAGAGGAATAAAAACTAAATAAAATAATATTTTCAGGGGGCAAGAGAGTATATCCATAATAATTGGCTTATGCTCTCTTTTCCCTTGTTTCCTAAACTTAAAGGATTCACAACATGACTAACACCACGACATTTACAAGGAGGAAAAATGTATGGCACGTTATATTGCCACCAGAATCGTATACATGGCGATTACTTTATTTATTATCGCCAGTGTTACATTCTTTTTAATGAAATTGATGCCCGGCACGCCTTTGAGCTCGGCTGATCGTTTGTCAGAATCCCAACAGCAGATTGTGCTGGAACAGTACGGCCTGGATAAACCGGTGCCGCTTCAGTATGTGGACTATATGCTGGGGCTTGTGCAGGGAAACCTTGGTATCTCCTTTCAGTTTGACAATCGGGAAGTAACCGAAATCCTTGGAAACCGGATCGGCCCTTCTCTACAGCTGGGCATTCAAGCGCTTTTCATTGGCTCGATTTTAGGAGCTCTTTTAGGGCTAGTCGCGGCTATTTTTCATAACGGTATTTTAGACTTTGGCTCTACGCTGCTTGCGGTTATCGGGACTTCGATTCCGTCCTTTATTTTTGCGGGGCTGCTCCAATATTTTCTGGGCGTGCAATGGCAGTTGTTCCCGGTTGCTACTTGGGGAACGTTCGCTCATACAATAATGCCGACAATTGCGCTACTTATATTTCCGATGGCTATTTGCGCGAGGTTTATGCGTACAGAAATGCTGGAGGTATTAAACAAAGATTATATCACTACAGCAAGAGCTAAAGGCGTCGGCTGGACAGCAGTTATTTTCAAGCACGGACTGCGCAATGCCCTGATTCCTTTGATTACGATTCTGGGGCCGCTTGCAGTAAGTCTTTTAACAGGAACTCTTGTTATCGAACAGATCTTTGCAGTACCGGGGATCGGGGAGCAGTTTGTCACCGCCGTAACGACGAACGATTACCCAATGATCATGGGAACGACCCTGTTTTTCAGCTTCTTATTTGTTCTGATTATTCTAATCATCGATATTCTTTATGGCATCATTGATCCGAGAATCCGCCTGGATGGAGGGAAGTAGAAGTTATGCAGCACGAAAACGAGAAAGAAAGAAAATACGACAAAGAACTATTCTCTCCAGCTGATGTACGGGAAGAGGACATGGAGCAAATTAACCGTCCGAGCCGGACGTTTTGGCAGGATGCCTTCCGGGCGCTGCGTAAAAACGTGGCAGCGATGATTTCTTTAATAGCATTATTACTTATTGTGTTTTTTGCTATCTTTGGCCCGATGATGAATGAATATACGCCGAGAGAGCAGGACTTATCACGGTCAAATTTACCGCCAAAAGTTCCTGTGCTTGAAAATATCGGCTGGCTGGGTATGGACGGCCAGGAAACATATGTTTTTGAAAATATTACAGCGGAGCAGGCCCAAACAAACGCAGAAAGCCGGTTCGGCAACGAAGATTATGTTCAATATGAAACGTTAAGCGAAGGCGATGGCTCTGTAGGCTCTGCCCAGGTGCAGGTCAACGTGGACAGTTACGCGGCAGCCGGAGTAGAAGAAACCAACTTTTGGTTCGGAACGGACCGGCTGGGAAGAGACCAGTGGACAAGAACGTGGGACGGCACGAGAGTTTCCCTTTTCATTGCTCTCATTGCCACGCTGCTTGACTTATTTATCGGTGTCGCCTACGGCGGTATTTCCGGCTTCTTTGGCGGTAAAACGGATAACATTTTACAGCGTCTGTTAGAAATACTTTCCGGTATACCGAACCTTGTCATTTTAATTCTTATGATTGTTGTCCTTGACCCGGGGATTCTCTCCATATCGCTTGCGATTGCGATTACTGGCTGGATCGGTATGTCGCGTATTGTCCGGGGAGAAATCTTAAAGCTGAAAAACGAAGAATTTGTGCTGGCTTCCCAAACGCTTGGACTGTCAAATTCAAAAGTAATCACTAAGCACCTTGTACCGAATACTATGGGCTTAATTATCATTAACACGATGTTTACGATTCCAAATGCGATTTTCTTTGAAGCTTTTCTGAGCTTTATTGGTCTGGGGCTGCAGCCTCCGAACGCTTCGCTCGGGGTGCTGATTGATAACGGCTTTGATGCCCTGCAGACAACCCCGCACGTATTAATATTCCCGGCCGTTGTGCTGTCAGTGTTAATGATTGCCTTTAACATTCTGGCTGACGGTATGCGTGATGCGTTTGATCCGAAGATGCGCGATTAGAATGTGGGAGGAACGAACATGAGTAACGAAACCATTTTAGATGTAAAAAATTTAAGTGTTTCCTTTAAAACGCCAAACGGCGAAGTGCAGGCTGTAAGAGACGTCAGCTTTTCAGTTGGAAAAGGGGAAACCCTGGCAATCGTAGGCGAGTCCGGATCGGGCAAATCGGTAACGACAAAGGCGCTGATGGGCCTGCTTCCGGCACCGAAAGGGTATATTAAAAACGGCAATATTCTATACGGGAATGAGGATTTTGCCAAGCTGAGCGATAAGCAGATGACTAAATACCGCGGCAAGGATTTTGCGATGATTTTTCAGGATCCGATGACCTCCCTCAATCCGACGATGAAAGTAGGAACGCAGGTGATGGAAGGGCTGCGGATGCACCGGGGCATGAATAAAGAGGAAGCGAAAAAGGAAGCAGTACGGCTTCTGGAGCTGGTGCGCATCCCCGATGCAGAGGCAAGAATGAATCAGTACCCGCACCAGTTTTCGGGGGGCATGCGCCAACGGGTGGTCATTGCCATCGCGCTCGCCTGCGACCCGAAAGTATTGATTGCAGATGAGCCGACAACAGCGCTTGACGTAACAATCCAGGCGCAGATTCTGGATATTATGAAAGATATTCAGGAGGAATTTGAAACCTCGATTATTTTCATTACGCACGACCTGGGCGTTGTGGCAAATGTAGCGGACCGGGTCGCGGTCATGTATGCCGGTAAGATTGTAGAAATCGGCTCTGTGGACGAGCTTTTTTACAACCCGAAGCATCCTTACACCTGGGGCCTCCTTGGTTCCATGCCGACGGTGGACCAGCGGGAGGAAGAATTATTTGCCATCCCGGGAACGCCGCCGGATCTGCTTCATCCGCCAAAGGGCGATGCTTTCGCCCCCCGGAACCGGTACGCGTTAAAAATTGATTACGAAGAGCAGCCGCCAATGTTTCAGGTATCCGACACGCACTATGCAGCGACATGGCTGCTGCATGAAAACTCACCGGATGTACAACCACCCGCCTCAGTACAGCAGCGCATTGATGAGATGAACGGGAAATGGGAGGCAGGAAAGTAGATATGAGTGATGAGAAATTATTGGAAATCAAAAACCTGAGTCAGCACTTTAAAACAGGTAGAAAAAGTGTCGTACGGGCAGTAGACGGCTTGAATTTTGATATATACAAAGGGGAAACGTTCGGGCTGGTAGGAGAGTCGGGCTGCGGAAAGTCAACGACTGGACGCTCGATTATCCGCCTGTACGAAGCGACAAGCGGCGAGGTTTTGTTCAAGGGAGAAAACGTTCAGGGCAAGAAATCCAAGAAAGAGCTGAAGAAGTTTAACCGCCAGATGCAGATGATTTTCCAGGATCCATATTCATCGCTGAACCCGCGGATGAAGGTCATTGATATTATTGCGGAGGGCATCGATATTCACGGCCTGGCAAAGGATAAAGAAGAGCGTCGCCAGCGCGTATATGAACTGTTGGAGACGGTCGGGCTAAGCCGGGAGCACGCAGAGCGCTACCCGCACGAATTCAGCGGAGGCCAGCGCCAGCGGATCGGGATTGCACGTGCCCTGGCTGTGAAGCCGGAATTTATTATCGCTGATGAGCCGATTTCAGCTCTCGACGTGTCGATTCAGGCCCAGGTCGTCAACTTAATGAAAAAGCTCCAGCGGGAAGAAGAGTTAACGTATTTGTTTATTGCTCATGACCTATCTATGGTGAAATATATCAGCGACCGTATTGGCGTAATGTATTTTGGCCGTCTTGTAGAGCTTGCTTCGAGTGAAGAGCTTTACAAAAATCCGCTGCATCCATATACGAAATCACTTTTATCTGCGATTCCCCAGCCTGACCCGGTCCACGAACGCACGAGACGCCGGCTGGCTTATAACCCGGAAGATCATGACCAGAGCGAAGAGCCTGAATTTCGGGAAGTATCAAAGGATCATTACGTGCTGTGCACAAGCCAGGAATTTGAGGAGATGCAGCAGCAGGCTCCGGTATAAACGGAAGTCCCCGTTCCCAAACTCATCAAGGAACGGGGAATTTTTCTTTCAATATGGGTTGATCAACGGGTAGGGCTGTGCTATGATTATCGTTGTCAGTCACCAAGCTACATATTTTTCAGCACGGAGGAGTACCCAAGTCTGGCTGAAGGGAGCGGTCTTGAAAACCGCCAGGGGCTTTGCGGCCCGCGGGGGTTCGAATCCCTCCTCCTCCGCCATTAATTTACCAGCGATAACTGCCCCAGACGGCAGTTTTTTTTAACGCCACTATCCGTTACGAGGGAAAAGAGGGCAGATGGCAATGGATCTACATACATATTGGATGCAGGAAGCCATCCGGGAAGCAAAACAAGCAGAAGCAGCAGGAGAAGTGCCAATTGGCGCGGTCATTGTTTATCAAAATGAAGTGATCGGGCGGGGAAGAAATCGTCGGGAGGAAGATCAGCAGGCGTCCGCTCATGCTGAGATGATTGCCATCCAGGAAGCCTGTACGTTTTTAAACAGCTGGCGGCTTGAAGAATGCACACTTTACGTCACGCTTGAGCCCTGTCCGATGTGCGCGGGAGCTATTGTGCAGGCCCGGGTGCCCTCCGTTGTTTTTGGAGCACATGACCCAAAGGCAGGCTGTGCCGGGACGTTGATGAACCTTCTTCAGGAGGAGCGCTTTAATCATCGCTGTGACGTTACTGCTGAAGTTGAAAGATCCGCTTGTGCTGATCTCCTCATTTCATTTTTCCGCCAAATGAGAGATCAGAAAAAGAATAGAAAGAAAGAAAACGGGGAATAGCTCTACAATCGTTTAATTCTATTTGGAATATAGAAGCGTACCGTGCTATATTTAACAGGATTATTGAATAAACAGGGGGTTTTCCAGTGCGTTCAAATCAATTTACCGTGGAAACGGCACAGAAGTTGTCTGAAAAGCTGAATGTCCCGGCTGAACAAATTATGCATACGCCGCCTCATCTGATTAAAGAAAAAATCGCTGAGTGGGAAGAAAAAGAAGCAGGTAAAAGCCCGCACAAATCTATGTCTGCCGATTGAATCTCATCGGTTGCATAATACTGAAAAAATAGATATACTTATTATGCGCTTCGATAAGAAGTGCCTAAATATAGTGAACCCATTTGCCGTGCTAAGTGGGGAGGTAGCGGTGCCCTGTACTTGCAATCCGCTATAGCAAGACCGAATCCCTTTCCGAGGCTTTATTTTTGTAGGGTCTGCCCTGCGTAAGTGGTGTTGACGCCCAGGTTCTGCGCAACGGAAACCCGCGAACCCTGTCAGGTCCGGAAGGAAGCAGCAGTAAGCGGATTCTTCCGTGTGCCGCAGAGCTGCCTGGGCCGAGCAAACTGCGCAGGTAACGCTTATGAAAGTATTGTCGAAGAAAGGTGCACGGCTCTATAAACATATCATTCAAACGATTCCGTCTCAGGGGTCGTTTTATTTTTATATTCAAGTACGAGCTCCCGGCGTTTGAGTTTTGAAAATAGCTTCATAAATAGGTATAATGAATAAAGAAAGAAACGGAAATGAAGGGGGGAAACATGGTTGGGCCATCAAGCTTTATACCGGATGTGGCGGCCGCAGCTGCTTGAAGACGTAGTCGGCCAGGAACATATTACAAAAACGCTTCAGAATGCCCTTGTGCAGGAAAAATTCTCCCATGCTTACTTATTCAGCGGGCCGAGAGGGACAGGAAAAACGAGCGCCGCTAAGATCTTCGCCAAAGCGATCAACTGCGCGCAGGCTCCAACAGCTGAACCATGTAATGAGTGCGACGCCTGCACGGGCATTATGGACGGTTCAGTCGTTGACGTGATAGAAATTGATGCCGCCTCCAACAATGGTGTGGATGAAATTCGTTATATCCGCGAAAACGTGATTGCCGCTCCGAGGGATATCCGTTATAAAGTGTATATTATCGATGAAGTTCACATGCTGTCGACTGGGGCTTTCAATGCGCTGCTGAAAACATTGGAAGAACCTCCGAAGCATGCTGTTTTTATTTTAGCGACGACGGAACCGCATAAGATTCCGCTCACGATTGTTTCCCGCTGCCAGCGTTTTGATTTTAAGCGTATCCAGCCGGAAACCCTGGTGGAACGCATGAAATATATACTCGGGGAGCAGCAGGAAACAGCGGAAGAACAGGCGCTTTACCTGATTGCCCGGGCGGCTGAAGGCGGCATGAGAGATGCCCTCAGCCTGCTTGACCAGGCGATGTCGTTTGCTGAAGAAGCGGTTCGTGCAGAAGACGTGCTGGCAATCACCGGTGCGGTGTCGCAGCAGTTTTTAACAGACACCGTACGTGCATTGAAAGAACAGAATACAGCTGAAGCAGTGCAGGCTGCAGATCGTCTGGTGAAGGAAGGCAAAGATCCGGTCCGTTTTATGGAGGACATCATCTATTATCTCCGGGATATGCTGCTGAACCAGGCAGCTCCGGGCATGCAGGAGCTATTGGACCGGGCCACGCTTGACCAGGAATTTGAAGCCCTTTCCTCGGAGGTGCCGGCAGAATGGATTTACCAGAGGATTGATCAGTTAAATAAAATTCACCAGGACATGCGCTGGTCAAGCCATCCTAAAATCTTTTTGGAGGTTGCTTTGATTCAGTCCTGCCACACGTCGGCCAAGGAGGCTGCTCCAGTATCGGAAAGCGGGGCTTCCGATGAGAGAACGGCCCGCCTGGAAAACCGCATCGCGTCGCTTGAAAAAGCCCTGAAAGAGAAACCGGCGGCGCCTGCGGCTCCTGAGCAGGCCCCGCCGGTGGCGGAAGAGCCCAAGCCTGAACCGGCTAAGCGTGCTTCCAAAAAAGGAGCTACTTCTTTCCCTTCCCAGGGTAAAGTCAAAGAAATCCTAAAAACAGCGACGAAGCAGGAGCTGCAGGACCTTGCCAATCAATGGAACAGCGTCATGAATGCAATGCGGGCAAGAAGTGTGCCCGGCCACGCCTGGCTGAACAACTCCAAACCGGTGATTGTCAACGAAACGGCCGTGCTCTTGTCTTTTAAAAACGAAATGCACCGCAATATGATTGAAACAAAGTTCCGGGAAGAAGTTATTGATGCCCTGCGGGAAATCACGGGGAAAGAACTGGAGCCGTATACGATCCTTTCAAATGAATGGGAAAGGATTAAGGAAGAGTACAAACAGCACCAGCAGGAAAATGGCACAGAGGCAGCAGAAAGTGAAGCGCCGGAAGCACCGGAAAATTCACAGGAAGAACCGCCGGACCCACTGGTGGAAGAAGCAGTGAGGCGCTTCGGCTCTGAGTTTGTCGAAGTGGTGGATCACTAAATATGAGGAGGAAATTAAAATGAAAAACCAGGCAAATATGATGAAACAGATGCAGAAAATGCAGAAGGATATGCAGAAGGCTCAGGAAGAGCTGAAGGAAAAATCAGTAGAAGCAACGGCTGGCGGCGGAGCTGTAAAGGTAGTAGCTTCCGGCGACAAACAGATTTTAGACATTGAAATTGATGAAGATGTGGTTGATCCAGATGATGTCGAAATGCTCCAGGATCTCATGCTTGCAGCAATGAATGAAGCACTGAAGAAAGTGGATGAGCTTGTTGAGCAGGACATGGGGAAATTTACTAAAGGAATGAACATTCCCGGAATGTTCTAGGAGGAGATCAGGTGCAGTATCCGACACCTATTTCGCAATTAATTGACAGTTTTATGAAGCTGCCCGGCATCGGCCCAAAAACGGCCGGCCGGTTGGCTTTTTATGTATTAGATATGAAAGAAGACGATGTGCTTGAGTTTGCCAAAGCGCTTGTTAACGCAAAGCGGGAGCTTACGTATTGCTCGGTCTGCCACCACATTACCGACACGGACCCATGTTATATCTGCCAGGACAAGCAGCGTGACCGCTCTGTCGTGTGCGTGGTACAGGACGTTAAAGACGTCATAGCCATGGAAAAAATGCGGGAATTTTCAGGGCTGTATCACGTGCTGCACGGGGCGATTTCCCCTATGGACGGCATTGGGCCGGAGGATATTAACGTGCCCGACCTGTTAACCCGGCTCCAGGATGAACAGATTCAGGAAGTGATCATTGCGACGAACCCGACCATTGAGGGGGAAGCTACAGCTATGTATATTTCGAAGCTGCTAAAGCCGACCGGCATGAAGGTAACAAGAATTGCTCATGGTCTGCCGATCGGCGGGGATTTGGAATACGCTGATGAAGTAACATTATCAAAAGCCATTGAAGGACGTCGCGAACTGTAAGGGGATTTGTATGCCACTGAAAAAAAAGCTGAAAAAAAAGGAGCTCGAACGGCTGAAGGACCATATCTATGCTGCGAAGGAAAAAATGGAACAGTACCAGCGGCTTTTAAATAAAAGCGTGGAGCCTTCGGAAGAGCTTACGATCCAGTTCAAAATTCATCAGGCCAAATATGTTTTTTTACTCAAAGAAGCAAGGCATCAGAGGTATGAAGTAAAAACAAGTCCGTTTGCTTTGGAATAATACAGTAAAGTCGTTTCAGGCTTTTGGCACTGCCGGAGCCTGGAGCGGTTTTTTTACATAATACTAAAATCTCAGATTAAGAAAGTAGATATTATTCAAATTTTATTGTATTACTTCATTGAAACCCTCGTGATACGATTGCTTTTGAAAGCGATTACATTAATGAGGGGGATACATCATGGGGAGAACATGGAAAAAGCCTGTGGCGGCTTCACTGGCCGGAGTACTGGCTCTTGGGGGGCTCGCTGCCTGCGGTAATGACAGTGGCAGCGGAGGAGATGACGACGTCGTAACACTCAGTTACTGGAAATCGGCAGACACAGGCCGTCCGGACTTCGAAGCATTTATGGAGGTAGTAAACAAATTCAACGATGAACATGAGGATATCCAGCTGGATGTGAATACAACGCCCAATGATGATTATCGTACAAGGTTAAATACGAGGGCTGCCGGCGGAGATCTGCCGGATGTATTCCAAGTATGGCCAGGGGCAGAACTGCGCCCGCTTGTAGAAGCCGGAGCGGTAGAGCCAATCGATGATATTGAAGATTACTGGCTTGACAGTGGTTTGCTGGAAGAAGGATCTTTTGATGAATTTACAATAGAAGACAACACATACGCAGTACCGGTGAATAGTAACCCGACGCATTTTATATATTACAACAAGGACATGCTGAGTAAGGCCGGATATGACAGCTTTCCTGAAGATTATGAAGGATTTCTGCAGCTTATCAAAGATTTGAAAGAAGAAGATGTAACTCCAATTTCTCTTGGGAATTCAGGAGGATGGGTTTTGCAGTCAGTCTATATTTCCACAATAGCGGATCGATTTACCGGTCCTGACTTCCTGGAGGGCGTGGAAAATGGAGATAGAAAATTTACTGATCCTGAGTTTATTCAGGGCCTTGAAGTCATCGAAGAATTGAACAACATGGAAGCTTTTAATAACGATTTGAATACGATTGACAGTATACAGATGATAGACCAGTTTCTACAGGAGGAGTCCGCCATGGTAATGGACGGTAACTGGGCGGCTACTGAAATTATCGAAAATAAACAGGAAGATCAGGATATCGGCATTACTACTATTCCTTTAGGCGATCGTAACAGCATCTCAAATACTATGGGAAGCGCAAGCGCGATTAACAGTGATATCTCTGACGAGAAAAAAGAAGCAGCCAAAGAATTCTTAAAATGGCTCTACAACGAAGAATTGTTTAAAGAACTTCAATCAGTGGGCCGGATTGTGCCAACGAATGTGGAAAATCCAAATGATGAACTAGATCCGCTAATAAATGAAATGATGGAAATTACGCAGGAAGCCGAAAATGCGCCAGTGTATGACGCCACTCTTACGCCGAGCTTAAATGATGAGCTTGAAAACCAGCTGCAGGCTTTAACCCTTGGAGAAACGACTCCGGAAGAAATTGGGGAAGCCCTGCAAGACGAAGTAGAATAATTAAGCCGTTCTGTTATCAAACATGATTTCATATATACTAAATAAAAGGAGGATGACCGGATTTCAGGTTTATCCTTCTTTTTGTTCCAGGAAAGGAGGGCGGTGTAGTGCGTAAAAAGCTTCCAATAAAGGACTGGAGCCTCAAAACAAAATCAACCATCATATTTCTCTGTCTGGCTACGCTCCCTATTTTAGCCGTGAGTGCCATCTTTTTTTACCAATCCAACAATATCCTCCGCCAGCAGGCGCTTGAAACGTCCAACCAAAACCTTTCCTCTATTGAAGCTGATTTAAATAATACGATGAGAGAGATTGAGGATATCTCGGAATATATTATATATAATAACGAATTTTACCAATATTTGACCTTTGAAGACGGGGAGGCCACAGTAGAAGAATTCAGCAACATGAATGAAAATCTGCGTGCATTTTTTACCTTTCATTTAACAAATAAAAACTACTTCCAGTCCGTGTTTATTGAAGGAGAGAATGGACGTTCCATTATGATGGGGGACTATATAGAAAACGAAAATAAAAAGTGGATCACGGCTTCGAGAGAGCGGGAGGGACAGGTCCTGTGGACAGATCCTTATGAAGTGCAGACAGGTTTTCCGACTGAAGAGAAAAAAGTGATCAGCCTGTTTCGCCAGATTAACAGCCGATATGATTTCACCAACTCGATAGGAGAGGTACGCATCCACTTAAATGAGCAGCAATTGTATGATTACTTGATGAGTGACCTGGAAAATGAGTCCAGCGACTTATTTGTGTTGAGGGAAGATGGAACGTTAATGCTTCATGCAGACAAAGAAACCGCTGGGCGTTCTTTTTCCGACCAAACTCTTATGCGGCGCATAAAAAATGAACAGGAAGAGCCCTTCAAATACAGCTACAACGGTGAAGATTATTATGTTTCTTCCAAGCAGCTCGAAGATTTATATCTTGTTTCCATGGTGAAAGAATCGTATATAGCAACAGAGCTTTCTAACGTACGTCACATTACTGCCGGAATTATCATTGGCACCATTATTTTAAGTATTCTTGTCATTATAGGTTTTTTCATGTTCGTGTTGAAACCGATCGGGGCATTAACACGAGAAATTCGAAGAGTGGAAAAAGGTGATTTTACGGCCCGGGTCGAAGTCGCTTCCAAGGATGAAATCGGAACATTAAGCAGACGCTTTAACCGGATGGTGCAGGAAATTCAGTCACTGATCAATACGAAGTACAAGCTGGAGCTTAAAACAAAGGAATCAGAGCTGAAGGCGATGCAGAGCCAGATCAATCCGCATTTTCTATATAATACCCTGGATATGATTCGATGGTCAGCGAGGCTAGAGAAAGCTCCAAATACCGGTAAAAGCATCGAAGACCTTTCCCGGATTTTTCGGCACACGTTAAGTAAAGGCAACACCTGGGTGGGCGTTGAAGAGGAATTAGTAAGTGCGAAAAGTTATCTGGAGCTTCAAAAAAGAAGGATGGGGGCAAAGCTTCACTACTCGTTGTTTGTAGAGACAGGATTGGAGCACGTGCCGGTGATGAAAATGATCGTGCAGCCCTTAATTGAAAACAGCATCGAGCATGGAATGGGGGCAAAGAAGCAGACAATTCATATTAAGGTTCGCGCTTACCAGCTTGAAGAAGCGCTGATTATAGATGTTATAGACAATGGAGTCGGTATTGAAGCGGAGGATATTAAAGAATTAAAAAGCAGCGCGCCTGAGTCACGACAAGGGTTTGCTCTGCAAAATATTGAGAAACGCATTGCCAATACTTACGGGGAGAGATTTGGTCTGAATATAGTGCCGGCGGCAGAAGGAACGCATATTCAGATTCGTTTTCCTATTCTGAAAGAAAAAAATAATGAATCACACCTCAACAAAGAGGAGGGGGAGACAAATGGCAACGAAAATATTGATCGTGGATGATGAACCTATGATTTGTGAAGGGCTTTCGCAAACGATCGACTGGGAAAGCATTGATGTAGAAGTAAAAGGAATAGCCTATGATGGCCTGCAGGCATTGGAGATATTGAACAAGCATAAAATAGATATAGTTCTTACGGACATTACCATGCCTAACATGGACGGTCTTGCTTTAACGGAAGAATTGACAGCGCTTCATCCGTATGTGGAAGTGATTATGTTCAGTGGCTATGACGAATTTGAATATGCCAGACAGGCTCTGCGGCTGGGGGTAAACGACTTTTTACTGAAGCCGATCGATATTGAAGAGCTGCTGTCTATTGTAAAACGTCTTCAGCATAAAAAAAGTTTCTCTGAGAATAATTATAGTGATCTTCGGGAGCAACTAAAGCTTACGATACAAAAACAGTTATTTCGTCATTATATTACGACTGAAGAAATTAATCGATGGGAGAAGCACTATAAAAGCTGCTGCGTAGTGGTCGCAGAAATAAAAGAATATGCCCGTGGGAAGGAAAAAATAGAGCAGGAAGGGCAGAAAGAACATTTGATGGCAATGATTGAAGAAAAAATTGCGGTATGGAGCCAGCAGTTCATCCGTATATGGAAGCATGAGAACGAATGGATATATGTATGCTGCGGGGATGACTCAAGCCTGTCAGTAACAGAGGATCACCTCGAAAAACTTCAAAAGCAGGTCGAAGCAAAAGGGATAAAAATGCAGGCAGCGTTATCCGCCCCCGGCTCCTTTCAAGACATACGAGTGCTTTATGAACAAGCAGACACACTTTTAACCCTTATCAGAGGAACCACTAAGGGCGTTACAGTGGGAGGGAACGATGAGCTTCAGGAAGCTTCTTTTTCTGCCTCAAAAGCCTTCAAAGACCAGCTGGCCGTTTGTATTATGGGAGGGCAGGCGGCAGAAGCAAAAGAGCTGGTACAGGAAGTATTTGATGAACTAATCGAAAAAGATACAGCCGTTGATCCAGTCTTCCGTATAATGAGGGAGCTTGAAGTAGTAATAAAGAATAAAGTGTTTTCCCAAGTCCAGGAACGAACATTTGATATCAACGAGTTTAAGCTTCAACAGGACGTTGATACGCGTATTTACAATACGCCCGAAGATATTCAAAGCTTCTTCATGGAGGATATGCTTCGCATGGCCGGGGCTTTATCAAACAGGAAGGAAACCAATTGGATCATTGATCAGGTGCTTTATTACATGAAACACAACTATCAGCATGATTTACAGGCAAAAGCGATCGCGGAAACCCATTTCATTACTCCTAATTATTTCAGTATATTATTCAAACAGGAAACGGGGCTGAGCTTTTCAGATTATTTAAATACCCTGCGTATCGAAAAAGCTTCAGAGCTGTTGTTGACTACGTCAAACCGGGTATTTGAGATCGCCGAGTATGTCGGCTACAGCGAATACAAATACTTTGTGAAGGTATTCAAAAAATATAAAGGAACGACCCCTACGCAATACCGCGCCATGAATACAACAAATACTCAATAAATGTGGATGTTATGTTAAAAAAGTCGATTTTTTGTCTCGGCAGCTCCTTTTATAATCTAAATGTAAGCGTTTTCTAAAAGGGGTGAAAAAATGCACTTGCTCAGAAGTCCATGGAAAATTGGTTTAGGTTTAGTGCTGCCATTGATTATTTATATGGTGTTTGGCATTATTCCGATTTTTATTTCTTTCTACTATTCCTTTATGGCCTGGGACGGGTTTTCTGCTATGAACTTTGTCGGAATAGAAAATTACGTTACTGCCTTTCAGGATTCGACGTTCTGGCTGTCACTGCGTAATAACATTTTGGTGGTACTTGCCTCTGTGCTTGGACAAATTCCGATTGGTCTGGGATTGGCTCTGTTATTAAACCGGAAAATTAAAGGAGCGAAGTTCTTCCGCACGATCGGTTTTCTTCCAGTGGTTATTTCGACTGTTGTAATCTCTATTACATGGAGGATGATCTACAACTCAGAGCAGGGGCTTCTTAACAATTTACTGGAGACTACAGGACTTGGTTTTCTCCAGCAGAACTGGCTCGGCGACCCGGATTCCGCCATATTTGCTATTTTAATTACGATAGTTTGGCAGTTTGTTGGCCTGTACTTTATTATTTTCCTTTCCGCCCTCCAGACGATTCCGAAGGAACTGCTTGAAGCAGCAGAGCTTGACGGGGCCGGGGAGTGGCACAAGATCGTACACATTACGCTCCCTTCCATCCGAAACGTCATTTTGGTCGCGATTGTTTTGTGCATAAGCGGCAGTTTAAAAACATTTGATTTGATTTATGTTATGACCCAGGGCGGCCCCGCGCATTCCACAGAAGTAATGGCCACCTATATGTACAGTGAAACATTTGAAGGCCTGAGCTACGGGTATGGAAGCGCGCTTTCGATTTTAATTCTCGTATTCAGCCTGATCCTGATTTTAATCACAACAAAAGTAATGGGTGTTAAGAGAGCATAAGGAAAGGAGAAAAAAATATGATGGGAAATAAAGCAGAGCCAAGAGAAATGACTGCCGTCGACCGGGACGCCGTGGCAAAAACAAAACGAAAGCTCCGTAGGACGCTCGTATATATCATTTTAATTTTATTTACAATCGTGAATGCGTACCCTATCTTCTGGATGATTATGAATGCTTTCAAAACGAGCCAGGATTTTTCATTAAACCCGTTCGGCCTCCCGGCTCAGTGGGTGTTTGAAAACTTTCAGGATGCGTGGGTCACGGCAAATATCGGCACTTTCTTCTTTAACAGCGTACTGGTTGGAGCGGCAGCTGTGTTAATTTCTATTTTTTCGGGCGCGCTTGCGGCGTACTTTTTATCCAGGTTTGAGTTCCGGGGGAAAAAGTTCATTTATGGATTTCTCGTGATCGGCCTTTTGATTCCAATCCATGCCACTCTTGTGCCAATGTATATTCTTATGCAGAATTTAGGGATTCTGAATACGTATTGGGCACTGATCTTCCCGTACGTGGCGTTTAACCTTCCTATCACAGTATTTTTACTTACTAGCTTTATGAGTTCTTTTCCGAAGGAAATGGAGGAATCAGCGATTATGGACGGATGCGGGGTATTTCGTATCTTTTGGTCCATTATTCTGCCAATGACAAGGCCGGCGATTGCTACGGCAGTTATCATCAACTTTATTAACAACTGGAACGAGTTTGCCTTTGCCCTGGTGCTTATCAGCGACGAAGCGCTTCAGACACTGCCGCTCGGCCTGGCAAACTTTGCAGGCGCCTACACAACAAACTATCCGGCTCAGATGGCGGGATTAACTCTTGTGCTGGTCCCTACAATCATTTTTTATCTGCTCATGGAAAAGCAAATTGTTGAAGGCATGACACAGGGAGCTGTAAAAGGCTGATACTTTGAATATGAAGGAGCTGAAAATATGTCTACTCATACAGTAACTATTCCTGAAAATTTTATGCTTGGGGCCGCGCTGTCGGCCTGGCAGTCGGAGGGCTGGTCCGGGAAGAAGGAAAGCCAGGATTCCTACATGGACCTTTGGTATAAAAACCATCGGCATGTCTGGCATGACGGCTACGGGCCAGCCATAGCCACGGATTTCCGGAATCGGTACAAAGAGGATATCAGCTACATGAAAACCATCGGCCTGACGCATTTTCGTACCTCGGTGAACTGGTCCCGGTTTTTAACCGATTATGAAAACGCTATCGTCGATGAAGAATATGCTTCCTACGTGGAAGACATGGTGGACGAATTAATCGCCCAGGGCGTGGAGCCGATGATCTGCCTTGAGCATTACGAGATTCCGGCCGAGCTGTTTGAACGGTACGGCGGATGGGAATCCAAGCATGTCGTTCGGTTGTTTGAAAAATACGCGGAACAAGTGATGAACCGACTCGGCGACCGGGTCAAACACTGGCTGACGTTTAATGAGCCCATCGTGCCGCAGACCCGCATGTATTTGGATGCGATTCGTTATCCGTTTGAACAAAACACTCAAAAATGGATGCAATGGAACTTTCATAAAACGCTTGCCACCGCCCGTGTCGTGAAATTGTTCCGGGAAAAACAGCTCGCGGAGCGCACCGGAGCGAAAATCGGTGTCATCCTCAATCCGGAAGTCACCTATGCCCGGTCGACAGCGCCTCATGATCAGGAAGCGGCGCACAAGCATGACCTGTTTTTTAACCGGATGTTTCTAGATCCGACAATCAAAGGGGAATATCCGGAAGAGTTGTATGAACTGATGCACAAGCACGATATTGCCTTTACAGCGGCCGAGGAAGACTTGGATACGATCCGCAGCTATACCGTGGACTACGTCGGACTAAATTTGTATTTTCCCCACCGCGTGCAGGCACGGACGTCCGGGTGGAACGAGCAGGTCCCGTTTCATCCAAGGTACTATTACGACCCCTTCGACCTCCCCGGGAAAAAGATGAATCCTTACCGCGGGTGGGAAATCTTTCCCCGTATTATGTATGACATGGCGATCCGCATGAAAGAAGAGTATGGAAACATCGAATGGTTTATTGCGGAAAACGGGATGGGGGTCGAAAACGAACAGCGATTCAAAAATGAGGAAGGCATTATTCAGGATGATTACCGGATTGCGTTTATTACCGAGCATTTATCGTGGCTGCTGGCGGCCATCAACGAAGGCGTGAACTGCCGGGGATATATGCTGTGGGCCTTTTCGGACAATGTCTCTCCAATGAACGCGTTTAAAAACCGGTACGGCCTCGTTTCCATCGACCTGGATAACAATCGGGACCGAACCATGAAAAAGTCTGCCTATTGGTTCCAGGATGTAATTAAAACCCGTAAACTTAAGGTGGAAGAAGAACCTTACAAATAAAAAGAACGGGGGATGAAATGAATACGTATCTGGCGGTGGATCTGGGCGGAACCTTTATGAAGTATGCTTTAATCACAGAGGAGGGCACGATTCAATTAAAAGAAAAAACCAAAAGCCCCGTTAGTATCGATGATTTAGTGGAAACAGTGGGAAGGCTCTCAGAAAAATTATTTCCCGTAAAGGCAGTCACGATGAGCTCGCCTGGGGCAGTAACCGAAGAAGGGGTGGTGCAGGGATCCAGCGCTCTTCCCTATTTACATGGCCCGAACATAAAAAACCTGCTGCAGAAACGAGTGCAGCTGCCGGTATATATGGAAAACGATGCGAATTGTGCAGCATATGCGGAAGTGTGGAAAGGAGCAGGGTCCGAGGTCCGGAATATGCTGTCGGTAGTTATCGGTACAGGTATTGGCGGGGCGATTATTAAGGACGGGGTGCTGCACCGGGGAAACCATCTACATGGAGGCGAGTTTGGCTACATGCTGTTAAATACAGAGGAGCCGGGGTTTAACCAGACGTGGAGCGGGCTGGCCTCGACACAGGCCTTAGTGCGCCGTTTTGCGAATGCTAAACAGAAAAATTCTGAAGACTATACGGGAGAAGATATCTTTCGGCTTGCAGATGAACACGATCAGGAGGCGGTTGAGGCTGTAGAAAAGTTTTATTATTATGTAGCGGCTGGGATTTACAATCTGCAGTATATGTATGATCCGGAATTAATTACTATTGGCGGCGGCATAAGCGCACGTGAAGACCTCATTACAAAAGTGAATGAAAAATTGGATGTGATTATGGCATCCCTGCCATTGGGAAAAATCAAGCCCGCTATCGCGGCTTTTAAATTCCGGCAGCATTCCAATCTTCTCGGAGCAGTTTACCATGGTCGGCTAGAGGAAATGAAAAAAGAGTAGCTGAAAACCTCCTTAGTATAAAATGTCGGATGTTCGGCAAAAGCAACTGTATAATATTAAAATAAATTGAAGAGCCGGGGAAGGGTTTATTCTCTATCCGGCTTTTTAGTGTATTTGATAAACAGGAGTTTAGGTTATTAACTATTCCAAAAAGGGAAGATAAGTACCGGGTAAAAGCATAACCATATTTCAAGCTGCTATGGAAAGGATGAGTAACTGATGAGCAACTCTATTCCGGAGATCCGCCTGAATGATGGCCTGACGCTTCCGGCTATCGGATTTGGAACATACGCGTTAAATGGAAATGAAGGAGCCAACGCTGTAGACCGGGCGATCCATGCAGGATATCGCCTGCTCGATACGGCCTACAACTATGAAAATGAAGGGACAGTAGGAGAAGCTGTGCGGCGAAGCTCTGTTCCGAGACAGGAGCTTCGGATCACATCCAAGCTGCCCGGGCGTTACCAGGAGTATGAAAAAGCTGTACCAGCGATTCAGGAGTCATTGTACCGCGCGGGGCTGGATTATTACGACCTGTATTTGATTCATTGGCCCAACCCGAAGCAGGGACATTACGTTGAAGCGTGGCAGGCGCTGATTGAGGCGAAAAAATGGGGGCTTGTCCGTTCCATTGGAGTATGCAACTTTTTGCCAGAGCACCTGGAGCATCTCGAAAAAGAAACGGGCGTGAAGCCAAGCATTAACCAGATTGAGCTTCACCCATATTTTAATCAGGAAGAGTCAAGAAAATGGCATGAAAAGCATGATATTCAAACCGAATCCTGGAGTCCACTGGCGAAGGCCAGTGATGTGCTGCAGGATGAAACGATCCGTAAAATAGCAAATAATCATAATAAAACAGTCTCTCAAATTATTCTTCGCTGGCATTACCAATTGGGTACGGTACCGATACCAAAATCAATGTCCCCCCGCCGGCAGATTGAAAACCTTTCGATCTTTTCCTTTTCGCTCGATGAGCAGGAAATGGAATTGCTTGCATCATTAACCCGCCCGGACGGACGTACAAACGATCAGGACCCGGCGGTGTACGAAGAGTTTTAAACCCATGTCATAGGGTAAAAAAGCCGGGAAGAGGATCTGCCTCTTTCCGGCTTTTGCGTAAGAATAGAATTAAACGGTTTTTGGCACCTGGTGGAAGCAGCGCTTGTAGATCCATTCGTAGTCGGATACGTTCAAGTCGCGAGGGTTGCCTTCTGTCTGCGGATCGTTCATTGCTTCTTTGGCAAGACGCTCAGTCATGTCAGGATTTACGCCCTGTGCTTCGAGAGAAGGAATATCGAGCTCTTCTGCGAGTTCATACATATACTGAACAGAAGCTTTAGCTGCTTCTTCAGTGCTCATCCGGGCCGTGTCGATGCCAAAGGCCTGGGCAACACGTGCAAAACGCTCGGGTGCACCTTTCCAGTTGTATTCCATGACCGGCCCCATCATAGCTGCTACGCACTGGCCGTGGGCTACTGGAATGATACCGCCAAGTGTCTGGCTCATGGCATGAGCAGCACCTGCAGATTCACTGCCGTAGGAAAGCCCTGCAAGCATTGCTGCCTGGGCCATGCCGTAACGGGCTTCAAGGTCTTCGCCGTCGGCGTAGGCACGGCGGATATATTTTGCAGCGTACTCAATTGCAAGCAGCGCTACTGCGTCTGTGACAGGCTGGGCGAATTTCATTGTATAGCATTCAACCGCGTGAGCTATCGCATCAATACCGGTCATTGCAGTTACATGCGGAGGCATGGAAACATGCAGCTCCGGATCGATAATAGTGACGTATGCCGGAATGAGCGGTCCGCCGGTGTTAAATTTAAATTCGCGGTCTTCGTCTGTGATTACCGCCCACTGGGTTACTTCAGAGCCGGTGCCTGCTGTTGTTGGTACGGTGATGAATGGAGGAATGCGGCGCTCGAGCGGTTTTTTGCCCTCGGCAGCTTCGTAATCGAGAATCGAGCCTTCGTGGGTAGCTTCAACACCGATAGCCTTTGCAGTGTCCATCGAGCTTCCGCCGCCAACAGCGACCAGGCCGTTGCAGTTTTCTGCTGTGTAAAATTTGGATCCTTCTTCAATCAGGCGTACGGGAGGGTTTGGCTCTACTTTGTTGAAGAGAACGATCTCTACACCAGATGCTTCAAGATTTTTGATGACAGGCTTTGTTACACCTGCATTATGGATGCCCGGGTCTGTGACGAGCAGTACTTTGTCAGAGCCGAAGGCTTTGATTTCTTCCCCAATATGTTTAATGGCACCGATGCCGTGTTTGATTGCCGTGGGTACTTCAAATGTATGATAGCTTAACATGCTTTCGACTTTCATATTCATGCTCATGGGAAAAACCTCCTTAATGAATGAAAAAATCCTTTTTTCCAAAGCAAGGGCTTTTACAAAAAGCTGCGCTGGATAAAAAGAATCCTTTTTATATTTTATTTTAGGACTTAATTGTCCCTGCATCCGACGGATCAACACCGTGACGATAAAATTTTGTATTCATCGGTTCGAGTGGCTGTTGCTCAAGAATTAGATCCGCTGCTTTTTCAGCGATCATGAGTACTGGTGCATGGATGTTTCCGTTCGTCACATAAGGCATGACGGATGCATCTACTACGCGAAGATTTTCGACTCCATGCACTTTCATCGTCTTCGGATCAACAACTGCCATTGGGTCTGAAGCAGGTCCCATTTTCGCAGTACCGCTCGGGTGCAGCGCCGTTTCGGCATCATTGGCAACCCATTCCAGAATCTCTTCGTCTGTCTGTACAGCGTCCCCTGGAGCAATCTCTCCGGAATTAAATGGTTTCATGGCTGGTTGTGCCATGATTTCACGGGAAATACGGATCGCTTCAACCCACTCGCGTCTATCCTGTTCCGTGGAAAGATAGTTGTACACCATGCTTGGATGCTCCTTTGGATCCCTGGAGCGGATCTTCAAGCTTCCTCGTGCATCAGAATACATTGGCCCAACGTGCACTTGGAATCCGTGCTTCGTATCTGCTTTCTTGCCGTCATAGCGTACTGCTACTGGGAGAAAGTGAAACATTAAATTCGGATAAGGAACAGTTTCGTTAGAGCGGACAAATCCTCCTCCTTCAAAATGATTCGACGCTGCGGGACCTTTACGGCCAAGAAGCCACTGCAGACCTATCCAAGGCATTTTCAACTTATTCAAGCTTGGCTGCATGGAAACCGGCTGTGGGCAGGAATACTGAATATATGCTTCCAAATGGTCTTGCAGATTTTCACCGACACCCGGCAGGTCAGCTACCGGCTCGATTCCAAGCGAACGAAGGTGTTCTGCGTCTCCAACTCCGGAAAGCTGAAGCATCTGCGGAGAATTGATCGCGCCACCGGAAAGAATGACCTCTCCTGCATTCACCTTCAGCGTTTTGCCATTGTGTTGATATGTTACACTTTCTGCCTTTGTCCCGTTAAAATCTATGCTTTCAACAAACGCACGGGTTCTTATAGTAAGGTTTTTCCGATTCATAACCGGGTGTAAAAATGCACGGGAAGCAGACATTCTTCTGCCTTTATGGATATGCTTGTCAAACGGTCCGAATCCTTCCTGACGGTAACCGTTCACGTCCGGTGTGCGCGTATAGCCTGCTTCTACAGCTGACTCAAAAAACGCTTGGAACAACGGACTCGTTGCTGGCCCCCGTTCCAGCTTTAGCGGACCTTCCTGCCCGCGGAATTCGTCATCTTTTTCAGCCGCTAGCGTGTTTTCCAACCGCTTGAAATATGGAAGACAGTGCGCGTAGTTCCACTCATCCATACCTTCATCTGCCCCCCATCGTTCATAATCGAGGGGATTTCCGCGCTGGTAAATCATTCCGTTAATAGAGCTAGATCCGCCGAGTACTTTTCCTCGCGCATGCTTAATGCGGCGACCGTTCATGTATGGTTCCGGATCAGACAGATACTTCCAGTCATAGAGACTCTTTCCTGCTGGAAACGGCAGTGCCGCCGGCATCTGAATCAGTAAGTCCCAAGCATAGTCACTTCGCCCTGCTTCTAGTACAAGCACGCTATTATTTTTATCGGCGCTTAACCGGTTCGCAAGTATAGATCCTGCACTGCCTCCACCAATAATTACATAATCAAATGTTTCACTCATATTGTGCACCCCCAAAGATTTTCTTTGTGTAACGATGTGTGTGAAGCTATATAATAACTTTTGCTCCAACTATGTTATTTCGTAGAGAGTTATTAATAAAATGATACTTACTCAACGGAAAAAACGAGAGATTATTTAGGGAGTTTGTGTGTATTTATTTGTTGCTGTTGATCTAGAAAAAATTCAGAGCTTCCGGATTAGTGTTACGGAAGATGTGTTTTGTTTCGGTATACTCTTCCATGCCGACCTTGCCAAGTTCACGGCCGATGCCGGACTGCTTGTAGCCGCCCCAAGGAGCCTGGGCAAAGTAAGGATGGAAGTCGTTGATCCAGACAGTACCAAGACGAAGACCGGAAGCCACTCGCTCGGCTTTGCTGATGTCTGTGGTAAACGTAGCACCGGCAAGACCGTAAACCGTATCGTTCGCTTTTTCCACGGCTTCTTCTTCAGAGGTGAAGGTTTCCACGGTGAGTACCGGTCCGAAGATTTCTTCCTGCACGATTCTCATGTCGGTGCGGCAGTCGGTAAAGATCGTCGGCAGAAGGAAGAAACCTTTTTGGAGTGTTTCGTCGTTCGGGCGTGCGCCGCCAACAGCAACTGTTGCTCCTTCTTGTTTACCGATTTCGATATAATTTTCGACCTTGCTCAGGTGCTCTGCGGAAATAAGCGGTCCCATCTGTGTTTCTTCATCCTGTCCACTGCCGAGACGAATGTTTTTCACCCGGTCGACGAGCGTGTTGACAAAATCATCATGGATGGACTCCTCCACCAGCAGCCGTGCTCCAGCGGAACAAACCTGGCCGGCATGGAAGAAAGCAGCGTTTAGGGCCTGATCCACGGCAAGATCGAAATCAGCATCGGCGAAAACAATGTTAGGGTTTTTGCCGCCAAGTTCAAGCGCGATCTTTTTCATATTGGATGTAGCGGACTGCATAATTTTACGTCCGGTCTCAATACCGCCTGTAAAGGAAATCAAGTCCACGTCTACGCTTTCGGAAAGCTCTGCCCCTACGTCTGTGCCTTTTCCGAGTACAAGGTTGGCAACTCCCGCCGGAAGGCCGGCTTCCTCCATCAGCTGAAATACCTTCACGGTCGTAAGTGGCGTAATCTCGCTTGGCTTCACAATGATGGTGTTTCCGGTCGCAATAGCCGGCGCGATCTTCCATGCTGCCTGCAGAAGCGGGTAGTTCCAGGGGGTGATTTGACCGCATACGCCGACAGGCTCACGGACAATTTTGCTGTCGGAGTCTGGAAGCGGAGAAGCAATATATTCACCCCCATCTTTGTCGGCCAGGCCGGCAAAGTAATGGAATACCCCGGCGATATCATCCATATCGTCACGGCTTTCACTCATAGTTTTTCCAGTATCGAGCGTTTCGAGTTCTGCGAGTTCTTCTTTATCCCGCTCGATGAGCTGGGCAATTTTTAATACATACGCTCCGCGCTCCGAAGCGGGGATAGAGGCCCAGGTGCCTTTATCGAATGCACGGCGGGCAGCCTGTACTGCTTTTACAGCGTCCTCACGGGACCCTTCCACTGCCTGTGTAATAATGCTTTGGTCAAGCGGGTTAATGATGTCCCGGGTTTCGCCGTTAGCAGCTTCTACCCATTCGCCGTCAATGTACATGCGAATATCCATATATATTTGCCTCCTATGTATTAATTTTGTTAAAAAAATATTTAACGTTTTGAACAATTTAAATCTAACAGCTTTCAATCATCTTGTCAAAGAACTGCTTGGAAACCTTTTGAAAACGCCGGAAATTGTTACCCTGAAATAAATTTAAAAAAGATTTATGAGGCTCTCTCGCGCGCGTGCGAAAATATCCGAAGGCTTTTTATTTCCCCGGGAATAAACATAAAAAGCACAGGCCAATATTTTTGATTAGGCATTTGACAAGAAATTTTTATACGTTAAGATTAGAGACTGTGAAGAAAATATTTAACAAATTGAATTTTTTTAATAGAAAAGGAGGGGCCCATGACGGATTCTCATCACCAGGATGAATGGAGGGAGTCACTCGAAAGCGCCAAAGACATTATCATTGATTCCCTGGCAGAGACCATGGATTTGTACGGTGTTACAAGAAGCGTTGGCACTTTGTATGGGACAATGTATGTTGAAGGCGATATGACGCTGGATGAAATGAGAGAAAAACTCGGAATGAGTAAACCGAGTATGAGTACCGGGGTGCGGAAGCTGCAGGAGTTTAACGTCGTAAAAAAAACACACCGGCGCGGAAAGCGAAAGCAGACCTACGTAGCCGAAAAGGATTTCTTCCGTTTTTTCAGCAACTTTTTTACCCAGCAATGGGAAAGAGAAGTGCGGACAAACTTGAGCGCCATCGAAAGCGCCTGGGAACAACTAGACATGCTGATTCAGTCGGAAGAAGCAGAAGATTCCATAAAAGAAGAAGCCCGGGAGATTCAGCGAATTCTCAGCCAGTCGATTAAGTACTATAAATGGCTGGGTCGTCTCGTGGAGTCTATTGAAACGGGAGAGCTGTTTAAATATATTCCAGTTGAAGAAGACGATGAAAAAGAGAGATAACAGCTTTACATTATCTCTCTAGGGATACTTTTCAAAATATTTAGAATTTTATAAAAAATTGAGGTGTTGCTTGTGATAGAGAAAAATTTAAACTTAATAAAGAGTCTGGGATTCGTCCTTTTGGTAGCAGCGGTACTGATTTACATAATTGCTACTGGTGACGAAGTGATGTGGAGCGGCTTTATTGCCATGCTTGTTTTCTATGCTTTGATGTATTATGTCGGCGCCTATTTTGCCGCTAAAAAATCTGATTCCCTCGACGACATGATGGTGGCCAAACGCAGTCTACCGCTTGTAGTCATGATTTTCACCATGGCTGCCACCTGGGTAGGCGGTGGTTATATTAACGGTACCGCAGAATCAACATACGTTGACGGCCTCGTATGGGCCCAGGCGCCCTGGGGTTATGCCCTCAGTCTTATTATTGGCGGTATTTTTTATGCCAGAAAAATGAGGCGCTACGAATTCAAAACCATTATTGATCCGCTCGAACAGCGGTTTGGGAAGAAAATGGGTGGTCTGCTGTATCTTCCGGCGCTCCTGGGGGAAGTGTTCTGGAGTGGCGCGATTCTAACAGCACTAGGCACTACATTTGGTACTATTTTAGGGATCAATTTTACGACGTCGATTGTTATTTCAGCCATTATTGCGATCGCCTACACCGTATTTGGCGGCATGTGGGCGGTTGCTTATACAGACCTTTTACAGATGATTCTGCTGTTGGGCGGTTTGTTTCTAGTGCTGCCGTTTGCCTTTGGCAGCACCGGCAGCTTGAGCGTAAACTGGAACGAGTATCAGGCAGATCTTGGGTCCTATGCGAACCTTTTTCCGCCGCTTGACGGGTGGAATCATCCGGAATGGGGCAACTATTTCTGGAACTGGTGGGACTATGCCTTTCTATTGATTTTCGGCGGCATTGCCTGGCAGGTATATTTCCAGCGCGTGCTTTCCGCTAAAGATGAAAAAACGGCGATGTGGTTTTCGATCATTGCCGGTGTCGTATGTATTATTGCGGCTGTCCCTGCTGTTCTTATTGGTATAATCGGCTATAATGTTGACTGGGCATCCTTTGGCACTTCAGCTCCGGAAACAGGGGCCATGGTACTGCCGGAGGTGCTCCAGCATCTGACGCCGGGATGGGTAGCAGCGATTGGCCTCGGGGCTCTTGCCGCAGCTGTTATGTCCTCCATGGACTCTTCGATTCTATCCGCATCCTCGATGGCTTCATGGAACATATACCGTCCGCTGATTCGTCCGGAAGCATCCAACGATGAATTGAAAAAAGTGATTAAGACCTCGATTGTGATTATCGGGGCGGCTTCTACCCTGATTGCTTTAAATGTTGGAAGTGTATATACCCTGTGGTACCTTGCATCGGATTTGATTTTTTGTATTTTATTCCCGCAGCTGACTATGGCGCTGTTTTATAAAAATGCGAATGTGTACGGTTCTCTTACGGCATTTATCGTATCTGTCTTTTTACGTCTTGGTGGCGGGGAGCCCGCGATCGGCCTGCCGGTCTTCCTTCCGTACCCAATGATTGAAGACGGGATTGTGCTTTTTCCTTTCCGTACGGTGATTGTGATCATTGCTTTTATTCTCATATTTATTGTTTCTGAAGCTACGAAGAAAAAGGCAGTTCCGAAGCCGCTTCTCATGCCATATGAACGAAATGACAACGAAGCTTTGGAAAAACAGCCATCCAAATAAAATCAAAAAAAAGAGCCTGGAAGCAGCAATGCTTTCAGGCTTTTTGGCGTACAGCGCCGCATATACAGAGAAAAACAGCTTCTACAGCTGTATACTGAAGCTTAGGAAGTTTTCGGGAAGGTCAACATACCTAACGGCGTTCAGTGCATCTATATTAACATATTTCCTTTATTTGTCCATTAAACATAAAAAAGAATAGCTATAATTAATGCTGTTTTTTAGCTGATATGTGCTTTTTATGCCGATGAGCGCCTGTTTTATTTCCTCTTATGTTGCAGGTTTGCTAACAATTATTTCCATTAAAAATAAAAAAGAGACAGAATCCCCGTTGATACGGTACGATGACATCGACGAAAACACCATCGAGAAAGGATTCTGCCTCATGTCTACCGTATCATATTCCTCCTGCAT
>NZ_NPFA01000040.1 GCF_002265875.1 Marinococcus halophilus
TATATAACTTAGCCTATGGTTCGTTCAAGATGAAAAATGAAAACACGAACTTGGAATTATCGAATAAAGGTTGGAAAAAAGAGATCGATCGTAAAGACCAAATGTATGAGGAACTGCGAGAAGAAAATGAAAGCCTTCGGAATGATAAAAAGAATCTTCAAGACAATAACAACAGCCTCCAGACGGAAAACACTATTCTTCATCGAACACTGGACAAGGTTAAAGAACAGATAACGGAAAAGAAACAGTCGTTTGCGATCATGGTGGGAAAAGCAAAAGCTCAAGCCATTCTCTCGTTAAATCTCAAACGGTACCCTGCGAGTCTGCGGAGAGAGGATGAAATGCCGGGGATGAGAAGGGAGTTCGTCAGGGATAAGGAGGAAAAAGATAGAGAAAAGGCACGACAACTAGAACAAGAACGACAAAAGGAAGAAGAGAAAAAACAAAAGCGACAGAAACAGCAAAATCAAAGCCGGGGGCGTGGTCCTGGTTTAGGAATGTAAAAAATATGCCTGGAGGAATATATTCCTCCAGGCATATTTTTTTTAATAAAACAGCAAGACGAATGTTGCCGCAAAGAACGGAAGGATAAATAAAATTAGAGAAACGATAATTAAATGCTTAATCTGGAGGGCAAGTGCTAAAATTAAACCGAATAAGCCAAATATAAAAGCAAAGAAGGATATGTAAAGAGTGCCAAAGAACTCGTACTCATAAACCCAAAATCCTCCATTCATGTTATTAGGGAGAACGAGAGGAATGAGAAGAATATATCCGCAAAGAATAATAATCCAATTGATGATATAAGCAATTTTTTTAAGAATCATTTTTACCTCTTTGGATTTTGACATAAAAAAAGGAACTCTATTTAGAGTTCCTTTTTTGGTTTTTAGAAACGATTGAGCGAAGCGAAAATCAGTTTCTACTTATCTTGATAATAAGGGTAACTATTTACGGCGAGAGGTGAGTCTCAAATCCGTTGAGCGAGTAGGCGTAAAACAGAAAAAACTTGCATTTTCATACCTAGTGTTTTAGACTTTTAAGTACCACCTTAAAGCCAAAAATTAGGAAGAAGTGCAAGTTTTTGCTGTTCTTCCTGAGGTCGTTCGCCTCAGAAAGGAATTTCATTTGTATGGAAAAGTATAAAGACAAGAAGCTGAAAAATCAAGTACTGGCACGGTTTATTAAGAAGTTTTTGTCCGAATCGTCATGGGAGTACGTCCAGGATTGTAATACATTTATGATGATGGTGGCTGATGAAACCTTGGAAAACAAAAAACAGCATAAAGGAAATACGTGTAAAAATCGTTTTTGTCCGATTTGTTCCTGGAAGAAAGCAAGAAAAGAAGCGTTGGCCTTAGCGATTCAAATGGAATATATCAAAGATACATATAACAAAGATTTTATTTTCCTTACATTGACGACACCGAATGTGAAAGCGGAAGAATTACATGATGAAATTAGAGAATATAATCATGCCTTTCAAAAGCTAGTAAAGCGAAAAGAAGTTCAGAGCATAGTTAAAGGCTATATTCGAAAGTTAGAGGTTACATATAATCAAGATCGAGATGATTATAATCCGCACTTTCACGTGCTGATTGCGGTAAATAAAAGTTATTTTACGGATAAACGTTATTATATTTCTCAATCTCGATGGTTAGAATTATGGCAGCAGGTAACGAAAAACCCGTTGATCACGAATGTTCACGTCCAAAAGGTACGAACCAATAGCAAAAAAGAAGTGGCGGAGCTGGCGAAGTATTCAGCGAAAGACAGTGATTATCTGGCGAATGAAAAAGTATTTGATGCGTTCTATAAAGGGCTTAAAGGTAAGCAATTGATAGTGTATTCTGGTCTGTTTAAAGAATCCAATAAATTATTTAAAGACGGTGAACTGGATTACTATAAAGAACAGGATCCAACGGAATACATCTATGCATTGCTTTATCATTGGGGTAAAGGAAATTATGTTGAGGATGAAAAACGTTTACTTACAGAGACTGAGCATAAAGAAATAAATAAAGATTTAATACATGAAATGGATATAGAAGAAGAGTAGGAATTGGAGTGTATTTATGGTTAAGAAAAAAGATAACTTTTTTTTCTTGGGTTTCAGAGAATTAATATTAACTGCTCTTAATTTTCTTTTTACTTTTTTGTTTTATAATTTTAGCGTCGATTCACTTTTTGATATGCCAAGTTATGTTTATACCGGATTAATGGTTATTTTTTTCGTCTTAGGTTTATATTTTGGGTTATTGTTTTTAAGGAAATGGATTTGGAGCCACTTTGAAGGTAAACAATACAATCCAAGTGTATCTTTCTTGAGAGGAAGGCCTCCTCGTGGTGCAGTAACTGATTTTCGTAAATATAGAGGTTTTCTTTGGAAAAGTGCCATAGAAATCCCTCCAAGAAATAGGGGTATACCACTTGAACATGGTTTATCTCTTGATGGTGTGGAAGGGCCTTTGTGTCCTAAATATGATTGTAAAACTTCTCTTGTTTGTAATCGTACATTTTTTGGACGATTTGCTTATTCGTGTCCGAGATGTAACTTTAAAAAAAAGTCTTCTTATTCTGGTCGCACCCTTGAACGTGATTTTGAAAAAGTTATGGAAAGTGAGATTCACAAGGAAGACTTTAAGGATGAATTGAGAAATATCTAAGAATAAAAGTATTATGTAGGAGTCAACGATAAGCGGACTTCGGCGTTAGCCGATGGAGCATTAAGGAGTTGACTCCTTAGGATGGTTTCCAGGCTCTTGGCGACAGCAAAAAGGAAAAACACTTTTTCCCTTTTTGCTTCGTCCTCGACAGAGCCACCGGAGGTAGAAAGAAAGTTTTTGGCTGCCCCTTTTTTCAAAAAGGGGCGGTCTTTTTTTGGCCATGCGGAGCATGGCTCGGCGGAGCCGACGGCCTCGCAGAGCGCTTTCGTTTTGACACACCTGTCAAAACTTAGAAAGCGTTACTTTGGCAAAGTAACAAATATCTGGTAGCCTCAGAGGTAGCGAGGTGATGGGAATGGGTATGAGTATCTCCCTCAAAAAGGATACGAGGAAGACCAACATTAAACATAATAATCGGGAGTTCACGGAACGAGGAAAAGAACGAAATGACCACATTGATTTCTCGAAATCGGATCGGAATGTCTACCTGGTAAAGAATGATCTCCGGGAATTATATGAGCGAGAGTTTGGAGCAGCGAAAGATCGATACAATGATAAGCAGCAACGTCGGGACCGAAAAATTGACGATTACTATAAGCATGTACAGCAAGGAAAAAAGACGAGACCCCAACAAGAAATGATTGTGCAGATCGGAGAACAGGATCAGTTCCAGGACAATGAGCCCAACCGGGAAATGGCGAAAGAGGTTCTTCAGGAATGGTTCCAGGAGTTCCAGCAACGGAATCCCCAACTGAAAATGTACAATGCGGTGATTCATGATGATGAAGCAAGCCCGCATATGCATATGAACTTTGTGCCCGTGGCCACAGGATATAAAAAAGGGATGGATACGCAGGTGTCGTTTGACCGGGCGATCAAGCAGCAAGACGCAACGTTGAATCAGACGCACCCTTTTGAAGACTGGCGGGAACGAGAGATTGGATTTTTAGAAGAAAAGATCAATGCCCGGGGGATTGATCGGGAGCTCGTGGGAACGAATGACTATGAGGACATGAATGACTTCAAAGCGAAGACCAAAGAGCTTCAAGACCTGGAGCAACAGGTTGAAGATAAACGGGCGTCTCTGGAGCCGATGAAGGAGTTTGAACGGGACTTTCATCGGATTACCTCTGAATCGAGAGAAAAGCGTTCTATGGGCTTCACAGGAGCCCGAAAAGTGGAAATGCCGAAGGAACATTATGATGAGTTATATAACTTAGCCTATGGTTCGTTCAAGATGAAAAATGAAAACACGAACTTGGAATTATCGAATAAAGGTTGGAAAAAAGAGATCGATCGTAAAGACCAAATGTATGAGGAACTGCGAGAAGAAAATGAAAGCCTTCGGAATGATAA
>NZ_NPFA01000041.1 GCF_002265875.1 Marinococcus halophilus
ACCGGCGGCCGCGTCGAAGAATGACCGCGTATCGAGTGGTTAAGAAGAAAAGGGCGCACGGTGGATGCCTTGGCACTAGGAGCCGATGAAGGACGCGACGAACGGCGAAACGCTCCGGGGAGCTGTACGTAAGCTTTGATCCGGAGATGTCCGAATGGGGGAACCCGCCTTCCGTCATGGGAAGGCGTCCGGCCGCTGAACACATAGGCGGCGGACGGTAGACCCGGAGAACTGAAACATCTTAGTACCCGGAGGAAGAGAAAGCAAACGCGATTTCCCGAGTAGCGGCGAGCGAAACGGAATCAGCCCAAACCGGGATGCTTGCATCCCGGGGTTGTAGGACCCCCGCACGGCAGGCGGGGAGGATAGGCGAAGCGGCCTGGAACGGCCCGCCAGAGACGGTAACAGCCCGGTAGCCGGCATCCTCCCCCCGCCGGGGGTATCCTGAGTACGACGGGACACGAGAAATCCCGTCGGAAGCTGGGAGGACCATCTCCCAAGGCTAAATACTCCCTAGTGACCGATAGTGAACCAGTACCGTGAGGGAAAGGTGAAAAGCACCCCGGAAGGGGAGTGAAACAGATCCTGAAACCGTGTGCCTACAAGAAGTCGGAGCCCGTTAAGGGGTGACGGCGTGCCTTTTGTAGAATGAACCGGCGAGTTACGCTCGTCTGCAAGGTTAAGCCGCAAAGGCGGAGCCGCAGCGAAAGCGAGTCTGAAGAGGGCGATCAAGTAGGCGGGCGTAGACCCGAAACCAGGTGATCTACCCATGACCAGGGTGAAGGCCAGGTAACACTGGCTGGAGGCCCGAACCCACGCAAGTTGAAAATTGCGGGGATGAGTCGTGGGTAGCGGTGAAATGCCAATCGAACCTGGAGATAGCTGGTTCTCCCCGAAATAGCTTTAGGGCTAGCCTCGGGTAYGAGAGTCCTGGAGGTAGAGCACTGATTGGACGAGGGGTCCTTCCCGGATTACCGAATTCAGTCAAACTCCGAATGCCAGCGACTTGCTGCCCGGGAGTCAGACGGCGAGTGCTAAGATCCGTCGTCGAGAGGGAAACAGCCCAGACCACCGGCTAAGGTCCCTAAGTCTGCGTTAAGTGGAAAAGGATGTGGAGTTGCTTAGACAACTAGGATGTTGGCTTAGAAGCAGCCATCATTGAAAGAGTGCGTAATAGCTCACTAGTCGAGTGACTCTGCGCCGACAATGTACCGGGGCTAAACGCAGCACCGAAGCCGTGGACTCTCCCGCATGGGAGAGATGGTAGGGGAGCGTTCCAGGGGCCCCGAAGCCGGACCGTGAGGACCGGTGGAGCGCCTGGAAGTGAGAATGCCGGTATGAGTAGCGAAAAGAAGGGTGAGAATCCCTTCCGTCGAAAACCCAAGGTTTCCTGAGGAAGGCTCGTCCGCTCAGGGTTAGTCGGGTCCTAAGCCGAGGCCGATAGGCGTAGGCGATGGAAAACAGGTTGATATTCCTGTACCACCTCCGTTCCATTTGAGTGATGGGGGGACGCAGGCAGGCACGGCCGCGCGCTAATGGACATGCGCGTTGAAGCTGGCAAGGCCGGGGGAGCGGCAAATCCCTCCCCCAGACGGCCAAGCGGTGACCAGGAGGGCCCTACGGGGCCCGAAGGGCCGGCACCTACCCTGCCAAGAAAAGCCTCTAGCGAGGAACGTGGTGCCCGTACCGTAAACCGACACAGGTAGGTGGGATGAGTATTCTAAGACGCGCGGGAAAACTCTCGTTAAGGAACTCGGCAAAAGGACCCCGTAACTTCGGGAGAAGGGGTGCTCCCCGGGGTGCATAGCCCCAGGGAGCCGCAGTGAAAGGGCCCAAGCGACTGTTTATCAAAAACACAGGTCTCTGCGAAGCCGTAAGGCGAAGTATAGGGGCTGACACCTGCCCGGTGCTGGAAGGTTAAGAGGAGGCGTTATCCCCCTCCGGGGGAGAAGCGCCGAATTGAAGCCCCAGTAAACGGCGGCCGTAACTATAACGGTCCTAAGGTAGCGAAATTCCTTGTCGGGTAAGTTCCGACCCGCACGAAAGGTGCAACGACTTGGGCACTGTCTCAACGAGAGACCCGGTGAAATTATAATACCTGTGAAGATGCAGGTTCCCCGCGACAGGACGGAAAGACCCCATGGAGCTTTACTGTAGCTTGACATTGGATGTGGGTACCACTTGTACAGGATAGGTAGGAGCCATCGAATCCGGACCGCCAGGTTCGGAGGAGGCGCTGGTGGGATACTACCCTGGTGGTATCGACATTCTAACCGCAGGCCGTGATCCGGCCTCGGGACCGTGTCAGGTGGGCAGTTTGACTGGGGCGGTCGCCTCCCAAACAGTAACGGAGGCGCCCAATGGTTCCCTCAGAATGGTCGGACATCATTCGCAGAGTGCAAAGGCACAAGGGAGCTTGACTGCGAGACCCACAAGTCGAGCAGGGACGAAAGTCGGGCTTAGTGATCCGGCGGCACCGCATGGAAGGGCCGTCGCTCAACGGATAAAAGCTACCCTGGGGATAACAGGCTAATCTCTCCCAAGAGTTCACATCGACGGGGAGGTTTGGCACCTCGATGTCGGCTCATCGCATCCTGGGGCTGAAGTAGGTCCCAAGGGTTGGGCTGTTCGCCCATTAAAGCGGTACGCGAGCTGGGTTCAGAACGTCGTGAGACAGTTCGGTCCCTATCCGTCGCGGGCGCAGGAAAGGTGAAAGGAGCTGTCCTTAGTACGAGAGGACCGGGATGGACACACCGCTGGTGTACCAGTTGTTCCGCCAGGAGCACTGCTGGGTAGCTACGTGTGGACGGGATAAGTGCTGAAAGCATCTAAGCATGAAGCCCCCCTTAAGATGACCTTTCCCCTCTACGGAGATAAGACCCCTTGGAGATGACGAGGTAGATAGGTCCGGCGTGGACGCATGGCGACATGTGCAGCGGACGGATACTAATCGGTCGAAGTCTTATCCACGCWYAGCACGATACGCGGCGGTGGCCGCGGTCTCGGTATTTGGTTGTCAGGGCCCGACGGGCCGGTCCGGTGGCAACAGCGAAGAGG
>NZ_NPFA01000042.1 GCF_002265875.1 Marinococcus halophilus
TTTTTTAGGGCATCACTGATGCCACAGCATCAAACTTTTTACGGAGAGTTTGATCCTGGCTCAGGACGAACGCTGGCGGCGTGCCTAATACATGCAAGTCGAGCGCGGGAAGCCGGCGGACTCCTTCGGGAGGAAACCGGTGGAACGAGCGGCGGACGGGTGAGTAACACGTGGGCAACCTGCCGGACTGATGGGAATAACCCCGGGAAACCGGGGCTAATGCCCAATACSCCCTGACCTCGCCTGAGGTCAGCGGCAAAGCAGGGATCTTCGGRTCCTTGCGCAGTCCGATGGGCCCGCGGCGCATTAGCTAGTTGGAGAGGTAAGGGCTCCCCAAGGCGACGATGCGTAGCCGACCTGAGAGGGTGATCGGCCACACTGGGACTGAGACACGGCCCAGACTCCTACGGGAGGCAGCAGTAGGGAATCATCCGCAATGGGCGAAAGCCTGACGGTGCAACGCCGCGTGAGTGATGAAGGTTTTCGGATCGTAAAGCTCTGTTGACAGGGAAGAACCCACGCCAGTCGAACAGGCTGGCGTGCTGACGGTACCTGTCCAGAAAGCCCCGGCTAACTACGTGCCAGCAGCCGCGGTAATACGTAGGGGGCAAGCGTTGTCCGGAATTATTGGGCGTAAAGGGCACGCAGGCGGTTTCGTCAGTCCGATGTGACAGGCCACGGCTCAACCGTGGAAGGCCATTGGAAACTGCGAAACTTGAGGACAGAAGAGGAGAGTGGAATTCCACGTGTAGCGGTGAAATGCGTAGATATGTGGAGGAACACCAGTGGCGAAGGCGACTCTCTGGTCTGTACCTGACGCTGAGGTGCGAAAGCATGGGGAGCAAACAGGATTAGATACCCTGGTAGTCCATGCCGTAAACGCTGAGTGCTAGGTGTTAGGGGTTTCGATACCCGTAGTGCCGAAGCTAACGCATTAAGCACTCCGCCTGGGGAGTACGACCGCAAGGTTGAAACTCAAAGGAATTGACGGGGGCCCGCACAAGCGGTGGAGCATGTGGTTTAATTCGACGCAACGCGAAGAACCTTACCAGATCTTGACATCTTCCGCTACGCCTCGAGAGAGGCGGTTCCCCTTCGGGGGACGGAATGACAGGTGGTGCATGGTTGTCGTCAGCTCGTGTCGTGAGATGTTGGGTTAAGTCCCGCAACGAGCGCAACCCCTAATCTTAGTTGCCAGCATTCAGTTGGGCACTCTAAGGTGACTGCCGGTGACAAACCGGAGGAAGGTGGGGATGACGTCAAATCATCATGCCCCTTATGATCTGGGCTACACACGTGCTACAATGGATGGTACAACGGGAAGCGAACCCGCGAGGGGGAGCCAATCCAGAAAAGCCATTCTCAGTTCGGATTGCAGGCTGCAACTCGCCTGCATGAAGCCGGAATCGCTAGTAATCGCGGATCAGCATGCCGCGGTGAATACGTTCCCGGGCCTTGTACACACCGCCCGTCACACCACGAGAGTTTGCAACACCCGAAGTCGGTGAGGGAACCCTYCYGGGACCCAGCCGCCGAAGGTGGGGCAGATGATTGGGGTGAAGTCGTAACAAGGTATCCCTACCGGAAGGTGGGGATGGATCACCTCCTTTCTATGGAGCATGACCCCGGTCCCGCAGGGACCGGGCAGGGGCCTGGCTTGGCTTTCCTTTTGAGAGA
>NZ_NPFA01000043.1 GCF_002265875.1 Marinococcus halophilus
GGGACCGTCAATAATTTTGTGTAAACGGCTGTCCTTTTCCAGCCTTGAAGTTAACCCTGCCGTTGAAACATATCTTCCAATTGATGTTGGGCCTGGGCGAAGCCCAGGTGGCAGCGGGTGGAAAACTTTTGATTGTAGGCATCAAAACGGCTGACCAAAAACCGTTCAATGGAAGCTTCATTCGGGAATTGTTCTTTGCGTTTGACGTATTTCTTGAGCTGCTTGTTGAATGATTCGATCAGATTCGTCGAGTACAGGCTCCGCCAGATCGCGGAGGGAAAATCATAAAACGTGAGTAAGGTGGGGTGCTCGTCGAGCACCCGGCGAATCGATGGATACCGCGAGGACCACGCAGCGATAAACGCTTGAAGGGCTTCAGCGGCTTCGTCGCGGCTGTTGGCCCGGTACACGGTTTTGAAGTCAGCACAAACCGCCGGACGATCCTGCACGCGGACCTTGCGGGCAAGGGTGCGGGAGACATGCACACAACACGTCTGATGCCGGGCACTCGGATAGACGGCGTGGATCGCATCGGTCATGCCCGCCAATCCATCGGAGACGACGAGGAGTACTTCTTCGAGGCCGCGGACCTGAAGGTCCTCCAGGAGCTCCTGCCAGTTGCCCGCGGATTCAGTCGGAGCCAGCAGATACGCCAGCACTTCTTTGGAGCCGTCTTCCTGAATCCCGACCGCGATATACACGGCTTCTTTGGCGACCGTGTCCCGTTTCAACGCGATAAACGTGGCATCCAGATAGATGCAGGCGTAGCGTTTCGCCAGCGACCGGTGTCGAAAGGCTTCCACTTCGGCTTTCATGGTCTGCGTCATATTGGAAATCGTCTGCGGCGTGTAATGGTGGCCATACATGCGTTCCAGGAGATCGGCGATCTCCGCGGTGGTGACGCCCTTGTGGTACATATGCATCACAAACGCTTCCAGCGTATCATTGGTCCGTTTGTACGGCGCGACCGTCTGTTGGTGAAAGTCCCCGTTCCGGTCCCGGGGAATCGCCAGCGACAGCTCCCCAAATTCCGTTTTCAAGGTGCGTTCGTACGTGCCGTTGCGGGAATTGCCGGAACCGATGCCGGACGCATCGTATTTCTCATAATCCAGAAAGGACGTCAATTCGGTTTGAAGCAGCTGGTTCACGGCGTGTTCCAGATGAGATCGAAAGATCTCGTTGATATCCTGATGTTGGACTAGAGCGTGAGCAATATCTGTAGTAAAATTATTCATAGGGAAGTCCTCTTTTCTGTGGATGTGGTCGGTAACTTCATTCTACTAGAAAAGGACTTCCTTTTTTGGTGATCGATCGTTTACACAAACTATTTTATGCTCTC
>NZ_NPFA01000044.1 GCF_002265875.1 Marinococcus halophilus
GAGGGACACGGCGCTTCGCTGACCCGCGCTCCCTTTGATGCCATCCAGCGCTCAAACGTACCACACGTCCGGCATTTAAACGTAAACTGGGCCATATTAATCCAACTCCGGTAGAATGTTCTGGTAAAAGATGTCTTTAGGCAGGGCCAGCGTGCAGCAGGCGTTCGGTATATCCACTACGCCTGCCACCGTGCCCTGCACCGGCGCCGTACCTAAAAGCATATAGGCCTGCTCCCCGGTGTACCCAAGCGTTTTCAGAAATYCAATCGCATTCAGACAGGCATTCCTGTAAGCAACATTGGCATCCARATACGTCTGGCCTCCGGAAAATTCATTAACAGAGACACCTTCAAAGACTAGAAATTCATTGTAATGCGGCATCACCGGTCCCGGCTTAAAMGCGGGATTTCGTTGAATACGGTGTTTTTCCATGCCGTTYTTAATCACATGTACCTGCAGGTCAATCCAKCCGGGCATTTCAATCCCGCCGCAGAACGTAATCTCTCCGTCCCCCTGCGAGAAATGAAGATCTCCCACCGACAGCTTTGCCCCGTCGACAAATACCGGAAAGTACACTCTCGAGCCCTTCGATAGATTCTTAATGTCACAGTTGCCGCCATTTTCCCTTGGGGGYACCGTTCTTGCTCCTTCAGCTGCTACCCGGTCGAACTCTTCTCCCTTGAGGTTCCCGAGCACCGCCGAATGCTCTGTCGGYAGATTCGCCAGCGGAGGCACCCGGTCAGGATTTGTATCTACCAGTTCCTTTTCCCTGCGGTTCCATTCATTCAGCATGTCCTGCGACGGCGCTACGCCGATCAGCCCCGGATGAATAATACCTGCAAATTTTACATTTGGCACATGCCTGGAAGTGGCATAAATCCCTTCGAAATCCCAAATAGATTTGGCCGCTTCCGGATAATGGTCCACTAAAAAGCTTCCACCGTTTTCTTTAGCGAAAATRCCATTGAATCCCCATTCATGTGAATGAAACGTTCCGATATCCAGAATATCAACAACAAGCAGATCGCCCGGTTCCACACCGTTTACATGGACCGGACCGCTTAGTACGTGCACCCGGTCGAGATTCACGTGCTTAATGTCCGAGGGGTCATCATTGTTGCTTATCTGGCCATCRGTCCAATCCAGGCATTCCATCCGGAATGTCTCTCCCGGGTCTACGGAAAATACGGCAGGAATATCCGGGTGCCAGCGGTTGTGCCCCGGCGTCGTCTGTTGGTCCATCGTTTTGTTCAGATCTACCTCAAACAGCTTTTTCGGCATAGAAAGCCCCTCCT
>NZ_NPFA01000045.1 GCF_002265875.1 Marinococcus halophilus
GTGCACTGACCTAGAAATATGAGACAAGATAAAGCACCTAGCCTTCTGCCGTTCGGTATTCCACCGGCGTGTGGAAGGCTAATTTCGTAAAGGGTCGCTGATAATTGTAATAATACATGTACGTCTGCACGTTTTCTAGTATAATGGTAGACGTTAGGGGCACCCCTCGCGGGGTGCGGAATCCTTCCGACTTTAGCGAGGAATGGAAGGATTCAATGACGGCATTATCAAAGCAGTTGCCTCGGCGCGACATGCTTGTGATAATGCCTTTTTTGTGAGCTGCCTCCTGAAAGGCATAAGAGGTGTACTGGCAGCCCTGATCGCTGTGGAGGATCGTACCGCTGGTTTCCCGGCTGGCGCAGGCCCGTTCCAGGGTGTCGAGCACCAGGGCGGTATCCTGCCGATCGCGGATCGTATACGCCAGCACTTCATTATTGTACAGGTCCATCACGGTGGATAAATACCACATGGTTGGCCCGTACGGCAGGTACGTGATATCCGTGACCCATTTTTCATTCGGCTGCTGGGCCTGAAACTGTTGATCCAGCCGATTCGGCACCACCATATCGGAGAGGCCGGCGGGTTTTCGGGCCCGCTTCGGTTTGATTTGGCACTGGAGGCCGTACTTCTGCATAATGCGCTGGACGGTGCACCGATGGACATGAATCCCATGATCTTTTCCCAACAGTCCCCGGATGGTCCGGTGCCCCACCCGAAACTGCAGGGAGCGGCAGAGGTCGATGATCAGTTGGTCGAGCCCGGAGGGCTCCCACGACTTCCGGCACCAACGGTAATAGGTGGCCCGGGGCACCCCAAAAATGTGACACAGAAACGTTATCGTATACGTTTGCCGGTGCTGCTCGACGAAGGCGAGGAAGACTTCCGGGGCCACCTCCTTTCGAGTTCCTGGTACTTTCCCCGCAATGCCTCCTTCATTTCGTAGTACTCCACCTGCTGCCGCAACCGGTCGATTTCGCTGTCTTGCGGGCCTTTGCCGTACGTGTACTGCTTGCCAACCGGCTGGCGAAGACGATGCTCTTCTCCGTTCTGGACCCACCTGGCCCATTGCTTGATTTGCGATACATTTTTAATGCCGAAGGCATCCATGAGTGACCGATTGCTCCATCCTTCCTCCCATTTCAGCCGAAGGACTTCCCGTTTCACTTCTGCTGGATACCGTCGTTTACTTTCTCCCATAAGAAAAACACCTCCATCTGTCGATCCTACTACGAATACGACGTGAGAGGTGCTTTTATCTGTCTCATTTATTTAGGTCACTTCA
>NZ_NPFA01000046.1 GCF_002265875.1 Marinococcus halophilus
TTAGAGTGACCCCATAATATGAGACAGGAAAAAACACCCCCAACGTCGTATGTAGTATTAACGATGATCTGGAGGTGTTTTTTTGATGGGAACCAATCGATTTTATCCGGAAGAAGTAAAGCGCGAAGTCATTCGTTTGAAATTAGAGGAGCAAACCTCCAACGAGGAACTCATGAAACAATTTGGGATTAMGAATAAATCGCAGATTAAAACATGGGTCCGGTGGTATAAACAAGGAGCCTCCCATCGTCTGGCCCAGCCACCGGGAAAACAGTATACCTTCGGTAAAGGACCCGAAGAGGACACGGAAATCGAGCAGCTGCGAAAGAAAGTCGCMTATTACGAAATGAGAGATGATCTGATGGGAAAGGCGAAGGCCATCGAAAGGAGGTGGTCCCGGAAGTCATCGTCGAAGTGATAGAGGCGAACAGACATGCCTATGGCGTCCAGGAGATGTGTCATGCCTTCGGCATTCCCCGTTCCACCTACTATCGGTGGAAACAACGTTCCAACGAAATTCCRGCCCTGCACCGGACAATTATGGACCTCTGCCGCCGGCACCGATATTGGCTGGGCCACCGCAAGGTGGCGGCCCTTCTGCGCAAAGACCACGGGATCAGMATCAATCGAAAAACCGCCCAGCGCGTGATGCAGAAGTATCAGCTCCAATGCCGGGTCAAGCCGAAGAAACAGGTCCAGCCGACGGGAGAAACCCATCAGACGGTGCCTAATCTCCTTCAGCAGGAATTTACGGCGGACCGTCCCAACCAAAAATGGGTKACGGACATTACGTACCTGCCGTATGGAGAGAAAATGTGGTATTTATCTACGATCATGGATGTATACAATAATGAATTAGTGGCGTATCAGCTACGGGATACGCAAGAAACGAGTCTGGTGCTTGATACGCTGGAAGCGGCCTGTCGAGGCCGGGAGACCTACGGTCTCCTCCTGCACAGTGATCAGGGCTCCCAGTATACCTCGCGCGCGTTTCAGCAGGCAGCCAAAGAAAAAGGCATTATCACAAGCATGTCCCGGAAAGGAAACTGCTTGGATAATGCCATGATCGAATCCTTCCATTCCTCGCTAAAGTCGGAAGCATTCAGCATCCGCGTACGGATGCCCCTTACATCTTCTATTATAGTCGAAAAAGTCGATTCGTACATGTATTATTACAATTACATACGACCATTTACCAAAT
>NZ_NPFA01000047.1 GCF_002265875.1 Marinococcus halophilus
GATGCAGGAGGAATATGATACGGTAGACATGAGGCAGAATCCTTTCTCGATGGTGTTTTCGTCGATGTCATCGTACCGTATCAACGGGGATTCTGTCTCTTTTTTATTTTTAATGGAAATAATTGTTAGCAAACCTGCAACATAAGAGCAGAAGCTCTAATGTTGCAGTTTTGAAAACAAATGTTGGTCATGGATTTAAATATTGGAAATCATCGACAATATCATCCAACCGATGGCTTTGCGGGTCAGGCCACACGGTAAGCGTCATACACACTTTCCAGGGTGGCGCCCGCACGGGCGCGCTGATAAATATCCGCAATCTCTCGCCGTCGGTGATCCTGGTGACTGGCATGAAAGGCTTCACTGATGGTGCCCGCAAATGCCCACGCAAGCAGCAGCCAGGCGGTTTGGAGGAGAAGCAGGTAGCGTCGGATGGCCGGGGCGCTCCGCAACCGGTATCCGCCCATCGACAGCTTGCCCTTGGCTTCCTGGAAAAAGGTTTCAATCGCCCACCGGTGCTGATACCAGGATAAGACGTCCGCCGCGGTCCTCGAGGGGTCGGTGGAAAAGAAAAACCGGTACGCTTCGTGGGAAGCAGAAGCCCGGGAACCAACGACTACGCCCGAGAGGCCACCTTTCAACCGACCCTGAAACCGGACCATTTCATACGTGGTGCTCCGGACGGTCACAAGGTCCAGATCTTCCACCTGCCGGGCCCGTTGGGCCCAGTCTCTGGCTGGTAACGGCATGGGGGCCGTGTCGAGCACGCGGTTGCTTTTGATGGCACCGATAAAATGCCAGCCCCGGTCCCGGACAGTACGGATCAGTTTTTCCGATGCGTACCAGCTGTCAGCCAGGACATACACGGGACGATCGCCCACGTCGATAATACGAAGCTGCTGAAGGGCCAGATCGATTTTACTGGGTCCGTGTTCTTTCTCATACCGTTCGATATGATAAGGATACAGGCGCTTGTTCGTGCCTGCCATGATGGTGAGCCATTGATGCCCGTAAACGGTCGTCCCGGTCTGATGATCAAAATGGTATCCGCCGTCGTCCATCGGGTGGTGCGCCTGTGACGAAGGTTTCGATTTGGGAACGACGGTATCATCGATGGCGATCA
>NZ_NPFA01000048.1 GCF_002265875.1 Marinococcus halophilus
CGTTCGCCCACGCGATGCCGGCGGTCAGGTCCGGCACCCGCACGATGGAYARGACCGGCGCAAACAGCTCGTCCTGCCAGATGGTCATCGTCTGCTGCACGTGGTCAAAGATCGTCGGGCCGATAAAGTAGCCCTCCCGGGCCACCTCGTCCTCGCGGCCGTCGCGCACGAGCGTCGCGCCTTCCTCGACGCCTTTGTCGATGTAGGCCTTCGTTTTCTCGAGGTGCCCCTCGCGGATCACCGGCCCGAGGAACACGTCCTTCTCGCGGCCGTTGCCGATGGTCACGTCGTCGGCATACGCCTGGATCTTGGCCACCAGCTCGTCGGCGACGCTCTCCTGCACCGCCACCACGGAGGCGGCCATGCACCGTTCCCCGGCGGAGCCGAAGGCGGCGTTTAAAATCTGCCAGGCCGCGTTATCGAGGTCCGCGTCCTCCATCACGAGCGTATGGTTTTTCGCCCCGGCGAGCGCCTGCACGCGTTTGCCGTGCGCCGTGCCGGTTTTGTACACGTAGTCCGCGACCGGCTGGGAGCCGACAAAGGAAATCGCCGGCACRTCCYCGTGCTCGAGCAGGCCGTTCACGACGTCATGTGCGCCGTGCACCACGGACAGGACGCCCTTCGGGAGGCCCGCTTCCTCGAACAGCTCGGCGAGCCGGTTCGCGAGCATCGGCGTCCGCTCGGACGGCTTCAGCACGAACGTGTTGCCGCAGGCGATCGCGAGCGGAAACATCCAGCACGGCACCATCATCGGGAAGTTGAACGGGGTGATCCCGCCGACGACGCCGATCGGGTAGCGGTACATCCCGGACTCGATGTTCGTCGCAATGTCCGGGAGCTGGTCGCCCATCATRAGCGTCGGGGCCCCGGCGGCAAATTCCACGCATTCGATGCCGCGCTGCACTTCGCCTTTGGCCTCCTTCAGGTTTTTGCCGTTTTCGAGCGTAATGATCTCGGCGAGCTCGTCCCAGTGGCTCACGAGCAGCTGCTGGTAGGCAAACAGGATACGGGCGCGCTGCGGCACGGGCTTGGTCGACCAGTCGCGGTACGCCGCTTTCGACGCCTCCACGGCCTCGTTCACTTCGTCCTTCGAGGAAAGCGGGAC
>NZ_NPFA01000049.1 GCF_002265875.1 Marinococcus halophilus
TCGTTCCACCGGTTTCCTCCCGAAGGAGTCCGCCGGCTTCCCGCGCTCGACTTGCATGTATTAGGCACGCCGCCAGCGTTCGTCCTGAGCCAGGATCAAACTCTCCGTAAAAAGTTTGATGCTGTGGCATCAGTGATGCCCTAAAAAAAGTGTTGCTTTTGATTGGGGCTCTGGCTTGTCTTTCCTTTTCAAAGAACGATCTGCCGCTCAAAGCGACAATTAATATCATATCAACTGTGCTTCACAGCGTCAATGACTTTTTTAAAAAAAGTTTGGTGGAGCCTAGCGGGATCGAACCGCTGACCTCCTGCGTGCAAAGCAGGCGCTCTCCCAGCTGAGCTAAGGCCCCAATATATTAGATGGTCGGGAAGACAGGATTTGAACCTACGACCCCTTGGTCCCAAACCAAGTGCTCTACCAAGCTGAGCTACTTCCCGTTATTGAATAAATAATTGGTGCGCCCGAGAGGACTTGAACCCCTAGCCTTCTGATCCGTAGTCAGACGCTCTATCCAATTGAGCTACGGGCGCATAAATGGAGCGGGAGACGGGATTCGAACCCGCGACCCCCACCTTGGCAAGGTGGTGTTCTACCACTGAACTACTCCCGCAAAATCATGGTGAGCCATGGAGGATTCGAACCTCCGACCCTCTGATTAAAAGTCAGATGCTCTACCAACTGAGCTAATGGCTCGTATTAATGGTGGAGGATGACAGGATCGAACTGCCGACCCCCTGCTTGTAAGGCAGGTGCTCTCCCAGCTGAGCTAATCCTCCACAAATATTTAAATGCCCGGCAGCGATCTACTTTCACGGGGGGAGAGCCCCCGGCTATCATCAACGCTGAAGAGCTTAACTTCCGTGTTCGGCATGGGAACGGGTGGGGCCTCTTCGCTGTTGCCACCGGACCGGCCCGTCGGGCCCTGACAACCAAATACC
>NZ_NPFA01000006.1 GCF_002265875.1 Marinococcus halophilus
CGAGCTCGTCCCAGTGGCTCACGAGCAGCTGCTGGTAGGCAAACAGGATACGGGCGCGCTGCGGCACGGGCTTGGTCGACCAGTCGCGGTACGCCGCTTTCGACGCCTCCACGGCCTCGTTCACTTCGTCCTTCGAGGAAAGCGGGACRCGGGCGATCACCTCACTGGTGGCCGGATTGTACACCTGGTCGGTGGCGGACCGGGAGGTCACCCATTCGCCGCCGATAAAATTTTTTAAGGTCGTTACTGCTTGTTCCTTCATCATATCGCTTCCTTTTCACTATTAGTTTAGAAGTAGTAACCTATTTCAAAAAACTAAAGTTCTGTATTAAAGCCTTTACTTATTTTTTCTACAATTGCCTCAAGATCTTTGTCTGAAATAGATAAAGGAGGAGCTAATGTGATAATATTATTAAAATCTTTGACAGTATCCCCATTTTTGCCAACAATTAAGCCTGCTGATTTACAATTTGCAATAATAGAAGCTACTACTTCATTAGAAGCAGGAATTTTTGTTTCTTTATCTGCTACAATCTCAATGCCAAATAGCAAACCTTGATGACGAATGTCACCTACATTTTGATGTTCTTCTAAAAAAGAAAGCTTGGATCGCAATTTATTACCAAGCTCATTTGAGCGTTCTGGGAGATTTTCTTCTTCCATAATTTCTAAATTTCTCAAAGCTACCTCACAAGCGGCAGGATTTCCACCAAACGTATTAACATGACGAAAATGAGCGTCTTCCTTTTCGGTGGCAAAAGCTTGATAAATTTCCTCTTTAACTGCGGTAGCAGCTAAGGGCAAATATCCACTAGTTATTCCTTTAGCCATAGAAACAATATCAGGTTGAATATCGAAGTGCTGATAACCGAATTTCTTTCCAGTGCGACCGAAGCCACAAATAACTTCATCTATAATTAGTAAAATTCCATATCGTTGGCATATTTCTTGTACTTTTTTTACGTAGGAAGGGTGAGGAATAAGAACACCGCCACCTGTAATTATCGGTTCCATAATGAAGCCTGCTACTGTTTCAGGACGCTCGTATCGTATAGTTGCTTCTAATTTCTCTGCACAGATTATACTCCATTCTTCAAATGTATATTCAAGAGGTTTTCGGTATTCGTCAGGCGCTTCAACGTGTATAAAGCCAGGAGCTAACGGTTCATACATATATTTTCGTTGAGATTGTCCTGTAGCTGAGAGGGCAGCAAATGTATTTCCGTGATAAGAACGGTACCGGGAGATGAACTTGTAACGTCCTGGTTTAGAATTTTGATGGTGGTACTGTCTAGCAATCTTAAAAGCAGTTTCGTTAGCTTCAGAACCGCTATTCGAGAAGAAAATTTTATAGTGACCTTTAAGCCAATCATTTAATTTTTCTGAAAGCTTAATAGCTGGGAGATGGCTGCTAGAGAGTGGATAATAAGGTAAAGTATTCATTTGACTCTTGGCTGCCTCTGCTAATTCTTCTCTTCCATAGCCAACGTTTACGCACCATAATCCAGACATACCGTCTAAATATTTGTTCTCTTCAATATCAGTTATCCAAGCATTTTGAGCACTTTTAACAATCATAGTGTTTTGATTTTTTTTGTAGGGTTTTAAGTGATGCCACACGTATTTTTGGTCCTTGTCATAAAAATTTGAATGAGTATTAATATTCATATTATCCTCCTAGTACATTTTTAATTTTAGAAAGCGTTTACAAAAATGGCTTATGAATTTAATGTAAGATATATATAGTGAAAATTCATTAGTCACAGTGTAAAAAAATTATAATTATTACTTAACATTTGGAGGTCTTATGAATTCGATAACTGTGAATGAAATATTGAAAAATAATTTATTTAAAAAAGCTGAGATCGTTTCTGGAAAGGGAGGATTGGAAAAGAGAGTACGCTGGGTTCATATTATGGAAGTTACTGATTTTTCGTCTTTACTTGACGGTCAAGAAATGATATTAACTACTGGCATAGGATTAAGTAATAATGAAGTCTCTCCACAGGAGTACCTAGAGCAGCTAATAGAAAAAGAAATTTCATGTATATGCATAGAGTTGGGGACCTACGTTAATGAAGTAGATGCTAAAATGATTGATTTATCTAACAAATTTTCCTTGCCTATTATTATATTTAAAGAAGAAGTTAAATTTGTAGAAATTACGCAATCTATTAATTCTTTATTGATAAATCGCCATTATAATAATCTAAAGAAGTTAGACAGTTTGTCTCAACAATTTCAATCTTTTGCGGCGGTTCCAAATGGGTATGTGAAGGTTATTAAATGTTTACATGATTATGTTAAGTTTCCCACAGTATATATTTCTACTAATAATGATATACTCTTTTTTCCTGAATTAGAAAGGAAAGAATGGGAAACACATATCTCAAAAATTCAAGAACTAAACGACCATAATACAAAAAGTATTGATATTAATTTTGGTAATAAAAGAATAGTTTTGAAACGAATAGAAATTTTAAATCAATTATGGGGGACCTTAGCAATAATAATTCCCATAGAAGAACCCAATGAATTAATTAACTTAATGTTAGATAGAGCTTCTATGACTATTAGCAATCAACTATTATATAATAGGTTCCAAGAAGAAAAAAAATTACATGAGGAACAAGCATGGGTTAATGAGATTATACATCAAAATATTACTGACGAGGCAACAGCTCGAGCTCAATTAGGCACCTTGAATATAGATAGAAATAAAATAAATTATTTTGTTTTCACATTAGAGGGGCAAGTGTCAAAAAAGAATTTTGATAATTTTTCTTCAAACAATGCTTACTACCATTTGGCTTTAGTGTTAAGAAACTATTTTAAACAAAAGGGGCATTATCCTTTTATTAATCAAATGAAAGATTCCCAATTTGTAGCCATCATATTAAACTCTGAGTCTAGTAGTATTAATAAGACTGAACTATTAGATATAGAAAGTTTTCTTGAAAAAAATACAAATGAATTTATTAATTATGAATATGGAATCAGTCAAATATACCACCAATTAATTGAAGCAAGTAATGCTTATAGAGAAACCACACAAGTAATTCAAACGGGGCGAATGCTTCAAAATCAAGAAGTAAATGTTTCTCCATTTTTCAGTGATCTAGGAGCCTACCAGATGCTATACAATTTAAAAGATAATTACGATATTAGCGAGTTTGTAACAGAGCAGTTAGGTCCTACGTTTTGGAAGGAATTAAATAAGAATCCCTACCTATATAACACACTTCGTGAATACCTAAGGTGCCAATGTGTAAAGAAAGATACAGCCAAACAACTATATATTGCTCGACAAACTTTATACTATCGTTTAGAAAAAATTGAAAATTACTTAGGGTATAAAATAAAAGATAATTATCAAAAAAGATTAGGATTAGAATTAGCTATCTTGTTTGCTGATATGCTGCCCATGAAAAAATAGTTATGTACTATTTTTACTTCTTCCTGGGAACAGGGACCTCATAGGGAAATTTTCTGGTGAAGGCAGAATGAAATCCGGAGTTAAAAAATAATCAAAATAAATTTTAAGATCTTTAGGGTGAATTTTAACTAAAACGACAAGGTGTATGAACATGCAGTTAGACACGTGTGACAAATGTTCTGAAAAATTTGAAACATTAACGGCAATAGGCGCTAACGAGTATTGCGATGGCTATCTAGAAGATTCCTCTTATTGCGATGAATGAAGTGAATTAATAGTAGAATACAAAACTAAACATACGGATGCCCAAGACGGAGAACTTTGCTAACATTGAGTTCTGCCATACAAGATTATCATGAGAGAAAATCAGACCACAGTTGGTCCAATGTCGATGAATTCAGAATTTGTGATCATTTTGGCAAAAATAGAGTTTACAGACAAGGCACAGGGGCTGAACCATTTTTGGGCCAGCCCCTTTCATTTACTCCCAGTCTTCGAGCACGATTTTTCCGATCGCTTTTCCCGACTCCACTTTACGGTGCGCTTCTTTCATTTGGTTGGCATTCAACGGCGTCAGCGTTTCGGTCAGCGTTGGCTTAATGGTTCCCTGGTCAAACAGATCAGCCAGCTCGCCCAAAATAACGTGCTGGCGGATCATATCCTCTGTCTGGTACATCGGCCGTGTGAACATAAATTCCCACATAAAGGCGACGCTTTTTGCCTGCAGGTCGGTCAGCTGCAGCGGCTTCTCTGTCTCCACAATCGAGCAGATGGCTCCCTGCGGACGGATGCACTCCGCCATGCTATCCCAGTGCTGCGCCGTGTCGGTAAAGCAGAGAATATAATCCACTCCGTCATAGCCTGCATCCTGAAGCTGTTTTAACAGCGGCTGATGATGATTGATCACTTTGTCTGCACCCATTTGCTCGCACCAGGCGGTGGTCTCTTCACGCGAAGCAGTAGCCACTACATCGAGTCCGGCCCATTTAGCGAGCTGAATTGCAATAGAACCAACTCCGCCGGCACCGTTCAGTACAAGTACCGAAGAGCCGCGGTCCCGTTCGGGCACGATGCCGATCCGGTCAAACATCGCTTCGTATGCAGTAATGGCCGTTAAAGGCATGGCGGCACTTTCGGCCATGGAAAGCTGTTTCGGGCGTCTTCCCACGACACGCTCGTCCACCAGATGATATTCCTGATTGGAGCCGGAACGCTGATTGCTTCCGGCGTAATACACTTCATCGCCGGACTGGAACAGGGAAGCTTCTTCGCCCGCAGCTTCAATTATGCCGGCAGCGTCGAAGCCGAGTATCTGCGGCTGCTCTTCCTCCGTCCCTTCATTTGCGCCGCGGATTTTTGTATCCACGGGATTTACGGAGACAGCCTGGACACGCACAAGCAGGTCCCGCCCTTTCGGTTCGGGCTTTGCTATGTCAAACATTTCAAAGCTGGCGTCCTCTTCAATTGGAAGGTGCTTTTTAAAGCCTATTGCCTTCACTATAATCCCTTCTTTCTTCACTTGGTTAGAACCACTCTTGTTTCTCATACCCATCCAGTTCCATCCGGCAAACAACCCGAAGCCGCTTATGCCTGTTCGAAATTTCCGTTGAATTAGGTTATAATAAAAGCACTAATTTTAAGGAAAGAAGGCGGCGTATGCAGGATCAAACCCACACATTCACCAAACGGGAGGAATTTGCCAACGCGCTCACGCACGGCATCGGAGCAATGCTAAGTGTGGCTGCACTTGTTGTGATGATTGTTTTTGCTTCCATGAATGCTTCGTCCCTCCATGTGGTGAGCGTTTCTATCTTCGGCACATCCATGCTTCTTTCCTACGTCTGCTCCACTCTGCTTCACAGCTTTCCTGCAGGAAAGCTCAAAGACCTGTTCGAGGTCTTTGATCACTCTGCCATCTATATATTCATTGCCGGTACGTATACGCCATTTCTATTTCATGCACTGGAAGGCATCTTAAGCTGGACGCTGTTTGGCATTGTCTGGGGCATTGCTTTTGTCGGCATTCTTTTCAAAGCCTTTTTCAGCAAGCGTTTTCGCATTCTTTCAACCTTGTTTTACATCGGTATGGGCTGGATTATCATTATTGCCTGGCCCGCGCTTGTGAGTGCCCTTCCACCCGGCGGCCTCGTGCTTCTCGTTACCGGAGGTATATTGTACACAGCCGGCACCGTCTTCTACATGTGGCGGAGCTTTCCTTTCCACCATGCCGTCTGGCACTTTTTTGTCCTCGCCGGCTCTACGGCTCATTTCGCTGCCGTATTTTTTTACATCATCCCTTTATAGACCTTTCTTCGTCTCCCACGGCCCGGCCGGCGGGAGACTTTTTTGCCAACATTTCCTTGTGCCATTATTCTTTGTTTGACTCCTTCTTCTGCACGGGTAAAAGCTAATATTAAATACAAACCGAGTGGAGGCAACAATTAATGGAACGAATCTTATTGGGAGAAACAGACATCGAAGTGTCACGTGTAGGCCTGGGAACATGGGCTATGGGTGGTGTGCTCTGGCAGAATGAGCCGGATGAACAGGCCGCAGTGAAAACAATCCGGCAGGCACTCGATATAGGCATTACCACTATTGATACGGCACCGGATTACGGTCTGGGAAATTCCGAAACGTTTATTGGAAAAGCTTTAAATCAGGCGGGCACTCCAAGGGAGCAAGTACAGCTGTTTGGAAAGCCCGGCGTTAACTGGAACGAAGACAAAGAGCTTTTCCGGGACATGCGTCCGGATAAAGTAGAAACGGAAATAGATAATACACTGCGCCGGCTGAACACGGACTATTTGGATTTATATCAAATTCACTGGCCGGATCATGAAACCGGCATGGAAGATATGGGCAATGTTATGAATAAGCTGTACGAAAAAGGAAAAATCCGCGCTATTGGTGTAAGTAATTTCACTCCGGACGAGATGGAAGAATTGCGCCAGTACGTGCCGCTTCATGTCACGCAAAACCAGTACAATATGTTCCAGCGGGAGTTGAAGCCGTGGTTTGAATATGCCGAACGCAACCATATTGCAGGTATTACCTGGGGCACGTTCGCACACAGTCTTCTGACTGGCAAGGTGGATGCCCAAAGCACGTTTACAGATGAAGACATCCGCGCAAGTCTGCCTCTGTACCAGAGCAATAGCAGAAACTACTATTTGGCAGCAGTCAGAGAACTGCAGGAGTTCGCTCACGAGCGAAACAAAACCATCGCCCAGCTTGCAGCACGCTGGACACTTGAAAACAGCGGTATAAGCATGTGCCTCTGGGGCGCAAGAACCCCGGAGCAGATCAAAGAAGCCGAAGGCGTTGATGGCTGGATACTCGACCAGGAAGAAATGGAGCATATTGAAGATATTCTTGCCAAACACGTCCCTTCGCTTCAGAACAATCAATTAAATATTTACGCCCCGCCTGAACGTTCAGACGTATAAATATATCAATTGGTTGAAAAACAAACGAAATACCTTAAAAGAACCCGTCCATTTAGGGCGGGTTTTTTAATCCCAAACAGTGTAATGACGGTGTTGTTCAAACTGTACCTGACGCCGGGGCCAACGCGCTCGAATATTAATTTGTTATAATAGAGTCAAATTACGTCAAAAGGATGTTTTGCTTGCCAACACGCGCCCACGCCTATATCAATACTGCCCTGGCCATTCTGACCGTTTACGCTGTGTTGTTGACGACCCGGCTGTTTTTCGACACCCACGAGCTTCTCGTTTTCATCACGCACCCGCTTTTCTTAATTCTTCCTGTCGGCCTCACGGTGGCAGGGCTGAGGTACTTTGTCGTTTATATTGAAGAGAAAAACAAAAAACGCTTCCTTTATTTTTTAATCTCCGGAAGCGCCGCGCTATTTCTGCTGTTTTTATTATTTTTATATATTATTTCCAGGCTTGTTGCCCTTTGAAACAATTTACTTCTATTCAAAATTTTGATAAGCTTCAAGATATTTCATCAATCGTTTTTAAAGGAGAGAGAGTATGGCACAATCAGCATCCTGGCGGACAAAAGCTCCCTATCGGGCGGATCAGGTGGGAAGCCTTTTACGTACGGCCGCCATCAAAGACGCACGGGAAAATTACGCGAATGGCTCTATTTCCACGGAAGAACTGCGCCGTGTAGAAGATAAAGAAATCGAGCGCGTCGTTGAAAAGCAAAAAGAAACAGGACTTCAGGCTGTGACAGACGGAGAATTCCGTCGTGCCTGGTGGCATTTTGATTTTCTTGAAGACCTGATCGGCGTGGAAGCCTATGAAAAAGATTCCGGCATCCAGTTTGAAGGAGTGCAGACGAAAGCACGCGGGATCAAGGTAACTGGAAAAATTGACTTTAGCGATAAGCATCCTATGCTTGAAGATTTCCGCTACCTTCATCAGATTACCGGAAGTACAGAAGCTAAGTTCACAATTCCAAGCCCGAATATGCTTCACCTCCGGGGCGAGATCGACACCGATTTATACAGTGGCCCAGAAGATATGATCGATGACCTGGCCAAAGCATATCAGAAAGCGATACAGGCATTCTATGACGCCGGCTGCCGCTACCTGCAGCTTGACGACACATCCTGGGCCCACCTGTGCTCCGAAGAACAGATCAAGCACATGGAGCAGGAAGGAATCAATCACCGTTCCCTTGTGGAACGCCATGCCCGGGCGGTCAATGAATCTGTAGCCTATAAGCCGGAGGACATGACCATTACTATGCACATCTGCCGCGGCAACTTCCGTTCCACATGGTTTTCTTCCGGCGGATACGAGCCGGTAGCTGATATTTTATTCGGCAGCGTCAACGTTGACGGGTTTTTCCTGGAATATGACAATGACCGGGCCGGCGATTTCAAACCACTTCGCTTCATTAATCGCAAAAACGTTCAGGTGATCCTTGGCCTGATTACTTCTAAAAGCGGCGACCTTGAAAATGCTGACGACGTGAAAGCCAGGATCAGGGAAGCTTCTGAGTATGTGCCGCTCGAGCAGCTCTGCCTGAGTCCTCAATGCGGATTTGCTTCGACAGAAGAAGGAAATATTTTAACCGAAGACGAACAGTGGAAAAAACTGGAGCATGTTGTGACTATTGCCAAAGATGTATGGCAGGGATAACACCAAAAAGCAGGGCCGAAAATTTCGGCCCTGCTTTTTTGATTATCTTTAGTTGCTTAACACTGGAGATTCTTTTGAAAAATCGCTTGTCTCAAGCTGTTCGTACAGAAAATCGACAAGCGTCTGGCGGTACAGGGTGTTTTTTAAATTATGGCGACCAGGATAGCCCACCGTCGGCGCATTTTCGCCGGAAGGCTTATCGGAAAGCACCGGCACCCGCACAAGCGTCCAATCCAGATTCGACTGGCGGATAATGTCGGCTGCATTCGCGTGCTCATTCGAGCCTTTAAATTTTGCCACCTTCCAGCCCGCAGTCATAAGGCTGAACCGCTTGGACGTGCCGTCCTGCGGCGTTTTCACATCCGAGCTCGTGACCGCCACAAGCCGGTTGATACCGCGTTCCTGCATCGCATTCACAATGTGGGACACACCGGTGCTGAGCGGCGTTCCCTTCGCTGCTTCCTTGCGCCCGAGCAGGCTGACTACCGCGTCAGCCCCCCTCAAAGAATCGTAAACATTCTGGTAATTCGTAATTTTCCCTTCATGAACAGTTAAATTATCGTTTTCAATTAATAGCTTTTCCGGTTGGCGGGCGTACACTACTACTTCGCTGCCCTCTTTTAAAGCTTTGCGGACAAAACGTTTTCCCGTGTTGCCGGTCGCACCAAATACAACTATTTTCATATTGGTTCCCTCCTACTTGTTCACACTGCTCCTCTATTGTACCGGAGATGCAAAGCAAACCCAACCGCAGCAGGGAAAACATAAATAAAAGGAGAGCGATTGAGGCCCCGGTTGCTCAATCGCTCTCCTTTATATCCATCGATGTGTTAATCTGCTGCTAAAAGCCTCCGGTTCACTTTCTTATGGATGCCCGGCATAAACAACAAGCCACTCAACGTGGAAGCCAGGCTCTGCAGAAGCCGTCAACATGATGGATGAAACAGATAATTTTTCAGGGTCAGACCATGTTAGGTCCGCCGGTTGATCTTTTTACCTGCATGATGCTTTTTTGCAAGAACTACTTAGTTTACGTACAAAGTTGTTTACTGGATCACTTTTTTATAAAAAAATTTTAAGCAAAATAAAAAAGCCTTCGTTCGAAGACTCTTACATTAAATAATCCCAGGCATTTTTGGCAATTAAAGCGATCGTCACGATGATAAACAGCATCTTCACGTAGGCCGATCCTTTTTTAATGGCGACATTTGCCCCGACATATGCGCCGGCAATCATCGCGGCCCCCATTGGCAGGCCATACGCGTAATGAATGGAATCAAACCAGATGAATGCGAGCAGGCCGCCAATGTTGCTCGCAAAGTTCAGCACTTTGGCGTTCCCTGCCGCTTCGACAAAGTTAAAGCCAAGAAAAATAAAAGCAAACAGTAAAAATGACCCTGTTCCCGGTCCGAGAAACCCGTCGTAAAATCCAAGCACAACAGCGATAACGGCACCGATGAGCCACACTTTACGAGTGATACTCTGAAAGGTGGAAAGGCTTCCGAGGTTTTTATTGACCAGCGTGTAGACCGTTACCACAACGAGCAGAATCAAAATAATCGGCTCCAGAATATCGGGTGGGATCCTCTGCACGACGATTACGCCGAGCACCGAGCCCGCAAAGGCCAGCGGAAAAAGTGTAAATACAAGACGTTTATTAATCTGGCCGTGCCGGAGAAACGAAACCATGCTCGTCCCGGAGCCCATCGTCCCGGCAAGCTTATTCGTACCAAGTGCCGTCTGCGGCGACATGCCGGTAAAAAGGAGCGCCGGCATGGCAATCAGCCCGCCCCCGCCGACTACCGCGTCGACAAACGCAGCGAGAAAACCGATCACAATCAAAAATAATAAAATCGATAATGAAAACTCATCCATATGTATGCAGCCCGCTTTCTGTAAAAACCAAAGATGTCCCTGCCATTTTACCGATTTCGACCGATGATTTCCACCTGTTTCCAACCACTTCAACATAAAAAGCAGCCGGCGCCGGCTGCTCTTCTATATTACGTTCGTTCTCCAGACGTTTCTCCCTGTGTTTCCTCTTCAGCTTCTTCATTCTTTTCCTCTTTTTCAGTACCTCGCCCGGTGTTTGTAACTTCTCCGGCGTCAATGCCGTCTTCATGCAGCCACTTGGCGATAAAAATAAATCCGATTACTGCGATAAAGCTCATTGTCCATGAAAGCACCTGCCGCAGAATAATTCCTTCGTCAAAGGCTTCTACGCCGTAGCTCTGCACGAGCCAGATTTTAACGAACGCGAGAATAAATTCCCGGAGGGCAAAAAACAGTGTGATCGCCTGAAATACCCATAAGTATTTGCGCACATAAAACTGCTTTTTCAGCTGCTTGCGGTCTCCGCCCTGCAGCTCCATAAAATCGACGGTGAAAAAGAGCCAGATCGGCCGCCTAAAAATAACCGTTAAAATAAAGAATGCACCCATAACAAAATCGTAGTAAATATTGTTCCACAAAAGCTGCAATCCGCCGCCGGCAACAAGATCGAGAACAGTGCCGATAATCAGGGTGGCGATCATGTAAATCCCAAACGTATTCACCTTTTTCAACAGTACGAAGCGGTACACTGTATAAATAATCCCCGGTACCGAGGATATGAGCATCGCTATATAATCACCTGTATAGTCCCGCGCCATGTTCCAAATAAAAATTGGAAAGACGACGTAAAAAATAATGTCAAACCACATAATGTGCTTCTGCTGCACACGCCCCACCTCCTTCATCTATCCTATCACAAGTATAGAATATTTCGCGCCCGGGTATAGAAAAGTCAGGACGTACACAGGAGGGAAAGCACATGCTGCCAGAAGCTGCAGTCACAGAGGCAAAAAAAAGAATGGACGGCCACCGGTGTGAAGGCTTTCTCGACGGTCCAAACCCGCATGATCCTATTGTAATGATGATCGGGGAAGCACCGGGAGAAACAGAAATTACGGGCGGCGGTCCTTACGATGGGCGAGCCGGCAGGCAGTTTCTATCCTACCTGGAGCTTCTTCCGTATCCCGTGGAAGACATCTACGTGACCCGGACGATCAAAAGCCGTCCGTACCGCTGGGGGCACACCCCGGCAGGTAAACCGCGCAAATATAACCGCACGCCGAACCGCAAGGAAATTATGGCTCATGCCCCGCTTCTTGATGAGGAGATACGCTCGGCTGCGCCTAAGATTCTTTGTCCAATGGGACGCACCCCGTACTGGCGGCTTCTTGGACGTTCTCCGCGTATGCCGGAAATTGCTGGCGGGCACTTCACTTCCCCTGTACGGGAGGTCGACATCTCTTCAGAAAAGTATAGATGGAGCCGGGAGAGATACCTGATTTTTCCGTTGTACCATCCAGCAGCAAGCCTGTATAACCGTTCGCTCGAAACCATCATACGCCGGCACTTCCATGATCTCGCCCGCCTCCTTTCCGCGCGCTCGTAAGTCCCCTTTATGATATATATTAAAAAATAACCATAAAGTAAATTCCATTTATGACATATCAACGAACAAAACGAACGGGAATTCGGGGAAATAAGCAGCAAAAGCAGAGCGCGAGCTCGAAAAAAATTATTCATGGAGGGAAACTTGTGGAAGGTACATTTACCGACTGGAATTTTGCCAAGGACAAAAGTACAATAATTACCGTAACAGCTCTCGTAAAATAGTATCTTTTCTTTATTATATTACTGAAAGGCCTGATACCAGTGCTTCCTATTACGTTTCACCATGTCCATACCCCGGGACGGCTCATCGAGGACCGCAATGAGTTTCGCCACTACCATTCTTTAGAATGGAAGCATCATTTCGACAGCAATTTTATTTCCTTTAAACAAATGCCGACGACTGATTACTTTCAGAAAATCGAATCCCGTCTACGCGACTTTCACAGAGCCCGCGGCCAAAATCACTTAAAATTTCATTTTCCGCCAAATACAGAACTCCCGCAGGCGTTAAACCAGTACCTGCACAGCTCCCTCTACGATGTGAGCGTTATGGAGCTGTATGCCATCCAGCCGGCTGAATTTCCCCGTCAGGCGCTACCTGAGGGATGCAGCATCCAGCGCGTTGATGTGGAGAGCCTTCCCGCTTTTCTCGCTATGCAGCTTGAACAGGACCTTCCTTTCGGAGAAGCATACGCTGCCCAAAAACAACAAATGCTCGAGCAGCAGTTTTATGACGCTTCATTTATTCAACTGATCGCTTATTACCACGGCCGCCCTGCCGGCTTTGTTGAACTGATTGCCAGCGGTCACGCTGTGGAAATGGATAATCTGTTCGTCCATGATGATTTGCAGCGTAAAGGCATTGGCCATGCCCTGCAGCAATTCACCATGAATCTGTTCCCCGATAAGGCAGTCTTTCTCGTGGCAGACCAGGAAGATACACCGCGCGATATGTACCGGAAACAGAACTATGAGCGCCTTGGCTTTCAGTACACCGCTATTTTCCAATAAATACGGTCCTATGCAAAAGACGCCCGCGAAAGGCGTCTTTTTTTAATCAGTACATCATATGCATAAACAAAGCAATAATGGGAATGGCGATTAAGGTACGCTGAAAAAAACATACAACCAATTCCCAGAGCTTTACTGGCATTCTCGTTGCTTTAATAACAACAATCGATTCAGAAAAGAACACAATTTGTACTAACGAGAGCGTCGTTACAAAATAAACCGCTCCTGCTTCAAGTGCTGCTAAATCTCCTGCAATCAAAAGAACCGGCAGAAACATTTCGGCAATACCTACGGGGATCGATGGTGCGATCATTGCCGCATTAGGCACGCCGAGAATATTTAAAAGCGGGATGAATGGCATGCCCAGCCAGTTAAACAACGGAGTATACTCAGCGACAATCAGGCCGGTAATACCAATAGAAGCAAGCATTGCCACTACCCGCGGAAGCACACCGAGTGCCCCCGCCACACTCGCCTTCACTTCTGAGCCAAGCGGCCGGGCTGTTTCAGCTCTTTTGGCCGCACGCTGGAAGCCACGAGGAACAATGCCAAGCTCAAACTTTGTCTCCCCTTGTCTTTCTTCTTCTGTCTGCTCCCGTCCGTCAAAATAAACGTCTGGCTGCTTCGACAGAGGTGGAATCCGAATCATAAAGAAAGAAATAATAAACGCAATCAGCATACCGGAAAAATATACCTGCAGAAAATCCTGACTCAGTCCTGCTGTGTTAATGACCAGCACGGCAAATCCGACACTGACTGCACTAAAGCTTGTAGCAATAGCCACGGCTTCGCGTTTTGTGTAAACATTCATGCGATACAAACTGCTTGTAATCAAAATAGCTACAGACGAAGCACTGACAAACGAAGAAATAGCATCGATTGTGCTTTTACCGGGCACTTTAAACAACGGACGCATAACCGGCTCCAGTATCGACCCGATAAAATCAAGTGCTCCGTAATTTAAAAGCAGCGGCATAAACACAGCGGCCAGCGGAATGATCCAGCCAACGGTAAGCACAATCGAAGGGATAATCGTGCCGCCTGTATCCGGACCGACCATCCATTCCGGACCGGTGAATCCAGCCAAGCTGTCGTGAAGAGCGTAGACTGACATAAAGACTGCACCCAGCACGTAAAAGAAAATGTGTACGCCCGTGTCTCCCCCGTAATAGTTTAACAGTCGCCCGCTTCTTTCCGGAAACAACTTCACGTATATACTCATGACGGCATTAGCGAGTACCATTACCGTAAAAAGCCACAAACTAAAAGGCACAGAAAGGTTCAAAAGAAAGTTATACAAGTAGCCAAAAACGACATCAGTTTCCCCGTCCACTACTACCGGAACAAAGAAAACAATTACAGCAATGGAGGTCAGCAGAAATGATTTGATCAATCCTTTTCTCAGCTGTCCCCGGCTGATTTTCTGTTTATCCAGTTCCTTCCCCTCGAGCGGTGCTGTGTCTCCAGGATTTTTTTCCATATGGTCCGAATCCTCGTCAGCTATATTCTTCATTTACATACTCCTTCCTGCGAAACATTTTACCTGATTAGCTTTTTACATCGTTGATTTGGCCGCCTCTGCGCTTTTCCATCCTTTAAAGGAGCTGATGTCTTCTCCTTTAGCACTGCTTTCGCAAATAAACCCCATCACGTCGCGTCCATCGTTTAGCTTGATCGTGCCGATTCCTAACGGAGCAGGAATCTTTGCGGCAAACTTTCCTATCTCTTCGATTGGCATCTGCCATAGTTCAACGTCGATTTCTTCTCCCGCCTCTTCCCGTATTAAGCCGGGCTTGGCCGGTTCGCTGTTTAGGCGTATCAGTTTATATTCCGGAGCCGTCGATGCTTCTTCCACGAATTCAGCACGATGTTCGGTCATCTGTTTTTCAAGTGGAAAACCTCTCATGTGAAGCCCGCATACGGCGATCAGCTTTTCGGCTGGTTCTTCCGGCAGAGAAAGCTCTTTCCGCTGCCAGCTTTCTGCTGCCCCCATTAGCAGGTTTTCGGCATCTGAACGGCTGAACAGCGTTACGCCAAAAGGCACCTCTGGTGCTGCTTGCCCGGCTGGCAGCGCGATTGCACTCATATCAAGCAAATTGCAGTGATTCGTATATTTGCCCATATCGCTGTTTGTCTGTACCGGGTCTTTTTGGACCTCTTCTCTTGTCCACGTTCCTCCGCATGTCGGAAGCACGAGCACATTATTTTCGAGCCACCGGCCGGTGTGGTGCTTAATTTCCTGCAGCCGGTGCATCGTCTCAAACAGCTCTGCCGCCCCGTATGCTCTGCCCTCTCCTTTGGAAAGTACTTTTTCGGTTACCGGGAATACGTCGTCGCGGTGCTTTTCTACAAATGTGCCGAGTGCCGCCCAGCGTTCAGCAATCCAGGGGCCATCGTACAGCACCGATGCCGCTTCACTTAGTATGGACGTATTCACATAGGACACTTCCTCTGGCCCTTGTTCAAGCTGCTCGACTGTTTTTTTCCATGCCTGCCGGTACTCCTCTTCATATGGCCCATAAAATTCCAGTTCTTCTTCCGGCAGCAGCCATTTTTTCGGCTTTTGCTTTTGTAAACTTTTAAACGGCTTCGACCAGGGATCACCTGGGTCCATGCCCCGGGCTATCCGATCCACCAGGTGAATATCATTTATCTCCCAGGTGAATACTGTCACACAATCCAGACTTTCACATGCCGGCACGACGCCGCTGATCGGCCAGGCACCAAGCGAGGGTTTCCACCCGATCAGTCCATGCAGCGCAGCCGGAACCCGCCCGGAGCCTGCAGTATCTGTACCGAGGGAAAAAGCAGACAGACCGCACGCTACCGCTACGGCAGAGCCTGCACTCGACCCACCGCTGATCAGTTCATCCTTGTGTGCGTTATGCGTTTCTCCATAAGGGCTCCGCGTACCGACGAGCCCTGTTGCAAACTGATCCAGGTTCGTTTTCCCAACCGGTATGGCGCCGGCGTCGACGAGACGCTCCACTACGGAGGCGTGCTTGTCCGGGGTGTAGGTGTATGCTTCGCACCCAGCCGTCGTCGGCCATCCCGCTACGTCGATATTGTCCTTCACGGCGAATGGTACGCCCCACAGCGGCAGCTCCTCCGGCGAAAACGCAGCCAGCCGGTCAATATACGGCTGGATCCGCTCCTTGGAAGGAGGGTAGATCCAAATGTTTTTGTGTTTATATTTCACGGCCCTTTCGAGAATGCTGTCTACCACTTCTCCGGGGTCTATACTTTTGCTTCGGTAAGCCGTTAACAGCTCCTGCACTGTCAAATGCTCTGTCATGTAACCGACACCCCGCTTTCTTTCTCTGCACGCAGGCCGACGATTAACTGACCGGCCTGCACTTCATCTCCGGGCTCCACATGTATGGAAGCCACATAACCCTCTTCCGGAGCCTGCTGCGGAAATTCCATTTTCATACTTTCTTCAATGACCAGCACGTCGCCCTTTTTCACGTACTGTCCCTCCGTCACTTCGACCTTCCATACACTTCCCGGCATGGAGCAGCGAACAGCCGTTTCATCTGTAGGCAGCTCTTCTTCAGGCGCCCCGGCATTTCCGTTGTCATCCTCTACATGCTCTGCAATGCCCTGCTCTTTCCAACGTTCACGCTCTGCCTGAAAGGCTGCCTGCTGATTTTCTTTAAACGCTGCGGCACTTTCCTGAATCGATTCCTGAAATGCCAGGTATTCGCCCAGATCGAAGGTGGTTTCTGTAATGTCTGCTTCAAACCGGCCGCGCAGGAAATCCTCCCGCAGTTCCGTCAGTTCTTCATGCGAAACCGGGTAATACTGAATCTGGTCAAAAAAGCGAAGCAGCCACGGTTTTCCAGGTTCAAAACTTTCCGTTGCCTGCAGCCGGTTCCACATCTGAATCGTCCGGCCGACGAACTGATAGCCTCCCGGCCCTTCCATGCCGTACACGCACATATACGCTCCGCCTATGCCTACAGCGTTCTCCGGCGTCCATGTCCGTGCCGGGTTGTATTTGGTCGTGACAAGCCGGTGTCTCGGATCTGTCGGTGTGGCAAGCGGCGCCCCGAGGTACACATCGCCAAGGCCAAGCACCAGGTAATTTGCGTCGAATACTATCTGTTTTACGTCGTCAATACTTTCCAGACCATTGATTCGCCGGATAAATTCCAGATTATCCGGGCACCACGGAGCATCCGGCCGCACGTTTTGCTGGTAACGTTCGGTGGCAAGCTGCACAGACGGGTCGTTCCATGAGAGCGGCAGCTTTACAATACGGGAAGGCACCTGTATCGACTCCAGCGGCGGAAGATTCTCATCAATGCGAAGTACATGATCCGAAGCCTCCTGGACTGTCATCTGCAGCGGATCAATATGAATCTGCAGAGACCGCACCCCTGGAGTCATTTCAATAACCGGGAGCACGCCTTCTTTTTCGATCGCCTCCATGAGCACCTGAACCTGAAAACGAAGCTTTAGATCCAGTTCCATTTCGCCGTATTCCACTAGCAGATACTCATCCCCGCTCATGCGGACTGTGATAGGAAAACGGCGGCCCTGTCGTTCATTGACGAGTAACGGGTAATCCGGATCCAGCACGTCATTTTCCTTTGGCAGCGTAATGGCTTCTGTTTCCCGTCCCGCTCTTACACTTTCGATCAGCCGCTCCTGCGTTTTTCGAAGATCATTAGCTTGCTCAATCGTCAGCAGCTGAAAATGCACCTTGTCCCCGGGCTGCAGCTGGCCGATTTTCCAAAACTCTGCAGAAGCAGTTGTCACCGGGCAGACAAAACCTCCCAGGCTTGGCCCGTCCGGACCGAGCAGAATTGGCATATCGCCTGTCAAATCAAGTGTTCCAACTGCATAAGCGTTATCATGAATATTGGATGGGTGCAGGCCTGCTTCTCCCCCGTCTTCACGGGTCCAGGATGGTGCAGATCCAATCAGGCGCACCCCAGTCCGGGAGCTGTTAAAATGCACTTCCCATTCTGCTTCTGCCAGCTGCTGCAAATATTCCGGCTGCAAAAATTCCGGCGTGCAGTGCGGGCCGGGGATCATGCCAATCGTCCACTCGCTCTTTAATTCCGGGCGCGTATCCGCAGCAAGCGACTGCTGCTTTTGGCTATCCGAACTTCCGCGGACACCGAGGATGTCTCCCGGGCGCAGAGCTCTTCCGGCATGGCCGCCAAATTCTCCAAGGGTAAACGTGGAGGAACTTCCGAGCACCTTCGGTTTATCAAATCCCCCTTCAACCAGCAGGTAGGTTCTCATGCCTTCGGTGGTTTTTCCAAACGTCAGTGTCTGGCCTTTCTTTGCTTTCACCGTTTCGTATAAGGCCACGGCTTCTCCTTCAAGAGCAGCGCCCATGTCACTGCCAGTGATACAGAACATGAGATCATCCCGGAAAATGTAGGACCCTCCCTGCAGGGTCAGCTCCAGACCGCTCGCGTCTTCCGCATTGTTCAGAATTGCATTGCCAAGCCTGAAAGCGAAAGGGTCCATCGGGCCGCAGGGCGGAACGCCGACGTCCCAGTGACCGGTTCTTCCCGGCACGTCCTGCACAGTCGTCTGGATCCCTCCGTCCAGCACCTCCAGTGCTTTTTCCGCCGGGTCAAAATCATTCAGCAGACGGGTGAAAACATGTCCTTCCCGTACACGGGAATCCTGCAGAAGCCTACGGACGTACTGACGGTTTGTGGTGACTCCGTAAAAACGGGTTTCTCCAAGCGCCTCATACAGCTTATCAAGCGCAGTCTCCCGGCTGCCGGCGTGCACAATGATTTTGGCAAGCATCGGATCATACAGCGTCGTCGTCTCCACGCCGTTTTGAATCCAAGTCTCATTTCTTGCGTTATTCGACAGCAACACGTGGTCGATATGGCCGGCGCTCGGGCGAAAATCGCGGCCGCAGTCTTCAGCGTACACCCGGGCCTGAATGCTGTGGCCTGACGATGCCGGCACTTTCGCCGCGAGGTTCTGCCAGCAGCCGGCCGCTTCTTTTACCATCCATTCCACCAGGTCAATGCCGAGCACTTCCTCTGTTACTCCGTGCTCCACCTGAAGCCGCGTATTTACTTCCAAAAAGTAAAATGTACATTCGTCCGGATCATATAAGAATTCGACCGTGCCGGCACTTCTGTATCCTGAGGTTTCTGCAAGACGTTCGGCTGCCTGCCACATCGCTTTTCTTGTTTCCTCCGTAATATTTGGGGCGGGCGTTTCTTCCACCACTTTTTGATTTCTCCGCTGCAGCGAGCAGTCCCGCTCCCCTAATGCGACAACCTCCCCGCTTTCATTGCCAAAGATCTGAACTTCAATGTGACGGGCGCTTGGAATGTATTTTTCCAGAAACATACCGCCATCGTTAAAGTTTGCCTCTGCCAAATGCTTGACGTTTTCATACGCTTCATGAAGCGACTCTTCATTTTCACAGATCCGCATGCCGATGCCACCACCGCCGGCCGTACTTTTTAAAATGACCGGGTAGCCGATACCCGCTGCCTCTGCCATCGCTTCCTCCCGGCTATCCAACAGATCTGTGCCCGGAAGCAGAGGGACGCCCGCTTCTTTCGCAGCAGCACGGGCCGTGTGCTTCAGTCCGAACAGCTCCATCTGCTCCGGCTCCGGGCCAATAAACGTAATGTTCTGCTTCGCACATTCACGCGCAAAATCAGCATTTTCACTCAAAAAGCCGTACCCCGGGTGGATGGCATCTGCTCCTTTCTCAAGCGCTGTTTCCAGGATCTTTTGTTCATTCAGATAGCTCTCCTGCGGTGCCCCTTCACCGATATTTACTGCTTCATCGGCGTATGCCACGTGCAGACTATCGCGATCCGCCTTCGTGTATACAGCCACAGACGGAATATTTAATTTTTTTAATGTTCTTTCAATTCTGACAGCAATCGCTCCACGATTTGCAATGAGTACCTTTTGAAACATTCAGCCTCTCTCCTTTTAGTAATCTATTTATCCCAGATGAGTACACGAAGTGGCGTTGGATTAAAACCGCTGCACGGATTATTCAACTGCGGGCAGTTGCTTATGAGTGCAGTCACTGCGCAATTGGCTGTCATTTCCACATAGCAGCCGGGCCCTGAAATTCCGTCATCAAAATCCAGGCCGCCCTCCGGCGTAACCGGCACATTCATGAAGAAATTGATATTCGGCGCTATGTCGCGCTTACTGTAATCATGACCATATTTGGCCAGCTGGTACATGAAGGTGTCACGACAGTTGTGCATCGACTCCCGGTCATGGGCGTAGCGGACCGTGTTGCTTTGAGACGAGCAGGCTCCCCCAAGCGTGTCGTGCCGCCCGACCGTGTCGGCTGTGATTTCAAGTAAATCCTTTCCGGATTCGGCTTTTAGTACTGAACCAGTCGTTAAATAAATATTGTTTTGTGCATTAATAGTGTTAATCGCACTGTAATGATCTTCCGGGTGCTGCGTATCAAAAAAGAGTGTATCAGCTGCTTCGTTTCCCTCCACGTCTTCAATCCGGAACACTTGGCCGGGCTGCAGTTCTTTGATCCAGCCTTCGCCGGCCGGAATCAGCTGTTCATATACGGCTGTGTCCGCGGTTCTTTCACTTTGTACCTTTGCTAGCATATTCATGTTAAACTCCCCTTCATACTAGTAATGAATGATATTCCCATGTATTTTCGAACGCCCGTCTGTTTTCCGGATGATAGTTAACGCAATAGTCCTGCCCGTCTGCTTCCTTCACGTCATATACTTCCATTTTCACCGGTACTGACGGAAAGTCTGTTGCCGGATCCTGAGGGTTTGGCGTATTTGAGATGATCATTAAGCTGTTCATTTCCAGACGGATCACTATCGTGTCCCCCGCTTTGGCATGCTCCGGATCAAAATGCATACTGCCGGCTTCGTCGGCATAGATCTTTGAAAATAAATTGATGTTTGGCACCAGGTCTCTTTTTGTTAAGCCGTGACGCATCAGCTCCTTGACGAAGTTTTCTTCACCGCTCCGGTAATAATCGTTCAACAGCTTTTGAAACGTGGTTTCACCGTACCGGCTGTCGGTCCCTGCTCTTGTTGAATAACCGCCGATAGGATCATGCCATCCGGAGCTGTCTTCAATAATGCTTGCCATGGCACGGCCGTTATCAGTCATCAGAATGTTTCCTTTCGTAAATTTCGATGTGTGCTGCGCTTTTAACGAATCGGGCATATTGTAACGGTCTGTTGTATTTTTGGCGTTATACAGCAGAAGTGAAATGTTAGCCCCGTCTTCAAGTGCGGTAAACCGGACTGCTTTTCCCTTTGCCAACACATTCGACCATTTGCTTCCTGCTTCAATTATTTTTTCCATCATGGAGCCTCCCTTAGTAATATAAGCACCTAAAATAAATAAAAAGCCCGGAAGAGTTTTCACTCTCCCGGGCTTTTGTCCCTCCGTGTATACAGGCAGCAATGCCTGTACCGCTTTCTCTCGGACCTGCCCTTCTTTTTCAAGAAGCGGAACCCTAGAAAGCATTAGCGTTTCCAGCTGGCGGAAACCTATATACTGTTTTTGCTGTTGATTTGTAGTCTAATCAACATTCCAGCAGAAAACAATCTTCACGTAAGCTTATCTAACATATTAATTTTCAGATTTATTTTTAATTGCATCTTTCACCTGTGAATTATGACTTATCTTTTTTCATTTTTGTTTACTTTATCTTTGAAAAAGGAAACCCTTTACTATTACTCAATCTAAAGGAGAGATACTAATGGCGGAAGATCCAAAAAAAGCAGAACAGTACGTCGATAAGCTGGACCAGGAAGACAAAGACCAGATCATGCAGAACTTTAATACATTTAAAAATTATCTGGGCGACCAGGTGAAAAAAGGCGAAAGCATTGGTCTCGGAGAAAAAGGACTGGCGAAAGCAACCAAGCGTGTGGCCGAACACCTTTCCAAGCATGAAGAGCCTCGCAACCGGGAAGAAAAAGTATTAAACGAGCTTTGGCAGAATGCCGAAAAAGATGAAAAAGACGCTATTGCCAAAGCGCTTGTCCGCATGGTCGATCAAACGAACAAAGACTAAAAAGAAGCACAAAAAATCCCGCTTTTTCAGCGGGTGCTGAAAAGCGGGATTTTCATTTAATCATTGTCATCCGCCCTGTATGGCGTTATAAATAAAGTAAGCAATCACAAGTACTATGGCCACCGGCAGGATAAACTTAAAGAAACAGCCGGCCATACGAATAACCAGGAAAACGAATACGATGAGCAGCAGAATACCTATAATAAATTCCATGAATGCAGCCTCCCTTCCAACCACAGCTATCTATCAAACATTATTAAATAATTTCTGCTTTAATACTGCTAACATATATCTTTCCACCGCTCCTGTTTCGTAAACGTTTCTCCGTATTATTTCGATATTATTACATATTCGTACAAGCAAAAAGCCCTCCTGTAAGGGCTTTTTATTTACTACTATGCGGCTTTGGGCGTTTCATGCGCTTTTGGTTTACGGCCGATTTTTTCTGTTACAGCTGGAACGAAGCGATCAAGTCCGATTTTACCGGCGTTGCCTTTTCCAACCAGGATGAGAATTGCAAGAATAAGCATGATCGGATTAGTCGACACTGTACCTGCCAGCAGAAATGCCATGTTCATCGTTCCTCCGAAAAAGGCGGCAGTGGTGGTAAACAAGCCAACAATTAAGCCGGCACCTACCAGTACTTCCCCCCACATGACGAGAAAACCAAACAGTCCGGCATTTGGAATAGCGACGTTTTCCAGGAAAGCAGTGTACCAGGGATAAGCTGCTGCCGTTTCCCCGCCCTGCATAACCGGTTCAGCGACAGCTCCCTGCAGAAACCCGCCGGGGTTGAAGCCTTCTGTAATTTTTCCCAGTCCTGAGGTGAGCCATGCCCAACCTAAGTACATACGAGCCAGCAGAAACACTACCGCCGCAATCGTCGACTCCTTCAAGAAACGAATAATCATTTTGACCCCTCCTTTTTGTGAATCTATTCACATATTTCTTATCTTTAGTATACCGCATTTTAAATTATTGTGAATATTTTCACATGAATGGACACAAAGTATTCATAAACGTTAAAGAGAAGTCTTCAAAAATAAAAAAGAAAATAAATTTCAAACGTTCGCTTGTGGCGTCTTCCACTATTCAAAAGCATAATATACTATGATTTCTTTTAGGGCTTAGGCTTTGGTATAATAGGATTTATCGCCTGTTCACCTTCTGGCGAAATGTGTCAGAAGGGAGGTGAAAAAATAGTAGCAGAACTTTTATTAACGCACTTTCTTTTTCCTTTCGCATCTACCGTGTTAGGAATCGTATTTGCTGATATGTTGCTAAAGCTAATACGTAAGAAATGCAGGAACAGGCGATGAAAGCAACAAAAAGAGCCTGGATGTCACCAGCATCCAGGCTCTTCCTTTTGGTGAAAAAATGATAGAGAACTTTTATATGCTTATCTTATCATGGCATATACCTCATGTAAACGTTATATGCACTAAGGGCGAAAGACTTTGAAATAAGTAATAAGCAGTCAGGATAGTCTAAAGTTCTTTCAATCTTTTACTGATTTCAGTGAAGTATATCAAACCGTTATCAGAGACCTTCCTCTTAGGCTTTTATTTAGCAATAAAATTCATGGCCTTGGCGGAAAGAAGAAGTAATACATACCGATGCAGCCGCTGGAAAAATAATTAGATTAACAATATAACCCAGGATATACCATTCACCATTTCTAATACCTACTGCTATAAACACGATCGTAAGAATAATAAAAATACTTCCTACTACACGCTTCATTACTTTTTTCATCGTCTCTCTATCTTTCATAGTTCCCTCCTCAATTAGTTTTTTACAGGAAATGTCCAGGAAACCAAATCATAATTCCAGGGAACAGCCCCAGTCCTACACCATTTTCAGTGCGCCCGGTCCACTGGTGCCAAAACGCCTGTTCATTTATTAAGTTTTTCACTCCGTTGATCCATTAGCTGAAAAAAGATGGTCAGTATCCATATAACGATACCTGCACCGCTCATAACTTACAGCCTTCTCAGCCGCTCTCATGCCTAACCTTTCAGTTATGATATCAGATGAAACGAACTTATTAGGATGATAATTCCTGCTCCCAACAGTAACCGCCAATAAAATGTGGGAACCCCATCGGTCCATTCCAGCACTGCACGGGCAATGAGCTGAACTCCTACTCCGTAAAAAAGGAGAAGCAGCCCAACGCGGGTGTAGTCCAGGGCAAGCATAACAAGCACGGCGGCCATCAGCAGCACCCCCGAGGCTGCTAATGAATATAGCTTTGATTTCGATAACGTTGTTTGCTGAGTTTTCATTACCATTCTTCCTTTCACCCCTGATTAATAACAAATATTTCCTTTATTGGTATACCCTTAGGTTCAACTTTACATGTATTCGTTCGTATAAAAAGTAATATCATTCTCTTTACTCCCTCTGTTGAAAATTTTAACTGTATAACGCTAAGCAACATTTTCGCGAAGACCTTTTGGATCGTGCTATAGTTTGTTGGCAGAAGGAGGGCTTATGCAATGAATGAAAAATATACCCCACTATTTCAACCATTAACATTACCGAATGGTACAATATTGAGAAATCGCTTTGTGTTAGCGCCGTTAACCCATGTTTCCTCCAATGAGGATGGCACTATATCTGACCGCGAACTTCCATATATTGAAAAACGATCGGAGGATGTCGGCCTGGCTATTACGGCAGCAAGCAATGTGACAGCTTTAGGGAAAGCGTTCCCCGGACAGCCGTCCATCGCCAGAGACTCGGATATCGAAGGCCTGCGCCAGCAAGCTGCTGTCATGAAAAAGAACGGGGCAAAAGCCGTCGCCCAGATTCACCACGGCGGAGCCCAGTCTCTGCCTAAATTGACTCCCGGGGGCGATGTAGCCGCGCCAAGTGAAATTGAACTGGCAAGCTTTGGCGAGCCACAAAAGCACCAGGCTCGTCCTATTACAAAAGAAGAAATCGAAGAAACAATTCGGGCGTTCGGGGAAGCGACGAGACGTGCGGCCCAGGCAGGCTTTGACGGCGTGGAAATTCACGGGGCCAACCACTATCTCATTCAACAGTTTGTGTCTCCGTACTATAATCGCCGGGATGACGAGTGGGCCGACCCATTCAAGTTTCCACTGGCCGTTGTTGAGAAGGTAACCGCCGCAGCCAGAGAATATGGCGGCGACGATTTTATTGTAGGATACCGATTTTCCCCGGAAGAAGCCGAATCTCCAGGGATTACGATGGAGTTGACGAAGGAATTGATTGATAAGCTGGCTGATCAGCCGCTGGATTATTTCCATGTGTCCCTGATGGATATTCATTCCAAAACGCGGGAAGGTCCGTATTATGGACAGAAACGGATTCAACTGATCCATGATTGGATTGACGGCCGTGCTCCGCTAGTCGGCATCGGCTCCATTTTCACGGCAGATGATGCCTTGAGTGCTCTGGAGACGGGCACGGAATTGGTCTGCCTCGGACGGGAGCTGCTGCTCGATTATCAGTTTGTGCGAAAAATTCAGGAGGGTCGCGAGCACGAGATCAATGCCACCTTTGATCCAGACGAGCCGACGAAATATCATGTTCCAGAGCCGCTATGGCAGCAGCTTTATAACGGATTTTATCCACTGCCGAGAAACGACGGCTGATATCTTTGCGCCAGCTCACGATGCAACCGAGCTGAAGGAGAAGCAAAAACGCCTCCGGTATGACGTTAAAACGTCCATGCCGGAGGTGATTTTCTACTTCCCGAAACCTTATTTTAATAAGTAAGATATTTGAATATTTTGCTTTTTCCTTCTTTTAAGATAAATTTTTTGCTATTCTAGTTTCAATTCTCTAAAAATACTGAGAAAATTTTGTTGGGCTGAAACAGGGAGGGAAATGAGTGGAACCAATTTACGCTGCACTTATCATCGTTGCTATCATAGCTTTAGGAGAGCTGTGCTCGATTTCCACTAGAGCAAAAGTTCCAACGCTTTTGGTCGTGGTCTTCGGTATGCTCGTATTATTTCAAACTGGTATTATTCCTGAGAGCTTAGTGGAATCTTCTGTTTTCACTGCTTTTGGAAGTATGCTGGTTCCAGTACTTTTAGTGCATTTAGGCACAATGATCCCTCTAAAAGTTCTTTTTGCGCAGTATAAAGCGGTGTTGACTGCTTTAGTAGGAGTGGCTATTTCAGTCAGTATCATTTTGCTGATCGTCTCTTTCCTATTTAACTATAATAGTGCAGTAGCAGGTGCTGGACCGATTTCAGGAGGTATTTTTGCTTATATCATTACTCGCGACGGGCTTACTGAGGCAGGATTGACCTCTTTAGCAGCTATACCTGTCGTTATCTTTGCCCTCCAAAACCTTGTAGGCATGCCTTTAACGGCTATTTTATTAAGAAAATATGCTTTGTTGATTCGAGGTGAAAACCCAGCAGATACGGAAACAGCAGCTACCGTTCAGCACGATGAACAAACCGCATCTCCATTACTCTTCCCCGACAGATTGATGCAAAGCAGTTTTTTTCTATTATTTCTTCTGCTAATTGGTGGTTCTCTCGCCACTTTTCTTGGCAGTATCACTGGATTTATCAATAGTAGTATTTGGGGTCTTTTGATCGGTATTGCTGGAGCAGCACTCCGAATTTATCCAGACCATGCCCTGGATAAAGCTAATAGTTCAGGTATCACTATGATTGCATTAATATTTGTCGTTATTGGAAGCCTCGTTGGCATTACTTTTGAACAAATTATCGCATCTTTGGTCCCCGCATTAGTAATTATGGCTTTAGGTACAGTGGGGCTGACATTAGGAGGCTGGCTTGGGGGCAAATGGCTCGGATGGCACCCAACTAAATCAATTCCAGTAGCACTAACTGCGATGTATGGATTTCCTGGAGACTACTTAATCGTAGAAGAAGTAAGCAGGAGTGTTGGACGTACGGAAATTGAACGGAAAAGAATTATGGATGAGCTGGTGGCCCCTATGCTGATAGGTGGTTTCACCTCAGTCAGCATTGGCTCTATTATTATCGCAAGTATTCTAGTCGGTACACTCAATTAATCGAAAGGAAGAATAAAAATGGAAAATACGTTAATCAAAAATGGCACATTAATTGATGGGAAAGGTAATGACCCTATTACAAACGCTTCAGTATTAATACAGGATGACAAAATTCAAGCTATTGGGCCAGAGGCAGAGTTAAAAGCAGCGGATAATACCTCAGTGATCGATGCAGAAGGAAAATATGTACTACCCGGGTTTATAGACACTCATGTACATATGATGCTTGAAATGAAAAGCATGCAAAAAACGCTCACCACTCCTTTTTCATATCGCTTTTATGAAAGTGTTCATTACTTAGAAAGGACCATTCAAACGGGGATCACCTCGGTGCGAGACGCAGGTTTTGCAGACGCAGGATTAAAGCAGGCTGTTAATGATGAACTTGTTAAGGGGCCCCGAATGCAAATTAGCATTAATCCACTTACGATTACCGGCGGCCACGGCGATCATTGGATGAGATCAGGGGTGGACGCCTATCTCACCGGAGTTGATCATCCGGGCATGCCAAATGGCGTTTGCGACGGAACAGAAGAAGTAAGAAAAACGGTACGAAAAATGCTGCGGGCTGGGGCAGATGTTATTAAAGTACATGCTACGGGGGGTGTAACCAGTCCTACTGATCACCCAGAATTCACTCAATTCACCCAGGAAGAACTGGAAGTAATGGTGGAAGAAGCCAGCTTCCGTAAAGGTAAAAAGGTTATGGCTCATGCGCAAGGAAGTGAGGGAATTAAAAATGCTATTAGAGCAGGTATTCATTCCATTGAGCATGGGATTTTCTTAGATGACGAAGCCATCGAACTAATGATCAAGAATGGTACCTACCTGGTCCCGACACTGCTGGCACCTGTAGCTGTTTTAGAGGATGGAGAAAATGAAGGTAATATGAGTGAATATGCGATGGAAAAATCACGGGAAGTTATTGAACATCACAGAGAAAGTATTAAAAGAGCTTATGAAGCTGGAGTAACTATAGCCATGGGCACAGATGCCGGCGTTATGAAGCACGGGACGAATTTGCGCGAATTGGGATTAATGTGCGATATTGGCATGTCCCCTATGGATGCCCTTATCGCTACAACAAAAACAGCCGCTGAGTGTCTTGGATGGGGAGAATATACCGGCACAGTGGAAGAAGGGAAATGGGCTGACCTTGTAATTGTTGATAAAAACCCTCTGGAAGACATTCGCTTATTAGAAAACGAAAAAAATATTCTATTCGTCATGAAAGAAGGAAAAGTTTATAAATCAACCTTATAATTTGTTAATAGCGTCCACCACTGTGGGCGCCTTTTTTAAATTCAAAGCGATGTTAATACTCAATTTCCTTAGATAATATGTCGCATAATAGATTATTAAATACATAAAATCTTCCGTACATTTTCTTACATAAAATCCCTTTATGGTTATTTTTTTGATAAGGTAGTGGCTATATTGCTTTAAGGGGGAAATTAGTTGGAGAATGTAAAAAGAAAACTAGGGGTTTTGACTACCACAGGAATTTTAGCTGCCATGCCTGCCTTAGAAACAACTGCACATGCTGAGGAGACACCAGATTTTCCATTAAATGAAATTAATGCTGAAGAAGCAGAAGGCGAATATTATGTGCCTTCTTCAGTAGAAAATATTCATTGGGGGGATTTGCCTAACCGTGAAAGCCAGGCGGTTGAAAGTATTCAATCAGGCGAAACTGTCACTTTTGATACTGTGTCCCATGAAGGGATACTTGAAGATCAGGGAAGAGATCCAGTAGAATATTTCAGCCAGCATGGAATTGAGGAAGACCAAGTACTAGAAGAGGCTAAAGAAATAACAGCTTCAAATATTGAACACGACTTCGAAGATCATGGACCTCACGTGGTTACTGGCCCAGTTGAAGTAAAAGGAGCTGAACCGGGCGACGTATTAAAAGTAGAAGTTATGTCATTAACACCTAGAGTTCCCTACGGAGTCATCTCCAATCGTCATTATAAAGGAGCGCTCCCAGAAGAGTTTCCGGAGAATGAAGGCCCAGAGGAAGGAGCCAGCGCGGAAAACCCAGAACTGTACAATAACGTGTCAACATTCACTCCAATAGAACAACAAAATGGCGAGTGGATGGCAGAAATTCCAGGCGAAGACGTATACTTTCCTATTGATCCATTTATGGGCTTAATGGGAGTTGCTTCAGATACCGATGAGTATGTAAACTCTGTGCCCCCAAGTGAAACAGGCGGTAATATCGATATTAATGAACTCGGGGTCGGCTCTACTCTGTATCTCCCTGTAGAAGTGGCGGGAGCTATGTTTTATACCGGAGACCCTCACTTTGCTCAAGGAGATGGAGAAGTAGCTTTAACTGCTCTTGAAGGGTCCCTTAGAGGCACCTTTCGATTAACTGTGTTAGAAGATGGCGAAGAGAGCATTCCTGGAGAAAATGACACATTTGATCAACCATTTGGAGAAACAGATGATTATTGGATTCCTATTGGACTGGATGAAGATTTGGATGAAGCCATGAAAGAATCCACAAGAGAGTCTATCGATTTTCTATCTGAAGAACTTGGAATGGATAGAGCAAAAGCTTATGCTTATTTAAGTGCTGCCACAGATTATGAAGTTTCTCAAGTAGTAGACAAGACAAAAGGCATCCATGCGCTTATCCAAAAAGCCCACTTTGATGAAAAAATAAATCAAGATGAAATGCCGGCAGAAGAAACAGAACATACTGAATCGGAAGAAGAAGGCGGAGGCGAACTTCCTGATACTTCAACAAATACTATTCTATATATACTTTTAGGAACGTTGCTTGCCTTTGGAAGTGGTTTATGGCTATTCCAAAAGAAACGATCTGTTTAAAGACAAGAACCAGCAGAAATTAACCTTCTGCTGGTTCTTTAGGTGTTCGATGCTTTATATTCTGAAGGAGATAACCCCATAATTCCCATTGGGTAACACTCGCTTGTTAATCTTCCCTGAACTTTCCTGGCTCCAGAAACATTCAGCATAAATTCTGCTACGAGGATTTGACCCCTTCACCGCAAGGAGGAATAACTACGGTTTGGAGCCCCGCCCGTAATCTTCCGGGCCCACGTACATAAAACCGAGGTTTGGGCTCCATTTCCTGACTTTAGATTTTCATCGCTGCTTCCCGCATTGTCCCTTCCTTCTGCATCTGTACATGCCAGGTGAGGGCTTCTTCCAGAAGATGCGGTGTCTGGCCGCCGGCTTCCTCACAGGCGCGCTGAAAATAACTCCACAACTGCTCCTTATACAGCGGATGCACGCAGTGCTGAATAATTTCTGCAGCTCTCTCCCGCGGCGCAAGCCCCCGGAGGTCTGCATAGCCCTGCTCTGTCACTAGAATATCAACGTCGTGCTCCGTATGATCCACATGGGAGACAAACGGCACCACGCTGGAAATGTCACCGTTTTTGGCAATTGATTTAGTTACAAAAATGGCTGTGCGGGCGTTGCGGGCGAAGTCTCCGGAACCGCCAATGCCATTCATCATATTCGTGCCATTTACGTGAGTGGAATTAACGTTGCCGTAGATGTCTGCTTCGAGGGCCGTATTAATGGAAATCAGGCCGAGGCGCCGGATGATTTCCGGGTGATTGGATAGTTCCTGCGGACGCAGGACCAACTGATCCCGGTAGTCTTCAAGCTTTGGAAAAACTTTGTTCATTTTCTCCCCGGAAAGAGTAATCGAACAGCCTGACGCAAACCGGACTTTGCCGGCGTCCATCAAATCGAACACGGCGTCCTGGAGCACCTCGGAGTACACCTCCAGATTCGTGAATTCCGAATCCAATAGCCCGTGAAACACAGCGTTCGCTACTGTGCCGATGCCGGACTGCAGCGGAGGGAGCTCTTTTTCAGCATTTCCGTGAGCGTATTCATTTTTCAAGAAATCGATCAGGTGTCCGGCCATCGCCTTTGTTGTTTCATCCGGGCTTGTAACGGTCGACGGTGAATCCAGCTCCTTCGTGACGATAATCCCCTGGATTTTTTCCGGATTAACTGGAATGGCGGTAGTGCCAATACGGTCCTCTACGTCCCTTAACGGGATCGGCCCTCTTTCTCCCTGCCGGCCCATATGGTAGATGTCGTGCATCCCTTCCAGATCGGCAGGCTGGGCCATGTTCAGTTCCACAATAATCATATCAGCCTCTTCTGCAAAAACTGCCGAATTGCCTACCGAGGTGGAAGGCACGATCCATCCTTCTTCGGTGATTGCCACTGCTTCTATGATCGCTGCATCAATACGGTTGAGCGACCCGTTCCTTACACTTTCTGCCGTGTGGGACAGATGCTGGTCAATAAACGAAATATTTCCCTGGTTGATCTCTTCCCGCATCCGCTGGTCCACCTGAAAAGGTAATCGCTTACAAACAATGCCGGCATCAGTCATGATCTGGTCAGTATCCGAACCAAGCGAAGCCCCGGTATAAACGTCAAGACAGAACTCTTCCTGCTTCGCTTTTTCTACGAGAGCCCCGGGCATAGCTTTCACGTCTCCTGCTCGTGTAAAACCGCTCAGGCCCACAGTCATTCCGTCCTTGATCCATCCTGCTGCTGTTTCACTGTCCACGATGCGTTCCTTTAAACCGTTGTGCCGGAGCATCTGCTGGAGTTTATTGTTCACGGTAAACCCTCATTTCTTTTTGTACAGCGTAGCAGGATGTGTCATAAGATTCTTTCAATTATGCACAAACGACCGGTATTCATGAATAAACCAGCATATTTGCGGATGAATCAGAATTGCAGCCGCCACCGGAAGGTGCTCGCATACGTCTGGCCAACCGGCACCCGGGACCCTTCATCCATAATGAGCGTAAAGGTGGAATGCGAATCCGGCTGAATGTCCCGGATTTTGTTTAAATTCACGATAAATGAACGGTGGCAGCGGATGAATGTATCCTCCGGCAGCAGCCATTCCAGCTGATGCAGCGTGAATTTGTTTGTGCCCCTTCCTGCACTCGTCTGCATCCACGTTTTCCGTTCGTATGCTTCCATGTAAGAAACGTCGCTGTAGGGAACAGGTTTCCAGCCATTTTCATGCTCCATCGTTAATATTTTAAGCTCTTCCGGAGCTTCGCCGGGCACGGTAATTGCGGTCAGACAGCCGACAAGTTCATTTTTTTGAATAATTGGCACCGACGTTCCGTAGTAAGGGATACCGAAGACGTGTCTGCTCACGTGCCGGGACGTTTTCTTCTTGCTGGCCAAAGAATGGTAGCTGACCGTATCCTGTACCACCCTGTCGCCCGGGGTAATTGACAGGTCGACCGACCGGCTCGGCTTATAGTAAATGAACGCATCTGTACTTGCAGCAGCGAATGAGGTCTCCTTCGGGAATAATTCTTTAAAGCTGTCGATCAACGGCGCAATAGATGATTGATCCATACTTTTCCTCCTTTTGTTTAAAAATTCCCTTCTTATATTATACAGCCGGCTGCTGCCGCAAATGATTCTGTTTTCGAATACGCTGCATGCTCTACTTCTATGCCAAGGTTATTTTTTAACGATTTGCACGCCCGCTTCTTTTTCAAGCACAAGATTGAAACCGGCCTTGCCCTTCTTCAGCACGGCCTGTCTCCAGCTTTCCTCGGGCGGGTCGAACAGCTGATGAAATTCCTTCTGCAGCTCTTTAGCATCTTTTTCTTTCTTTGCTCCGTACCAGTAATACTGGTTTTCATGTACCACTATATCGAGCGCCCTCATCTGGTCAGGCAGCCGGTTGCCGATCGTGCCAAACTCGAGCAGACAGGAGAAGATGTACTTGTCCGGATGCTTCCGGCTATAGACGTCCTTCACGTATTCTGCATCCTCGCCTTTAATTTCCCGTACGTCTGTCTTTTGCACGTCGTTGACCTCCGGATGGCCGAACTGCTTTCGGAGCTGCTTTTCTTTCCTTGGATCTGAATGCGGCACCTGCAGCCACAGCTGTTCGGCAGGACCAAGTCCGGTATGAATATCAATATGGACGACCGTTTCATACTCCTTTACCCATTCATCCATGTGCGCCAGAAGCTTTTCCACCGGCTCTTCATGAGCTGCGCCACCGTAAAAAATACCGGTCGGATACTGATACTGTCCCATCGTTGCTGCTTTTTCCAACCCGGATACGCCGCGTTTAAACACCTTTGCCCCAAGTGCTCCCAAAAGATTTTTCCGCTGTTTTTTCCAGCTTTTCACTGGCCCCTCCGGCACAAAGTGCTTTTTTTCTTTTTCAAACCGTTCGTTCAATGAAGCAGGTACGCTGTTCCAGTCTTTGATAAAATTACGATTCAGGTCAACATTGTTTTCACTCACCCGCCGCCGGTTTTTCATTCCCCACGGATTTACCGCATGAACGAGCCGTAGGCCAGTCGTATTTGGATTCAGCTGCGTCAGATATTCATCGATAAACAGCTGCAGAAGCGCCGACCCTGCATATCCTTCAATTCCGTGTACGCCGGTGGTGACTACAATCAGCGTGTTTGAATGGTATTTGGCGTCCGCTGCAATAATATCGGTGGTGTTATTGTTTTCCGGTTTTCCAACAGCGTACTGGGTCAGCGAAGCCTCAGGCCAGACCGCCGCTACGTCGGTGCTTCTTTTCCGGAAGGCTCTTCTTGCTTCCTCGTAGGTCGGGAAAAAGTATTGATCTGACGGTTTCATATTGCTTCCTCCTTTATCAAAATTACTCTTACGCTCATTATTCCTCGCCATTTCGGGTACAAACCTATTAGCGGCAAAAAGAAACTACAAAAAGGATGATAATTATGCAGCTGCCTTCTTCTTTAGTACAACTAGCCAACGAACGGATTGAACCATTCGATTGTGAAGGGTTTCTGCCGGGCGCCGGGCCGGCCGATGCCACGATCATGTTTGTTGGGGAAGCCCCGGGCGAAACTGAAATTCACAATGGCATTCCCTTCAGCGGCAGAGCAGGAGTCATTTTCGACTCGTATCTCGACGATTTGAACATCAAACGAGAAGACATTTATGTCACCAGTGCCGTGCGCAGCCGCCCCTATAAATGGGGACAGACCAGGGCCGGTGTGCGCCGGAAATACAACCGGACCCCGAACCAGAAGGAAATCCTCGCCCACGCGCCCGTATTGGATTACGAAATAAACCGGGTGCAGCCGCAGTGGATCGTGCCGATGGGAAAAATCGCTTACTGGCGGCTTCTTGGGACCAGCCCCAGACTGGGTGACGTTACTGGCAGAATACAGACGCATCCGATCCGACAGTGGGAGGAAGCGAACGAAGCGTACATTTGGACTGCCAGAAACTATAATATTTTTCCGATTTACCACCCAGCCGCGATTTTGTATAACCGCAGCCTCGAGCAAACGATGAAGGAATACCTGAACACGCTCGCCGCCCATGCGCTTCATATCTAAAAAGCTCCGGAGTACAGACATTTGCCTGTGTTCCGGAGCTTTGCATTAATAGACTTCGTATGTCTGACCGGTCTGCTGCCCTTCGACACTTTTTTGATATGCCAGGGAAACCTTATCTCCCGGTACGGGATCGAAACCGCGGAAAAAGCTGCCAAGCTTATCTGCCGATTCGGCCAGCAGGTTCGGACTGATGTTGTTAATACGGATGTCTCTTGGCAGCTCAATGGCTGCAGAGGTGACAAAGCCTTTCACGGCGCCATTTGCCATCGCAGCGGAAGTCCCCTGAGGAATCGGGTCATCCATCATGATTCCGGATGTAAGCGTGAAGCTGCCGCCGTCATTTACATATGGAATACCGAGCAGCACCAGGTTAATCTGGCCCTTCATTTTACTGTTGATGGCCGTCTGGTTCTTTTCCGGAGTGAGCTCGGTGAGCGGAGCAAAACCGGCGCTCCCGGAGGCCGTAATAACTGCGTCCACACGGCCGGTGGATTCATACATTTGACGGATGCTTTCTTCATCTGTAATATCCACCTGCACGTCTCTTCCGTTTCTCCCGGCACAAAGAATATCGTGGTCATCCTTTAAGCGTTCATATACCGCACTTCCGATCGTACCTGAAGCTCCAACTAATAATATGCGCATGAAAATCTTCCTTTCTGTTTGCAAAATTCTCTACGCTGTATTGTTCCTCTTTTTTCCGGCTTACAAACACCAGCACGTTCCATCATGTCCATTGCAGAGAATAAAGCTCCCACGCATCGACATGAAAAACAGCCGGCTGTTCTGCTGAAAATTGAAGCTCTCCTTCTTCCTGCTCCGGAAACAGGCGGGAGGTAGAAACGTATTCCCCGTCATTTACGAAAACTTCTACAGAAGAGCAGTCAAACAGGCAGCGAAGCGAACGCACACCGTTTACCCGACTGGTTCGGCGCACCGACCCGCCAGTGACCAGATCCGGCCGTTCAAAGGTAAGCGTCTGATCATCGGCGTCATAGGAAATATGAAAATAACGGCGCCAGGAGACGGTCCAGCTTTTATCTTTCTCCACTTCCAGATAAATTTCTGCTACTGGGGCATCCCACGACTGCCATACCAACGCCTCATCATTTACAGCAACGACCGCCGAGGCGTTCCTCCCGCGCAGCTGCCGGCACTCTTCAATCGGCTGCTGGTACAGATGTCCGTTTTGCATCGTCAGCTCCCGGGGGACCGTCAGACAGTGAACCCAGCCATCGGCAATCGTCGGATGCACCTGTTCCTGCTGGTCCGGGACGCCCATCCAGCCAATCAGCAGACGCCGGCCCTGCTCATCCAGAAACGACTGCGGGGCGTAAAATTCAAAGCCCAGGTCAATTTCACGAAACTCCCCGTGGGAAAATGTGCCCGTTTCCGGGGCGAATTCACCGGTAAAAATGCCGGTCTGATACTGATTCTGGTACCGGTACGCTTCTGCTTCAAGGCCCTGTGGAGACACAAGCAGCACCCGGGAGCCACCCAGCTCGAAAAAGTCCGGGCATTCCCACATATAGCCAAAGGAAGCACTCAGCGTAGCGTCCTTTCCGGCTAGCGGCCCGAGAAACTCCCATTCCCGCAGGTCCCTCGAGCGGTAAAGCAGTACCTGTCCTTCCAGGTCAAGACGCTGGGCACCGATTACAAGCCACCACACTCCGGCTTCAAACCATACTTTTGGATCGCGGACGTGAGCGGTATAGCCTTCCGGCTGATAAATCACCGGACCGTGCTTTTCAAACTCCACTCCGTCGCTTGAAACCGCAAGACACTGGTAGCTCGTCCGGTTCCCGTGTTCATCCTTGACGTTTCCGGTATAAAACAAGTATAGAAAACCCTCATGTGCTACCGCGCTGCCGGAATAGCAGCCGTTTTTTTCAAAATCATACACCGGTGCGAGCGCTGGGGGCAGAAGCTCCCAATGAACCCAATCCCGGCTCACCGCGTGTCCCCACCATTTGCTGCCGTGACCGGTATGAAACGGCATCCACTGGTAAAACACATGATTCACTCCCTGCCACTGCACAAGTCCATTCGGATCATTCATTAAGCCTGCTGGAGGCATCAGGTGAAACTGCTGTCGAAAGGGACCTGCCGCTTCGACCGTTTGCACTATTTGGTCTGCTTCTTTTCGAAGAGCGTGCTCCTCTTTCATTGCTTCCTCCCTATACAGCTTTTTCTTCACTGTCTTTTTCTGTTTTTGTCTCTTCTTTCTTCGGCTGCTGTTCTTCTTCCTGCCAGCCGAGCAGCCACGCTGCTGTAAACGCGCCGCCCACAGCAACCAATATACCGATGGCATAGTTAATTGGGTCATTTGCGATCGCAAACATTGGAAGCCCGGTCACCCCGATACCGTTTGCTGTAACGTTTGTAATCGTCACGTACGCACCACCAAGAGCGCCACCAATTGCAGCACCGATAAACGGACGGCGGTAGCGGAGGTTAACCCCGAAGATGACCGGCTCCGTGATGCCCAGAAAGGCCGCGAATGCTGACGGACCAGCAATTTCCTTCATTTTTTTGCTCTTCGTCTTCACCCATACGGCAAGACCGGCTCCGCCTTGGGCGACGTTAGCCATTGCCCATATAGGGAGGAGGTAGTTAAAGCCGACCTGGCCGAGAATTTCTGCTTCGATCGCGTGAAAGCTGTGGTGCACGCCGGTTAAAACGATGAGCGAATACAGGCCGCCAAACACGAGACCGGCAAAACCGGCACCAGAATCATATAAAAACGACAGCGACGTGGTTACACCTTCACCGAGCAGACGGCCAATCGGACCGACGACCATCAATGCTACAAAGCCGGTGGTCATGATTGTTAAAAAAGGTGTCACAAGCAGGTCGACCATATTCGGAACAACCTTGCGGAACAGCCTTTCGAGCCAGCACATCACGTACACCGTCAGGAGCACTGGTATAACCGTTCCCTGATAGCCAAGCAGCTCGATATTCATGCCCGCAAAATTGAGCATTTCCGGCTCGACGCCGCCTTCCTGAAGTCCCCACGGATTCAAAAGAGTTGGGTGGGTCATAATCCCGCCGACCACAGCTCCTAAATACGTATTCCCGCCGAATTCACGTGCAGCGCTGTAGCCGATCAAAATCGGTAGAATAATAAAGGCAGCTGAGGAAAACATATCAAGCAGAATGTATAGGGAACTGTCTCCATCCGCCCACCCGAATCGGTTCATAAGATTTAAAAGGCCCATCAGCATGCCAGCGGCGACAATCGCCGGAATAATTGGTACAAAAATATTGGAAAGTACTTTCGCAAATCGTGAGACCGGATTCATTTTCTTTTTTACAGCTTCATTATGATCCATTTGCTTTTGTTTATGCTCTGCGGACTCGTCATCAAGGCCAATTTCTTCGGCAAATGGCTGAAATACCTTATTAACCGTGCCGGTCCCAAAGATAATCTGAAATTGGCCGGAGCTTGAAAAGGCTCCTTTTACGCCCTCCAGATCTTCAATTTCCTGCTTATTGATTTTGCTCTCATCGTCAATAACCAGCCGGAGCCTCGTGGCGCAGTGGCTGGCACTGATAATATTATCTTTTCCGCCAAGGAGCGGTACCAGTTCTTTTGCTATTTGTTTATGATCCATCAGGAAACTCCCTCCGCTAAACTAACGGAAGCTGTTTTTAGACATAAAAAAGACCCAAAACGAGAAGGGTCAACGTGTGCCTAGGATACACGTGTCCTGTTCTCATTTTGGGTCTTGCCTGCCCGTAGCAGTAACAACTCCCGATATGTGTAATGTACAGAAAGTATACAAAAAGAAAAGATTCATGTCAACGCTTTCTTTTCATTTCTATGAAATCGACTGGTTCGATAAAATTCGCTGAATATGAAGCGCAATATAGCCGATTTCCGGCAGAGGAAACGGCAGTCCCGCCTCTTGTTTAACGTAATCAGCCAGCTCGTATGCAACAGCATAGGCTTTTTCATATTTCGTCTGGATCAGCTCGAGCATTTCGGGATCCATATCATCAAACACTTTGCCGTCCTCTGCTCTTGAGAGTGCGAAGTTTAAATGAACGACGAGCCGGTGATACGACATACCCCGGTCCGCAAGCTCGAGTCCGGCACGGTCTTCTACAATTTGAATCAGCTCCTGGATCAGTGAGGTTCTGTGCATCGTCTCCTCCATCGATCCGGTCTGCAGCTTCGCCGTATGCAGATGCAGCGCAATGTGCCCTGCTTCATCCTCCGGCAGCTCGACTCCCAGATCTTTTTTGATCTTCTGAATGGCCCAGACACCGATGCTGTATTCTTCCTGATAAAGAGCCTTAATTTCATGGAGGAGCTTATTTTCTATGGTAAACCCTTGCTTAATACGCTCGAGTGCAAACGCCAGGTGATCAATGATGGAAATATGAATATGGTCACTGAGCGGCAGATGCATTACCCCTTCCGCGTAGCTGATAATTTCTTCCCCAACTTCAATAACTTCAATTGGCAGAGTCTTCAAAAGCTGCTCAAATTTTGGTGTCTCTTCTTCCATACTGAAAATCTTTTCAATCTTCTTTTGATTAACGGGATCATTTTTGCCTTTTTGAAATCCAATCCCCGGACCGAAAATGATCTTCTCCCGGTCACCGTGATGGACGACTACCGCATTGTTGTTCAGTACACGCAGGATCTTCATGCACCGGCCTCCTTTCCTTCGATACTATATCACCCTCCGGCCGAGATTTCACGCGGGGGAACATACGTCTTTCCCGGAAAAGTTAACACAAAAAGCCGCCGGACGTATAACCCGGCGGCTTTTAGGACTATGCAGATACATTTATTTTAAGCCGTGCTCTTTTTTGTACGCTTTCGCGTATTGGTCGGCTGCCTGCATGGCGCTTACAACGTCATAAGGCGTTAGCGCAAACGGCATATTGTGGCTGCTTTCCCCTTCGGTTAAAGCCGCTTCCGCCACTTTCATTAATTCATCCTCCGAGGCATCTCCGAGGTGCAGATCCTCAAGCGTAATCGGCAGCTCCAGTTGGTAATACAGATCCACATACTTTTCAAACTCTTCTTTCGAACGGTTCTCAAGGGTCAGCTGGCTCAGGGTGCCAAAGGCTACCTTTTCCCCGTGCGTCATATGATGCACCTCTCCGTCGAGAACGGTAAATCCATTGTGAATCGCATGCGCAAGCGCAAGGCCCCCGCTTTCAAAACCAAGGCCGCTCAACAGCGTATTTGCTTCAACAATCTGCTCAAGGGCATGGGTAACAATCTGTCTTTTGTTGGATTCATATGCAAGAAGCCCATACTGAAACAGCGTTTCTTCACATTTTTCTGCGATTGCTGCGCCGGCAATCGTGGAAAGCCCACCGGACATGGCATTGGCGTTTGCCTGAATAGCCATGCGCGCTTCCACCCATGTAGCCATCGCGTCCGCTATACCGGAGGCGAGAAAACGAGGGGGTGCGCCGGCAATGATTTTGGAATCCATTACAATCAAATCCGGATTTTTTGAGTAAAAGCGGTACGATTCAAATACGCCTTCATCCGAGTAAATGACAGAAAGGGCGCTCGTCGGAGCATCGGTAGAAGCCGTCGTCGGAACAATGACGCAGTAAGCATCCGGAATCTGGTCGCGCACCCCTTTGGCCGTGTCGAGCGTTTTGCCGCCGCCGACAGCAACGATCATTTCTGCCCCAGCCGATTTGGCTTCCTCAGTAATCCGGTTGATTTCCCCAGTGGACGCTTCACCGTTAAAGGTAATGTTTACAGCGTCGATGCTTTGTTGCTTGAGGCTTTCCACCACACGGTTACCAGCCAGATTCCATACAAATTCATCTGCAATAACAACTGCTTTACTGCCCATTCCTTTTACATAGGAGCCTACTTCATCGACTACGTCGACGCCCTGCACGTATTTATTTGGACTGATAAATACTTTATTTCCCATTTTGGATTCCTCCAGTTTTAATTTTTTATTCACTCGTTGTCTTCCCTAATACGCGTTATTTTACGCATCAATATTTAAGAACTTATGTTCGATTAAAGGTTGTCATTTTTTACATTAACTGCCTTTTGTACATACGATCTACAAGGAGGTATGCGCATTGACAATAGCATTTCATCAGCAAAAGCTCATTCAGCATTTTTTTGACTCCCCTGACCATCAATACCTGTGGAGTAACGGCGACACACATCAACTCGACGAGGCATTCCGCGACTTTTTTCTGGATGTTAAAAAGCGGGTCTTCATGCAGAAAACGATTTACTGGGCGGCCGTGCACTATGATAAACGGGAGAGAAAGCACCGGGAGCGGTTTCCGCTGGCTGTAGATAACGATGAGGAAGCGTCCGCCACACCTCTTCCAGCTGTTTCTTTCACAGACCAGTACCGCAGCCGTTCACGGGAGCTTGCCGGCCATATTGAAAATCCGGAGCTTTATGACATTATTCAGCAGAGGCCGGAAAAGGAACAAGCCGTATTATACGCCTTATTTATTGAAGGCCGTACAATAACAGAAACAGCCAGGGCAATGAGCATATCCCAGCAGGCCGTTTCGAAAATTAAACAAAAATCTCTCCGCATCCTAAAAACTCAGCTCGAAACCATTCGTAGCTTCCCTTGATAAGTAAATCTTGTTTGTTCTTATCTCTATTTACAGGAATTCCTTGAAAACAGTGTCGGACAGGCCCTGAAAAATGTATAATAGATACAACCTTACTTGAAGGAGGATACATATGGGAAATTGGTTAACAACTGATACATGGTTTTATAACCTTGTAGGCTCTCTCAGTGACGTTATCTGGAGTTATTTGTTAATCGCACTTTTACTTATTTTAGGCGTTTATTTTACCATCCGCACCGGCTTTGTCCAGTTCCGGATGCTTAAAGAAATGTTCGTGCTTTTATTCAAGGAAGGAACCGACCGTTCCGGCTTTAAAGACAGAAAGGGCACGAGTGCTTTTCAGGCATTTGCGATCAGTACCTCTGCCCGTGTCGGCACCGGAAACCTCGCCGGGGTGGCCCTTGCCATCAGTGCCGGCGGACCGGGCGCCATTTTCTGGATGTGGGTCATCGCTATTATCGGTGCCGCTACCGGATTCGTGGAAAGCACGCTTGCACAAATGTATAAAGTAAAGGATAAGGACGGGTTCCGCGGCGGTCCGGCCTATTACATGGAACAGGCGTTGAATGCCCGCTGGCTCGGCATTGTCTTCGCTGTTTTGATTACGCTCTGTTTTGGATTTATTTTCAACGGCGTACAGACTAACACGATCGCCCAGGCGTTCAATGGTGCTTATAATATCCCATCAGTTTACGTCGGGATTGCCATTATGCTTTTGATTGGTGTCATTATTTATGGCGGCATTCGTCGTATTGCTGTAGTAGCTGAAATTATCGTTCCAATTTTTGCTTCGCTTTACGTTATTGCGGCCGTTGTCATTATGATCATTAACATTGCAGATGTCCCACAGGTATTTGGGCTTATTTTCGGCCAGGCCTTCGGGATTCGTGAAGTCGCCGGCGGTACTATTGGGGGCGCTCTCATGCTCGGCATTCAGCGCGGCCTCTTTTCCAACGAAGCCGGTATGGGTAGCGCGCCGAACGCAGCAGCCACTGCTTACGTTAGCCACCCGGTCAAACAGGGGCTCGTCCAGTCCCTTGGGGTTCTCACAGACACGCTGATTATATGCAGCGCGACAGCATTTATTATTCTGCTTTCTGGTACGTATGCGGACGCCGGGGCAAATATTGAAGGGATACAGCTGACTCAGGATGCTCTTGCCTTCCATCTGGGCGGCTGGGCACAAACCTTCGTCTCCCTTGCTATTTTCTTTTTTGCCTTCAGCTCCCTTCTCGGGAATTATTACTACGGCGAAGTAAACGTGGAGTTTATCTCTCCAAAGAGCATTTACGTCCAAATTTTCCGTGTCTGTTTCCTGCTGTTTGTTCTTCTTGGAGCAGCAAGCGGCCTCGAGCTTGTATGGGCCATGGCAGATCTGTTTATGGGCTTAATGGCGGTCGTCAACTTAATTGCGATTGCACTGCTCGGCCACATAGCTGCTGCCGCACTCAAAAACTACCTGGATCAGCGCAAACAAGGCATCGATCCAGTATTTTACAACGACAGTATCCCGGGATTGAAAAACTTAAAAGCCTGGGGCAAAAAACGATAATTACGCAATATCCGGCCTGCATTTCCTTTAGAGGATGCAGGCTTTTTGTGCATTTTTTTCTATATCAGCCGCTTCTCATGATAAGATAAAAGTACAATTACACTCCCGTGCCGGGCACGGATTTTGAAAGGAGTCCCACTATGCCGGACCGCTCCACCGCCATTCAGCCCATCGTCTCCTATTCACCTGAACAGGGCCTTTATGCCGCAGAAGACCAGGTGGCCCTGGAAAAACCAATGACGATTGTCGTAAACGAGGAAGAATTCGCAACGCTTGTATGCACTCCCACGCATGTTGAAGAACTTGTTGTTGGATTCCTCGCATCCGAGGGCGTTATTTTATTCCACCGGGAAATTGAATCAATTTCGCTCGACGATGATCTAGGCTTTGCTTACGTTTCCATCAATTCCAACCGGGTCAAGGAAGCTTCTTTTTACTCAAAACGCGTGATCGGCTCCTGTTGCGGAAAAAGCCGCCAGTTTTATTTTCAGAGCGACGTCCAGACAGCTAAAACAGCTGTTACGAAACGCACGCTGACACCGGAGCAGTGCCTCGGATTTATGAAGGAGATGCAGGATAACAGTCTCGTATTTAAAAATACCGGCGGCGTTCATAACGCTGCCATCTGCGATACAGACGGCATTATCGTTGACCGCTCTGATATCGGCCGTCATAACGCTCTCGATAAGCTGTACGGATACTGTTTAATGAACGGCATCCAGGTGCGCGACAAGGTGCTCGTTTTCAGTGGACGTTTAAGCTCTGAGGTACTGACAAAGGCAGCTAAAATGGGCATGGGGATTATTTTATCCAAGTCCGCTCCGACCAACCTTGCGATCCGCCTCGCAGATGACTTAAATATCACCGCCGTCGGTTTTATCCGTGGCTCCACCTTCAACGTTTATGCTCACGCCGAACGTATCAGCGCTGACGTTCCTGTCACAAAATAAGCACCGGCCCTACGGGTCAGTGCTTATTTTTTAACTTATTCAGCTTTTTATGCAGAGAACTTTTCCATTCCTCCGATAGAGCTGCACACTCCAGCGCTTCTTCAATCTCCCCCGGGTCTTCCGAATGGTACGTGATCCGGTTCACTTCCGCAACACTCAAAGATGTCGTTCTCGCTTCGAGACGAAGCGGCTGGTTTTTTTCCACGATACCCGCCTGCCGTACCCGCAGATAGTAGCCGGAATAGCCGGTTTCCCGAACGTAGAGGGGCAGCTTTTTAATGCCGTGGCGTTTTGCAATCTTATAGCAGGGCTCCCGGGGCTGGCTTATTTCCACGACTGCTTTTCCCCAACGGAAAACATCGCCGACCATTACGTCCTCCTCCACCCCGCTCTGCACTGTCAGGTTTTCCCCAAAACTGCCGTGCGGCAGCGGCTCCTCAAGCGTCCTGCTCCAGTACGCATAATGCTCCCACGGATAGACACAGACCGCTTTCTCCGCTCCCCCGTGATTTTTCTGATCTCCCTGTTCATCCCCTTCCAGGCCTGTCTCCGACAAATACAGGGACTCCTCCCGGCGCTTTGTTTTATTAATAGCCGAAAATATGGGCTTTTCTTTTTCAGCTGATATGTCTTCGGGCCTTCCCGTAAACCATTCCATTACGCGAATATTCATATGCCCCCTCCTTTTCTCCAGTGTACCGGGGGGGCACCCGTTCTGCCAATACGCTCTCTGATTATTATTTATGACTGACGGTTCAAGGACGTTTTTCCGAGCAATTTGCCAAGCAGCGTATCACCGTATACTGTAGCAATAATGGCTGCAAAGACGAGCACAATGCCAAAAGTCTGCCAGAGTGTAAAGGAATCCCCGAAAACAGCTACGCCGATCACGATCGCCACCACCGGCTCGATGATGGAAAGGATCGATGCACGTGAGGATTCCACGTGGGTCAGGCCGGCTGTATATGCTACGTAAGCGACCGTGGTCGCTGCTACCGCAAGCCCGATACCGTTCCACCATACTCCCGGCTCTGTAAAAGCTTCTGCTTTTTCCCACAGGCGGCTTGTAGGCAGTAAAAACAGGCCGCCAAGGATCATGGAATATGTCGTAATCGTCAGCGGATGATACCTTCCGCTTAAAAATTTTCCAAAAATGCTGTAGAGCGCGTAAAAGAAACCAGAAGCGATGCCAAATAGGACAGCCGCTGCTGCGACACTGTCTGATCCGAGCGGGATCAGCCCGACCGCGTACATGCATCCGGTAATCATAATGACGAGTGCCGCTATCTTTCCTGCCGTCAGCGTTTCCTTGAAAATAAATTTGGCAATAATAGCCACAAATAACGGACCCGTGTAAAGCATCACCACTGCCAGAGAAATTCCGGACACCTCCATGACAGAAAAGAAGAAGAAATTAAAAAAAGCAATGCTGATAATACCAGTGCCGACGAACAGCGGCAAATCCTGCCAGCGGATGCGCAGCAGGCTTCTCTCCACAATACTTAAAAACAGGGTAATAATAACCGCCGAAAAAAGCAGGCGAATGCCTACGACCTCCCACGGCGTAAAACCATATGTATATAAATTTTGCACAAACAGCCCTGTCGTGCCCCAAAGAGCTGCTCCCGCCAAAACAAGCAGATACGCTAACCGTGCCGGCATGATTCTCTCTCCTTTTCGCGCTTTACTGTATTATTTATACAAATTAAGCTTATCATACCTCTCAGCCCAACTAACAAAATCTGCATAAAAAACAGAAGACCATATGGCCTTCTGCTTACATCGCGTGCTTAATGCCTTTGTCGACAAGCCACCAGTTTACCGGATAGCTGGTTAAAAATCCGATCACCATCGCGATCTGCATCATAAACCAGAAAGTCGGGCCGGCCGGACTCGGCGGAGTAGCAAAGAACACAAAATGAACAAGCGCCATAAAACCAAACATGCCGATCTGGTAAGCCACAAGGGACAGCGTGTCCGCCTTGGCGGCCTGTTTGACCGCATAGCTTTTACTCATGTGTTCATGCATCGGCAGGATGGATGCCAGCTGAAAGAAAATCCCAAACGTATAGGCGAGGATAAATTCTACGATATAGTCGGCAAACAGTCGCGTGCCTGCAATCGTCCAGCCAAGCGCTACGACAATCGGAATGCCTACCATATCCCCAAGTGCACACCCGGCGCCGCAGTGGCTGGTCGAAGCGACGGTCGACTGCCACATCGGCTTGTCGCCGTGCCCCTTCCGGCCGATATAATAATAGAAAAACAGGCCGAGCGGCCCGGAGTACAACACGGTGAGCGGCCAGACAATATTCATGACCATCATCGGCTGGGGGTTTCTTCGCACATCTACAATAACGATCGCCGTAGAAAGAAATGCGGCTGCCAGGGAAACGACCGCAATAATAGAAATCGTGTCCATCGTATCCTCCTTTTCTTTTTATTCCACTAATAGCGATACCCCGTATCCGTATATTTTACACCTCCCCTATACATTAAAGAAGACTTCCCCCGGCGGAAAGTCTTCTCTATTTATACCTCTTTATTCCGGCCGGCGCCCATACCGGCTACTACCTGAAGCACTGAAACTATCATCAAAATAAGCAGTGCCGGCATCCATGTCTCCCAGGCGTCAAAGGAAGCGCCTACGAGGATTGGCCCGAGCGCAGCCATAAAATAACCTACTGACTGGGCCATTCCGGACAAATCCGCAGCCCGCTGCGGCGTCGAAGCACGTATGCTTAACAGCGCGAGCGCCAGGCTGATGCTTCCACCTTGAGCAAGTCCGATAAACAGCACCGCAATAGTGAGCATAAACGGCGATGTGTTTGTCATGAGCAGCAGCAGACCAAGCACAGCAACTACGCCAATCGCAGCAATTATGCCACGTTGGTGGTGGAACCTGCCGGCAAGAATTGGTGTGAAGAATGTAGCCGGGAGGCTTGCGACCTGCATTAGTGCTACAAGCCAGCCTGCAGCTGCAAGCGGCATATTCCCAAGATTATTTAAAATATCCGGCAGCCAGGTGATGGTCACATAAAATCCGATGGACTGCAGACCCATAAACAGTGTGACCTGCCAGGCAAGCGGGGACCTCCAGATCGACCCTTCCGGCTTGCTGCGCTCCACTGCTTTCACACGGCCGGGCATTTGCAGCTGCCTGTTTTTCAACACAAAACCCCAGCAGGCCATCGCCGCAATTGCCGGCACGATCCAGAACAGAAGCGACCATTGCCATCCCAGCCCGGCACCGGAGGCAAGCGGTACTGAGACCCCTGACCCGACTGCAGCCATTAATACCATCGTGGTCGTATAAATACTGGTCATCACACCGACATTATGTGGAAACGATTCTTTTATAACCCCGGGCAGGAGCACGTTGAGCATCGCAATGCCCGCTCCTACAAGCAGGCTCCCGGCAAACAGAAATACAGCTTCCGGTATATAGCGCATGGCAATACCCGCAATGAGTACCACTACCCCCACCATTAAAGCCCGCTGGTGTCCAATCTTCGCCCCGATCTTCGGAGCCGCTGGCGAAACCGCTGCAAATGTCAGCAGCGACAGAGTCGTAATTAACCCCGCCGTCCCCCTTGTGAGGGAAATATCTTCCCGGATTAACGGGATGAGTGGCCCAACGCTTGTTAGCGCCGGCCTGAGATTGACTGCGAGCATAATGATACCGGCAAACAGAAGGGCAAGCTGCGCTGTTGATAAATGCTGGCCCCGCTTTCGCAGTCGTTCTCCAGTTTGTTCATTCTGCATACTTCTCTCTCCTACGAACGCTTTTCATATTGATTTACTTTACATTCTTTTTTATTGTACAACAACCTTTCTCCCCTATTCTTCCTGTCAGCGCCAAGATTCTCAATTTCAGAACAAAGAAGCGTTTACGTTAAAAAATAACGCCGAATGTCGTCCCAGTGATCGACTCTTGTATAAACTGTATCGTAAATATTGTGCGGGGCGGTGTACAAAATCCCTTTGCCGGAAAAGCGCTCGAAATGTCTGGCATTATCATCGATTAAATAATCCGCATGAATAATACTTTTATCTCCGCAGAACACAAAATTCATATCTCCCAGAAAGGAAAGATGTTCCTTCAGCCATTCATATTTCGCAGCAAACGAGGGGGGAAATTCCATCGCAGCTGTGGTGATAAATACTTCGTATTCACCGGCAAGCTGCTCAATCACTTCAGGAGCTCCGTCCATGACCTTTAGATGCCGAAAAAAAGCCGGCTCATAGAAATAAGCTTTAATCTCGTCATGAAGCTCCGGGTGCAGTGCTTCAAGCTTCATACCTTTGAGATCTTCCGCAGTCACTTTATGCCCGTAATCCCTGTTAAACCTATGTAACAGCGTTGGAAGCGTATTTACCGTCACTTCATCCATATCAATCGCTATTCGTTCCATGTGAAACCTCCTTTTTCAAAGTAAGAAGAAGCCGCGCATATTTGCGCAGCTTCTACCCGCTATTCAAATGTAATTACTGGCTTGATCGTTTTGCCGGCTTTCATGTCTTCGAGGGCCTGCTCCAGTTCTTCAAAGGGATACGTCGTAATTAATTTATCAAAAGGAAATTTGCCCTGTTTATAGTATTCCACAAGCATTGGAATGAAGAGCTTCGGTACAACATCTCCCTCTACGACACCTGACATGGTAGCGTTTGGCACGATGAAATTCTGGTGCACGTGAAATTCGGTGTCCGCACCGGCGCCGACGACTGCCGACTCCCCTTTATAGCGGAGCACGTCCATCGCCTGCTTTGCCAGGGCAGCCACTCCCGTGGATTCAATCGCAAAATCTGCCCCGCCGCCGGTCCACTCTTTTACTTTTTCAACGGCATCTTCGTTTTTGCCATTGATGGTATGGGTCGCTCCGAGCTCTTTTGCCATTTCCAGACGCTCTTCGTTAACGTCTACTGCGATGACCTGCAGAGCGCCAGCAAGATGTGCGGCCATAACGGCGCTCATTCCGACCCCTCCGCAGCCAAATATGACTATCGTATCACCGACGCCTACGTTCAAACGGCTGAGAACCGTGCCTGCCCCGGTCTGGACTCCGCAGGCCAAAGGGCCGAGCATACGAATATCTACGTCATTGCGGACTTTTACCACATTATTAACGGGGGTGACAGCGTATGTGGCAAGCGATCCTTGTCCGAATAAAGAAGAGACTTCCGTGCCGTCACTTTGCAGACGGTGGGTGCCGTCGTTCATGGTACCTCCGAAATTTAAGGCATTAAAATTTTCGCATGCTCCGGGATGCCCTTCCCGGCAGTTGCGGCAGGTGCCGCAGTGTGAAAATGTGATAACCACATGATCGCCGGGTTCGACGTCCTGGACACCGTCACCGACCTTTTCCACCACGCCTGCTCCTTCGTGGCCCAGCGCAATTGGAAGAGGTGTCGGAATTTCCTGCTGCTGCACCCCGAGATCAGTGTGGCAAATACCGGCTGCAGCAACTTTCACCCTCACCTCTCCTGTTTTCGGTTCGTCGAGTTCTGCTTCTGTATGCTGAATGGCGCCAGCTTTTTCACTGACTACCGCCGCCTGGATTTTCATTGTTATCCCTCCTGCTTCGTTCTTCCCTATAAAATAAAAGGGAAAACCGAGAACTAGAAGTGAACGTTCATCCAATTCCTTCCTTCCAGAAATCTCGCCACAAGCATACTCGAAACATTGTCTCCTGCCACGTTTACAGTTGTCGCCGGAGGATCAACAACAATTCCAATAGCAGTAATAATAGGCAAAGCTTCGATAGGCAGACCGTAAAGCGTAACAATCATGATTTCTCCAATAAACCCTCCTCCGGGGACCCCGCTCATCACCATTCCGCTGAGCAGCGCGATTCCAATAGCAGTTAAGTATGTATCTAACCCGGTAAATTCCATTTGGAACACCCCGAAGACAAAAGCTATTTTTAATATGGCTGAGAGACAGGAACCGTCCATATGAATGGTCGCTCCAATAGGAAGTATTGTTTCCCTTATGTCTTTAGGAACACCAGCATTTCTGGCTGCGTTTAAATTCACTGGCAGAGATGCCACGCTGCTGGCTGTACCAAGTGAAGTTACCGCCGGCGCAAAGATATTTTTCCAAAAGCGGCTGAACCCCTGCTTCCCTCCAGCTATCCAGGCATAAAAAGAAAAACCAAAAACAAAATATAAAATAGCTACCGGGTAATAAACTGCTACTGCTTTAGCATATTCCCCGATCAATTGAGGGCCGTATTCTCCTACCAGAGCTGCAAAATAAGCGCCCAGCCCGATTGGTGCATAATAAAGAACCAGAGCCACTATTTTCATGAATACTTCCGAGCCGCTCTGTAAAAAGCTGGCGAATGGCTTTCCCGCTTCTCCTGATAAGCCTGTAGCTACGCCGACAAGCATTGCAAAAACAATTAAAGCAAGCATATTCTCAGTAGAGAAGATATCTATAAAATCAGACACGGTAAACGTTTCTACAAGCTGATCGGCAAACGAGCCTTGTTCTTCCTGCTGGGCGGGCTGCTCTTCGTTTACGCTTACGTTTTCTGCAGGCGGAAAGGCTATAACAGCCGCCAGCATCAGGCAGGAAGAAATAATGCCGGTTACAATAAAAACGATCATCATTGAACCCAGAATACGGCCGAGCCGCTTTACTGAATCCATAACCGCTACCGCTGAAGCAATAGAGAAAAACACAAGCGGCACTACAATAGTAAACATCATATTTAAAAATAAATCACCGAGAGGCTGGACCGCCATGGCATCCTCGCCCCAAATAAAACCCGCTATGCTACCAATAATGATAGCAGCAAGCATAATGACTGGAAACCGGTACGCTTTCCAGGATCCCATGCTTTCACTTCCCTTCCTTTTAACTTTTAAGATAATAAATATTATTATTTATTATACGGAAAGTTGAAGTGGAAAACTATGGAACTTTAAACATTTTTCAAGAAACGAACCATCCAGTGCTCGTCGTTGTAGCCGTCCGCTGTTTTCATCGCTTCTTTTTCTGTCGAAAAAATAGAAAAGCCGCAGGCTTTGTACAGGTGGAGCGCATGCTTGTTTTCACTCACGACGGTTAACTGCACCTGTTCGATCCCGTTTTTATCTGCCTGCTTCAATGCAGCTTCTACGAGTCTGCCTCCAAACCCGCGGCCCCTGAATGCAGGCTTTACATACATAGCCAGAATTGTCGCTTTGTGCTGAAGCTTCTGCATCTGCATAGGGAGCAGGGTGATGACACCCGCAAGCTCGTTTCCGGCTTCGATGCCCCATGTAAAAGACTGGCTTCCCTCCAGTCTTTCTTTATATTTTCGGACCAGACCTGAATTCTGTCTTTCCTCCTCCAAGGTTGAAGCAAAAGCCTCCGGGCTCTCCTCCAAAGCCTGCATCCTAAGCTCTTTGTAAGCTTCAGCATCTTCGCCTCCTAAAATCTTCAGCTCCGCTTCCTGCATACGTTTCACCGCCCGTTTTCTTTTCCAAAGTCCTTCGCCGTAAACTCTCCTCCTTTTTTCGGAGAGCCTCCTCCCTCCACTTCACCGGCGTAATCTTCTGCATTATCCTGTGGCTCGTATCCAATCTCTTTTGCCCGGGTGTTTTTAAATTTTGCCCGGGTGTTGTTTGAAATACCGTAAACAATCAGGTACTCGGGCACCGCACAGGTGAGCGCTGCTTCAAATAAGCGCTCTGCATCACGGGGACTGAACCAGTTTTCTAAATCGTATCCGGACGCCGGCCGCTCCTGAAAATTACAAATGCGCACCCCGATGCCTTTTAACCCAAATTTATCGTGATAATAACGTCCGAGCGCTTCCCCGTATGCCTTACTGACTCCATACAGCGTGTCAGGCCGCACTGGTGAGGCTTCGTCCACCCATTCGTCCGCCGGATAAAAGCCGACAGCATGGATACTGCTTGCAAAAATCAATCGTTCCACGCCTGCCTCGGCTGCTGCCTCCATCATATGAAACGTACCTGTTATGTTCACCTGCTCAATTGATTCAAAGTCCGTCTCAACCGGGATACCTCCCAGATGAATAACCGCATCCACCCCGTGCATCAGCTCGCGGACCTCCGCTTTGCTTGTAATATCTGCTTCCATGAATGTTTCTTCATTTGTTAAACCCTCTGGAGCTTTCGTGTCTGTCAGCACGAGTTTAAATCGTTTCGACAGATAGCTTCTGAGCACGGTGCCGATTGTGCCCGCCGCTCCCGTTAGTAATACTGTCTGCATGTGTAAGCCTCCCGTTTTATAGCATACTCTTCCATAGACCTTTTTCTTGTATTTGAAACGTGCTGCAGGCACTTTTTTTGCTTTTCGTTCCTTTATTTTTTATCCTCAGGGAAAGACTTTATATAAAGAAGGGATCCCTTATGGCTATTGAACATTTTCATTTAACGGCAGAATGGCCCGGTGGCCGCAATGCCGTCGGCTCTATTGATGCCGGACAGCTGAAAACAAATATTTCAATTCCGCAAGAAATGGACGGCCCGGGCATTGGCACAAATCCTGATGAAATGCTTCTCGGTGCCGCAGCCACGTGCTATATTATTACGCTCGGTGCCATGCTTGAGCGGGCGGAGCTTCCCGTTGCCTCCATGGAGCATACAAGCGAAGGCCGTGTAGATGTCACAAACGGCGTGTTTACGTACAAAGAAATTATTCATCGTCCGGTAATCACCCTGGAGAAGGACGCATCTGAAAAGCAAATAGAAAAAGCACAAAAGCTGATCGAAAAAGCGGAAACGGCCTGCATGATTTCCCGGGCCATCCAGGGGAATGTGGCTCTTACCCTGGAGCCAACACTCCGCCGCGCAGAGAAAGCCCGCACCTGAAAAAGGCGCGGGCTTTTTTGATAGCCGTCAGCTCTGCTCCAGCAGATTAGTCAGTTCATAAACGACCAGCCGCTGATAGTCTGCATCGTCTCCGTATCTGGAAAAAATATTTTCATATGCTGCCGAGCGTTCATCTGCATACGATTCATCATTTTCTGTGAGCCCAAGGCTTTTAAAATGCTTCATTGGCTCCTGCACAAAAGCAGGCCTTGGTCCCCAGCTGAAATAAACCTTTCCGTGTTCATCAGAAACGATCACTTTCGGCACTGAAGTGCCGCCAAGGGTGCGGAATTGATCGATAAAATCGGGATGGTCTTCCTGAATAAACACTTCCACCGGAATACCGGCTTTTCGCATTACTTCCACGATCACCGGGAAATTTCGGTGCACATCCCCGCACCAGTCGGATGCGAGGATAGAGCAGTGCAGATCCTCCCGCGACTGCAGGGCGAGCAGCTTGTCTTCCGGGTGATGGTTCCAGGAGAAAGCGGCCTGCCACGGCTCCATTTTCTCCCGGTACGTTGGGCGCATGCGTTCAACAAAATCGTCTACGGCCAGACCCTGGCCTGTTTTATCTGAAATATCAAAAGCGGATGGCATAATTATCGTCCTCCTTGATAGTTCTCTTCCTCAGCTGCCGTTTCTTTAAACAAACGTATTCTGAATGTAATCCATGCTTATACGGACGCTTTCCAGCGGCTTCCGCCGCGAAGCATCCTGCTCCACAATCTGCCAGGAAGCCCCGGACTCCTCTGCTTTTTTCATAATCGCCTTAATATCCATTTTTCCTTCACCGAGTTCTGCAAAAAATTCCTCGCCGTCTGCAGTCATGTCTTTAATATGCACAAGTGAAAGCCGGTCCCTGAGCCGGTCCATCCAGGCAAAAGGGTCTTCCCCCGCCTTCTGTACCCAGTATGTATCAAGCTCCACCTGCACGTGCTCCGGTTTCATTTCCTCGAGCATCACTTCAAACGGCAGTCGCCCTTCGAGCGGGAGCAGTTCAAAATCATGGTTATGATACGAAAATGTGATGCCTTCCTTCCGGCACGTTTTTCCAATCCTGTTTAGTTCCTTTGCCGTCTGCTTATAGGCCTTCAGACTCGAACGTCTCTCTTCATCGAGGTAGGGGCAGACAATGTGGCGGCATCCAAGTGCCAGATGCTTTTCTATTACCCCGCCCAGGTCATCCTGCAGCTCCTCCAATGGCACATGGCTCGATACTGCCTGAAGGCCAATATTCTTCATAGTCCCTGCGAGCTCCTCCGTACCGAAGCCGCCGTTCTGGCCGGCCAGCTCCACCGCTTTGTACCCCATGGTCCTCACCTGCTGGAGCGTGCCAATAAAATCCTCTTCAAGCTCGTTTCGAAGCGTGTAAAGCTGCAGCGCAATATTCATAGCTTCATCCCCTTTTGGTAAACGTTTACATATAGTATAAACGTTTTTACTGCTCTATACAAAAATGACCCCCGGGATAAGCACCCGGAGGCCATTTGTTTCACTATGCTCTTTTAGCTTGGGACAAACCGTTTCCAAGCCCTGTCTTTTCACAGAATGACTCATACTCCGTGTTCCAGGAGGTATGTTCCTTTGGGGAAAAGGCGCTTACTTCCACTGCTTCGCGAATATATCTGCGTGCTTCGTGCCGGTCTTTGATTTTCCCGGCAGCGGTCAGCTGTACTGTAATATTGCCAAGAGCACTCGCTTCCTTCGGCCCTGTCCATACGTTACGCCCAAGGGCATTTGCCGTAAACTGGGAAAGGTACGTATTTTTAATACCGCCCCCGACCATATACAATCCGGAAAAAGACTGGCCGGAAAGCTGTTCCGTACGCTCGAGAACGTGTCGGTATTTCATGGCCAGACTTTCCATGATACACCGCACAATCTCCCCTTTTGTTTCAGGAACCTTCTGTCCGCTCTCCCGGCAATACTGTTGAATTTGGGCAGGCATATCCGCCGGGTGCAGGAACTGGAGGTCGTCCGGATCAATATATGACTGAAAAGTCGGCGCTTCTTCCATTTGCGCAAGCAGCGCTTCATGGGAGACATTATCGCCGCGCCAGGCACGTCGGCACTCCTCGAAAATCCAAAGCCCCATAATGTTTTTCAGCAGTCGGAAGGTCCGTTCTACACCGCCTTCGTTCGTGAAATTCCATTCAAACGCTTCTGGAGTGGTATTGGGTTCTTCAATTTCCGTCCCCATCAGCGACCACGTGCCACAGCTCAAATAGGCAAAAGAAGAAGATGCTGCCGGGACACCGGCCACTGCTGCTCCTGTATCATGCTCGGCGCTGGTGTAGACAGGAATCGCCGGCACCTGCAGCTCCTGCTGCAGATCCTGACGCAGCTCTCCTACCCGGGTACCCGGCATCACGACATCAGCCATCCACTCCCGCGGGACTCCAATCGCCTTCAACAGTTCTCCGTCCCAATCCATCGTTCGCGGATTAAACAGCTGAGTGGTAGTTGCATTTGTAAATTCGCTTTTCATTTCTCCCGTTAAAAAATAGCGCAGCAGATCAGGAATCATTAAGAGTGTCCGTGTTTCCTTTAAAACCGGGGAATCAGCTTTTACCATAGCTTCTAGCTGATAGATTGTGTTAAACGGCAGAAACTGGATACCTGTGCGTTCAAAAATAAATTTTTTGCCGATACGCTCCGTTACCTGCTCCATTACTCCATCTGTGTGAGCATCACGGTAATGGTACGGATGACGCAGCAGTTCCCCGTCCTGGCCCACACAGCCGAAATCGACTGCCCAGCTGTCGATGGCGATGCTTTCAATGTCCTGGCGCTCTTCGTAAGCTGCACGAATGCCTTCCTTCAACTCATGAAAAATGCGGTAGATATCCCAGTGAAATCGTCCGTTCACCCGTACTGGTTCATTTTTAAAGCGGTGCACGTCCATCGTTTCGAGCCTCCCGGCTTCGATCCAGCCAAGCACGGCTCTTCCGCTGCCTGCCCCTAAATCGAACGCGAGTACACTCACCAGCTGGCACCGCCTTTGCCGCGGGAAAGAATTTTCTCTCCATAGCCGCTGGAATAGTAAGCGTCCATCGGCTTCACGGAAGCGCCCGTTTCTTCCCGGAAAGCTTCAAGAAGCGGCGTAACGTCCGCCTCAAAAGCGGAACGGATTGCACGCTCTGCTCCGAGAACATCCTGTTTTTCCTGAGCAGTCCGAAGCTCTTCCAAATTCACCAGGCACGCTTTAGCATACATTGTCTGAACGTTTTCAATCGAGCGGATCATAGCTGGAATTTTCGGCTCCAGGTTGTGGCACTGGTCGAGCATATAAGCAATATTTTCGGCGTTTTTGCGAACCGCCGGATCCGGATCTTCTTCAGCCTGTACAATCTGCTGAAGAATCAAAAATACTTCATAAGGGTCGTGGGCGCCGACAATAAGGTCATCGTCTGCATACTTGCGGCTGTTAAAGTGAAACCCGCCGAGCTTCTGTTCATCAAGCAGATACGCCACAATATGCTCGATGTTAGTCGCCTGTGGATGATGGCCGGTATCTACCAGTACTTCCGCTTGACTGCCGAGCTTGTTGGCTGCGTTAAAAGCCATCCCCCAGTCTGCAAAATCAGTGTGATAAAATCCTGGTTCAAAAAACTTGTATTCGATCAGCATGCGCATCGAATCGTCCAACGCGTCATACATGCTTTTCAGCCCTTCAAGCATCCAGTTTTTCCGTTTTCGAAAGTCTGCCTGTCCCGGGTAATTGGTGCCATCGGCAAACCAGAGGCTTAATACATTGGAGTCAACTTTCCTCGCAATATCAATGCATTCAAGCAAGTGGTCAAGCGCCTTCCGGCGGATCGCCGGGTCCGTATTGGTTAAACTGCCAAATTTATAATCATCATCCTGAAACAGGTTCGGATTCACTGCTCCAATGCTTACACCAAGACCTTCTGCATGCGTTTTCAAGTCTTTGTAATTATCGACTTTATCCCACGGGATGTGAATCGCCACTGCTGGACTTGAACCCGTATGCTTGTGCACCTGGGCCGCATCCTCCAGCTTTTCAAAGGGATCCCGCGGTATGCCTTCTTGCTGGAATACTTTAAAACGGGTGCCGGAATCGCCAAAGCCCCAGGAAGGTGTTTCAACCTGCAGCTTCTGCAATTTCTTTTTTACCGCTTCAAGATCAATACCCCTTGCCTGCTGCTGTTTTTCGAATAATGTATAATGACGGTCGCTCATGTGTCATCCTCCTATCTCTATTTCCAACGCGGTCCGCACCAAGGCAGTTCCGCTGGCTCTCTGCTTTGTTCAGGAGGGGCAGGCCCGCCGGTACCTACCGGCAGGCAGCTCCTTGTTTATTTACTTAGCGTGTAAAGGCCGCTGGTACACCACCGTCTACGGTCAGCATGCATCCGGTCGTTTTTTCTGATTTCGTTGAAGCGAAGAAAGCGATCGCTTCCGCAATATCCTCCGGATAAATATTAACGAGAAGCGTTGTACGCTTACGGTAGTGCTCATCCAGCTCGTCGGGGTCAATTCCGTAGGCTGCCGCCCGTTCTTCCTTCCACGAAGATGACCAAATTTTCGATCCCTGCAGCACGGCGTCCGGCAGAACAGAGTTCACACGGATGCCGTACTCGCCGCCTTCTGCTGCGATGCAGCGTGCAAGATGGGTTTCAAGCGCCTTTGCCGAGCTGTAGGCCGCTGCATTTTTTCCGGCATATACCGAGTTTTTAGATCCCACAAAAACCATGTTTCCTCCCGTTCCCTGTGCTTTCATCTGCGTGAATGCTTCACGCGCCACCAGGAAGTAGCCGGTACCAAGTACGTCCATGTTCAGCTGCCACTGCTTCAGCGTCGTTTCGTCGAGCGGGCTTGAAGAAGCCAGGCCGGCGTTATTCACGATGATGTCCACGCCTCCGTACTGCAGCGCTGCTTCCTTGAAAGCAGCTGCGACAGCTTCTTCAGAAGTGACATCCATTGCCACGTCATATGCCCGTTCTTCTCCGTAGGCTTGCGTATATTCGTCGGCTTTTTCTTTTGCTCCGTCGGCGTTTAAGTCGGCAATTACGACATGAGCGCCGTCCCCGAGCAATTCACGGCAGGCCGCCGAACCGATCCCGCCGGCTCCTCCGGTAATAAATGCAACCTGTCTCGAGAATTCTGCTTCCGGCGGAGCAAGAGAAAGCTTATACAGCTCGAGCGGCCAGTACTCCACATTGTACGATTCGTTCTCTGACAGGGAAACAAATGATCCAAGAGCCGTGCTTCCTTTCATGACAGCAATCGCACGGTGATAAAGCGCTCCACTTACGTTGGCCATCCGTTTGTCCTTACCGGTATTGACCATGCCTACACCTGGAATCAAAATAACGCGGGGCGCCGGCTCAAACATCGTGTCGCCTTCATTCTTGTTTCGTTCAAAGTACTGGGTATATTCCTGCTTGTATGTCTCCACCCCTGTTTTTATTTTTTCAATCAGGACGTCTTTACCTTCCGATGGTTTCCAATCAACAAACAGAGGCGTTCTTTTCGTGTGCACAAGGTGGTCAGGGCAAGCAGCGCCCACCTGGGACAGTTCAGGTGCGTCTTTACTGTTCACAAATTCAAGCACCGCTTCGTCATCGGAGTAAGAGAGGATCATTTTTTTATGATCACTCACCGCTCCCCGGATAACCGGCATTACTTCGGCAAGCAGTTCCTTGCGTTCTTCTTCCGGCAGCGCCTTTGTATCTTCCCCTCCAAAAACGGTTTGTTGGCTTTCCTGTGTTTTTACAATATAGTCTTCTGCTTCCTGAATTACCTCAATGGTCTGGTCATAGCTTTCTTTCGATGTTTCTCCCCATGTAACCAGGCCGTGTTTTTCCATCAGCACCATTTCTGCTTTTGGATTCTCCTGTACACCTTCAGCAATCATTTTCGAAAGAGTGAATCCAGGGCGGACGTACGGTACCCAGACAAAACGGTCCCCGAATATTTCCCGGGCAATATCTTTACCGTTGTCTGCGCAGCAGATACTAATAATGGCATCCGGGTGGGTATGATCTACATGTTTAAAAGGCAGAAAAGCGTGCAGAAGTGTTTCAATGGACGAACGTGGATGACCCGGGTCGATCATGCAGTGACGCAGGTATGCCACCATTTCCTCGTCCGGCATCTCTTCACGTTCCATTAACGGACGAATATCCTCCATGCTCAAAGCAGTAAAGTGTTTTTCTTCCATAGTCGCAAGGTCCGAACCGCTTCCTTTCACCCACATTACTTCGATGTCCCTGCCCCGGAAGTCTTTTTCTGTGGTCTTTAATGACGTATTCCCACCGCCCCAGTTGCATACGGAGCGGTCCTGCCCCAGCAGGTTGGAACGATAGCGAAGCTGCTCTACGCCGGTTTTGAACTTGGATGCTTCGTTCTCATTCCAGAGGTTTTTCACCTTTTTAACGTTTGTAATCATTATTCACCCTCCATTTAATCTTCTTTAAGCGTTTTCATACACCTATCCTATCATAAATAACAGCAAAAACAAACATAAAACAAAATAAAACAAATGAAATTCACTATTATTTTCCTTGCCGCCTTCGGCTTTACTCTTTGTGCTCTTTGCGGAGAATACGAGCGTCATTTTTTTCTAAATTACAATGGAAAGCAAGCAATTCATCTGTTAGCAGATCCGTATATCTTCCGTTCAGTTCCGCCTGCGCCGGCACCCTGGAGTGATTCAGCAAAAATAAGTACTGCTCTCCGTTTTTAACTCTTTCGGCTGCTTCCACACCCTCAGAAGCCCACGGGACCAAAGGGGAAATATTTTTTCCCTCTGTGATTGTTGCAATTAAATCATGCAGAGCCTGGGATTCCATATGGGAAGCGATGTACCAGGCCTCGCCTTTACCGAATTGGTTTTTCGTTATCACAGGCATGCCGGCGTAAAAATCATTTTCGTAGACCGCTACCACTTCCGCCCCTTCAGAATGAAGCAGATCAAACAAATACCGGCATTCATACGCCCCTTTCAGCTGGCCGACAGGGAGCGTAACAGCCGCTGTGTTCGTATAAGCTGGCGGCAGTGCGTCGATTTCTTCCACCCATATCCCGAGCACCTTTCGAAGCGGGCCCGGGTAGCCTCCCAGGTGCACCCGATCCGATTCGTCCGCGACGCCGCTGAAATACGTGGTCACAAAGGTGCCTCCCTGAGCCGTGAAGCTTTCCACCCGTTTGGCCCATGCTTCTTTAACCATATACATCATTGGGGCGATGACAATGTCGTAGCCGCTCCAGTCCTGCTCCGGGTGCACTATATCCACCGGAATATGCTGGTCAAAGAAGGCCCGGTAATAGGCATGAACTTCCTGCACATAATCAATCTCCACCGACGGCCCACTGGAAAGTTCAGCCGCCCACCGGGTTTCCCAGTCATAAAGAATTGCAGCACGGGCGCGGCTCGTGCTGTCTGTCAACACGTCCCCGAGCTTTTGAAGCTCCTCTCCGAGCGCAGCAGACTCCCGAAAGACACGTGTATGTTCATGGCCGGCATGCTCAATAACAGCGCCGTGAAACTTTTCAGTCGCTCCAGGCGAACGCCGCAGCTGAAAGAACTGTACTGTATCTGCCCCGTGGGCCACGGCCTGGTAGCTCCACATCCGCATTACTCCCGGACGTTTTAAAGAATTATACGGCTGCCAGTTTTGCTGGCTCGGGGTCTGCTCCATCAGCATAAACGGCTGCCCCTGCTTCAAGCCCCGCATCAGGTCATGGGTCATGGCGGTTTCGCTCGGAGGTGTTTCCATCCCGGGATAGTTATCCCAGGACACCACATCCAAGTAAGGCGCCCACTGAAAATAATCAATCCCTTCGTATGTTCCCATGAAATTAGTGGTGACCGGAAGATTCGGTGTATAGGTTTTAATCGCTTCGTATTCCTTATAGTAGCAGGCCAGCAGCTGATCACTCATGAACCGTCGGTAATCCAGCGAAATCCCCTGATTGTCCGTTTCCCCTCTTTCCCGCTCTTCGCTCAGCGCATTCGGGACCACGATTTCGTCCCACTCATAAAACGTATGGCCCCAGAATGCAGTGTTCCATGCATGGTTGAGGGCATTCAACGTGCCGTATTTTTGCTGCAGTCATTCACGAAAGGCCTGTTCACAAAGGCTGCAGTAGCATCGCCCCCCGTATTCATTAGACACATGCCAGGCAAGCACTGCCGGGTGGCCCTGGTACCGATCCGCCAGAAAGGCAGCCATACGCCCCGCGTATTCCCGGTAGACCGGACTGCTCGGACAAGAATTATGGCGGCCGCCGAATTTTCGTTTCCGTCCGTAAAAGTCCACCCGCAGTACTTCCGGGTACTTTTTGGCCATCCACGCCGGGTGCGCCCCGGTCCCTGTTGCCAAGCACGTATAAATGCCGGCTTCATATAAACGGTCAATCAAACGATCCAGCCACTCTGCTTCATAGCTGTGATCATCGACCTGAATTTTTTCCCAGGAAAAGACGTTTAAGGTCACCACATCAATGCCCGCCAGTTGAAACATCCGAATATCTTCCTCTATCGTCTCATCCGGCCACTGTTCCGGATTGTAATCCCCGCCGTACCAGATTTTCGGTAAACTTTCATGAATCATCTTAATTCCCCCGTTCGGTTATTCTTTTACGGAACCACCAATAATTCCGGAAATAAAGTATCTTTGTAAAAATAAGAAAATAATAAATATAGGCAGAATCGAAATAGCGGCTCCCGTCATTAACACCCCGTAGTCAATCGAACGCTGGCCGGCAATTGTAGCGAGAGCCACCGGCAGTGTGTACATGTCTTCAGAAATCAAAGCAATCAACGGCCATAAGAAATTGTTCCACTGGTGTGTGAATAAAAAGATGGACACTGCTGCAATGGCCGGTATCATGGTCGGAAGAGCGATCCGGAAGAAAATATACAACTCGCCCGCCCCATCTACTCTTGATGCTTCAATCAGAGAATCCGGTATCGACTGCATGTTCTGCCGCATAAGGAAAATCGCAAATGGATAGGCCAGCTGGGGCAGTATAATCGCCGCGTACGTATCGAGCAGGCTAAATGAAGCAAACAGTTCAAACTGCGGAATGACGAGAGCCTGGTAAGGCACCATCATCGACAGAAGAAAAATGCCGAAAATGAGCTCTTTTCCCTTGAATTGATATTTTGCGAAAGCAAATCCGGCAGCCGCACTGATAACTCCGCCAAGTACTGTGTAAACGATCGTAATAAATGCTGAATTAAACAATGCCTGCCATATGTCAATCTGGCTTAATAAGCTTTGAATATTTTCAATCAAGTGTCCACCCGGAATGAAGTTAGGGGGAATACTCAGTGTCTCTCCCGACGGGTTAGTGGCGCCGACAATCATCCAATAAAACGGCCCTACGGTTAAGATGACCCCGAACGTGAGTACAATATAGAAAGCTATTTTTTGCAGTTTCACTTCTGTCATTTTCGTTCACCGCCCAATCTGAACTGCAGGAATGAAAGAATTGCTATGATAACTACGACTACGTAGGCAATCGCAGAAGCGTATTCAAAGTCAAAATACTCAAACCCGTTTTCATACAAGTACATGGTAATAGTAGTTGTCGCATTCACCGGCCCTCCGCCTGTCAGGGTGTACGGCTCGTCAAACAGCTGCAGCGTACCAATTGTAGAAATGATGGCTGCAAATAAAATCACCGGACGAAGCTGCGGTATAGTAATGGAAAAAAACTGTCGTACCTTTCCTGCGCCATCGATACGTGCCGCTTCGTATAAATCGTTGGAAATATTCTGCAGTCCGGCGAGGAGAATGATCATGTTGTAGCCGGTCCACCGCCACAGCATCACGAGTACTAACGATACCTTAGCCCAAAACGGATTGTTCAGCCATCCTACGGGTTCAAGTCCTACCGTCGTCAGCAAGTAGTTGATAAGCCCATAATCCGGATTCAACAGCAGCAGAAAAATTACAGATGCTGCTACCAGGGAAGTAACTGCCGGCGTGAAGAAAGCCACCCGGAAAAACCCTTTCATTTTCAAAAACGCTGAATTCATCAACACCGCTAAAATAACTGCCAAAAAAATCATAATCGGCACCTGCAGCACAAGTAACAACAGCGTGTTTCCTAAAGCCTGGTAGAAAATTGGGTCCTGAAATAAACGTACATAGTTGTTCAGGCCGACAAATACGCGCTCCCCGGCCTCCGTTGTTTGAAAGCTCAGCCAGAATGAAGCAATAATCGGATAAGCCGTAAATATTAAAAACAAAAGCACAGCTGGGAGTAAAAGCACGTATGGAGCTGTTTTTACTGTAAACCATGTTCTTTTCACCGGCCTGCCTCCAGGGTCCGGTGAAGACCCTTTCTCCTCCGTTTCTGTCTCCCAGTTCGTTTCTTCGGATGGATAACTCATATTTACCGCCCCCTTTGTTTATTCTTTCTCTGTCTCTGCCACATCTCTTCCTGTACCTGCCTTCAGCCGTTGTTCAATTCTGTCTACAACGTTTTCGGGGTCTTCATCGTACAAATACATGGAAACAATCTCTTCGTTAAAAGTGTTGTCGGCTCTAGCATAGTCACTCGTATACGTTACTTCCGGTATTTGTGTAGCAATATCAGCAAAGTCGGCATAAACTGACTGGCCATCGAAGTATTCCTGGCCTTCCTGAAAAATAGGGGCATCATATGCTTCAGTCAGCGACGGAAACAGCCCCTGGCTTTCCAATCCATCCAGTTGGGCCTCCAGGTTTGTTGAAACAAACTCACCAAATAAATAAGCTGCTTCTTTCTGGTCGGAAACTTGAGGGATTGCATAGCTTGAACCACCGCTGTTTGCTGCACGGACGCCCTGCTCTTTAAACTTTGGAAGTGGGAACATTCCCCATGACCCTGACAGCTCCGGCATCTGGTCCACCATTGTTCCGTACCACCAGACCGCATTCGGAAGCGTAGCCACTTCACCATTTTTCAGGCCAGCCACCCGGCCATCCCAGTTCGTAACATTCGACATAATATCTTTATCTTCAAATTCCTTCATCAAGTCTGCAGCCCGTCTGGTTTCTTCCGATCCAACAGTCAGCTCCCCGTCACTGTTAAAATAAAAGGCATCCTGTTGATGAATCATAAAGCGGTTTAACGGAACAGACTCGTTCAAGGTCAGGCCGAGCATATCGGCTCCGGTTTCATCTTTAATAGTCTCCCCAGCTTCTACGTAATCGCTCCAGGTTTCAATTGACTCTGCCTCTACACCTGCTTCTTCAAAGATATCTTTTCGGTAAAATACGCCCACCGGGCCAACGTCCCTTGGAAAAGCAATTACATTACCGTCTTCATCTTTGATGGATTCTTCCTTGGTCGGAGTAAAGGAGCCCATATGTTCTTCAAAGCCCGATTCCGAAAGGTTCACAAATGTATTCGGAAAATCATTTTGAAATGACGGAAGCCTCTGGTCCTCTACCTGTACCAGGTCCGGAAGCTGCCCGCCCTCCCCAGCTGCAAGGCCTGTAATCAGCCTTTGATATACCTGATCCGGGCCTTGTTTATTAATGTTCACCTCTATATTCGGGTATTTCTCATTAAAAACAGGCACCATTGTTTCCAAAAAATCTGCTTCAAGTGCCCAGGCCCATACGGTGATTGAACCTGAAACACTCTCCGGGTCTTCCGGCTTTTGTACTTGGTCTGTGGAAGCTGTATTTCCGCCGCATGCGGAAAGAATTAATGAACTGCCAAGCAGAAGCGCAGCTGAAGCTTTAAGGATTCTTTTCATATATGCCCCCGTCCTTTCTGTTTTGGACTGTTTTATTTATTTTTATATTATCCTGCACCCCCTGGTGCAGGCGCTGATACCAATGGGCCAGCCAGACAAAGTAGAAGATTGGTACACTCGCCCCGAAAAACAATGTAAGTCCTGGTACGAGCCATACTAAGTACAGCCAAACCCCGCCTCCAGCAATAAACCCGATTGACAAAGGAAGTCTGCCAATACTAAGCAGGAACGCCTGTCCAAGTTCACGCGAGAGCGGACGCGGAAGAGCTTCGCTGAATATCAATAAGTATATGAGCATGACTGTCATTACAAATGCCGCTGTTCCCGCCAGGCCAATAATTAGAGCCTGGAAACCGTCTCCAAGGCTTTGCAGCATTAACGGCTGCATGCCTGCTGCTGTCATAAAAACTAATATGCCAGTGGCCCTCAGGTTCATTTTCCAGAAAAATTGTTTATAAAATTTAAAGTACATACGCAGCGAAGTACACTCCTGGGCCAGCTCCTTTTTCCATATTTCTGAAACGGCTGCGGTGGCCGGCGCCCATCCAAATATGATCCCTCCCGCCACCGTGCCTGCCAGCCAATAAAGGTTCAACCTGGCCGCCCTCACTACCCACTCCATCAATCGGAGCACTTTCATCTTTTTGCCTCCTTTTAATTGAAGTAAAAATTTAAGTAAAATGTTAACGTTTTCATTTTATCTTAGGCTGTTTTCCTTTCAACGTCTTATCAAAAGCAGAACTCTCTTACTACATTTGGAACAAAGAATCCATCTCATTCTCATTTTGTTTACGGCGTTTCTATTGAGCGTAAAAAAGCAGCTCTGCTTTACGCAGAACTGCTTTACACGCTGTTATTCCACCAGGCCAAACAGCCTTGGCAGAAACAAGCTGATTTCCGGAATAAATGCCACTAATACCAGTGCTGCGACAAGCGGCACATAAAACATCATCAGCTTTGGTATAATCTTTTCAATTGATACTTTGCTGACACTGCTGCCGATAAATAGCACAGTCCCGATTGGAGGCGTCGTGACCCCGATGGCAAGCGCCATGGCCATAATCATCCCAAAATGTACCGGATGGATCCCCATTTCTGTAGCCACCGGGAACATGATAGGCGTGAAAATCAGCAGGGCCGGCGCGACATCCATAAACGTGCCGACGACTAACAGAATCAAAAGCATTATAAGTAATAAAATAATAGTGTTATTGGTCACGGACAGCATCGCATTAGTGATTGACTGCGGAATCTCCGCATAGGCAAGCACCCAGCTCATCGCCGTCGACGCCCCAATCAACAGCAGAATAATGCCCGAATAGGAGACAGTTTCCTTTAAAATCTTTGGAAAATCAGAAAGTGAAAGACTACGGTAAATTAAGCAAAGCAAAAGCGCATAGAATACTGCTACTGCAGCACCTTCTGTGGCTGTAAATATTCCCCCGGCAATACCGCCGATGACGACTACAATTAAAAACAAACTCGGAATAGCCTGCCAGACGATTTTCACCGCTTCGCCGCCTCCGGTTTTATCAGCGACAGGATACTTCGCCCGTTTGGCAAGAATATAAGCCACAATTATCAGCAGTCCGACCATCAGAAGTCCCGGCAGATACCCGGCGATAAATAAAGCACCGATAGATGTGCCTCCTGTTAACAGGGAGTAAATAATTGGCATACCGCTTGGCGGGATAATCAACCCAGTCGGTGCCGAAGCAATATTAACCGCGGCGGAATAAGAAGAAGAGTAGCCTTCTTTTTCCTGTTGGGGATGCATGATTCTTCCCATCGAAGCCGCAGCGGCAATTGCCGAGCCCGAAATGGCCCCAAACATTGTGTTACCGATAATATTTGTATGAGCAAGCGCTCCGGACATTCGTCCGCCGATCAGCTTTGCCAGGTTAATCAGCCGGAGAGCAATTCCCCCATTATTCATAATGCTTCCCGCAAGCATAAAGAAAACGAGTGCCAGAAGCACAGTGCTGTCCACGCCTGTAAGCAGCTGCTGTGATACTGCCAGAAGCGAAGCGTCAACTGATAAAACCAGCAGCGCAGCGGCAAATGTCGTTGCCGCGATACTTACCGCGATCGGCACGCCGATAAATAAGAATAAGAAAAACAACCCAAATAATATTATGCCTGTCCAAACTGCTACATCCATTTATGATCCCCCTTTTCTTCAACACGGGGCGTTTCCACTTCCCGGCGGTGCATCATATTATAAATCTGATAGAAAATAACGATAACACCGCTGACCGGAAGTATGCCGTAAATCAATCCCATTGGAATTCTTAAAATAGGCGAGAGTTCAGCCATCGTTGCGCTTGCGATCGTATAGCCGCCAATCACAAGAACAAATAATGCAAAACCGATGACGATCAGGTCAATCAACCACCGGAGCCCGAGGTGGGCTTTTCCAGTAAGTTTGTCCCTTAAAAAGGCAATGGCCAGATGCTCGTCCTGGCCAAACGCATAGGCGCCGCCTAAAAAGGCAATCCATATCAATGAAAAACGGAGTACTTCTTCTGTAATAATACTCGGATCTCCAAGCACAAACCTCGTAAATACCTGCCATATCGCTGCTACAGTCAAAAATATAACCAGGGCGCTCGTAATAACTAAAAGCACCATATCGATACTCTTTTTTACTGCCTGCATGTTCTCACCCCTCACCTGTCCACTTATTCTTCCATTGCTTCAATTTCGCTGATTACCTTATCAACATCCGGGTTTTCCGACCGTCGTTCTTCGATAAGAGGCTCTACTTTTTCCCGGAATGGTTCCTGATCAGGATAAGAGAATTCTACGCCCATTTCCTCTTCTGCCTGCTGCATACTTTCTTCAATCATTTCGTCCCAGCGTTCGTTGTGCGTTTCTGTTGTCTCTGCCCCAGCTTCCTGAACTGCAGCTTGCTCTTCTTCACTTAACTCCTGCCACGTGTTGTCACTCATAATAAGAAAGTCCGGTATACGCGTATGCTCGTCAAAGGAAAACTGCTTTGCCACTTCACCATGATTGGCGTCTGTTAAGGCAATTGGGCTGCTTTCCGCCCCGTCAATGACTCCCTGTTGCAGAGAGGTGTAAACTTCAGTTGCTGAAAGCGGTGTTGGCGAGGCACCGAGCATTTCCATTGTCTCAATCGAAGTTACGTTGGTCATTGTCCGGATTTTCATTCCCTGGAGATCTTCCGGGCTTTCTATTTTTGTATTTCGTGTATAGAAGCTCCGTGCCCCGGCATCGTAATAAGTAATTCCGCGGAGCTGAGCCTCTGATAAATCGTTATACATATTATCAATTGTATCCGTTTCCATAAATGAACGGAATTGTTCGTTGCTCGAAAATATATACGGCAGGCTGAAGACAGAGAACTGCTGATCAAAGCTTTCCACGACCCCGCCGTTCACTTTGGCGAAATCAATAACCCCGTTCTGCACAAGCTCCATTACTTTTGTTTCCCCACCAAGCACCCCTTCAGCGTAAATATCAACCTGAACGCTTCCATCGGTTTTTTCTTCGACTTTATCAGCGAAGTCTTCAAGACTTTGATATACAGGACTCGCATCATTGTGAATGTGTGCGAGGGTAAGTGTCTGCGTTTCCTCTGCGCTTGCTTCTGTTGTTTCCGGTGAAGAACTTTCGTTTCCACCACAGCCGGCAAGTGTTAACAGTACCGAAGAAGTTACTGCTACCGTTCCGGCCCGGGCCCATTTCCACTTTTTCATATAAGAAACCCCTTTCTATTTTTTCAGCAATGAAACATCTGATCTCTACTGCTTTGTTACTATTTTAAGCGCTTTCAAATCGTAAGTCTTATTAAATTAAGAAATTCACTCTCAATTTCAGAATAAACCAAAAATACTATGCTTAAATTCAGTAAAAAACAACTCCAGGAGAGTTGTTTTTTTCTTGATTATTGGGTGTTCAAACGAAAAGTAGTAGAACTTTGGAAATATGTTTCTGCATTTAAATATGCTGTCGTCTTTCCTAAATGGGAAAAATCGACCGGCAGCTGCTGGGTTTCGATGCAGATACCACGGTGCTTTTCTTTAGGTCCTGCTTCGAAATCCTGCTCAGGAATGTTGTTCGATGTGTACACGACCGCACCGGGGGCGCTCGTGATGATATCAAGGCTTCGTCCGGAAGCCTCGTCCCACACCCTTGCCTGTGGCCCTTCAGATTCTTTGAGAATAAAGAAGTGGTCAATGCCGCCTGCCACCTCAAGCACCTGCTCATGCGAACTGTCGATATGGCTGCCGAGCGGCTTGCTTCCGTTTAGTTCAAAAGGCGTTCCTGCTGTTGGGATCAGCTTTCCTGTCGGAATCAGCTCCCTATCGAGCTCCAGAACTTGCTCCGCCTGGACTTTGGCATACTGTTCAGTGATTGGGCGTTGGTTGTTTCCGCTCAGGTTTATGTACATATGCTGGGTCGGACTGAACCAGGTATCGGTGTCTGACTGCCCTATGTATTCAACCTTGAAATCACCCCCGGCTTCCACTATGTACGTGACAGACGCCTCCACTTCTCCAGGATAGCCGTCAGTACCGTTCTTTCTATGAGTAGAAAACCGCACCCAGGCCTGCTGGTCATTTTCGCCGGCAGCTGCTTCCCAGTACACATTGCTAAAACCGCCGCTTCCCCCGTGCAAATGATGCCTGCCTTCATTTGCAGTCAAGGAATACTCTGTACCGGCTGCTGTCAGGCGTCCCCGGGGAATACGGCCGGCTACCGGGCCGACGACTGCACCGAGAAAAATGCTGTCGCGCTCGTACTGCTCCGGCCCTGCGTAGCTAAGCAGAATATTTTCTTCGATGCCGTTACGGTCCTTTGCCCATATCCGCTGTATTCTTGCCCCGAAGTTTAACAGTTCCACCCGCGGGCTTTCTCCTTTTTGAATTATCCATTTTTGCATCTTTTCGTGCTTTAGTTTTTCTTCCTGAAGCATGCTTCTCCTCCTCACACTACTTGTGATCAATACGGATAGCGGCTTTCGTCAATACTCGTCCTTTTCGTCCCCCGTGCCCAGGAGGCTGTCGTTTCCCCGGGAAGCTTCCGCTCAGCGTAACAGGTTTCAAGCACCTCTGCGAGCCCGGGAATGTATGTTAAGCCAAGGGAAGCGTCCACCTGCTTTTCTTCTTCCCCAAACACATAGCTTTCTGGAAACATCTGATGCACGCTTTCGATGGTTAATAAATGGGAGTAAGACGCCTCGATACCGCAGCGGATATCCTGGGAATGCCCGAGCACCGCATCGATACACACGTTGAGTTTATGCATATGTTCGCTCTCAGGATCATTATAGCTTTTTTCGGTCCCGTTGTGCCACACTGCTTTCATCGGCTTCCCCCATTCGTAGGAAACCACTGCCTCTTCAAATTCCATATAAAAAGAAGGATTTACTTCTTTTTCAACCGCATGTGAAGCAAAAAATGCCAGATCCACTCCTCTGTCGGTTATTGCCCGTAGTGCACACGTATCAAATGTTTCAATCGGATTGGCACGGTACACTTCCATTTCCAGAGTGTCTATTTTTGCGCTTTCGTTTTTCGTGTCCCCGAGCACGTAAAACAAATTATGCATAAAGTGAGCCGTCGCGTTATTTGCTACGCTGTCAAAAATCGGTGCGCCGCCTGCGCCAAGCTTTTTACCTGCCCAGCTGGAGCGGGCATAATAAGCATCGTTCCGGGGCCAGAGCACCAGGGCACTGCCGTGAAGCGGCCGGCCGAATCTTCCTGCCTGGATATCCTCCTTGAACTCGAGCACGGCGTTACTAAACGACCAGTTAAAGCCTATCGCTAAAAATTTTCCGGTTTCATCGCGAACCCGGCGCATTTCTTCCGCTTCCTCCCACGATGCTGACGCTGGTTTTTCGCAGAGCACGTTGCTTCCCGCTTTCATCGCTGTTACCGCCTGCCCGGCGTGCAGATGGATAGGAGTAGCAATAACTGCCAGCTCCGCTTCCCTTTCAGCATAAAAAGCCTCCATCGATTCGTATACCGGAACGCCTGCTGCCTGAATATCCTGGTAAAAAGAGCTTTTTTCCGGGAAAATGTCGATTACGCCCTCAAGCCAGGAAAGACGATTTTGTTCTTTTAATGTCTGCAAATATAGTTCTCCGTAGCCTGCTGTTCCTGCCAAAACTATCCGGCATGACTGTTCCATTACTGCCAACCTCCTGCTACCGTTTAATATTCACTGCCTGGTCTTGTGCTTTCAGGCTTAATTCCGCCGCTTTAAATGCATGCCTTTGCGGCATGGCTGTCGCTGTGCCGTGCACTACGTCCTTTGCCAGCCGGAAAAAGTAGGGGAAGCCTACCTTGCCTTCTACATCGTATTTTCTTTCGCCTCCCTGGTTAACCAGGTAAAGCCGCTCGCCGCGCGAGCTGTCTGTAAGATCCACATATTTTCTGAGCTCTATATACCCTTCCGTGCCCAGGATTATTGTCCGGCCGTCCCCCCAATTACTTAGTCCGTCCGGCGTAAACCAGTCCACGCGAAAATAGTGTACCGCTCCGTTGTCTCCCCGGAAGTGGGCGTCGCCGTAGTCTTCAAATTCCGGATGCTCCGGGTGCGCCATATTCGCCGCGGTACTGCTGAGCACCTCGGCATCCTGCGCTCCGCTGAACCAGAGAAACTGTTCAATCTGGTGGCTCCCGATGTCGCACACAATGCCCCCGGTCGGCTCCTGTTGAAAAAACCATTCCGGACGCGAATCTATATTCAATCGATGCGGCCCGGTGCCAAGCACCTGAATCACTTCGCCAATCGCTCCCTGTTCGATCAACTGTTCTGCGAAGCCGGCGCACTCCACCTGCAGCCGTTCGCTGTAAAAAACAGCCCAATGCAGCCCGGTGGCTGCTGCTTTCTCTTCCGCTTTCTGCAGTTGCTCAAGGGTAGTAAACGGGGCCTTGGCGGAAAAGTAATGTTTCCCATGATCCATCACTTCAAGCCCAAGCGGACCTCGCTCCACCGGGATGGCGGCACTAGCCACGAGCTGAACCTCTTCGTCCCGCAGCACCTGCGAAAGCGAACCTGCGGCCTTTGCCTCCGGAAAGTTCTGCTGAAACACGCGCACCTTTTCCGGATCGCTGTCCCATACCCATTTCACTGTAGCACCGGCGCTTTTCATCCCGTGGCACATACCGTAAATATGTCCGTGTTCGAGACCAACGGCTGCCATTGTGAGTGTTCCTTTTTCTACGGCAGACTCTTCGTGGTGCACCGGTTCAAAATTTGTGTGTTCGGACGGCTTCGGCATTAAAACATCGCTCCTTTTGTTTCTTAACATACGACAATAGCGGCAAGCCTTCCGGCCCCGCTATTATCTGTTTAAACGTGTATATGATAAGCTTCTTTCATTTGCTTTAAGGTCTGGTCTCCAGGCTGATCCCAAATAGCCTGGTTGATAATCTCCACCTCTATCGGGCCATTGTAGCCCTGTTTCTCGACTGCGCCGCGGATACGCGGAATATCAATCACGCCTTCTCCCATCATATTGCGGCCTTTAAACATATCCGGCAGCGGCACACTCCAGTCTGATACGTGAAAGCCCAGAATGGTGTCTCCGGCGTGTTCAATTTCCCTGTACAAAAATGGGTCCCACCAGACGTGAAACACATCCACGACGACGCCAAGATGGCTGCTCCCCACCTGCTGCTGCAGCTGATTGGCTTCTCCAAGGGTGGTAATCACCGAACGGTCTGCTGCATACATGGGATGGAGCGGTTCAATACCAAGCTTTACTCCGTGCTGCTCTGCAAATGGGAGTACTGCTTCAATGCCTTCGCGCACCCATTCCCTGCTACGAATAAGATCCTTATCAGGTGATGGGCCGCATACGAGTACAAGTACGTCTGTGCCTAGTTCTGCAGCTTCTTCTACTGCCCGTTTGTTATCATCGATGCGCCGGAGGCGTTCTTCTTTATCAACGGCCGGAAACATGCCGCCCCGGCAAACACTCGAAACCTTCAGCCCGTTGGCGTCTATGATTTTTTTACTTTCCTTTAAGCCAATTTCTTCAATTTTATGCCGCCATACAGAGATCCATGGAATGTCCTGCGCTGAGCACCCCTCGGCAGCCTCCTTAAGAGACCAGTTTTCGGTAGTGATCTGATTCAAGCTTAGAAGGTTCATATCAGGAGAAGCCATTATTTATAAACCTCCTTTGCCTGCAGGCCGGCAAGTTCAAGCATCGGCTTCATGCGTGCTGCAGCAAGCTCGGGGTCCCGGAATACGTTGGCTTCATCGGCCAGACGGAATAATTCGCTGAAATGGAGCACGGAGCGGGCGCTTTCGGCGCCTGCAATCATGCGGAAATGCGGCTGATGGCCGTTCAAATAGGCGAGGAACACTACACCGGTTTTATACGCAAACGTCGGGTGCTGGAAAATATGACGGGCAAGCGGCACCGTCGGGTCCATAATGTCATGGTACTTCTGCATATTGCCTGCATCCAATTCTTTCAGGCCAGCGGCAGCCGCCGGTGCGATCGCATCAAAGATGCCCAGAAGCGCGTGGCTGTACCCCTGCTCATCCCCTTCAATCAAATCCGGGTAGTTAAAATCGTCACCTGTATACATTCTAACGCTTTCCGGCAATCTGCGCCGCATCTCGATTTCTTTTTGGTCATCCAGAAGCGAAATTTTGATGCCTTCAATTTTATCAGCGTGCGTATGAAGAACACGCAGGCAGACTTCCATCGCCTCATCGACGTCGTTTGAGCCCCAATAGCCGGCAAGGTTCGGGTCAAACATATCTCCCAGCCAGTGCAGTATGACCGGTTCCTTCACCTGGTTCAGAATTTTACCGTACACATATTCATAATCCTCTGCTGAGGATGCAGCTTTGGCAAGGGCCCGGCTTGCCATCATAATGATTTTACTTCCGGCCTGCTCCACGAAAGAGCACTGCTCCTCGTACGCCTGCACAACGTCTTCAATGGTTACCTCCGGTCCAGGTTCCAGATGATCGGTTCCGGCGCCGCTCGCGATATTGCCGTTAATGCTTTTGGCTTCCCGGACTGAACGGGTGATCAGCTCTTTCGCATCCTCCCATACCAGACCCATGCCCCTCTGGGCAGTGTCCATTGCCTCTGCAACCGACAGGCCAAGAGACCACAGGTAATGGCGGTACTCCATCGTTTTGTCCCAGTCGATAGCGGGACGGCGGACGGGATCACTGCTGCCAAATGGGTCCGCTGTCACATGAACGGCAGAATAAGCTACCCTTGAGGTAAATTCGCTTTTCGAAGGAGCCGGGAGCGCTTCTGTCTGCGTCAATTCATACCTGTACATACTTCCGTCTGCGTTCGGTAAATAAATAAAGTTTGTCATCAGCTGCGCCCTCCTTATATATTCAGTTCCGGCACGTCCAGCCAGCGGCGTTCTTGGGATGACTGCAGGCCAAGATCAGCCAGCTGCATGCCTTTTGCTCCTTCGAGCAGATCCCACGGGAAAGCTTCGTCCTGATGCACGTGCTTTAAAAACATTTCCCACTGGATTTTGAATGCATTTTCAAACAGCTGATTGTCCGGCACTTCCTCCCATTGGTTCTGAAAGTCAATCGTGTTTTCAAGGTCCGGATTCCACACAGGCTTTGGCGTATTCACCCGGTGCTGGGTCTTGCAGTTTCTAAGGCCGGCTACAGCACTTCCCTCTGTTCCATCGACCTGGATCGTCAGCAGATCATCGCGGTCCACCCGCACCGCCCAAGAAGAGTTAATTTGGGCTGTAACGCCTCCTTCAAGCTCCATCGTCGCATATGCAGCATCATCTGCCGTTGCTTTATACGTGTTCCCTGCCTCGTCCACACGCTCTGGAATATGCGTTTTCACCGAAGCCGAGACCGATTGCACAGAACCGAACAATTCATCAAGCACATAGCGCCAGTGCGGGAACATATCCACAACAATACCGCCGTCTTCTTCTTTTTTATAGTTCCAGGACGGACGCTGGGACTCCTGCCAGCCGCCTTCAAACACCCAATAGCCAAACTCCATGCGGACCGAAAGTATTTCCCCGAAAAATCCGGCGTTGATCAGTCTTTTCAGTTTCAACACCCCTGGAAGAAACAGTTTGTCCTGTACGACTCCGTTTTTAACCCCTGCTTCTTTAGCAAGACGTGCTAATTCAAGCGCTCCTTCCATCGATGTGGCTGTCGGCTTTTCACAATAGATATGCTTGCCTGCTTCTATTGCTCGTTTTATGCCTTCGGCGCGCCTTGATGTTGTCTGGGAATCAAAATAAATCACATTATGTTTGTCCGCGAGAGCTTCTTCAAGACTGGTTGTCCAACGGGAAATATCATGGTCATTCGCAAGCGCTTTCAATTTTTCTTCATTTCTGCCTACTAAAATAGGATCTGGCATAATGTATTCACCCTTGTCGATCTCGACGCCTCCCTGCGCACGGATAGCTGCAATCGAGCGGATAAGGTGCTGCCTCGTTCCCATTCTTCCAGTTACCCCATTCATAATAATTCCAATAGTATGTTCTGCCACCTTTATCCTGCTCCTCTCTAAACTGATTACTCCCAAGTCTAGAGAGAAATGTATGCGCTGTCTTATTAGTTACAGTCGTTTATTCTCATATTCGGAAATGATTTAGTGGTTATTCTGATGCCCCGTCTCGATTTCTTTGTGTCGTCCGGTACATATTTGGCGGCACCCCAACGTGTTTTTTAAACAAACGGTAAAACGTGGATAATGATTCAAACCCTACCTCAAAGCAGATGGAGACGATGTCTTTATCGCTTTCTACAAGCAGCTGTTTAACGAGCCCAAGACGGACTTCGGTCAAATACTGCATTGGTGTACGCTCATAGTATTCTTTGAAAATTGTCTGCATGTATCGTTTACTCATGCCCATACGCACTGCAATATCCTCTGCACTCTCAATGTCATAATAACGTGTCTCGATGTATTGCCGAAGGCGATCGACCCGTAGTTTGTTTGTATCTCCCGGGCCAATTTCCTGATTTGAACGGGCTAGCGTACACAGGAGTTCAGCAATATGAATCTTAAGCGCCATCCGCCACAGCTGATCGCCATGCGACTGCTCGTAAAGCATCTTCCGCATAATCTGTCGGAGTTCACTGCTGTCAATAGCACTGAAGGACTGCACACGGGCGGCACCGAAAACATTTGGGATCAGCTGTGTACGCACGTCCTGGCTCAGTTTCCCGGCATCGAATTCGAGCACCAGGACTGTCATGTGCGAATCCGCACGAATCGAATGCCTGGTCTGTGGAGGCACAATAAGAAAAGAATCTGTTGTAATATCATACACACTTTCAGCAAGTTCGCAGGCGCCGTCACCGTCAAGGACGTATAACAGTTGATGGGTTTCATGAGCATGCGTGGCAACGGTATCCTTTTCTTTATGCTTGCTTTCATACAAAGAGATAACTGCCGAGTGTTCCTTATTCTGCATCGTAGCCTTCCACCCCTGTGAAATTTTTGGTATTGTTTGACTCATGTGGATTTACTTTTGTTCATCATAGCATATGTATTCTTCTGTTTTAAAAAGAATCCGGATACCTGAAACGGCACCCGGAAAATTTTATCAAAGCACATACTTGCTTAGCGCGCGCTGTACGTCAAAAATGTTGTCATCGTTGCGAAAGGTTTTGGAAACAGGCTCTGCCGTGCTGCTGACCCATATTTTTAATTCGCTGTCCAAATCAAACGTGCCGGCGGTTTCTACGCTGTAATGAGTGATGCTTCGGTACGGAACCGTATGATATTCCACTTTCTTTCCAGTCACGCCCTGCTTGTCGAGCATAATCAGCCGTTTGTTCGTAAATACCATTAAATCCCGGTACAGCTTAAAAGCACTTTCCACCTGTTCTCCTGCCGTTAACCATTCCCGCATCTCTTCTTCTACTTTTTTTGGATCTGCTTCTGAAGCGTTCCCCATCAATGAATCAAACAGTCCCATAGTGCGATCGTCTCCTTCTGCTTATGAGCATAAGCTAAATAGATGGTTCAGCTCTAGTTTATCATTTTTTGCGGGCAAGTTCCCGTGCCTGCTTGACCCTTCTGCTAAATGAATCACCGCTGTAAACAAGGACACTGCCCCGGTAAAGACGGACGCTGAACCAGGCTGCTGCTGCCACCAAGGCCAGAGTCAGGCCAATGCTTATACCTATCTGCCACCACGGCACGTCGAGGGCGTTCGTTCGTACAAACATCGTAAAAGGAGTGAAGAATGGAATAAAAGAACTTGCAGTTACAAAAATATTTCCCGGCGCTGCCAGGCCGAAGTTCGACAAAATAAACGCCCCCACCAGCAGAAACGTAAGCGGCTGGCTGAAGTTCTGGACTTCCTCCGTTTTGGCTGCCATCGATCCGACCATGGCATATAGCGTGCCGTAAAGCACAATTCCCAGGAGCAGAAACACTACAGCATATATCCAGGTGGAGACAGCGGCCCCGCCAGTCGCACTGATAAGCGAAGTAATATTATCCAGCCCGGTAACATTCACGTATATTACCGCTGTTACTGCTACCAGAGCCATTTGGAAAAGCCAGATGGCGGACACTCCAAACGCCCGGCCAAACAAATGCTGGACAGGAGAGGCGCTCGAAATCAGAATTTCCATTACCCGCTGCTCCTTGTCCTTGGCAATCTGCATGGCAATCATAATTCCGCACATCAGCGAATAAATATAAATCACAAAGACAACTGCATAGGAAAGAAGATTAAATCCTTCTTCAGTGGAAGAACCCCCGCTCCCTTCAGCTTCTTCTGTGCTTTCCGCTATTTGTACAGGAGCGGTAATGTTTTGCACTTCTTCTCCGCTGATCCCAAGCTCTTCTGCGTATTGAGAAACATGGGTCTGCTGAATACCAGCTGAAAGGGCCTGAACCGTCTCTCCCGCTTCTTCATCGGTATATAAACTTCCGAGGTATTCACTCCCGTTGTTTTCAAATAGCAGATAACCATCTGTTTCTCCGCTATTCCAGGCTTTTTCTGCCTGTTCCTCCCGGGCATACGTATGAAGCTCTATACCGGCTGCCTCTTCCGGAAGCTGCAGTGATTCACTCTGATTGACGACGGCCAAGCTGTTGATATCAGCTTCACCGCTTCCAAAAAAGTCAATAATTCTAGGCAGGCTGAGCGCAACAAGCACAACTATTAGCATGATAGCCGTCGACACAATAAATGATTTTGCTCCCGCACGTACCCGGAATGTATGGGCAAAAATTCTCCACATATTACGCATGGGCCTCACCTATTTTCTCTTTGAAAATTTCTTCGAGTGACGGGGGTTCCATTCGAAATATACGGACATCTCCATATGTAAAAAGCTGCTGCAAAATGTCCCTGGACCTTGCTTTTGTATCCGTATAGATATGTAGTCGTTCTCCAGCCTCGCGTACTTCCTGCACTCCCTCCCATGTTCTGATATCTTCCGGCGGGCAGGAAGCTTCGGCAACAATCCGGTTGCGATCCATGCGTGTCTTGATTTCCCCGAGACGTCCGCTCAAAATGTTTTTGCCGTTTTTAAGCATAACGAGCTTGTCGCAGATTTCTTCCACGTGCTCCATGCGATGACTTGAAAAAATAATGGTCACTCCTTCCCTGCGCAGATTTTGGATAGCTTCCTTCAAAATGTCCGTATTCACCGGATCAAGCCCGCTGAATGGCTCGTCAAGAATAAGAAAATCCGGACGGTGAACGAGCGCCGCAATCAATTGGATTTTTTGCTGATTGCCCTTGGAAAGTGTGTTTAATTTCTGCTTTTTTTCCTTTTCAAGCTCAAACACGTCGAGCCAGTAAGCCATCGAAGCTTTAGCTTCTTTTTTATTCATGTTTTTCAGCCCTGCAAGAAACAGCAGCTGTTGTTCCACCTGCTCTTCTGCAAATAAGCCCCGCTCTTCCGGCAGGTAGCCTACCCGGTCAAGCGGCAGATGATGGGCTTTTCGCCCCTGCCATTCTATCGTTCCGTCTGTACGCTCCATCAGGCCGAGCAGCATGCGGAATGTGGTCGTTTTCCCGGCCCCATTCTGGCCGATCAAACCGAGACTTTCTCCGGGCTGAATCGAAAATGAAAGCTCATCGACAGCCTGCTTTTCTAAAAAACGCTTTGACAAATGATCTACTTCAAGCATATACAGCCTCCTCCCAAAAAATAAAAATCCTCTTCCATGATAAACATTATAGCATCCATTTTATACCATAAACCCCTCTTATTTTAATGGAAGCCACCGGCCTCAAAATATTCGAAAACAAAAGCCCAAACCCTTTTCCGCATTTGACGGAATTAAAGGTAAGCGCTTATCTTTTGGAAAGAATTAGTTTATGATGGATACATCTGCTTTTTATCTCAATAATTGATTTTCTACATAAGGATGATAGCTATGAAAATTACAAAACGTGATCATGCCCTGTTTTTAACCGCTGTTTTTTGTTTTTGGTTCGCCACCTACGTGTACGTGCCGGTATTTAGCCTGTATTTGGAAAACAGCAGCTTCACCTATACCGCGATCGGCGTTATTCTCGGTGCCTACGGGGCTACGCAGGTGCTTCTGCGTTATCCGCTCGGCATTCTTTCTGATGCTTTGAAGGGCCTGTTGAAAAAACTGCTAATTGCGGGATTTGTTAGCGGATTCATCAGTGGTGTGCTGCTCGTCTTCTCAGATTCTTTTGCGGCGGTTTTTACTGCCCGGCTGCTTGCCGGGGTAACCGCCTCGATGTGGGTAATGGCGACGATTATGTATTCCCGCTACTTTGCTGCCGACCAATCCTCGAGAGCAATGGGCATCCTGCAGTTATTAACAGTTTTCACTCAGTTTATCAGTATGATGTTCAGCGGCTATCTCGCTGACCTGTTCGGGTTTGAAGCGCTGTTCTGGATCGCCGCCGCCTTTTCTCTCATAGGCATTGGGTTTACGCTCTTCACAAAAGAAATACCGGTACAGACGAAAGCAGAGCCATTGAAAATTCGTTCGTTAATCACACGCACTTTACGGCTGCATGACCTGCGCTGGCTTACGTGTGCTAGCTTTATCGGCCATTCTATTATTTTCATGACCATTTTCGGATTCACCCCGCTATACGCATCTTCAATCGGCGCTACCGAGCGGACATTAGTCGTCATTTTCATTGCCTTTTTTGTTCCGCACCTTCTGGCCTCTTTGTTTTTATCGTTTTATACCGTACCGGCCCGTCTGCACAAACCTCTTCTTTACGGTTCCTTTCTTACCGGAGCAGCAGCGCTTGTATGGATGCCGTCGACTGCTTCTTTATGGGAGCTGAGCCTGAACCAGGCGGTACTCGGACTCGCTCTTGGCATTGTGCTTCCGCTGCTTTTAGGAATGGTCGTGCATGTGAGCCCCGGGCCGCTGAAGGCAAGCGCAATGGGATTTTATCAGTCGTTTTATGCTGCAGGGATCCTGCTCGGCCCGGTCGTCGCCGGCTCTGTCGCCGAACAGGTTTCCCTCCCCAGTGTTTTTTATTTCGGTGCACTGCTTTCCCTCACCGGGCTTTTGATTACCTGGCTGATTCGTTTTCATGTTCAGACTGACGGAGAGAATTCTCCGGGGTAAGTAAAAAGCTGTTTCCTAATCCCGGGAAACGGCTTTTTACCCCCAAAAATACCCGGCTGCTGCTGCTAAAATACCCAGGGTATAGCTTCCGCTCCCGTACAATAAAGCATGTCTTCCTTCGCCGGTTTCAATTTTTTGAATGATTTCCATATTAAAGGTCGAAAAGGTGGTGAAGGCACCTAAAAAGCCGATACCAATGCCCACTGTTTCTGTCATGCCGGCCCCCCGCGCCACGACCAGGCCGAGCATAAACGATCCCAATACATTTACAAACAGCGTGCCAAAAGGCAGCACCCGGTGCCAGCCATTCTCTTTGGACCATGACACCAGCGCCGCACGGGCAGCAGCCCCGAAGGCACCGCCAAGAGCGACAAGCAGCCATGTCATCAGTTTTTCCTCCTTCCTGCACGGTAACCAATGCCCGCAGTTACAAGCCCGCCGGCAGCACTGACTAAAACATATATCCCTGCTGCAGGCAGAGCACCGTTTTCGATTAACTGAATGGTTTCCATACTAAAAGTGGAAAAGGTAGTGAAAGCACCAATAACCCCCGTGCCTACTACGGCCTCCCACATGGACGGCCACGCTTTACGCTGTATAATCCTCGAGGTAAACCATCCAAGTAAAAAACATCCAGCAATGTTTGCCGTCATCGTTCCCCATGGAAACACTCCGGGAGCTGCTGCAAACGCCCGGTCGACAAGGTAACGCAGCAGGCTGCCGAGCGCTCCGCCGACTGCCATCCATACATATAGTTTCATTTTTCTCCTCCTTGTTGAACGCAAAAATCCTGTCTGCACACGTATCCCGTGAACAGACAGGAGTCATCAGCTCTATTTAGAGCGGTTCCGGCGAACTCCATCGCCAGCTATTCTTCGCCCAGTATACCATAATCTTACACCCAGGATTGACTTTTTTATGAACAGGGAACACAGGAGGGAGGAGCGTGGTGGCTATGTTTATTGTTTTTCAGCTCATTTTAGTTTTTCCTTTTCTGCTGCTTTTGTTTGTAGCATTAATGATCAGCCTGAAAGAAGACGTTCATACGCTAACCTTTACCAGGCAGCAGGTAGAAGAAGACACTTCCGGCATCATGTTTGTCTTTCATAAGTTTGAAAAACAGGTGCACCGTTGGACAAGCAGCCTGTCGCCTATATGGCAGAATATCCTTCGCCGCCTCGTTTTTCTTTTATTCGCTCTTCTTTGTGCAGCATGTATATATTTCATTTTATTTTAATACAGAAAGGACACTTATCATGAAACGATGGCTTCTCGCGGCAATCCTTTTTTCTGCCGGGATCCTGCATTTTATTTCTCCGGCTAAATTTGAACGAATCCTGCCGCCCTGGGCTCCGTGGAGACGGGCCGCCGTATATATTTCCGGAGCAGCAGAACTGCTTTTAGGTATTGCGTTTGCCGTACGTCAATGGAGCAGCTATGCCGGTAAGCCGGCAGCCGCCTTTTTCGTACTTGTTTTCCCGGCTAACATTTACATGGCTGTCAAAAAGATCCCTTTACGCCCAAACGGCCGGGCCTATCCGCTTTTATACTGGCTGCGCCTCCCGTTGCAGCTGCCGCTCATTCAATGGGCGCTTGAATGCAGCAGAAATTCAGCAAATGCACGCTGATATATAGAAGAAGCCGCCGTTTTCTCCTATAAGGAGACGGCGGCTTTATTTACAATTTTGTAGCCGTTGCTGAGCGGTCTCTCGGAGCAATAGCAGCCGGCAGCACTGGTTTATTCTGCTTGCGCCGTGACTTGCGGTAATACTTAAAGATGGCATAGCCGATCATCGCGCCGATCGTATTCAAAATAATTGAATCAATGTCGGCCACTCTCGTCGGGTAGCCGATAATTAAGTTAATCCCAAACTCCATCAGCTGTATGGAAAAGGATAAAAGCGTACCGATAGCAAAAGCCCAGATAAAGTGAATATCGTCACTGACCAATATGCCAAAAAAGATCGGCAACAGCAGGTATAGTCCAATCTGTCCTACTACCACGCTGAGCCATGTGCCCTCCTGGAACGATTCTACAATCGTGTAGAAAGGAAGAAATTGATAGTACTCCCCAAGCTGAAGACCTGGACCAAGCGAACCTTCATAAGGTGCCGGAATCAACGTGAAACGAACGATCGTCGCCAGGTAGATCATAAATACCGCGGCAAGTATTTTCCGTCCAAGTGGGTCATGACTGCGCCGGAACCAGAAAAACAAAAATGTTATTACAATCAAAATTAAACCAATCGTGATCCATAAAAACGGATCAATAAACAGTCCTGTCATTCTCTCACCCCCTCATCTGACATACAAAGAATCCTTTTCTATACATACCCGTAATTCACCGGATGTATGAGAAAACAACTAAATTTTTTCTTTGCACTCCGATGACAATTCAGTGAAAAGGTTACTCTTCAAACAGCGGCTTTGTCTGTTCTACCACGTAGCTGCTGCCGCCACGCTCTTCGACGTTCTGGATCATCGACGCAATCAGTAAATCCTCGTCTTCATTATCATACGCCACAAACCAACCGTTTTCTGTACCTTCTTCTTCTCCGGCCTGCTTCAGTTCAGCCGTCCCGGTTTTGCCTGAAATCGAGATGTTTTCGTTCACTGGCTCATATGCCGAACCACGTTCGTCCTCCACGACCCCTTCAAGGCCTGCCTCAATTGCTGAGATTCCGCTTTCCGGCACAACATTTTCCTCCCACACCTCCCGGTCAGAAGAAGCGAGAAGCTGCGGAGCCAGCATATCTCCTTCATTTACAAAGGCTGTAAAAGCTGAGGCCAGATGAACCGGAGACATTTGCATCTGCCCCTGTCCATAGCCGGTATCAGCAAGCAGCACCTCGGAGTCCAGGCCGTCCGAGGCGATGGAGGAATTCTCTATAGGAAAATCATACGGAATTTCCTGATTGAAGCCGAAGCTTTCCAAACCAGCTGTGAAGTCTTCCGCACCGGTGTTTAGCGCCGTCCGTGCAAAGTAAATATTATCCGACGTAATTAACGCCTCGCGCAGATTAACCTCGCTTAATTCATCATTTACCCGGGTTACCGAATAACCGCCCCAGGAGCTGTCGGGCTGCCACTCGAGGCCTTCGATCGTCATTTCCTCATCCGGGGTGATCGCTTCGTTGCTCAGCCCGATCGAAGCAGTGATAGGCTTCACTGTCGAACCCGGGGCATAGGTGCTGTTAAATTTAGCAGCGCGCGGACGATTGTCGCTTTCATTAAATTCATTCAATTCGTCTTCCGGCCAGCCGTAAATATAATTATTCGGGTCATAGGACGGAGCGCTTACCAGTGCCAGCGTGTTCCCGTTCTGCGGATTCAGCGCCACGGTTGCTCCTGTGTCCTCCTGTATTTGCTCATAGGCACGCTCCTGCAGCGAAATATCGATCGTCGTCTGCACATCTTCACCAGCAACCGCTTCTTGTTCTGCAACCACATCATCCTCTGACGTGGAGATCAGCATGCCGGGCTCACCGCGCAGCCTCTCTTCATAAACATATTCAAGTCCCGCTTTGCCGATTTGGGAGGACTGCGTATATGTGCCGCCCCGTTCTTCAAGCTCCTCCCCAGAAATATTTCCGATATATCCCGTTAAATGAGCAGCGGCCTCTTGTTCCGGGTAATACCGCTGGTTTCCGACTTCAGAAAGCTGTACGCCTGGTAGATCTTCTACCTCTGAAGCTGCTGCTTCTTCGTCAGGAGAGAGTGTTTTCACCGGCACCGCACTTTCGTCTGTAACCCAGTCCTGGTCGAGCGCTTCATCAATATTCTCTTTCGGTATATTCAACTCATCTGCGATTGTGGAAATTGTGTCCTCCCTCTCTTCCCCCAAACTGCCGGGCACGAGGCTCACCCTCGTTGTTTCCATATTCGTCGCAAGCGGCTCGCCCCCCTCTGCCAAAATTTCTCCACGTGCCGGCTTCGTCCGTTCGACGTTTATAGTCTCTTCCCAGCCCAATTCTTCAAATATGTATGAAGGAGACCAGTCCAGCTGCCATTCCTCTCCATCCTCTGTCTCTTCGAGCACCCAGGCAGCTTCCTGCTCAAAAGAAACATCGCCGGCGCTCGTGGTCATGCTTACTGAGAACGGAAGCGCCGTTTCTTCTTCACCCTCATTATTTTCATCGGTTTCGCCTGTTTGAATCGTCAGGTCTTCAGCATTTGTGTCTTCATAAATTGTTTCGTGCCGGTTGATAAATGTTTCCTTGTTGATCTGCGCTCGTGTATCGGAGCTTAAATACCCGTACATTTCTTCAAAGTTTTGGTTGTTCCATGCATCCGTAAATTCCTGCATTTTGTCTTCCGCGCTTTCCCGGTTGTTGCAGGCGCTGAGCCCCCCGATCAGTGCTATAGCTCCTGCTGCTGCAGCCGTTTTTTTCATGCTTCCCCTCCGTTCTCCATTTCTTCAGCCATATTTTAACATAAGTACGTTTCGCGCGCCGGGTCTCGCTACAGCTTATAGGACTGGCTCCCTTTCCGGACACGGACAGCCCGGGCACCCCGCTTTCTGGCATTTTCCTTTCTCTGCTTTCTTACTTTGCCCACGTGAATCTGATGAGTCATTGCTATTATGGGACGGATGAACATCTGCAGGCTTCCGATCACAAACAGCCACGTACCGTAAAACGTAGTAGCTTCCGAAAAAAATAAAAAACTGCCAATTAAAAATATAAGGGCTAGCAGCAGATCATTTATATGGTAAATCAATTGGTACACCTTTGTGATGCGCAGTTCATAGCCCCCAAATACGAGATCGATATTTTTCCCCAACTTTTATCCTCTCCTTTGTCTCACTTTATCTGATACTCATCTTTAATCCGCTTAGACGACATAAAAATCACCTGCAGTCTTGCAGGTGATTAAATATAGAGCGAGAGAAACCATATAAAAGCAAGAAAACCTGTTAACACAAACCCATTACGAATTATTTTTGCCTGCCGTGCATTTTTATTTTCACTTCGGCTGAACTTTCCTCTTTGATGCATCCAAAGAAGCATCAAATAAAAAATCAGGCAGAAAATAATTACTGCCGGCATAAGTATGGACCGAAAGAAAAACTCTGCTTCCATTCTATACTCCTCCGTATGTGCCATATCTATTACTATACCGCTAATGCAGGGGCGGAAACAACCACGTGCAGGCGGCAGGGAACTGAGAAACGAAATACTTTCTCTCATGCATCGCCTTTGGTTTTATATGAAGTGCCACCTGGTTTTCGAGCTGCTTTCGAAGCATATCATACATTAACTGTGTTCTTGGCACCATGTAGGGTTCGATAAACGGCTGACCGTTCCCTTCCCATTCTCCTACATACAAATATACGTAATGGCGCAGGGTAAGCGAGAGCCGGTCTTTAATAAAAGTGTCCATTCCTTTATACCACAGCGAAGCAGAAAGCAAGCCAATTTTATGAAACACATGGGGATACAGATCAGCAATATAAATGGAAACAAGCCCTCCAAGTGACGCACCAATCAATCCGGTATGGGAGGCCTCTGTTCTTACCCGGTATTTTTCATTGATATAGGGACGGATGCCGTTGGTCAGTATATATGCATACTCTGTGCCAAGGCCTTTAAAATCCGGCAAGTGCAAAGAAATTGCTTTTGACGGCCACGGGGTGTACTCATGAATACGGCTTTTGGGCTCCACTCCGACCATCACTACCGGCTGCATATATCCCGCTTCCATCAAATCCTCCCACACACTGCTCGAATCCCGGAACAAATAAGCTCCGTCCTGGACATAAATAACAGGATAGCGTTTCTGAGTGCTCCGGCTGTAATTTGGAGGCAGGTATACATATACGTCCCGGTCCATAATCTGGTGATGGATGATTGTGCCTTTCATAGCCTGGCTCCTTTTTACTGCATTGTCTCAATTATTTCTTTTTCTTCAATGTCTTTAGTCTCATCAGCAACAGATTAATTGAAAAAGATTATCATTGTCAAATAAAGCGCCCAGAGTTTATCGCAAAGCAAACAAGGGTAAACTAAATATTCTAAATACTATATTTATTAGTGGGGAGGATTTACCTATATGGGGCATTATGTTGCTGTAGAAGAAGACGTGCATCTCTACGTGGAGGATATCGGTGAAGGGAAGCCAGTTGTATTCATACACGGCTGGCCGGTAAACCACAAAATGTACGAGTACCAATTCAATGAGCTTCCAAAGCACGGGTACCGGTTTATCGGCATCGACCTCCGCGGCTACGGACAGTCCGACAAGCCATGGAGCGGATATGATTATAATCAAATGGCAGACGATGTTAAAGGAGTCGTTGACGCCATGGAGCTGGACAATTTTGTCCTCGCCGGTTTTTCCATGGGAGGCCCGATCGCTCTTCGGTATATGGCCCGTCATAAGCAGCAGGGAGTTTCTAAATTACTTTTGCTCGCACCGGCAGCTCCAAGCTTCACGCAACGGGAAAACTTCCCATACGGCATGGAGAAAAAAGACGTCGACGGAATTATTGACAACCTGAATACCGATCGCCCTAAAATGCTCGAGGATTTCGGTGGCATGTTTTTTGGCAGTGATGATGTTTCCGATGTATTTAAAACGTGGTTCCATGGCCTCGGCATGGAAGCCGGAAGCTATTCGACCATCCATTCAGCGGAAGCGCTCCGGGACGAGGACTCCTTTGAAGACCTCTCCTCTATTACAGTTCCGGTAGAAAGCTTTCACGGGAAAAACGATCAGATCTGCCCATACGAATTTTCCGGGGAGCTTCAAAAAGGAATCAACGGCTTAAAGGTCGTTCCTTTTGAAAACAGCGGCCATGGCCTGTTTGTTGATGAAAAAGAAAAGTTCAACCAGGAACTTCTACGTTTTCTCGGAGAGTAATGAGGCAATAACGATTAAAGGACACGCATGCCAGCGTGTCCTTTTTTCTATAATAGATGCCGTTCGAGGTATGACCGCAGCATTTCCGGCGGTTTTCCTGTAAGTTTTTCCACGTCTGGAGTGACCTCGCCCATCAGTCCCATGGAGACTGCTTCATACAAAGATGCATTCACCCTGCCGAAGCCGGAGCCATCATCGTACGTCCGGGCAAATTCCTGGACTTCCATCGGTTCATAACGAATGCGTTCTCCCGTAATATTGGAAAGCAGCTCACCCAATTCCTCCATCGTATAAGCCTGCATCCCTGTCAGCGTATAGAGACCCCCGTGCCTGTCAGGCCCAGCAGCCACAGCGGCTATGGCCTTAGCCAGGTCTCTTCGCGTAATAAAAGAAACAGCGCCTCTTCCTGCCGGGTAAGGCAGCCTTTTAGTCCGGACCAGCTCCTCCGTATAAGGAATCAGCGGGTCCGCATATACTCCGTTGCGAATAATAGTGCCAGACATCGAACTCATTGCAATACGCCGGACAGCGTAGCCGAAAAACGGGCTCATATGAAAGGGGTTGTTCCAATGGTCCGCCGTAAAACCGATAAAAATAAAATGTTTGACGCCAACCCCCTCTGCCGCTTCAACTGAGGTTCTAAATTCCGTGATTCGCTGTTCAGATGGGTGCGTAATGCTTGGAATGTAAAGCACCACGTCTGCTCCCCGAAAGACTGCCGTCTGCTCATCAAACGAATAGTAATCCATTTTTTCTATGTGAACATTCTGCTCTTTGAACACCGCCGCTTTTTCAGGGCTGCGCACGCCAAGGGTCACCTGTTCTTTGGGGACGAGTTCAAGCAGTTCCTCTGTTACTTTTTTTCCAAGATGGCCTGTAGCTCCCGTAATAACGTATTTCATATATTCACCCTCTCAGCCGATTCTTTCCCCGATTTTCGTTTCGTGGTCTGTTTGCAGAAGAGTCACTCCTTCATCAGTATATACGCCTAAAATCAAGCATTCTGAAGTGAACGATGCAATTTTCATTGGAGGAAGGTTCACAATGCCAATCACTGTTTTACCCTCCAACTCACCTTTTTCATACAACTCAGTAATCTGGGCGCTGGACTGCTTTACTCCCACTTCTTCTCCAAAATCCACCCACGCCTGATACGCAGGCTTTTTTGCCTCCGGAAACTCTTGTATCTGTACAATCTTTCCTACTCTAATATCCAGGTTGTGAAAGTTTTCAATAGAAGCCATCGAAATACCCTTCCTTTCTCTACTTTGATTATGTATCATCGTATCATAAGCGCTTATATTATTTGTAATATCCTGGTACCTTTTTGGCCGGGAAACTCATTTGAGGTGAATTGACGTGCGGCGTTTTCTAACATTTTTGCTCGGAATTATTTTAGGTGCCGCCATGAATATACCTATTATCAGCATTGCCCGCTTTTCTGCCGAGTTATTTATTGGGCAGGGGTACTGGTTAATCGGCATCGGGGCCCCGCTTGTGTTTTGGCTTGTATTTAACCTTCCATTCATTCAATGGTTTGCCGCATTTGCTGTGCGCTGGAGATGGATGAACCGTATCGGCATTGGCCTGCTGATGATCGGGGTAGTTACTATGTTTCAGTTAAACAGCGGCGAACTGTTCTGGTATTATATAGAAATCGGTATCATTATGGCCGCTTCTCTCTGCCTTCTGGTGCAGATTATTCTCACTCCTAAAAAACGTCCCCCACATGTAAAATCATAAACTTCCGGCGTGAATCCGGGAGTTTTTTAGTTTCCGGACAACCAGCTTAAAAAATTTTGTTCGCGGGCCCACGCGCTATCCCCGCCATATAAGCATTTCTATTAAATTCTTCCCTTTTAGCAAAAATTGGATGATTGAATTAAGTCACAACGGGTATCATACACCCCGATGCCACTTATTATTTTAAAGTAACTAACGTTATGGCATAAATAGCTTACAGAAAAAGGAGCGATACACGTCATGACAGAACTTCAAGGCAAAACGTTTATTATTACAGGAGCAAGCAGCGGCATTGGGAGAGCCACCGCTAAAAAACTCGTCGAAAACGGCGCTAACGTAGCACTTGCCGCCCGCCGTCTCGAACGCCTGAACGAAATTAAAGAAGAGCTTTCCGATCAGCCTGGCGAAATTATCCTCAAAGAGACCGACGTTACTTCCCGTGAACAGATGGAAGAACTCGGACGCGAAGCAGTCAATCACTTTGGCAAAGTATACGGCCTTTTTAACAACGCCGGCTTAATGCCGCTATCATTACTGAAAAATCAAAAGGTCGATGAGTGGGACCAGATGGTGGATGTGAACATTAAAGGTGTTCTGTACGGCATCAATGCCATCCTTCCGCATATGATCGAAAATAATGATGGCCATATTATTTCCACTTCCTCTGTTGCTGCCCACCAAATCTTCCCTGGCAGTTCCGTATACAGTGGTACGAAATTTGCCGTAAAGGCAATTATGATGGGCCTCGAACAAGAAGTAGCCCAGACTAACATTCGTACGACTGCCATTTCTCCAGGCGTGGTGAATACAGAGCTGACTGAAACCATTACGGATAAAGAAGTAATGGAACAATTCGATTCCGTATTGAATGTGCAGCAGCTGAATTCAGAAGATATTGCAGAAGCAGTATACTATGCACTTACCCAGCCGGCACACGTGGACGTCAATGAAATTGTTGTTCGTCCGGTGGATCAGCCATAAATGCCGAACGTATTTAAGCCTCTGCTCCGTATCCGGGAGCAGAGGCTTATTTTTTTCGTAGTCTTACAGCCCCCACATCCACGCCCGGGCTGACCATAACATGAACGGGGCGTCCGTCTGAATGGTTGAAACCGCCTGCTGCGAGTAGTCCGTTTTCTTCCTCTGCATACTCACCGCGATACAGCTTCCACGGCTTATGTACGACATCTCCGTACCATATCTGTCTATCTTTGGCTGTGTAAAAACGGTATCTTTCTGCAAGCCAGTTTTCGAGCGATCCTTCTGCAGCCGGCAGCTGTTCTCCTGTCGTCCGGTACTTTGCACGAAAACGAACGTTTCCGGACCTCCGGTGGTGATTCCAATACGTCCAGCTTTGATAATGGCGGATCGAAAAGCGTGCCTGATAATACGGAATAGCAAAATTCCGTCGCGCAATCCAGACACCAAGCGGAGAAGAAGCATCTAAATTATAAAAATAAATCCCCGGTTCCCCGTCCACGCAGACATACGTACGCAGATTCAATTCCGGAAAATGCAGGCCTGTCTGTTTTGGAAAAAAAGACGGACGGATGTCGTGCATTGAAAACGAAACTACTCCTACATACGCTCTCCCCTGAAACGTATCTACCTCCATATGCTCCGGCAGGCTGCGAGCTACTTCCCCAGGAGTTTTTTCCCAATGTGCAAACAACGCGTTTCTCCATTTCATGCGTATCAGCTGCCGCTCTCTCATCTCTGCTCCCTCTTCCTCAGTGTTTTATCCCAACCAATATACTACGATTTTCAACTGCTTTAAACTTAAATGGCTTCGAATATACTATTTTTTCCTGCTTCTTATTTTCCTCTTCAATAAGGTTTGTGATACATTGAAGAAAGGTTATTCTTCGCAAAGGAGCTCATATATATGGAAGACGCCAGAATGAAAATGTTCAGCAGTATGCTTTTAGCCATCTCCCTGTTACTCGTCATTACCACTGATATTCTTCTGATTGTGACAGCCATCGTAGTGGGCGGCGGTATTTCATTATACGTCTATGCCGGTCTTGTAATTACCGCTCTATGGGGTGTCGGGCTGGCAGCTCATTTTAAAGCCCAGAGCCGGATAAGCTTTATTATCTTTTTTATTTTAACAGTACTTCTTTTGATCAACTTGTTCAGCGGCATTTTAACCGGGCCGGCAGTAGAATTTTCATCCTAAAAGAAGGCCGTACGCACGGCCTTCTTTTATTTCCCGGGAAATGTACGAACAGCTAATCCGGTCTATCATCCGGCTTTAAACTCAGGATAATACCGTAGGCAAATGCACTGCCTACAAGCAGGACACCGGCAATAAGATTGTATGGAAATGGCAAAAGATCCACCGCAGAAATCACCAGCCATACCGCAATCAATAAACCAATAATTGCTGCGTACGCTGGTAAAAAGTCCTTCTGGAAAACCCAAACCGCCAGGGCAGTGGCCATGATTGCTACAGGCACAAACCACCACTTAAATGCTGAGGAAAAAATCAGGCTCCCCTCGGGAACATTTGTTATGAGATCACGAACGGGAATGACCAGAACAAACATTGCCGCTTGAGGAAGATACTTCAGGTTCTGCTTTATCCAACTTGAACGAAAGGCCTGAAGGGGTTTGCCGTAAATCATTAAAAAACTGACTATTAAGGCCCCTGGACCTAAAATGCCAAAATACCAGAAAGAAAAATTTGTCACACCCCGCAGCAAATCCCACAACCATAAAGCTAAAAATAGAACCCAGGCGACCAGCAATAAAAATGATAGATGCCCTCCTATAGCAGGAGGTACCTTGTGTTTGATTGCTCCACTATATACCTTCGGATCCTTCGGCATAATTTCATACATAGATCCTCCAGCTTTTTCCCGGGCCTCTACCTTTTCTTTATCCCCCTGGATGTAAAACTCCGTTTCTCTTTTCTTTCTGCCATGTAAATAAAGATAATCCCCGACCTCCTGAAAATAATCTTCTGCTTGTTTGGACAAAGACATAGGCTCTCCTTTCATCCTTATTTTTCCATTCCATTATTTCCATTGTCAATCCATATAAAAAGCCTGTCCCGACGAACGGAACAGGCTCTGTCACTATTTTTTTCTTCTTTTAACGCCCCATAACACTGCTGCCAGCAGCGAGAGCACCGAAATCCCAGTCATCCACCAGAAATACGGAGGATAGTACGTAAGAGAAAGGTTGTTTTCCCCATTCTCAAGCGGCACAGCGGTAAACGCTCCGTTTGCTTTCTCTATTGGCACCCGTTCACCATTCACCTTGGCTCTCCACCCTTTTTCATATGGAACAGGCATGACAGCGTATGCGTCTCCTGCGTCGTTTTCAACGACAGTATCGACTTCATTGCCGTCCACTTCTACATTCCGGGTAATATCCTTTGCCTGTTCGCTGGCTTCATTTAATTGTTCATACGTTTCCCCGTATACAACCAGATCCTCAAGATGGTACTCTCCTTCAGGCAACCGGATTTCTATAACATTATCCGCCGGATTTTCCACCCGGATCGTTAAATCATTTTCGTTCGTGCGGTACAGTGAGTCTCTCGCTTTTCGCGTTGTCTCAAATTCGTTCACGTTCATCCGGAAATAGCCGACACCGGGCTCCTGGCGGAGGAGAAAGTCTACGTAATAGTCCTCCACGTCTTCATCCCCGGGCACTGTAATATTGAGTCCGCCCTCTTCTCCGGTAACCGTAAGCATCCCGTTGTCGTAAGTCCCGTTTACGGCTTCAACATCCTCTCCGGTAGTGACCGAATTTTCCTGTGGAAAATCGGCCGCTGTCTCTGGATTTTCGAGGATTACACCGTTTAGCATCGCATGCTCCTTCGCGAGCGGCGCGGCTTCTTCAGCATCTTCATAGGCGTATATTTGATTGGTGGTCCGTACAAACGGCAGCACGTTTTCATTTTGATAAATAATATAATTATCATTTTCTACAAATGGAGTAAACCCGTACGGCACGTTTTCATCCCCGTCTTTTTCAAACATGGCGTACTCTCCGCGCAGCAGGCTGTAGATATTTGCCCTACGGCCGAAATCTGAATACCGGCTAATGCTTTCCCGGCCCAGATCGATCTGAAGGTCATTGTAATAAAACATGAGTATCTCTTCATTCAAAATGCTTGAATATGCGCCAGCCCCGTAAAAATCCAAATACAGCGGCGTATTTGTACGCTGCGGGTCCTTAACCCAGGTCGTGCGGGATAGAGCATCGGGATCTTCCTGAGCCACTTCATTTAACAATTCAATCTGATCGGCATCCATGTAATCCTCACTCATGAGAAATTCCTGCGTGGTTTCGCTGATGCTCCCGCGTTCAAACAGCTTTGCATACTGATACTGATTAGCAATTACCACGCTGGTCATAATGGCAAAAACGGCAGTGATAATCCTTTTCCCGCGTACATCTGTAAGCGTGGTGATGACAAAGGCTCCCAGGGAAATAACAATCATGCCCGGCGTCAGCCAGCCGCTCCAGTGATCAATGGAAAAATCGTCATCTAATAGGTAAAACAGGATGTACATGCCTGTTGCAAAAACAAGTGAAGGCACCAGTTCCCGCCAGTCGAGCTTTCGGATATGCTGAATGCCCGCTGCCACTGCGCCGGCGAGTAGAAAAGCAGCGATGTACTCAAAACGGTTCCTTGGCGCAGAAAAGCCGTTAAATGCGCTTCCTACCAACGGGCTATAATGAAATACAATGAATAAAAGTGACAGAATCGTAAAAAGCACAAACCGCGGATCCCTGTACAGCTGCTTCCAGGCTGCAAACACTAAAAAGATGGTCGGCACAATGAGAAAGCGGCTGTCGAGCAGGATATTGCTTGTACTATCAAATAACACGATCTCCTGTTCAAAGTCTGGCCGGTAATTGTTAAAGTAGCCGTACACGCCAGCGAAAAAGCCGGTCAGGCCGATGCCGAACCCGAGCAGGGAGCTGCCCCCAAAATAAAGTATCTGCTTTCCTATTTTTGTTTCCTGAGGCACAAGACGGATCAGCCATCTGGCTAATATATAAATACCAATAAAAATAAGCACGATATAAGAAAAGTAGAAGTTCGAAAATACGGTTGCTGCAAGCGCAAAAATAAACAGCAGCGGTTTTTTCTCCCGGATAATTTTTTCTACTCCGTACACGAGCAGCGGAAGCCAAATGAAAGCGTCTGCGAAAAATTCCCAAAATGCCGCGTGACGAAAATACATTACACACGTGGCATATAAAAGTGCCCCGGTCAGAGCAGGCACACGGTCTAGCTTCATGTAGCGGAAGCAGGCGTACGTCAAAAAGGAAACGAGCGTCATACGGGCCATGCTGATAAAAATGACAGCCTCGGTCCAAAAGGCTGCGTCGGGCTCACGAACCAGCCCCACAAGCTCCAGTATATAAACGACTAACATCTGAAGGTAGAAGAACAGGTTCGTCGAGTAATAGTATCCGAGCTGGGTAAACATACTGCCGCCAAGCCCCAGTTGAAAGGAATAAAAAAATTCTCCGCTCGTATAATGATCGTACAGCAGCTGCTTAAACGGCCCCATCTGGTTCAATCCGTCATTCGGACCTGCCATATACGTATCATTGGTCCATTGGTAGAAGAAAAATGCGTGTGCTGCAATGACAGACAGAATGATTGCTGCCGCAATTCCCCATATATGCTTGTGTTTCAATATTCTCTCCCCACGCTATCTTTTTAATATTTTCCCAGTGACAATGAATGTGATCGGTATGGTAAAAATCACCGCTCCCAGAGGGGCGATAGTGCTGTTGATGTCCAGCCATTCCACAAATATATAAGCAAAAACAGATGAAGCCCCTACGTTTACCACCTGGGTCAACGGAAATTGGAAGAATTTTTTCCACGTCGGCCGCACCTGGTAGGTAAAGTATGTATTTAAAAAGAAAGAAATGACAAAACTGATAAAAAAACCGGTGATATGGGCAACCATATAGGGCACCGAAAGTACAACGTGAAGCAGTAAGTAGGCGGCATAGTAGTTCAACGTGTTCATACCGCCTACTAAAACAAATCTAGTAAACTCATTATCCAACTGTTTCATGCATCTCGCCTTTTCGTATTAGATTCCTGCACTAAATAATGCGGGCGCCTTTTCGTTTCATAGTAGATGCGGCCAATATATTCCCCAAGCACGCCGAGGCTTAACAACTGCACGCCTCCTAAAAACAGGATAGCAGAAATTGTCGTAAAGTAGCCCGGCACTTCTATTCCCATCCGCAGAATCTGGACAAATGTAATACCAATGTAAATCAGCGCAAGCAGCATAACAGCAAGGCCGGTATACAGACAAACACGCAGCGGACGGTTATTAAAAGAAATCATGCCGTCCACGCCGTAATTCAACAAGCTCGAAAACGACCACTTGGTTTCGCCTTCCTGGCGCTGCACATTTTCATAGTAAACCGTTTTGGAAGGAAAGCCGATCCATGAAAAAAGCCCCTTCGAGAATCGGTTGGCTTCACTTAACGACAGCAGGGCATCGAGCGCCCTCCGGCTTAACAGGCGGAAATCGCCGACACCGTCTTCAAGCTTTACATCCACCATTTTATTAATAAATTTATAATACATCGTCGCCATACCCGAACGGAATTTTGAATCCCCTTCCCGGTTCCTCTTCGCGATAACCTGGTCGTAGCCTTCTTCGTAGCCTTCAATTAATTCTAAAATGACTTCGGAGGGGTGCTGCAGATCAGCATCAATAATCACTACAGCATCACCGTCCGCATGGTGCAGCCCAGCAATGAGTGCTGCTTCTTTTCCGAAGTTACGGGTAAACGATACATAGCTCACATTTTCATGCATCCGGGCAAGCTCTCTCATCTTCGCAAGCGTCTGGTCCGAGCTTCCGTCATCTATATACAGTGCTTCTATTTCATAGGGCAGATGCCCTAAATGATTCTGCAGTGATTCATATACAGAGAAAATGTTGTCCTCTTCATTGAACGAAGGGATGACGATTGTTATCTTTTTCATTTTATTTCCCCCCTGGCCCCTTTATCTCCCATTGTTTACACAGTACTTTCATATCGTACCCTTCTCTATATCATTTGTATCACTGTACAGAGGTGAAAAATTCTCAAAAATTGTGGGATGGATGCGTGCCTGCCGCTTTCCGGGCATAAAAAATAACGTCCGGGCCGCCTCGTCCAACCTCCACTTCCTCGGTCCATACAGCATCGAATACCGCTTCGAGGCTGCTTTTGAAAGCCGTAGAATAAGAAGCACTCCAAAAAGCAGCCACACCTCCGCTGCGGAGTACGTTATAAACCACCTGCAGACCTCCCGTTTTATACATATGGGAATTCCCTTCCCGGACGAGCCAATCAGGCCCGTTATCGGTATCCATACATACAGCATCCCAGCGTGCGCTTGTTTCTTTCTCTAAAAATGCTAGAAGATCCGCCTCAATGATTCGTGCTTTCTCATTCTCGGGAGCCCGTCGGTTCCATTCCTTAAAATAGGAACGGTTCCACTCAATAATATGCTTCTCTAATTCTACAACAGTTACGTGCACTGTATCTGCATGATTTACCGCTTCATCGAGTGAAAAACCGACACCAAGACCTCCAATCAGCACCGACTCTGCTGAAAAAGCATGTTGCAGCGCAGTCTTTACCATTCGCCGCTCTGAATCTCCATTATGGGTAGCCATTAAAAACGTTCCATTACTAATAACTTCATAATGCCCGCCGCGCCGCTGAAGCTGCAGCTCCCCGCTTTTTCCCTGAACCTTTTTCATTACTTCCCTGTCACTGTTCATTCAAGACCACTCCTTTCCTGTACGGCAAGTATATTTCATATTTGCAAAACCAGAAAAAAAAGGTACGATTAAAAAGTATGCAGAATTTTATCAACATGAGTATGTTTATTTATTTTATAATATTTTGTTAACTATTTTAGAAAAGACCAGGAGGTTGTTTATATGCTCGGCGCCATTGAAGCAGGAGGGACCAAATTTGTCTGCGCGGTCAGTGAAAACGGCCGTGATATTAAAGAACGCGTTTCTATTCCAACTACGACGCCCGCAGAAACCATGCAGCAGGTGTACGATTTTTTCCGTTCCTTTTCTATCGAAGCCGTGGGCATTGGCTCTTTTGGACCGATTGATATTAATACAAAAAATGATACATACGGCTACATCACTACCACGCCAAAAACAGCATGGCAAAACTTTAACATTCTTGGCGATGTGCAAAAACATCTGGGGGTGCCGGCAGGCTTTACAACCGACGTCAATGCAGCAGCGCTAGGAGAATGGAAACACGGTGCCGGCGCCGGAAAAACGAGCTGCCTGTACATGACAGTTGGCACTGGTATCGGCGTGGGAGCCGTGATTAATAATCATATTCTCGAGGGGCTGAACCATCCCGAAGCCGGACATATTATTGTCCGCCGGCATCCCGAGGATGATTTTAAAGGCACATGCCCTTACCATAGCGACTGCCTCGAGGGACTTGCTTCAGGGCCGGCTGTGGAAAAGCGCTGGGGAGAAAAAGGCAGCGAGCTGACTGCCCGCCCTGAGGTATGGGAGCTTGAATCCTATTACCTCGCTCAGGCCATGATGAATTACATTCTAATTCTCACTCCCGAGCGGATTATTATCGGTGGCGGCGTCAGCAAACAACCTTCCCTGCTCGCAAAAGTACACGAAAAAACACAGCAGCTCCTGCAGGGGTACGTCCAAGACTCAATGATCACTCAACACATTGACCAGTATATCACCACCCCGGGTCTTTATGATGATGCCGGCATCACCGGAGGCTTTGTTCTCGCTGCCCGGACTCTCGAGGATACCCCCAACTAAAAGCAGGCGCAGCCTCAAAACACCTACTCGTTTACAACTCCTGGGCGCAGGTAAAAAAAGAAAGGAAATCAGCTGAGTGAAAAGACATGTCTTGTTACTGATGACCGGTTTACTTCTCATTCTCGTTGTACTGGGGTGGAACAGCAGGCAAAATCCGTTCCCCCAGGTGGAAGCAAGCGAAGTCGTCGCACAAAACGCCCTCCACCCTGTCGTAGAAGAACGAAAAAATGAATGGATCCAACGTGCAGAACAGCAGGGAATCCAGGTTGTTGTAACGGATGGATACCGTTCTGTGGAGGAGCAGAATGCTTTATACGCCCAAGGACGGACCACGCAGGGAGAAATTGTAACGCAGGCAAGAGGCGGCGAATCGTATCATAATTACGGCCTTGCCATTGACTTTGCTTTACGCACACCGGACGGAGAGCTCGTCTGGGATATGGAACGCGATGACAATGGGAACGGTAAAGCAGATTGGACGGAGGCCGTAGAGATCGCTAAAGAACTCGGTTTCAACTGGGGCGGGGACTGGCCCGGTTTTAAAGACTATCCCCATCTCGAGATGACCTTTGGCCTCAGCCTTGAAGAGCTCCAAGCTGCGGAACAGCAGAATACCTAACTACCAGCGTCCGGCTAGTTATCCGGACGTTTTTCTTTCCCACGGCGAGGTTAAGCTTCTGGCAGTTTGTGGTATACAGCTGTAGTACCCTCTATTGTGAAAGGAGTCCTCTTTAATGACTAAAACAGCCCTGGTGGTAGGAGCTACCGGTATTATAGGCAGCAGCATTCTAAAACATATTGCATCTCTGGAGGATTGGGAAACTGTGGGCATTTCCCGGCACCAGCCGGAAGACACCCACGGAGCTGATTATTACGTAGAGGCAGACCTCTTAAACGAGGAAGAAATCACTAAAGCCCTCCATGACGTGCCCGCAGTCACGCACATCTTTTATGCCGCCTATCAGGATTATGATCCCCTTTCCAAGGAACAAATTACGGTTAATACTACCATGCTTCAAAGCGCTGTCCAGGCTGTGGAAGCGACGTCCAGCCAGCTCCAGCGCGTGGTGTTGATGCAGGGGGCTAAAGTGTACGGAGCCCATATCAGCGCCTTTAAAACACCGGCACGGGAAAGCGATCCGCGCCATATGCCACCAAACTTTTATTACAACCAGGAGGATTACCTTCGTAACCACCAGGCGGGGAAAAACTGGTCTTGGACCATTTTGCGCCCTGATGTCGTGTGCGGCTATTCGGTAGGCACTCCGATGAATTTGAGCATGGTCATTGCTGTCTATGCCTCTATCTCTAAAGAACTCGGCCTTCCACTTCGTTTCCCGGGAAAAGAAGTAACCTACCGGTCGCTCGCCCAGGTTACCGATGCCGGCCTGCTCGCCCGCTGTTCGGTCTGGTCTGCCCTGCATGAGCCATGTGCATTTGAAACGTTCAATATTACTAACGGGGATTTCTTTCGCTGGGAGCACATGTGGCCGGTTATCGCCGAGGAATTCCAAATGGACACCGGGCCGGTGCAGACGATCACACTTTCTGATTTTATGCCGCTGCAGAAGGGGCTCTGGGAGGAAATGCAGGAAAAATACAGCCTCCAGGCTATCCCTTTCGATAAATTAGCTGCCTGGCCGTTCGGTGACTTTATTTTTAATGTAGAATACGATGTGATGTCTGACACTAATAAGGTAAAACAGTTTGGTTTTACTGAAGTGGTGAACAGCGATGACATGTTTCGGCAGCTGCTTCGCGAATTTCAGGAACAGCGGTTGATTCCAAAATTCTCAGGCTGATTCCGCACACATCCGAAACACCCATTCAGCTTCTGCCGGATGGGTGTTTTGTTATTTTCCAATATGCTTGTGTACAAATGCCTGCATGTAGTGCATCGCTTCCTGGCCGTCCTCTTCAAGCGGAAACTGGTTGATAAACCCGTGAATTGTCCCATCCACCTGATGATGATGAACGTCTGCATTTGCTTCTTTCATCTGTCTTGCCAGCTCCTCGCCTTCATCACGCAGTACATCATATTCCGCTGTAATAATAAGGGTCAGAGGATTTTCCCGTTTATCCGTATCCCGCATCGGCACAGCCAGTGGATCCCTGCGTTCATCCCATGAAGACAAATAATGCGCCCAGAAGTCACCTACGTTTTTAGCCGTCAGTCCATAGCCTTCACTAAAACGATGATAGGATACGTAGGCGGGGTCTTCGTCCCGGTTATAAAAATCAGCAACAGGGTACAAAAGCATCTGCCCCTCAAGGTATGTCTGTTCCTTTCGAAGCAGCGTAGAAGCTGCGTATACAATATTTGCGCCGGCGCTGTCCCCGCATAGATAAAACCGGTCCTCTGTGTTTGCCCAGTCCCGGTATTCAGAAAGCACCCAGCGCACAGCATCCAGGCAATCGTATACCCCGGATGGAAACGGATATTTCGGGGCAAGCCGGTAATCCACTGCTACAACGTACGCCTCCAGTTCATTGGCCAGCACCCGGCAGAAAGCATCGTGGGTTTCAAGGCTGCCAACGGCAAACCCGCCTCCGTGAAAGAAAATCACGGTGGGAAGCGGCTCTTCGGATATGGGCTTATATCGTCGAACAGTTAACGTGCGTCCATCTAAATCGATATCTTTATCCAGCACTTCAGCTACTGCCGGGCGAGCTGAAGGCTCCGGCGCCATTTCGTTTCTTCGTCTCCGCTCATCGACTACTTCCTCCACCGTTTCCACTTCGAAGGATATATTTTGGTTTAGGTATTCCTTTACATGGTCTCGAAGTTCCATTGTTCCTTCCCCCTTTTATCTATTAATCCATACCCTCAATTTTGCCCGGTTACCCTTCATTCCACTCTGACCTGCTTCGTATACATTGACGTTAACTCTCTGAAGTTATATAGTTACGCTAACATAACGACTATGGCTAAAGTAGGGGTAAACATATGGAATCTATCATTCAAGTGCACGAACTGCGAAAATCGTTTAAAGATATGGAAGCTGTCAAAGGCATTCATTTTGACGTCGCCCAGGGAGAAATATTCGGCTTTCTCGGCCCGAACGGGGCAGGAAAAAGCACAACTATCAACATGATCTGCACGATGCTCGCGCCCACTTCCGGAAGCGTTACCATTAACGGCTATGATGCGTTTAAGCAGAAAGCAAAAGTCCGGGAGAGCATTGGTATCATTTTTCAGGAAAATACGCTCGATGAAAAATTAAGCGCCCTTGAAAACTTGAAGCTTCACTGCCGATTTTACCGGGTCCCTAAACATAAACGAACGGAGCGCATTCAAGAGGTTCTTGAAATCGTAGACTTAACCGACAATCAAAAGAAAAAAGTGGAAGAATTCTCCGGCGGGATGAAACGAAGGCTTGAAATCGCCCGGGGGCTCCTTCACTATCCGAAGGTACTGTTTCTGGATGAACCGACAGTCGGCCTTGATCCTCAGACCCGCGCGCATATTTGGGAATATATTCTCCGTCTGAAGGAAAAAGAAAATATAACCATTTTTCTAACTACGCATTACCTGGACGAGGCGGAAATCAGCCACCGCATTGCCATTATGGATAAAGGCAGCATTATTGCCCTCGATACACCCAAACGGCTGAAGCAGCAAGTTGGCGGGGACGTGATTGAACTCGGCACCGAGGATAATAATGCAGTAGCCACGCAGCTGCAGCATGATATGCCGGAGGCAGAAATACAGGAGGAAGCAGGTGTTCTGCGCATTAAGGTACCAAGCAGCGACCAGTTTATTTCTACGTTTCTGCAACAGATCCGCATACCTATTACGAGCCTCAACATACGCCGGCCGACGCTTAACGACGTGTTTTTATCCTACACAGGACGCAATATTAAAGCCGGCCCCGCTTAAGAAAGGAGCACACACATATGGAAGGTATTTTTGCTATCTGGCAGCGGGATTTAATGAAATTCATCCGGGACCGCGCCCGGCTTCTCGGCTCATTTGCGATGCCTATTTTATTTTTAATTATTTTTGGCGGCGGGTTCAGCGGCACGATGGAAAACCTGGTAATGAATCAAACCTCTGAAATCGAGAATTTTAATTATCTTACTTTCATTTTCCCGGGCATTGTAGCCATGACCCTTTTAATGACTTCAATTTTTTCATCCTTGTCAGTCATCCAGGACAAAGAATTCGGCTATATGAAAGAAATCCTCGTTTCGCCGGTGTCCCGGGTGAATATTGCGATCGGCAAAATGCTCGGGGCCTCCACAGTTGCTTTTATGCAGGGAGTACTGATGTTTATCCTTATTCCGGTCCTCGGCGTAACCTACGAATGGAGCAACGTCCTGGCCGTGCTGCCGATTATGTTTCTGCTTTCGTGCACCCTTGCTTCCCTTGGCCTGCTAATAGCAAGCCTGCTTCGGTCGACACAGGGATTCCAGCTGATTGTGCAGGTTCTCGTGTTCCCCATGGTCTTTCTTTCAGGAGCTCTGTTTCCAGTAACAAACATGCCAGCCTGGATGGATATCCTTGTTAAAGTTAATCCTGTCACCTACGGCGTAGACGCTATGAAAAAAGTAATGACCGGCGCCGGAGACCTGCCCTTCGCTGCCCAGAACGCGCTCGGGCTCAACCTGCAGCTGTTCGGGCGTACAGTGACGGTGGCGGAGGAGCTGCTGTTTTTAATTATTTTTACTTCCATTTTGATCGCCCTTGCCACCGTGAGCTTCCGAAGAGCCAACGCCTAAGCAACGAGTCACGTTTTTTCCATAAATTCTGTGACCAGCCGCTCCACAATATCCGGCTGCTCATGAACGACCCAATGCGTCGCATCAGACACAAAAATCAATTCTCCATCGCGGCAGTATCCAAGGCTCGTCCGGGCGGAAGCCTTCGACAGAAAGGCGTCCCCAACACCCCAGATGATCCGTACCGGCGGAGTCACATAGCTTGATTCCACAATATCCTTCGGCCCTTTTCTCATTCCTCTGTACCAATTGATCATGGTCGTGACCGCATTCGGCTGAGACCATGCTTCTTTGTATCTTTCTACATCTTCTTCAGTAAACGTTCCAGGTTTGCTTGTTTTTACGAGACCATTGGCAAACTCTTCAAAGTCATTATAGGCAAGCAGTTTTTCCGGAAGTCCGGGAAGCTGAAAAAACAGCATGTATGAGCTTCTTAGAAGCTGGGTCGGATCTTTTTTCATGCTTGCCGGCATAGCCGGCAGATGCGGAATATTAATGGCAACAAATTTTTCCACGTATTCAGGCCTCGAAGCTGCCGTGTACCACCCTACTGCTCCGCCCCAGTCATGACCAATGATTACTGCTTTTTCCCGTCCCATCGCTTTGATCAGCTCCGTTACATCATTACGCAGTTCATCCAGAGCGTATGCTTCAATCTCAGGCGGCTTGCTGCTTTGATTGTAGCCGCGCTGGTCCGGAGCCGCCACCCGGTAGCCCCGCGCTGCAAGCGGGCCGATTAAATGCCTCCACTCGTACCAAAATTCCGGAAAACCGTGTAACAGTATGACCAGTGGCCCGTTCTCCGGACCAGCCAATGCGGTGTGTAAAGAAATTCCGTTGACTGTTATCGTTTCAAAGCTGATATCCTGCATATCTGGTGCCTCCTAGTTATTTTTCCTGAATGAAATTTCTAATGGACTGTGTGACAAGCTCCGGCTGCTCATGATGCACCCAATGCGTCGCTTCTTCAATAAAAATTCCGTCTCCGTCGCTGCAGTATTTCAGACTTTCCTTAGCGGCTGCCCTGCCTAAAAACCAGTCATGCATCCCCCAGATCATGCGTACAGGCACATTGATTGTTTCCGTGCTCATCGCTTCCGCCGGCCCGAATGGGATGGCCCGAAACCAATTGAACATAGCCGTTACGCTGCCGGGCTGTGACCAGGCAAACCGGTACTGCTCCAGCTCTGACTTTGTAAACGTGCCTGGGCAGCTCGTTACAGACAGATGGACCTTTAATGCGGCGTACTGGAACATCGCAGCCGCTTTATCCGGAAGGCCGGGGAGCTGAAAAGCCGCCATATAATATCCTTTTATTATGTCCATAGGATGCATGAGCATCGTCTTTGGCATGGCGGTTAAGTGCGGCATATTCACCGGGATAAACAAAGAAACGTATTCCGGCCGCGTAAGTGCCAGATACCAGCCTACAGCCCCGCCCCAGTCATGGCCGGTAACTACAGCCTTCTCTCTTTTAAAGTGAAAAATCAGCCCGGTGATATCATCCCGGAGAGCATCCATGGAATAAGATGCTTTTTCAGGAGGCTTCGAGCTCAGATGATACCCCCGTTGGTCAGGCGCTACTACAAAATAGCCTTCCTCCGCAAGGGCATGCATCTGCTTCTCCCAGGCACGCCAAAATTCCGGAAAGCCATGCAGGAGTATGACCATCTCCCCTTCCTTTGGTCCTGCGGTGGCCACATGAAGGCGGAGACCATTCACGTGCACATATTTAAATGATAGTTCTGCCATCGAAAACCTCCTTGGTTCTGTTAGTTTCTTTTACCCGGAAATGGCCTGCTTCAATGATGAATTTCCACAGCAGCTAAAAATAACAGCACCTATCCATGTGGATAGGTGCCGTTTCTTTTACATTTGTGCTGTCGGACGAACGACGATTTCATTAACCGATACTTCCGCCGGTTCTTCAATCGCGTAACGGATCGTGCGGGCAATACTTTCTGAAGAAATTGCGTTTTGATACAGCTCATCCACGCGTTCTTTCACCTGATCGTCCGATATAGTCTCGGTAAGCTCCGATTCAACAGCCCCCGGCGATATAATCGTTGATCGAATATTGTTTTCCGGTGACTCTTCTTTGCGGAGCCCTTCCGAGATCGCGCGCACCGCATATTTCGTTCCGCTGTAGACAGCGCCGCCCGGAGATACCTGATGGCCTGCCACCGAGGAAACATTAATAATGTGCCCTTCTTTTCTTTCCCTCATGTAGGGGAGAACGGAACCAATACCATAAAGCACGCCTTTAACGTTCACATCGATCATCTGGTTCCAGTCTTCGAACTGCCGGTTCCGCAGCATCGAGAGCGGCATCAATCCGGCATTGTTTACTATAACGTCAATTTGGCCGTACGTTTCATTGGCAAACTGGGCGAGTTCGTCCATCTGCTCCTGGGAGGTGACATCCACTACTTTATAGGCAGCCGTACCGCCGGCCTGTTCAATGTCTTTTTGAAGCTGCTGCAGACGCTCCTCCCGGCGGGCGGCCAGCACTACTTTAGCCCCTTTGCCAGCTAATTCTTTAGCTGCTGCTTCACCAATACCACTTGAAGCACCAGTCAGTATAACTACTTTTCCTTCAACTTCTGCCATGTTATATCCTCCAATGCTGTTCTGAATTGATTACGTACTCTCTATACCCGCCGCACTATAATCATAACCTTTACTGCTCATCAAAAAAGAGCCCCCTGCTCCGGGAGCTCTTTCAATTCAATTATTCTGCATGCCAGCGGACTAATAACGCAGACTGCGCCAGACCGCCGCCAAATCCGTAAATAAGCACGAGGTCGCCGTTGCTTAAACGGCCGTCCTTCTGCGCTTCCCGGAGAGATAACGGAATTGTAGCGGATGATGTGTTGCCGTAATATTCGAGACTCGTCAGCGTTTTTTCCACTGGAATGCCGGTACGCTCGCAGATCGATTCGATCATTCTCATGTTCGCACTGTGCGGGGCAAACCAATCGATGTCCTCAATTGCCACTCCTGCATCATCCAAAAGCTTGTCGATCCCCTGAGGAACTGTTTTGACTGCCCATTTGTAAACTTCCCGGCCGTTTTGCCCAACATAGCCGTCTGAATCCACTTCCTGTCCGCCAATTTGGTTGGACAGATCGGTGCAGTAAAGGTATTCACCCTTTTTCCCGTCTGAATCCGTGAAAGCGGCCAGAAAAGATGGATTGCTTTCGTCTGCTTCTACTAGAGCTGCGCCTGCGCCGTCCCCGAACAAAATACATGTCGCCCGGTCCGTATAATCCGTAATTTTAGAGAGCGTTTCAGCGCCGATCACAAGCACTTTACGATGAAGACCGGAACTGATCATGCCGTCTGCCACGTGCAGCCCGTAGGAAAAGCCGGCGCAAGCAGCGTTTAAATCAAAAGCTCCAGCCCCGGAAATACCAAGGCTGGCCTGCACCAAAGAGGCGACGCTTGGTGTTTTGTGGTCAGGCGTCAGCGTGCACACAATGATAAGGTCCACGTCTTCAAGCGTTTTTCCACTTACCTGCTGCAGCTCCTCCGCTGCTTTTACGCAGATCGTGCTGGTGAATTCGTCATCTGCTGTAATCCGTCGTTCTTTAATGCCGGTACGGGACGTAATCCACTCATCGTTTGTTTCCACCATTTTTTCTAAATCATCATTTGTCAGCCGCTTCTCCGGAACAAAGGACCCTAATGCTGTAATTGAAGCTTTTGATTGTACCATCGGTATGTAACCCCCGTTTTATGTATAATTATCGCCTATGCGCTTTGATTTTCGTTGAATCTCATACTTATTTATATTATCACAAAATAAAGGATTATGCTTCCTTTGCTTTACGCATATCAAAAGTACCGGAGCAGGCAAAAACCCTTCCCGGGCCGGGAAGGGCTGTTAAGTTATTTTTTCATATCTGCCTGCTCGTGTTTTTGAATCAGATCTGCCGTCAGTTGGCCGGACAGTGTAACCATTGGCACACCACCGCCAGGATGCGTGGAACCGCCGGCAAAATAAAGGTTATCGTATATTCGGCTTTTTGCCGGCACTTTAAATCCTCCGTTTACTTTCTGGTCGGAGGCCACTCCGTAAATCGAGCCTCCGTTGGCGCCGTAAAGTTCCTCAAGTCCTTCCGGAGTAAAACGGTACTCAAACTCGATTGACTCCCGCAGGCCCTCCATTCCGTTTCTCTCTAATTTATCCAGAATCGCCTCCTGGTATTTATCCCAGTCAAAAGATTTTTTCTGTTTAGCATCCATTGGCGGCACGTGTGTCAGTACGAATAAATTGTCTTTACCTGCCGGCGCCTGGGTTTCGTCCGACCGGGCCGAGATACCAATATACACGGTCGGGTCGTCGGCTGGAACCTTTTCCTCGAATACCTGCTTAAACTCAAGCTCAGGATCCTCAGAGAAAAAGAAGTTATGGTGATGAAGCCCCTCGAATTTTTTATTCACCCCAAGCAGCAGCACGACGCCCGAAACTGTCGGAATAAACGTTTTATTTAGTTTCTTGGCTTCTTTTTTCGCCTTCGTTTCCGGAGGGGCAATCGTATTGTAGGCCGGGATGGCCTCAAGGTTCGATACGATAACATCTGCCTGGTGCGTTTCCCCACTCTCTGTTTCCACTCCGGTCACCCGGTCGTTTTCTACGAGCAGACGGCTGACGGGGCTGTTCAGATGAACGTCGACCCGAAGCTCCTCCATCAGCCGCTGCATGCCCTCGGCAATTTTGTACATGCCGCCCTTCACGTAATGAATACCGAGCCCGAGCTGTACATAGACGAGCTGGTTTAAAATGGCCGGGGCGGCGTACGGATTGGATCCAACGTACATAATGAAAAAGTTGAACATCTGCTCGAGGTATTTATTGTCAAACTGCTTATGGGTCGCCTTCGCCACTGTGTTCAACGGATCCATCTTCATTAAATCGCCTAACGTATGGTGGCTTTTTAAGTCTTTCAGATCTTCGATGCTGTATTTATAAAAGCTTTTCATGCACAGTTCATACATTTCTTCTGTATAGGATAAAAACTCCGTAATTTTACGGCTCGGCTGATCCGTAACTTTCGCCGCTTCTTCAATCATGCCGGGCAGATCGCTCGTTACGTTCAGCGAGGTTCCGTCCTCGAAAAATGTTTTCCACTGCGGTTCCACCCGTTCTACCTGTATGTAATCATCAAGGTAGCGGTTTGCGCTGTGAAACAGCTGTTCAAGCACCCATGGCATCGTCAGAATAGATGGGCCGGTGTCGAAGGTGAACCCTTTCCCGCTGCGGCGGTTCAATTTTCCGCCAAGATTTTCATTTTTCTCCAGTAACGTTACCTCATATCCATCCGTCTGCAGCCGGATCGCTGCGGACATGCCTCCAAGGCCTCCGCCAATGACAATTGCTTTTTTCTTCAAATAGCACACCTCCGTGAATTAGTACAAAAATGGGATTAGCCGGTTTCTTCGCTGGCACCATATACGATACGTTTCTCCGTGTGTCTGGCGCAGCATTTCTTCTTCAATACGGATACGGTAAAGAAGTGCCGGCACCATGACTCCTGTACTTATGACTGCTGCCCCGGGGCTATTCATGAATAAGCAAAAGCCAAGTACAATAAAAAGTAAAGCGGTATAAAGCGGATGGCACAAACGACGGTACGGTCCGCTGCTTACCAGGCGGTCGCCGTTCCGGACAGACACGTCCCTGCTGAACTGGTCCCGTAAATGAAGAATTCCCCAATACCGCAAGCCAATACCGGCTCCGTACAGGCAAAGACCGGCGATCTGAAGCCGGGCTGAAGAGAGGCTGAGGAAACCGCTCTCGCCAAATACCACTGCGGTTCCCATCGACAGAATGACAGCTGCCAGTATCCAGCGGAACGAGCGGCTCTCCGTACGCTCCGGTTCCTTCGAGGGAGCTTTCTGCCTGAATAAAAAAAATTCAGCGATCCAGAAGAAGGTAACCACCACAAATATTGTATCAATCAACACCATGGTTTTACCTTCTCCCTTCATGCCTCATTTCTTTTTACACTCGTTACCAATTCCCCCATCTATGCTGCCGCTAAACCAAAAGCCCTCCCTGTTTTTTATTATCTTTTACGCCTCCACCGCTTTTTTAGCCACCGGCTTTGCTTTCATTAAAAGATCCACAATATGCACCGTATCAATTTCTTCTTCGAGGTCTTCCCGCTGTACGCCCAATTTCATTTGGAGCATACAGCCCGGGTTGGTCGTAACAATACCTTCCGGGCACTGCCGCTTAACGTCTTCCATTTTCACATCCAGAATATCCATGGCATCTTCATGCTGTGTAATATTGTAAATACCTGCTGAACCACAGCAGAAGTCGGGCCGGTCAAGCTCTTTAAGCGTCACTCCGGGCACAGAGCGAATCAGCTGCAGCGGCGGTTCTTTTACCTTCTGTACATTTGTCATATGACAGGAAGGTTGATACGTATAAGTTTCTTCCACCCTTTCGGTAAACTCCAGGCCGTCAAGCTCCACCAGTATTTCGGTGATATCTCTGACTTTACCAGAGAAAGCTCTCGCCCGCGGCTCCCACTCCGGATCTCCGGCAAACAGCTCTCCATATTTATGCAACTGGGCCCCGCATCCTCCAGCATTGTTCACAATGTAGTCCACCGGCTTCTCTTCAAATGCCTGTATATTTTTCTTGGCGAGTGTTATGGCTTCAGGCTCTTTGCCGGCATGAGCATGCAGCGCCCCGCAGCAGGTCTGCGTTTTTGGCAGCTGCACCTCTGCTCCGGAAAGCCGGAGCAGCTCCATCGTTTTTTCATTTTGTTTAAAAAATACGCTGTCCATCACACAGCCGGTAAAGAAAGCAACTACCACTTTCGGCGGACTATCCGGATGCAGGCGATTTTTTCTCGCATGCCTCTCTTTCGGCGAAGGTGCCGGGGGCAGCACCTGTTCAAACTTATCGAGATGAAGCGGTGCCGCAGACATTAATTTCAGCCCCCGTGCTGCTTTTTGCAGACCGCTCACCTGGTACAGCCAAGTCGCGTTTCCAAGCTGGTCCATCCATCCTGTAGAAGGAAAAAATGAATGAAATAAAAAACGCTCGGTTTTTTGCTGTATGAACGTTTTTTCTTCATACTCATCAATCACATGCTTGGCACTTTCAAACAGCTGCCCATATTGCACATCAGTCGGGCACACGGTTGTACATGCCATACACCCGAGGCATTTGTCTATTGGCTGCTTTAAATCCTCCACGGCTGCTTTTCCTTCTGCAACCATTTTGATTAAATTAATACGGCCGCGCGGGGAATGAGTCTCGCGCTCCATTGTTTCATATGTCGGGCACACAGGAAGACAGTAGCCACACTGCACACAGTCAAAGGTCAAATCGTAGCGGAGCATGTCTTTTAGTGTATCAGCCATCACGCAGCACCAGCTTCTGCCCTTTTTCTGCGAAGATTTTCCCCGGGTTCATAATGTTGTTTGGGTCCCACGCTTCCTTAATCCGCTTGAGCATCGCTACTCCCACCTCTCCCATTTCCTGTTCCATAAAAGGAGCTTTCATCGTACCGATACCGTGTTCTCCGGACAGCGTACCACCCAGATCCAGGGCTGCACGGAAAATTTCCGCCACCGCCTTTTCGGCACGTATCATCTCTTCTTCATCGCGCTGGTCGCACATAATATCCGGATGGAGGTTGCCATCACCAATATGGCCAAACACGACGAGCTCCACCTGATATTTTTCTTTGATCTGCTTCAGGCGCTCCATCATTTCTGGAATCCGGCTTCTTGGCACTGTAGCGTCTTCCGAAATCTTCGTCGGCTTGATCGTAGCAATTGCTGGCGAAACAAGCTTTCTGGCGCTCCAGAGCTTCTGGGCTTCTTCCTCGCTTCCGGCTGTAATAACCGGATCCGCCTCCAGGGATTCCAGAATTTTTTTCACTTGCTCCGCTTCTAATTTAACAGTCTCCGGATGGCCATCGAATTCAATTAAAAGAAGCGCTTCCGATGCCGTGGGGAGACCCGACGGCCGGTACCGCTCCACCGCTTCGATACAGGCACGGTCCATGAATTCCATTTTTGCCGGCAGAACTCCTGAGGTGAGTGTCTTTGAAATAGCCTTACCGGCTGTCGCCATATCTGTGAACGCGGCCATCATTGTTTGTTTAGCTGGAGGCTTCGGAACCAGCTTGAGCGTAGCTTTTGTAATCACGCCAAGCGTCCCTTCAGAGCCAACAAGCAGCTTTGTCAAATCGTAACCGGTTACATTTTTAATCGTACGTCCGCCAGTATGCATAACTTCACCCTCAGGTGTGACAATCTCAAGGCCTATCACAAAATCCTTCGTCACGCCGTACTTCAACCCCCTCGGGCCACCGGAATTTTCAGCCAGATTTCCACCGATCGTCGACACGTGGGCGCTACTTGGATCCGGCGGATACATTAAGCCGGCATCTTCGGCCGCAGCATGAATATCAGCCGTCAGTACACTCGGCGTCACGACCGCGATCAAGTCATCGGCAAAAACATTAATCTCCCCCGGCCACTGGGCCATATCCAAAAGTATTCCCCCGTGGACCGGCAACGGCCCTCCACTCAGGCAGGTTCCCTGTCCTCTCGGCGTCACGGCGAGGGTGAACCGGTTGGCGATTTTCATAATTGCCTGTACTTCCTCTGTCGTTTTTGGCTGCACTACCACTTCGGGCAAGTGCTCGCCAAAAGAAGCATCAAAGCTGTAGCTATACCGGTCGGCAATCTCTGTAAATACCCGTTTGTCACTTAAAAGAGCGCGCAATTGTTCTTCCCATTCGTGCAATAAAAGCAGCTCCTTTCTCTCTTCCTATTGCAACTTAACATTATCGTACTCCCTCATACGGGCGAATGCAATATTTTGCCAAAAGAAGGCTGGAGCCGTCCGCAAGCAGCCTCCAGCCTTTACAGTTTTCCATTTAAAAACTGGGCTTCCCCCATTCCAAAGCTCCAGTCTGCCTCTGTGTTGTCTGTGATCGATATCATCACGTCTTCGGAGTTGATGTGGCACCGGCTCTGCAAATGCCCGGCAACATTTTTATACAGTCGCTTTTTCTGCTCTGCTGTACGTGTTTTGCTGATTACCTGAATTACCACAATATTATTTGTACGGCCAAAGCCGAGCCCGGTATCTTCAATATACATTTCGTACGGCTTATGCTGGTTAATCGTCTGGTAGCGATCATTTTCCGGCACTTCAAAACTCTCTACGACTGCGTCATGCACAGCGTCCGCGAGCAGCTGTAATTCCTCTTCCGTCCGCCCTTCGATAACATCGATTCTAATTAATGGCATAGTATCTCCCCTTTCACGGGATTTATTTAATCTGGACTGCAGAAGCTTTGCCTGCACTTCCAAAAATGTTCATATGCTTTAGCACATTCGCTTTGGCGCCTTTTACCTCGTCCTGGTGCAGGTCAAAATAGTTCTGGTAAGCTCCCGTCGCGACAAAGGCTTCGTTTACCTGCTTTGTTACTTTGTTAAATGTCGACGTTGCTACGTTAATTTTCCTTACTCCGGCTTCGATGCACTGCTGAAACACTTTTTCGCTGATGCCTGAGCCCCCGTGCAGGACAAGCGGTGCCTCAGTGCGGGCATCAATCTCCCGCAGACGATCCACTCTGATATCCGGCTCTCCCTTACACATGCCGTGAGCATTCCCTATAGCTACCGCCAGGGCATCCAGACCGGTTTCTTTTTCCATCCGCTCTGCATCTTTAACACTTGTCAGCTGCATTTCAATATCTTCGGATCCGTCTTCACTCCCGCCTACTCTTCCTATTTCAGCTTCCACAGTGGCTCCGTACTTTTCAGCCATTTGAACAACCCCAGCCGTATTGCTAATGTTTGTTTCCAAATCATGATGAGAGCCGTCATACATCACAGAGCTGAACCCAATCTCCAGGGCCTGCGCAATAACTGGTGTACTCATCCCATGATCAAGATGCACTGCAACTGGTACCTCTGATGCCCTGGCGGCTGCCACCATTAATGGACCGAGAAGATGAAGCGGGGAGTGATTCAGACGCACTTCAGCGACCTGCAAAATCAACGGGGACTTCAGCTCTTCTGCTGCCTGCACAGCTCCTATCACCATTTCCATGTTGGCTACGCTGAATGAACCAACCCCATAATTGCCTTCCTCCGCCTGAGACAGTATCGTTTTCATTGGCACTAAGCTCATTGATTCACATCCTCCAATGTAGTTATTTTGTTTTTGATATCGCTTTCAAAATTAAACAAAAATATAGTTAAGCGCTTAACTTATTATAAACATATTCAGCCGGCGTTTCAATCCTCTCCGGCATAAAAAGACTCCGAAGGTCGCTTCGGAGTCTTAGTGTTATTCTCTTGCGGATTTATTAATATCGTCGTCCATGTTGCCGGTGGATCCGATCGTTGGAAGATCGCTGTCGCTGTATTTCGAAGCATCGGTAGCGCTCTGATACTCTTTGGTTTTAGTATCATCGTCGTCAGAGCCAGCAACTTCATCTTTGGCTTCCTTCACCTGGCTGCCGGCTTCTTTCAGTTCTTCTCCAGCATCCTTTGCCGTATCGCCTACGCCCTTCAATTCCTCGCCGGCTTCCTTCGCCGTGGATACGACTTCTTCTGACTCGTTCTTCACTTTTTGAACCTGGGCGATCAGATCCTTTCCGTAATTATTGTACACATCCTGAAGCTGGGTACCGATTGTTTTTGCCAGCTCTGTAGCATTCTGGATACGCTCCATAAAGTCATCTTTATTCACTGCATCGCTGTTTTTGGCATTTTCTTTATACTGGCTGGCTGTTTCTTTTGCTTCTGAAGACTTTTCCTTCACTGTATCACGCGCTGAACGGTTTAAAAATACTGCGCCGATCCCTGCAATGATAACAGAAGCTATAATAATAGGTAATTTACTGTTCTGCTGTTCTGGCATATGTCTCTCTCCTTTATTCTCAGTGTACTTCGAAATAGAGCCTATCTACTCCTTACCTTTATCTTTCCTTGGATAAACATGAATTTCTATGGAAATATACGCTTTTCCACATATGCTAAAGGATGTTTAGCTTTTGGTTACAGGTGAAATATGAATGAATGTGCTGAAATTACAAAGGAGTGACGTTTAAATGGCAATGAACCGAGTAACACTTGGAAATTCGGAAGTCACTGTAAATCCTCTTGGTCTTGGAACTAACGCCGTGGGCGGGCATAATATTTATCCCAATATGCTCGATGAGGAGCAAGGGAAAGCCCTGACAGCCACGGCCATCGATAATGGCGTGGAGCTTCTCGATACCGCATTTATTTACGGTCCGCGCCGTTCAGAGGAACTTGTCGGTGAAGTAGTAAAAGAAAAAGGCGCCCGCGATCAGGTGGTAATTGCCACAAAAGCAGCCCATAAATTTCTCGATAACGGGGACACGGTCATGGATAACTCCCCCGAATTTTTAAAACAGTCCGTCGATGACGCACTTCGACGTCTCCAAACGGATTATATTGATTTATTTTATATTCATTTCCCCGATGAACAGACGCCGAAAGATGAAGCCGTCGGCGCTCTGCAGGAAATGAAAGAGGCTGGAAAAATCCGTTCTATCGGCGTTTCCAATTTCACGCTGGACCAGCTGAAAGAAGCGAACAAGGACGGGCACGTGGATGTTGTACAGTCGGAATATAATCTGTTGAACCGGGAAGTTGAAAACGATATTCTTCCATATACATCCGAAAACAACATTACTTTCGTCCCTTACTTTCCGCTTGAATCCGGCCTGTTAGCTGGAAAATATGATGAAAATACAACGTTTAATGATATTCGCGCTCAAAAGCCGAATTTTCAGGGAGAAACATTCAAAGAAAATCTTCGTAAAGTAAACGAAGTGAAAAAAATCGCTGAACAAAAAGGTGAAGAAACCGCTCACGTCGTACTTGCCTGGTATTTGCATCAGCCATCAGTGGATGTTTTGATTCCCGGAGCCAAAAGCTCCGATCAAGTGCTGAATAACTTGAAAACCGCCAATGTAAACTTGACTAAAGAAGAAGTCGACCACATCAGCAGCATTTTTTCTTAACAATACAAAAGGAGCTGAAGCCAACGCGGCTTCAGCTCCTTTTATATCAGGAAAGCTTTTCGACAGTGTTTTCTCCAGCAACACCATCCGGGACTAATCCCTCATATTTTTGAAAAGCTTTTACTGAGGACGTGGTAACTGAACCGTACACACCGTCAGTCTTTCCACTATGAAACCCTTCCTGCTTCAGAGCTTCCTGAAGCTCTTCCACCTCTTCACCCCGGTCCCCCGGACGAATCGTTTCGCCGCTCAGAGCGGCATCGGCCTGGGCAGGCACAAATAATAACAAAACAGCGAGCATGAACGCTGGCAAGCTTCTTTTCATAGTAATCCCACGCTTTCTATCTAATGCTTCCCTGTTATTGTAAGCACGGGGTACAGACAGAACAATGGCTATTACAAAGTTGTAACCAACACGTAACCCCCTGTTCATCCGTGTAATCTTTTGGTTCCTTCCTGGCAGACTAAAAAAGCACGCCGTTTCTGCTGAACAGCGTGCCCCTAAGTATAGATTAGAAGCTTCCAGCTCCTATATAGCGAGGAGCCCAGTATGAATTGCTCATGCTGCTGATAGTCACACCTGTTGAGGACCCTGCGTGAATGAACTGATTATTCCCAATGTATATGCCGTTATGCGAGGCACCAGCTTTGTAGGTGGTGAAAAATACCATATCACCTACCTGCGGGCTTGATACTTTTTTACTCGCAGCATATTGCTGGGCTACCGTGCGTGGAAGGTTTGTGCCATTTTGCTTGTACACATATTGCGTAAACCCGCTGCAGTCGAAGCCTCTCGTCGTTGTCCCTCCCCAAACATAAGGAACGCCTATAAACTGCTTCGCTGTGCTTATCAGTCCTGATACGCTTCCCGAAGAGCCTGAGCTGACCTTTTCCGAAGATGTGCCGCTCCCATTTTTCACCGAAGAGTCGCTTAACGCTTTCCATGTATTAGGACCGACAACTCCGTCAGCGCTTAAGCCGGCTGCGCGCTGAAGGGCCTTCACGGCGCCTGCAGTCTGCGGGCCGAACTGGCCGTCCGCCGGTCCTGAAAGAAATCCCTTGCTTTTAAGTGTCTGCTGCACGCTTTTTACATCGTTGCCCGTATGTCCCTGCCGGAGCGTTTTGGATCCAGTTTCAGAAGCAGAGCTATCTGGTTTGGCAGTACTTGAATTATCTGTTTTATCAGATGCTTTGAAGCTGTTTAACGCTTTGAACGTGTTCGGGCCGGCCACACCGTCGACGCCGATTCCAGCCGCCCGTTGAAATGCGATAACTGAAGATTTCGTCACAGGTCCAAAATCCCCATCCAGCGCCCCGCTATGAAACCCTTTGCTTTTCAGCTTGGCCTGCAGGTCACGGACATCACTGCCTGAAGCACCTATTTTCAATACACTTGAAGACGCGCCTGAAGAGCTTTCAGAGGCTTTAGAGCTCTGAGGGAACGAAGCTTTTTCCCCACCTAGATTCATCTTCGAAAACGTGTTTGATCCGGCTATGCCGTCAGAGGTGATTCCCGCCGAGCGTTGAAAAGCCTGGACAGAACCTGCTGTTGCTGGCCCGTATATCCCGTCAACTGCTCCATTGTGATAGCCGTTTCCCTTTAACCATTCCTGCAGTTCTTTGACTTCCGAACCCTTCGAACCTTGACGCAGTGTTTGATCTCCTAACGCAGCATCCGCTGTAGCAGGAACTGCAAAAACTACCGTGGCTGCAGCAACGATCGTTGCTGGATATGCATAATTTTTCATATACCTTCGCCTAAAGCTTCGGCACCATAATTTACCATATGTGTGATGCAAAAAGCTTCAGCGAATACACCCCCTAATTTGATCATGTGCTGCGATGTCTGATTCTTCTGTTGTGTACAAGTAGTATATAAGTGCCAGGGGTATAGACAATATACTCAATACATTTGTATCAAAACTGTAATATTGGCTTTAACAAGAATAAAATGTAAATTAACAGGGCCTTTAGTTTCAATAAAGCTATTTATCAAGACTTTTGACTGTTTTTATTTTTCACCACTGTATTTCTTCTAATAACAATTACCTATCAACTAATACCTATTTTCAATTTCAGATGTTAAATATTCTTCGACTGCTTTCACTACTTCTTCGGTAGAGGCATTGCCTCCAAGGTCTTTTGTAACTATTCCGTCTTTGATTACATGTTCAATAGCGTTCATTAATGTCTGCGCTGCCTTGTTTTCTCCGAGGTGCTCAAGCATCATCTGAGCTGTCCACAACTGGCCGAGGGGATTAGCCAGTCCTTGGCCTTCAATATCCGGCGCGGACCCGTGCACCGGTTCAAACATTGACGGATATTTTCCGTTAATATTAATGTTGGCTGCCGGGGCAATGCCAATGCTTCCCATTAAAGCAGCTCCGATATCTGTTAAAATATCCCCAAATAAATTGCTCCCGACAACAACATCCATTTTCTCCGGCTTAGTAACAAAAGCCGCGGCCAAAGCATCAATGTGTTCTGCCTTTGTCCCAATCTCCGGATAGCGCTCTTTTACTTCGTTGAACACTTCATCCCAAAAGGGCATAGAAAATACGATGCCATTGGATTTTGTCGCAGAGGTGACGTGACCCTTGCGGGCTTCAGCCATTTGAAAAGCATAATCCATAGCTGCTTTTACTGCTTTTTTGGAAAATACATTGTTTTGAATCGCAATTTCATCCTCACCGCTGTACATCCTACCGCCAACTTCGCTGTACTCGCCTTCACTATTCTCCCTGACCACCATTAAATTAAACTGGTTCGGATTTGCGAGCGGAGAAGTAAGTCCTTCAAACTGACGGGAGGGCCTCACGTTAATCTGCTGCTCGAAGCCGCGACGAATGTTAATCAAAAGCCCCCATAAAGAAATATGGTCCGGTACAAGACTGGGATTGCCTACCGCTCCTAAAAACACGGCGTCAAATGCTTCAAGCTGCGACAAACCATCTTCCGGCATCATTCGACCATGTTCAAGGTAATAGTCACAACTCCAGGGAAAATCTGTAACACGCAGCTCGAAGTCTCCCTGCACTCTCTCAAGCGTTTTCAATACTCTCCAGGCAGCCGGAACTACCTCTTTGCCTATGCCGTCTCCTGCAATTGATGCAATAGTATATGTATTCATTCTGTCATCTCCTTTTTAATGTATGCACTTTCATTTTTCCATTTCTTTTTGTATTTGTCATCTTTTTTTATTTACTTTACGCTTTCAGTAGTAAATATTCATGGTGAACAAAAATAAACCCATAAGCAGTTTTGCAGCACACGAGGCGGGCAAAAAGCTTATGGGTTTTCATTTGTTTCGTTGACTAAAAAATCTCTGCTTAATTTTCTTCCAAAAGGCTTTCTACCTGTTCAGTCAAATTCTCCGCAGCATCATCGGACAGATGACTTTCCTGTTTAATGAGCTTCTGTTTAAATTTTTCCAGAAAATCCAGCGCTTTATCTTCCCTGCCTTTTTCCTGGTGATGGACAGCCTGTTTCAATGTATTTGATAGCTGCTTGGCCGCCGGGCGTCCCACTTCATCATTCTCTATATACTGCTTCAGCGAGGCCTGCAGACTTTCGTATGAAACAGAACTGCTTTCGGCTAGAGGGACCTGCTCCCAGTCCATGTCCGAGCCAAAATAAAAGCTTGGATAGGCGGGCTGATTATAGGCAGTATTCTGCCAGGCGATGCCAGTACGGTACTGCGCATCCTCCATCAGGCTGTACATTTTCGTATCCGTCAAGCTGGTGTTGGTATAAATACGCACGGCAGAGCTGTCCTCTGTTCGTACAAGCAATTCTTCACGCCAGTCCCCGTAGACGTCAGCCACCAGGCCCGGGTTTCCTTTCGTACCATTATTTGTTCTTGTTCCTTCCGCTTCCAGCACTGTTTCCCCGTTTCCATCCACGATCCTTGGCGCCTCTTCTCCGGATCCTTCAATGATCTGGGTGGTACCGTCGCCTGCCCATTTAATATTCATATTTGTACCAGGGGTATCGTCATCCAACACTTCGCCATCCGCAGCCCGGAGATCCACGGCCCACGTTTCCATTCCTCGAGAGCCAGGCACTATATCTCCAATCATTCCACGGCCGGTATCTTTTCCGGTATATTCCCCGTACAGCACTTCTCCATTTTCCGCTGCACGCAGAGCGTAGCCGTAGGGAGCATTAGCAGCCCCTTCAAATACAGAAAAAATTTCAAGACCATCACGTTCCGGGTCGATATCTGCCACATGCATCGCATCCCCGTGTCCAAACTTCGCTTCTGCTCCCGGATCTGCACTCCCTTCTGGAAGCTCGGCGGAAGAGCTGTATAATAGTGAACCATCATTGTCTACGGTTGCTCCCCCGTAAATGATTTCCTGGCTGCCGTCACCATCAACATCGGCAGTGCTGAGTGAATGATTCCCCTGCCCGGCTAAAGCTCCCAGTTCTTCATCGGTACCGTCCGTGCCGTGCGGGGACGCATTAAATGGATTATCCATCGGTGTAAAGCCGCTGTCTGCCTCCCAATGCTTCGTTAAAGAACTGCCATCCCATTCATATGCGGTAATTCCTGTCCGCGTATAATAGCCTCTGGCAAATACGGCGTAAGGCTTGTCCTCTTCTAAATAAGCTGGAGCCGCCAAAAACCGGTCCACACGGTTTCCCGGTTCAATACGCTCCATTGCATAATCCCCCCAGCGCAGCCCATCATCCTCGCGTCCAGGTTCATAATCGACAGTATCCATTTCTTCTCCCGTTTTTCCATTAAATACAGTTAAGTATTCAGGCCCGTCTACAATAAAGCCTTCAAATTCCCGTAAATTATTCCGGTCGCTTCGCTCCGGAGCATATTCATCCATGAAATAGTCTGCCAGTTCTTCAGCTTCTTCACGTTCGAGCGGATAATCGTACCGCTGCTCAATACCGAAGGCTTCTTCAAGTGTTTCCGGCCACTGGCCGCTTTTTACTTCTTCATACTCCGGCCACTCCATAAACATGTCCACCACGTGTTCATAATAATCCTCACTGCTCAGCCGGTAATCATCTTCATGGGAATAACCGGCCTCTTTGTCCTTTTCCGGCATCGTAATAAATTCCTCCGAGACCTGGTTTCCATCTTCATCGTACTGTAGCACCTTGGTGCCAGGCGCTGTCTTCATCATCAGCTCGGCCTGGCCGTTTTCATCAAAATCGTATGCCAAAAACTGCGTATAGTGGGCCCCCGAGCGGATGTTTTTCCCCAAATCCACACGGTAAAGCAACTTTCCTTCCATGGTGTACACGTCAATGTATGTGTTGCCAGTATATCCGTTCTGTGACACGTCCTTAGAATTGGTAGGATCCCACTGAACCACGTATTCATTTTTCCCGTCATTATTCATGTCAGCTACGGCCATATCATTGGCTGTGTATTCATAATCCTCTCCGGCCGGAGTTGTTCCCCCTTCCGGTTTTTGCAGCGGAAGCTCATAGTATCTTTCATTTTCAGGGACGACCGCTTCGCTTTTTTCATCTGCAGCCTCTGCTTTCACTCTATATTCAGCATCGCTGCTTCCTTGTTCATCAACAAAATTAGTGCTGTTTTCCACTTCCGCGATTTTTTCACCGTCGCGGTATACAATAAAATTTTCGCCCTCCAGGCCGTTTTCAGCTGCAGCTGTAGCTTCTTCCTTAAACAGTCTCCAGCTTAAAAAGACTCCTTCTTCCGTTTCGTGGGCAATCAACCCCCGGTCTGTGCTTTGAATTTCCTGCGTGTCCTTCGCAGAGACTGTTTCTCCATCTGTAAAGGCTATAGCGCAGACAGCGGCCGCTGCAATTCCTAATACGCGAAACTTCATCTAATCCCCCCGTAAAATTTGTAATCGCTTACATTATTTATCTTATAATTTCTACGGAGGCGAGTCTTATTATTTAAAGAAATTATTTCTCAATTCAGGAACGATATTCCTCCTATTACTTATAGAGGGTTTTTCAGCCATTTGGGAATAAAAAAGAGCCTTTACTCAGGCTCTTTCGCGTGCAAGATGAATAACGTCTTTCCAGGCGGCAGCGGCTGCTCCTGTTGGTGATGATGCTCCGCCGGAAACGAGAACTGTGCCCATCGTATCCGTGGAAAAAAGCACCGCCTTCTCGGCTCCATCCACGTGGAAGAAAGGATGCTCCGCTGTCAGCAGCTTCGGCTCGACAGACACTGTAGTCCCCTGCTCTGTTTTGCGTGCTTTTCCGACTAATTTCCACTTTGTTTTCCCTTGTTCTGCCTGCTTCCATTCCACAGCGGAGAGCTGGTCCAGACCGCGTATTGTAATACTTTTCCAGTTTATTTCTGGTGTGAGACAGGTTTTTGCCAGAAAATACATTTTCAGCGCCGTATCTTTTCCTCCAATATCCTCAGAAGGATCTGCCTCAGCTTTGCCTTCTTTTTTTGCTGTTTCCCACGCTTTCTGCAGCGTGATATTTTCAGCTGCGACCCTTGTCACAATCAAGTTGCTTGTCCCGTTCAGCAGTCCTTCGATGGTGTGTACTTCCGCCCCGGCTAAGCTATACAGAGCTGTGTCCACGGTAGGAAGAGCAGCAGCTGCCGCTCCGCTGTATTTTATTGTTCTTCCACACGCTTCAGCGAGCTCATGCAGGTCATCCCAGGCGTAGGCAAGCGCTCCTTTACTGACGCAAACCACGTCCAGCCCGTGCTTTAATGCCGACTGTATTAGCGGCAGCCCGGATCCTCCGGTAAGTGTATTTGTTTCTGCTGCATCAATAAATATATCAGCCCGGCTGTCCACCCACAGCTGATCCACATTTCTCGGGGGAAGCGCCCCGTTATCCACCCCGCCGGTTTCCGCTTTCATCTGCAGCAGTTGTTTTAGATCCAATCCACTGCTATGCACTACTGCCCCGCTGCGGTCGAGCACGGCAGTAATTTTTATATGGATTCCATACGTGCGCTCCCATTCCTTTGCTTTATTCATTAATACATGGGTTGCTGCCTGTCCGACAGCCCCGAACCCGGATAATACAATATTCATGCATTTGCACACCTTCCCTGGTTTTAAATAAGGTAATGACGGAAACATAAAAGTATCGAAGCATAAAGGAGACTATTAATTATGGACATGAAAAGCGCCGGCCTGGCCGCCGTACTCAGTTTTTTCATTACCGGGCTGGGCCAGATTTACAACGGACAGTTTATGAAAGGCATTATCTTTATTGTTATTCAATTCATTAATGGTTTGCTTTTATGGGTGGTCATCGGATTTGTCACGATGCCGGTTATGTGGCTGATTGGCATTATTGATGCCTATAAATCAGCTGAAAACCACAATAAACGGCTGACCAGATGATAAGTTCAGGCGCTCTGCTTTTACTGGCAGGGTGCCTTTATTATACTAGAAAATTTTTCGGTATTGAGCACCTTTTTTGAATAACAGCATAGAGGAGGCGTATAATTTTTTATGATTCAATTACCAGCAGGACGTGTCATATAAAGGAGAGATATTCATGCCAGCATTTAAAGATATGCCGCTTTCGGTATTAAATTTGTCCCCAGTAAATGAAGGAGAAACACCTGGGGATTCGTTCAAAAAAAGCCTGGAATTGACCCAGCATGCTGAAAAACTCGGCTACAACCGCTTATGGGTGGCAGAACACCATAACATGGAAGGCATCGCAAGTTCGGCTACATCTGTATTAATCAGCTATCTGGCCGGGGGTACATCAAGCATCCGTCTCGGTTCCGGCGGCATTATGCTTCCCAACCACGCTCCGCTCGCAATTGCTGAACAGTTTGGCACACTCGAAAGCCTCTATCCCGGACGCATTGATTTAGGACTCGGCCGGGCACCAGGCACTGATCAAACGACAGCGGCAGCCCTTCGCCGTCATGTAAACAGCGGAGAAGACTTCCCAGCCCGTCTTGAAGAGCTGCAGAGATATTTCCAGGACCCAGCCAGCATGGCCGTGCCCCCGCAGGTAAAGGCCGTGCCGGGCGCAGGCCTGGATATTCCTATTTGGCTGCTTGGCTCCAGCGGATTCAGCGCCCAGCTCGCCGGACAGCTCGGCCTTCCGTACGCCTTCGCCGGCCACTTTGCGGCTGAGAATATGAAGGCAGCCCTGCAGCTGTATCTGGATTCATTCCAGCCGTCTGAAGTGCTTGATGAGCCTTACGCCATGACCGGCATCAATGTGATTGCCGGCGAAACAGACGAGGAAGCCGATTACCTCGGCACTACGATGAAACAGCAGTTTCTCAGCTTGATCCGCAACCGCCCGGGCAAAATACAGCCACCGGTTGAAGATATGGACGCGCTTTGGACGTCGCAGGAAAAAGCGATGATGGCACGCTGGGAGGCCGGCACGATCCAGGGCGGGCCAGAATCAGTACGCCAGCAGCTTGAAGAATTTTCGTCGAACGTTCCGGTTCACGAAATTATGATTAGCGGCAGTGTGTACGACCAGACTAAACGCCTTCGTTCCTATGAACTTATTAAAGAAGTACAAAAGCAATCAACCGCCACTGCAGCTTCCCTCTAATAAAAAGCCGCAACTGTTTCCTTAAAGCAACAGTTGCGGCTTTTTTCTATTTTGGCCGTTCGAGCGTAAATAACTCCCCCAGCTTTGAATAATCATTTCCAGCCAGGCGGGCTACCGGCTTCAGCTTATCAGGCAAAATATAATTATGTTCCCTGTCATATACACCTTCTGAAACATGAATACATACAATTTCTGCAAATATAACATCCTGGGTAATATTTCCGCCGGCATTTTGAAGCGGCACATGCTTGTGCAGGCGGCATTCAAAGCGGATATTGGCCTCTTCAATCCCCGGTACTTTCACCATTCTGCTTGGCACCGTATGTAACACAGTATGCTCGAGTTCATTTTCCTCCGGCGGAAGCGTTGCAGCCGTAATGTTTAAATCCTCTACAATACCTTCATCGCTTATATGAACTACTAATTCTTCCCGGTCTAAAATATTTTTCGCGCTGTCCTTTAGTTTCCCGTCCTTTCTCGTGATCGATATCATTAATACTGGAGGATCGGGACTCACTGCATTAAAAAAGCTGAACGGTGCTGCGTTTAGTGTTTCGTTCTCTGCCATTGTGGTAACAAAAGCTATCGGACGGGGAATGACCGATCCCGTCAGCAGCTTGTACACTTCTTTTACCGGCAAGTCGCCTGGATGCAGTTCATGCATAGTACGCAGTCTCCTTTTTTCGAATATTTTATACTTATTCCCAGCCTTGCTCCCTTTCAAAAGAACAATTGCAAAATATTTCTTTTGGATTTTTATGCGCAGTTGATATAATGAAATAATGCGCCTAAAGGAGAGTATAAAAATGATAGGAAAAATTGCCTCTACAGCTGTATATGTAGAAGATCAGCAGCGGGCAAAAGAATTTTGGACAGAAAAAATAGGATTTGAGATCCGCAGCGAGGACCCGCTTGGGCCGAATGCCTACCGGCTGGAAGTTGCGCCCCCCGGAGCGGAAACAGCGATCGCTATTTACCCTAAATCCTATGTCCTGAACTGGCAGGAGCTTAAGCCATCAATTGTTTTTGACTGCGACAATGTGCATGCCTCCTACCAGTGGATGAAAGCCCAGAACATTGTTTTTGACGAAGAACCGACAGAAATGAACGGCATTACCTATGCCAGTTTTCGCGATGAAGATGATAACGTGTTTCTGTTAAAAAGCTGAAAGGCGCTGCCATATCCGGCAGCGCTTGTTTTATGCCCGGCCCCATTCGGCTGCAAGCATGCCGTACATATCTACATCCTCATACCGGCTCCATTTCCATACGTCCTGGCGCAGGGTACCTTCGTAACGCATTCCAATTCGCTTTACTACCTTGGCTGAAGCCTGATTTTTACTCATTACGGGGGCAATCAGCCGGTGCGCTTCCAATGAACGGAAACTGAAGTCCCTTACCAGCTCTGCTGCTTCACTCATATAACCGCTGCCCCAGTAGTCCGTGCCGAGCCAGTACCCAAGCTCACCGCGCTGGTGTTCAGGCTGCATGCGCACCGTAATGTTTCCCATTAATTCGCCTTCACCTTTTTTAGTGACAGCAAACGGAAAGCGGGAACCCTCTTCAATCCAGCCTGGATGATGGCCAATCCACCACCTTGCATCTTCTTTTGTATAAGGGTACGGGAGCTCGATGGTGGTTTTCGCAATACGGTAGTCATTTGCAAGCGCCGCTAACTCATCTATATCATTTTCTAAAAATGGCCTCAAAAGCAGCCGGCTGCTCTCTAACTGCACGGTGCTCCCCCCTTCTATGCTTTCCTCATGGTCATCTCGGCCTCGCCGCGGTCAAAACGAAGATTCGCAAACGCCCCGTTAATAAATGTCCACTGCGGAGGCATGTGACCAATATCAGCGTCGTACCACACTGGGAGACGTCCGCCGAATAATTCCCGCAGGCTGTCTTCCATGGTAAAGTCTTCTGTATCGCTATATCCTTCAGGGCGTCCGATAATTAAGCCTGCCGCATTGTCCAGCCAGCCCGCCTGCTGCAGCTGCCACAGAGAGCGATGGATTTCAGCTGCATCCATGCCTGTGGATTCCAGGTACCAAATGAGCTTCTCTGAGCGCCACTGCTGCACCCGGTCCAGAGGAGTACCGACAAGACGTGTCAGCGTATTCAGACATCCTCCGAGCAGGCGCCCGCTCAACTCATCTGTATTCGCTCCCTCTAGGTGTTTCCAGGACGTTCGTGTATCCAGGGCAAAACCCGACCCTGGCTGTTCAAACGCCTTATCCCAGGATGATTGATAATAGGGGCTTGAATGCTGATAAATGGCTTCTTCCAGGGGAGCTTTTAAAGCCTGTTCCCATTTCTTTGTGGTATCATCCCAAATAGGTGCGGCCAGGTCAAACAGGTTTGTGCCATGGGCGGAAGCTGTTCCGGTCATCATCGTATAGGCAAAGGCAAGCGTACTCGTATCAGAATAACCAATGATCCAGGTAGGCGGCAGCTCACGCAGCCACTCCCATTCGAGCAGCGGCAGAATGTCTACGATTCGTTCCCCGCCCCACGGCGGCATCACTACCCGAATCTCCGGGTCTGCAAGGGCCATCATCAGCTCCTCGGCCCTTTGAAAACGATCGGCGCTTGCTGCTTTGTGCTGCATCCATGCTGTTTCCCCCACCCGAACGTGAAACCCTCTCGTTTTAATTCTTTCAACGGCCTGTTGAAGCACCCCATGTAAAGATGCAGGCACTCCGCTCGATGGCGCTGTTACGTAAATTGTATCTCCTTTTTTCAGAGCTTCAGGGTACTTCATGCTCCACCTGCTTTCCTTACTGAATTTTTCAGAACCACTGCGGACCGTCGTCTTATTCAACAGAATATTGGGAAAAATTTTTAGCTGTGATACAATAATCAGATATTGTATCGAAGGGGGTCCACTTAAATGAAAGCTATTTTACTGGGTCTTACAGCTGCCCTCTTCTTTTCCGTAACATTTGTTTTAAACCGCTCAATGGAACTTTCCGGCGGCCACTGGGCCTGGAGTGCGTCGCTTCGTTATTTTTTTATGCTCCCCATGCTCATAGTGATCGTGGCAGCCCAAAACCGGCTGCGTCCTGTTTTCCATCACCTTCGCAGCCGTCCGGCAGAATGGCTTCTTTGGAGTACTGTCGGCTTCGGGCTGTTCTATGCACCGCTTGCCTTTTCCACCGTTTACGGTCCCGGCTGGCTTGTTGCTGCCACTTTCCAGATTACTATCATTGCCGGATCGCTGCTTGTGCCTTTCTTACATAAAACCCCGGGACTTAAGCAGCGTATTCCACTGCAGAGCGTCCTGATCTCTTTAGTGATTTTGACAGGAGTGTTTATTATGCAGGCTGAACATGCTTCGGCCGTTCCGCTTTTAAACGTGTGGCTCTGCGTGCTGCCACTGCTTCTGGCTGCCTTTGCCTATCCGCTTGGCAACCGGAAAATGATGCACATAGCTGGAAACGGGCTCACTACTTTCCAGCGGGTGCTTGGCATGACGATTGCGAGCATGCCCTTTTGGGTTATTTTAGCATTGTATGGGGCTTCCGTACACGGACTTCCCGGCAGATCCCAGATTTCGCAGTCTTTTATCGTAGCTGTTTCTTCCGGCATTATCGCTACAGTGCTGTTTTTTTACGCCACCGAGCTGGTTAAAAACGATACTGCCAAATTAGCCGGCGTCGAAGCCACACAGTCAGGTGAAGTGCTTTTTGCCCTTATCGGTGAAATGCTTCTGCTTCATACCGCAGCACCTTCAGTGTTGACCTTCTCTGGTATGGCGCTCGTGCTCGCAGGCATGATTCTTCACAGCCTCCGTGCTGCTTTAGCCGCAAGAAAAATAAAAACCGCAGATATTTAAGAAGCTTCGCCTGTTTCCAGGTGAAGCTTCCTTATTTAATACAGCCTGATTTTTTTAAGATCAAAGGAAGGGATTAATTCTTCTTCCATCGCCCGCCCGAGCAGCGTCTCTACAGCGGCGTACCCGTCTTCACCAAGATTGCGCGTGAATTCATTGACATAAAGCTCGATATGGGACTGGGCCACCTCCGGTGACATTTCCTGGGCATTTTCCATGACAAAATCACTTGATGCCTCCGGATGCTCCCATGCATATTCCACGGAGCGACGGGCATTATCTGCAAGTGCCTGCGTCTCTAAATGACGGCGGGCAATAATGGCTCCAAGCGGAATCGGAAAGCCCGTGTCTTTTTCCCACCAACTGCCCATGTCTTCTACGAGCGACAGGCCGTAATTATGATACGTAAATCTAGCTTCATGAATGACAAGGCCCGCGTCTATTTCGCCGTCTCTGACCGCCGGCATAATATCCTCGAAGGGCATCACTTTAATTTCTCCGACTCCTTCAGGGATCACTTTGGATGCCCATAAACGAAAAAGCAGATAAGCCGTGGACCGTTCACTCGGCACCGCTACCGTTTTACCAATCAAATGTTCCGGCGTTTTTTCCCCTTTAGTTAACACTAGAGGCCCGCAGCCGTATCCAAGAGCTCCGCCGCTTGGAAGAAGAGCATAATCTTCAAGCACCCACGGAAGAGCCGCGTAAGAAATTTTCATCACTTCCGGCCCTTCTTTGTTCGCTGCCCAGTGGTTGGTAATATCAATATCTGCAAATGTAACCCCCGGAGCGGGAGTATCTTTTAACAATCCATGCGTCCAGGCATGAAAGACGAATGTGTCGTTGGGACACGGAGAAAAAGCTATTTTCATGATGATATAACCTCCTGCAATATAAGTACAGCCGACCGCAGGGACCGCAGGGCTCCCGGGATGTCCCAGGCGTCCCTGTCCCTCGGCCCGACTTCATTTGAGATAGCGCGCAGTTCCATTACCGGAACATTGAAATAGCTGGCGGCTACAGCCACACCATAGCCCTCCATTGCTTCTGCCGCTGCGTCTTCATACAAAAAAGCCCGTTGGTTGACCGTCGCCTGGGTGCCAGTGACAGTAGACACCGAAAGCACGGGGGCTTCCACAGCCGAAACTCTCTGTTCCACAAGCTTCTGGAGTAACTCGGGCGTATACGTTTTTTCTGTCGTAAAGTGTGTCGGTCCCAGGCCGAGCTTTTCAAGCGGCGCAAAGCCTTCTTCCGTTTCTGCACCCATGTCTGCTGCAATAATTTCGCTGGCCGCCACAATATCACCCAGCCAGGCTTTATCCGGAAATGCACCTGCAATGCCGGCGCTTATAACTAAATCATAGTCGCGTTCCGCAAGCAAAAGCGCTGTCTGGGCACTCATCGGCGCTGCCCCCACGCCGCCTACCTGTATGTTCCAGGAATCCCGGGCTTCTGCTGCCGCCATCAGAGCCTCTTTTTCCGCCTCTACAGAAACCATTATCAGTACAGATGGTTCTTTTCCCATACTTTTCCCTCCAAGCCGTAGTCAAGCCGTTACTGCTCTTCATAAAAAAGACAAGAGCACAGCCGGCCCCTGTCTTTTTATTATGAACCTTCCCCTGTAAAATTTCCAGAAATGAGTGTAACAGCTGTCCCCAGCGATCAGCGCAGCTTCTCCCATTCATCTTCGAGCATACTCATCTCCACCAGGGACCAATACGTGTTACCTACGAGACGGAGGTCTCTTTTCAACCCCTCCCGTTGAAAGCCCGCCCGCTCATAGCAGCGCAAAGCGGAAACATTAAAGTCAAAAACTCCCAGCGCCACCCGGTGCAGCTGTAATTCATCAAAAGCGGTGCGGCATACCTCCCTGACCATCCACTGTCCGAGCCCCGTACCGCGCATCTTCTCATCTCCGACGAGCACCTTGCCTATCCGGCCGGAACGATCATGATAATTAATAACTCCAAGTGATATATGGCCGACCGGCTCGCCCGTCGCCTGGTGCAGCGCAGTATAAATGAGCCGTTCAGGCTTATCCCCCTCCTGCTGTTTTCGGTACTCATCGAGCTGTTCTGCAGTCAGTGGGTATGTAAAAGCTTCTCCGCTCCACTGTTTTAAAAAATCAGCCGTTGGCACCCATTCGATTAACTTCTCATAATGTGCCTGTTCAAAGGGAACCAACTCCACCTCAGCCATTGCATTATTCAATTCAAACACCTGCCCCGTGGTAATGTTATCTGTCTATCATATGCGATACAGATAACAGCCCGCAACCATGTACAGACAAAAACCAGCGCACATAGCGCCGGTTTCATTTAAAAAGCTTCTTCTTTGTTTAAGGAGGCGAATACGTCTATCCCCCTTGCCTCGAGACACTCAATTGCTTTTCGTACAGGCAGTTTTTCGAGTCCGAATTCATGCTGCACCACTTCCTCGATCTCTTTAATCGACTGCAGCTCTCTTTTTTCTGTAGTTCCATCGGGGTGATAAATGCGCACCCGATTATTTTTCAGCGTAATATTTCGCGTCGGCTGCCATATCTGCAGCCTCAACAGTGACATAAACATAGCGCCTTGCTGGTGGGAACGGGCAACCATTTCATCAAGATAGCTTTGGCTTCTTGGCTGCCCGGCGTCGAATACCCACTGGTCTTTTGTCAGCGTTCCTTTGATATACCGTTTAAATTCATACAGATTGTTTTCCTTATCCATCGGGCTGATCACAATTTTTTCGTCATGATATATATAAATATTCCGGTCGGATCTTTCCAGGCGCACCGGCGAAAAAATCGGTGCTGAAACGGCACAGTCCACGAGAATATGCTCGCTCTGCAGCCGGACAACAGTCGCGATATGCTCTGGCCCCATATTAATGTTATAAGCATCAAAGCCTAAATCCTGAAGTATAGCCGCCACCTTTTGATTAACGGTAAAGCACGTTCCGCCAAACTTGTATTTTTCAAAGTTATCGACGAAGCTCTGTGTGTCCGGGGTATAATTTTCCCAGGCATTTTCCTGGTAGTATATTAATTTGCTCACATTTTCAAACGGCAGAGTAAATAAATGAGCGTTCATGATTTTTGCCAGATAAGAAAAAGAAGGCTCCTCCACCGTCAAACGCAGGGCATTCAAATACCGCTTCGTGCTGTTTTTAACCATGTTCACCACTCCCATTTATCTGTATTATCTAAATATAATTTCTCTTGTCCGCCTATTTAGATGTTTATCATATCATTGTTTTCTGAAAATTTCGAGTAATTCAGCGACTCAAAAAGAAAAACTTTGTTAGGTTTTCTCTCATTTTCTTCTCTTAGCTATATTATCCCTACGCTTTTTTCCGTTGAACCCTGTTTTAAAGAAAGAATATGTAAGATTAAATTACATTAGCGTAAAAAGAAGCCGTTCGCCGGCTTCTTTACTGGTCAGGCACTCGGATCCCCAAAGCGGTGACAAAGCTGAGGGCATAAATTAAAGCCAGCACCCCAAAGGCCCATTCAACAGATACGGTTTGACTGACCGCGGTGCTAAGCACCGGGCCGATACTAGCACCGATAAATAAAATAAATGTATACAGCGAAGTCGCCACGCCTCTCACTTCAGCACCAACCTGATTGATTAGCGCAATAATAGCAGGCACAATTAACCCAGCACCGACCGTAAACAGCACGCTCCACGTAACCAGCAGCCACAAGCTGCCAGACACGACCATCAAGAGAAGCGACAGCGCTCCCACGCCAAGGCCGGCACGGAGAATAAACGGACTGCCCACCCGCCTGCTCCATCTGCCGGTAAAAAAAGCAACACTAATGCCGATCAATCCAGCTGCGCGAACATATAGAATATCGCCCTGACTTAACTCAAACGTTCCCTGCAGGTACTGGCCGAGCGAAGAATACATTCCGACAAAAACCATAAGCACAGAGAGCGTGACTAAAAAGCAGAGCATCAGGCTTTTATTTTTGACTGCTCTCTGCAGCTGGGAGAGGAAAGATGGTTTTCCGCCCGTTTTTCCTTTGGATGGGTCTACCGGAAGCAGTCGCCACATCAGCACGAAGGTGAGCACATAGACGAGGCCAAGCAGCAAAAAGACCCAGTGCCAGTTGGCAGCCTGAACGGCAGCACTGCTCCACGTCTGGCCGAAAATCCCTGCAATTAAAAAGCCAGCACTGATAAAACCAATAACGGAGCCTCTTTTAGCCGGGGCAAACATATCTCCAATATATGCAAGCGCCACCGGCGAAAAGGAAGCAGCCGCGAGTCCCTGGAAGGCCCGGCCGATGAGCAGAGCAGAAAAGGTCGGCACCATACCGAGGAGAAGCGTTACGACGGCAAGTACGAGCAGGCCCGCCACAATGGTCCGTTTCCTTCCCACTCTTTCTGACAGTGGACCGTACACCAGGCAGCCAGCCGCAAAAAAGATTGAAAAAATACTACCCGCCCAGGCGGCTTCTCCAGCAGAAACTTGAAAGGCATCTGAAAATGTAGGTATCAGCGGAATAGTCATATACAAACTCGACATCACAATCAGCCCAGCCCAGAATAACAGCCCCGTCGTCAGTCGTTCTTTGCTAAATTCACTTGTTTCATACTGCATGCGTTGTTCCTTCTTTCCAGTAATAGTTTCCGGCGTGATGCTCCGTTTTATTTCTTCCATCAAAAGGAATAGTAACGAAGAGATCAAAGGAGGTAAATACTATGTATGACGTTATCGTAATCGGAAGCGGGTCGGCGGGCATGACCACTGCTGGAAGTTTAAATGAGGCCGGGTGGAAAACAGCGATCATAGACGAACGTCCTTTCGGCGGCACCTGCGCCCTGCGCGGATGCGATCCGAAGAAAGTGTTAATCCACGCGTCAGAGGTCCTCGAGCAGGCCCAGCGCCTGAAGGGCCTCGGCCTCGAAGGTAGTTTATCCATTCACTGGGAGGATTTAATGAATTTCAAACGTACTTTTGTCCAGGAAGTACCCGAAACAATTGAACAAAGCCTAAAAGACAGTGGTATTGATACCCTGCACGGGCGCGCCCGTTTCATCGATCGTGAAACGATAGAACTGGACGGCCGGCAGATTAAAAGTAAAAAATTTGTGCTCGCCACCGGGGCCAGTCCGGCGGAGCTTCCAGTTGAAGGAGCCGGGTACATGCTCAGCAGTGACGATTTTCTTGAGCTTGACCATCTCCCGTCAAGCATTGTTTTCATCGGTGGCGGTTACATTTCTTTTGAGTTTGCCCATCTTGCTAAACGGGCAGGCGCCGATGTTCATATTCTACAGCGCGGGGGACGTGCTTTAAAAGGATTTGATACTGAGCTTGTAGAAAAGCTGATCGACTACTCTGAATCTATCGGTGTTCATGTACATTTATACACCGAAGCAGCAGAAATAATTCCCGAAGGCCAGGGCTATAAAGTTCATGCTGAAAAGGAAGGAACTGCCGAAACGTTTTACGGCGATATTATCGTTCACGGCAGCGGCCGGACGCCAAATGTAAAAGCCCTGGAGCTGGAAAATGCCGGAGCTGCCTATGATGAGAAACACGGAATAACCGTCAACGAGTACCTTCAAAATACGACCAATGAAAATATTTACGCTGCAGGCGATTGTGCTGATACTTCCGGGAGCCCGTTAACCCCGTTAGCCGGATTTGAGGCAGGATATGTTTCCACTAATCTGCTCGAAAACAACAGCACCCCCATTCACTATGGCCCAATTGCTTCTGCAACATTCACTGTGCCTGGCCTGACTGCAGTTGGGATGACCGGAGAAAAAGCTTCAGCCAATGGTTTGTCCATCGTCACCGAGGATGTCAGTTCCTGGTTTACGTACAAGCATAAAAACGAAAAAACGGCTTTTGTAAAATTGATTATTGATAAAGAAAGAGACACCGTGGTTGGCGCGCACGCATTGAACAGCGACGCAGCCTCCTTCATCAATTACATGACACTTGTCATTCAGCATGAAATCCCGGCGAGCTCCTTATCCCAAACGATGTTTGCTTACCCTACAAATGCTTCCGATCTTCAGTATTTCGTTTAACCTCTTTTAGGGAAAAATATATGCCGGGCTTCAACGTGGCCCGGGCTAAGATCAAGCAGCCCGTAGGAAAACATGGCCGCTTTTCGCTTATCTGTCGGCGACCCCGGGTTAAACATCAACGTTTTTCCGGCATAGCGCAGATAGGGAATGTGAGAATGACCGAAAATGATAATGTCTTTTTGGCCCGGGGCGAAGGCTTCCCCGGCCCTTTTTTCCGTCGTCCCCTTTTCACCATGACCGTGTACAATCCCTATACGCCATCCTTCCAAAACAATTTCCACCCTATCACTCATGAGAGCTTTGATATCCTCACCGTCAACATTTCCGTACACGCCGGCAACCGGGGCATACTGCTTTAATTCTTCCCATACTTCCGGGCTCTGCCAGTCTCCAGCGTGGATAATATAATCAGCTGCATTGAATTCCGGGTACAGCTGCCCGGGCCACTCTTTGGCCTTTTTCGGCATATGGGTGTCTGCAATCACCAGTACCCTCATCCAATCCTCCTCATAAAAAAGAGCTCCGAAGGTCTCGGAGCCCGTTTCTGTTATTCTGGATATTCCTGAACGTCTGAAGAATTATCCGTCGGCTCAGCCGGCTTGCGGACAATAGCCATGACGCCTGCCACAACGAGCAGAATAAAATGAACGATGGCAAATATATTGACTGCTATAAATCCCGCGATCGCCGCAAGGAAAAACAAAATGCCCGAAGCGACAGCGCGTTTATTGCGTTTAAGCATAAAGACGCCTACCACTGCAAGAATCGTGGCGATCGCTGAAAAGATAATCAGGCTAATACCAATGGCAGTAAATTGAGCAGCCATATCTTGAGTATTCAATGTTTCTCCACCTTGCTCTTGAACCATCTGATTTGCTTCCTCCAAGGCAGAAGCATCTACAAATAGAAAAACAATTCCTAAAATAACCCCAAGGCCGCTTAAGACAGCCGCAATAATTCCAAGCGCTTTTTCTGCCGTACGTTTCACCATAGACGCACACTCCTCTTCATTTACTCTCAATATTTTTGTTCCCTGTCTACACTGGGATTCAAACAACTTTCCTTAACCGGTGACGCTGATTTCTCTCTTTTTGAACATCCATACTGCAAAACCCATGAAAATCAGCCAGTACACAATCAGGACCGTAACGGAAAAACCAAGCGTCATGCTTTCCACCGGCGGGCCGCTGCTGGTGAAATACTGGTTTAGATTCGTATTGGCAAACAGCAGATATTTCGGCCAGTTGTAGGCGATGGCCAAGGTGCTTGTTACACCCGCTCCCACCACATACAGCAGAACGCTGATAGCAATCGCCATTGCTTCACTGCGGAAAATGGCTGAAATAGCAAATGCGAGTGTGGCAAGCATGACGAAATTTACCGAGCCTGTCAGGTAGTCGATTGCAAGCGCAAGCACCTGCGGCCGTTGTTCGACCTCTCCGTCCGTGTAGATTAACTCTGTGGACGGCTCGCCAAATCCAAAGAAGAGGGCCCCCAGGACAAACGAGGCCCCAAACAGAAGCGCAAGCATACCTACAGCATACAGGATAACCGTAACGTATTTGGACATCAGTATCTTGATCCGGGACGGCGGACGCACCAGCAGAAGCTTAATCGTTCCGCTTTTAAATTCTGAGGAAATAATGGTCGCTGCTACGATGATAACGAAAATACTCAATAGATCGAGCAAAGCAGTATTTGTGCTCATGAACGACCAGACGCTTTCTCCAGTTGCGCTCTGCGGCGGCAGATCATTTTGAATGCGGTATTCGTTCTCCGCGATCCTCTGCTCGTAAAATCCCTCTGCAGCACCGCTGTCCTCGAGTGCCTGACGATCTTCAACAATTTGCTGCTCCAGCTGAGCCTTCCACTGCGCTTCCGACGGCAGCTCATCCGCAGATGGCTGGTTGGTGGCGGCATAGATAAGAACGCCTACTACTCCAACAAGCAGAATGGCTGCCATTACCCACGTACTGATGCGCCAGAAGAGCTTCATCCATTCGTTTTGAATCAAACGGATCATGAGGAATCCTCCTTCGACGTTGCCTGAAGAAACCGGTCTTCGAGCGTTTGTCTATCTTCTTTTGCTTCATACAAGTCAAACCCGGTTTCCATTAAATAGCGCAGAAGAGCAGGCACTTTCTCTTTTTCTATGTATACCGTCAGCCGCTGGTCTGCTTCTTCTATTTTCAGATCGGGATAAGCTTCTTTTATTATCTGCACAGCCGCTTCCGTTCTTTCCGGCCCAACGTCAACCCGGTACGGCAGCAGGCGTCCTTCCCCTTGCGAGAAACGCTGATCTTCAATGTTAATCAATTGACCGTCCTGAATAATCGCAAAACGGTCGCACATGAGCTCCATCTCCGACAACAAATGACTCGAAACAATTACCGCAAGTCCTTCCTCCTCCGCAAGCCGGCGCAGATAAGCCCTCACCATTCGAATCCCTTCCGGGTCCAAACCATTCGTCGGCTCATCCAAAATCAACAGCTTCGGCCGGTGAAGAAGAGCCTGGGCGATACCAAGACGCTGCTTCATTCCTAAAGAAAACGTCCGTACTTTTTTCTTTTTCACGTGCCCGAGCTTTACCAGATCAAGCAGCTCGTCAATGCGCCCGTGAGATACTTTTCCATTCATGCGGGCAAAATGAATCAGGTTTTTTTCTGCCGACAAATGATTGTACATTTCCGGATTTTCCACAATGGCTCCAACCTGCTTAATTGCCTTCGCATATGATTTCTGAATACTGTGCCCGTCAATAAGGATGTCTCCCGACGTAATGGGGGAAAGCCCTACCATCATACGAATTGTGGTCGTTTTGCCAGCGCCGTTCGGCCCAAGAAAACCAAACACTTCACCCGGCTCAACAGAGAACTGCAGTCCCTGAACAATTTCTTTACCGCGAATACGCTTATGTACGTCATTCACTTCTAAAATCGATGACATGGTTTCCTCTCCTTAATTATCTGCATTCAACCCGTTCATTTTCCTATTTTTGGAACGAAGGTGTCAATGTTTTCTTTCAATTTTTACGTGAAAGATATACATACGTTTCAAAAAAGCCGGAAACCACTGGGAGGGCTCCGGCTTAAAAAATTTATCTGCTGAACGTCAGCTGCTTTTTCCATCTGCGGCTGATCGATTTGATGCTTTGGCGCCACTTCCCGGTCTCTTGCTCTTCCAAATTCCACTCAGCCCCGGCTGCAAGGAACAGCTCCACCGCGTCCTTCCAATCGCTCCAGCCTGCAGCATCGCTGTGAAAAAGCAAATAACCATCCGGCCGCACAAGCATAGACTCCCCCGGTCCGATTAATCGGCGGAAATCCCTGCTTAAATATCTTTCACTCCAACACAGAATATCGTCAGGCTGCCCCATTGTTGGTGTCGGTGCCACTAATGCAGGCTGTACCATGTCACCAAAATACGGGGCAGATTTGCGGAGCCAACGCTTGATAAACGCGTATTCTTTATCAATCCGGCTGCCGCTCGTCCGCATCACAAATAAAAACTTCCCTTCCTGCAAATGTTCATATAATCTGGTTGTTTGGTTTTCAAAATCTGTCAGTACTGCATCCGGCACCCGGTCTCCCGGGCGCAGAACCCCTTCACGCCTGAGCTCTTCTTTTAGGGCCGGCGCAGATGCCCGGTATCGTACAGACAAATGTGACAGCCGCCGGATAAAGGCTTCGGGGAGCCGTTCGATCATTTCTACTATTTTCAGCGTACGGTCTCTTGCCTGTACAGCGACAGGCTTATGAACGGTCAGGCTCCGGATCGTCCAATCTGTTGTGCGGTTAACTTTTTTTGCGACCGGAAGCCGCTCGGCTTCATATGAATCAAGCAGTGTTTCCGGGCATGCCCGGACGCATACCATACCAAGCTTCCAGCTTAAATTAATACTATCCTGAATACCGAGGTTTACACTCTGGCTAGTCATCGGGTGATGAGCATGGGCAGCTTCACCTACTAAAAAGACATCCCCTGCACGAAATTCTTTCGCCTGATGGAAAACAGCCTGCTTCGACTGCATATTTACTGTCGTTTGCATTGGAAGGATATGTCCGGTGATTTTCTGGTAAAGTTCCTGCAGAGAGACTTCCGTATTCTCCCGTCGGGCATTGGGCTTGCCACGGTCGACCATCATCACCCTTGCCTGATGACCGGGAAGGTCTACAGCAAACATAATCCCTCTTTTATTAAATGTCATGGTCGGAGCATTATTTGTCAGCTGCTGCTTTGTTTGAACATCCGCCATCATTAACTCCGAGCCTTTATCCATTTTGCATTTAATGGCAGCCAGCTGCCGCACAGCGCTTTCAATTCCATCAGCTCCAACAATATAATCAGCCACCACCCGCTCGTCCATATTGTTTGATTCAATTATCGCTTCTGTTTTTAATCCGTTCTGTTTTAGGTGCGTAATGCGCGTCCCCCATTCCACAGACGTTTTCAGCAGCGCACGCCGCAACACACGCTGCATATCACAGTTAGCCATCGATAGTACTAACGGATAATACGATTCTTTTTTTAAAAAATCAAAGGCAGGGGTAAAAATCTTTTTTCCTTCGTAATTGAATTCCAGGGAACGATAGGCCGCCCCTGTCTCCATTAATGGTTTTGCCAGGTTAATACTATCGAGCAGTTCAAGCGTTCGTGCATACAGGAGCAGCGCTTTTGGTTCATGGGCAGGAGCTTTCTCTGCTTCAAGCAGCCGGACGTCTACATCGTAGCGCTCCAGAGCTCGTGCCAGCACAAGTCCTTCAATGCTTGCTCCGACGATAATTATATTAGTATGAGTCGTTATCATTTCCCCGGACCCCATCCTTTCAAAGCTCCTTATGCACAGTTACCCGTTTTGATTCATACCCGATTTTCTTATAAAAAGCTTCCGCTATATAATTCTGCGCCAAATAGTCCAGCTCAAGCCTGTCTGCCCCGTAGTCACGCGCTACGTATTCCGCTTCTTTCATTAAAAAAGCTCCAATGCCCTGGCCCTGATGCTGCTCTTTCACTACGATCTGGTAAATATAGCCGTAATGTGAAGGTCTTTTAAAATCATTTCCTTTTTCTTTGCGTAATTCAAGCCAAACGTAGCCGAGCGGCTCTTCGTCTTCGACAGCAATAAAAAACATGTGGCAGTCGTCCGCCAGCTTGTTTTCAAAATACACCTGGGTTGAAGGCTGATCGTAAGGAAAAAACAGTTCAGGATGAAGGTTTACGTGCCATTCATGCAGCGACTGGTTCAGCCGGCTGAGCAGCGCCGAGTCTTCCGTTCTTTTAATATACATAACCATGCCTCCTTTTCAGTATCCTACTTATCCTTTTCCATTACTACCTTCTTTCCGGACTTTTCCATATCCTTCTCCTGCCAATAAAAAGGATCCATGGGCACGACCAATGTATGATTTTTATACATATCTGGAGAAGGCTGTATGAATAGATTACCATTATTATACATAATTCTGTTCGTCATGTTGGCATTTACAATATATTATTTTTGAATGGGAATAGATTAAACTTTTCTCCCGGCTAGTGGCGGGAATAGGAGAAGCATTTTTGAAAAGCAAAAGCCGCTTAGCTGAGACTGAATACGCCGCTGCCATTGAAATCGCCGGGACCAATAATAACCATGGGATTGTAGAAAATCTGTGATGTGTATGCTTGACACTCTTTCGCTGTCTTTATCATACCATGCGCTCAGACACTTTCGTCTGGTTTTTAAAATATGGAAGCTGGGTCCCGGGATTTTTTACATAAAAAAATCCCGTGCCTAAAAGGCACGGGAACAAGTTGTGAGTGGATGATGCATAAAATTGAAATCGGTGATTGCGCAAAACGCTGGTACTGCTTACGCTTCTTCTTGTGGTACTTTATAGCCAAGTCCTTCTGCAATACGACGGCCGTAATCCGGGTCCGCTTTGTAGAAGATTTCCAACTGGCGTTTAATAATTTCTTCTTTACGGACTGGTTTCATGTGGCCTACAAATGCATCAACGAGACGTTGCTTTTCGTCTTCGCTCATCATGCGGTACAAGTCGCCAGCCTGCGTATAATGATCGTCGTCAGGATAAGGAGTGCTTGCCACCTTGCCTTCTACGTCAAACGGGCTGATTTCAGCTGCAGCGTCTTCAGTCGGTCCGCCGTAGCTGTTCGGTTCATAGTTTTTCGAACCGCCGCCGTTGTCGTCTGTACGCATGAAGCCGTCACGTTGGTAGTTGTTTGTGCCGCTTACTGGTTTGTTAACCGGAATTTGTTCATGGTTGGCACCTACGCGGTAACGGTGGGCGTCAGAGTATGAGAACAAGCGTCCCTGCAGCATTTTGTCCGGAGAAGCCTCGATACCAGGAACGAAGTGTCCAGGCGAAAACGCAGCCTGCTCTACTTCTGCGAAGTAGTTTTCAGGGTTTTTGTTTAATGTCATACGGCCGACTTCCACACGCGGATAGTCTTCTTTCGACCAGATTTTTGTTACGTCAAACGGATCCCACTTGTACGCAAGCGCGTCTTCGTAAGGCATAATTTGTACATACAGCGTCCAGGAAGGGTAGTCCCCTTCTTCAATAGCGTTGAATAGATCTTCTGTATGATAGTCCGGGTTTTCTCCTGCCATCTGATTTGCAGTTGGCTCGTCCAGGTTTTTAACGCCCTGGTCACTGACAAAGTGATACTTTACCCAGAATGCTTCTCCCTGATCGTTAATCCACTTGAACGTGTGACTGCCGTAGCCGTTCATGTGGCGCCATGTTGCCGGAATACCACGGTCACCGTGCAGATACGTGATCTGGTGCAGCGATTCTGGAGAAAGGGACCAGAAGTCAAAGGCCATATCCGGATCTTTCAAGTGTGTCTGCGGATCACGTTTTTGGGTGTGAATGAAATCCGGAAACTTAATAGCGTCACGGATAAAGAAAATCGGTGTGTTGTTACCTACGAGGTCGTAGTTACCTTCTTCTGTATAGAATTTCACTGCAAAACCGCGCGGGTCACGTACGGTGTCTGCTGAACCGGATTCGCCCGCCACTGTGGAAAAACGGATGAACATTGGTGTTTCTTTGCCTTTTTCACTTAAGAAATCAGCTTTAGTATATTTGGAAATTTCGTCGTTTGTCACTTCAAAAACACCATGCGCGCCGCCGCCTTTTGCGTGTACAACACGCTCAGGGATACGCTCACGGTTAAAGTGAGCAAGTTTTTCTAAAAGGTGTACGTCTTGAATAAGAGTAGGACCTCTAGTACCTGCTGTCAACGAGTTCTGGTTATCTCCTACAGGAGCACCTGAACCGGTTGTTTGTACATTTTTACGATCAGCCATGCTTTCATCACCTCTTAAGTATTTTCATATTCCATATGATAACATAACCCACATAAAAATCAATATTATTTTATAACAATTTTAATCTGGAGCTTAACTCTTTTACTATTTTACACTTTAAAAGCAGCTTCAAGCCTTTGAATACCGGCTTTTTTATCGACTCAATTGAATATCTACTTTCTTAATTGAAAATGAGAGCGGCTCTCGAACTCTCTGGGCGAAAGAGCAAGCTTGTACGTTGGGTAATCGTGTTCTGCTCTTTTTACTTACCTTTATTCCAGAAATTCTCTGATTTCTTTGACGAAGCGTTCATGTTCTTCAACATTTATGCCATGGCCTGAATGTTCATATTCCACGAAACGGCAGGCAGGAATAAGGTCAGCTATTTCTTTTCCATATTCCGGAGGGTTTAACCCGTCATATTTCCCGCTGAGCACGAGCGATTCTGCCTCTACAAAAGGCAGCTGGGCACGAAAATCGAACCCCTTCAAAGCGTCGGATGCCGCCTGCTCCTGCTCGGCATTCAGCTCAACCGCCCGGCCCTCGATCTGCTTTGACCAATCCCGCACTTTACCAATATCGTGATAGATATACATCGAGGCTTTCTCTAATTTTTCCTGGTGGGAAAGACCGCTCAATTCAGCTTCGTGCTCGGCAAACAAACGGGCAGTGGACGATGTTCTACCGTGTGCTTTAGGCGCTGTTAAAACGAGTTTTACTACTCTTTTCGGAGCTTCGACAGCTACACCCTGAGCAATATAGCTGCCCATTGAAACACCAACGAGATGAGCTGATTCAATGTTAAGCTCATCCATCATTCGCAGCACGTCCTGTATGTGATCTTCCAATGTATACACTTTAGGCTTGTCCGACCTTCCGTGCCCTCTCATATCCAGGGCTATAACACGGAATTGGCCTTTTAACTGATTCATTTCACGTTCAAACATTGTATGGTCCCCAGTCAGGCCGTGCAAAAAAATGACAGGAAAGCCCTGGCCGGCTTCTTCATAATACAGAGTAACTTTGTCCGCACTGCTCATCGTCGCCATTTCTTCCATCCCTTCTAACTACTACATTGGGAAAATTGTACCATAGGACATTTCCGGAGTGATAGCTCGAAGCGCTTTTATATTCACTCCTTATCGGCAAAATAATTATCCTCCAGTGCTGGTTCCCACCAGTAATTAAAGACCCTCCTCGGCCGCCAAACTGCTTCTTTTCCATGTCCGGGCCCGTGCTGCCACATCCTCCGGCTGCACATTATTCACCCTCCAGGAGGCGCCTCCGATAAAAATATTCTCTCCCGCCGCCTGCCTACGGTTCAGAGAGCGGGCAAAGTCCGCTTCAGGACTCGCCCCCTTTTCAAACTCCTTATGTATTCTGTTTTCTTCCTTCAAACTATTGTACACTAATGACAGATGGAAAAAAGATGTATAAATGAAAGCGGGGAATGACTATTATGAACCCTATGCGGCTGTTACCTTTGTTTACTTCGCCACGAAAAACGTACAAACAATTAAGCGATGACCCCAGGCTCCACCTCACAGCTCTGTTAGTCATTATTATCGCAGGGCTTTCTCAAGCCTTCGCCCAGAACACACGCGACATGTCTCCGCTCGAGACCAATTCTCCCCTGTATACCACCTTGGCAGCTGCAGGAGTAATTGCCGCCTTCCTTCTATTTCAAATCATCACCTTTTACTTGAACGGACTGATTTTAAAGCTTGTTATATTAATGTTCCAGGGCAGAATAAAAGCCCGCGAAGCCCGCACGATTTACGGGCTCTCCCTTTTTCCTCAGGCCTTTATTTTTCCGCTCATTTTTTTGCTTTTTCTTGGCCAGCTGGGAGGCGGCAACGATACAGTCACCATGCTTACAGGAGTCGCAGCGGCCCTCGTTACGGTAGCTTCTGTTTGGACTGTTGTTATCCAGGTGAACTTAATCTCCGCTGCATCCGGCTTCTCCGGCGGCAAATCTTTCGGGGCATTTGTCGTTTTCGCCTTGTTATTGACTCTTCTTATTTTTATTATTGTCCTGCTCTTAGCCGTAACCGCCATCTTCACTTTCGGCGTCTTTTCCGGTTAAACTACAAAACAGCTGCGTTTAAAAAAGACGCAGCTGTTCGTAATTCACTGTTTTGTAAACTTTGCCTCTTCCTCCTGTCACCTCTCCCGGACCGTAAAATTCCGAGGCGGTGACTCCGAGCAGACGGACAGGCTCTCCTCCGGAGGCGCCTTCTTCGAGCAAAAGATGAAGGGCTTCAAGCAGCTCCGCACGATCATTGCTTGCGTGCTCAAGAGTGGCCCGGCGGGTAATTTGCTGGAAATTCGCAAATTTTATTTTCAATACGATACATTTAGTCCTGATGCCGTCTTTTGTCAGCCGCGCAAGCACCTGATCAAGCAGCTCTTCAATGACCGGCAGCATATCCTGCACAAGCAGAAGATCCTGGGAGAGCGTGGTTTCTTTTCCGAGCGACTTTCGCTCTCTCTCCGGGTTTACCGGACGTTCGTCGAGCCCCCGGGCCTGACGGTAAAAAACGTGGCCCTGCTTATGAAACAATTCCACGAGCCGCTCTTCGCTCAGCTGCTGTAAATCTTCTCCGGTCTGAATGCCGAGCGAATCGAATTTCCGTTTGGTCACTTTTCCCACCCCCCGGAAATCCCCGATGGGAAGAGCTTTCACAAAAGCATCCGCACGATCCGGAGTAATTACCGTCAGGCCGTCCGGCTTATTGTAATCTGAAGCGGTTTTTGCAAGAAATTTATTGTATGAAACACCGGCTGAGGCAGTGAGACCAGTTTTTTGATATATCCTTCTCCGTATTTCCTTCGCTGCGTGCGTAGCAGACGACATGTTCCAATGGTTTTCCGTCACATCCAGATAAGCTTCATCAAGAGAAAGGGGCTCCACTAAATCTGTACAGTCGTGAAATATGCCCATGAGTTCACGTGAAACTTCCCTGTATTTTTCCATATTTCCTTTAATAAAAATGGCTTGCGGACATCTTCGGTATGCTTCATAGGAAGACATGGCTGAGTGAATACCATATGGCCTGGCTTCATAAGAGCACGTAGCCACCACCCCTCTTGACCAGGGAGAACCTCCAACTACCAGGGGCTTGTTTCGCAAATGGGGCTGATCGCGCTGTTCAATAGATGCAAAAAAAGCATCCATATCAATATGAATTATTTTTCGGAGTTTTTGTTTTTCCTTCTTCATTTCCTACGCCCCCTTATGCGCGCAGCTTTCTGTTTCTTCTATTATACCGTTTCCCAACGCCTTTCACAAACGTATGTTCTTGTTTGATGCCGAGTCAAAAGTTTTCCTGAGGCAGGCTACAGGCCTTTCCATTGCGTTCTAAGGCACTTTGATATACTATCATAACCGTACAAACACAACGGCGTCGTACTACAAGCATGCCCGATTGGAGGAATGTATATGAATTATGAAGTTCAGATTTTCACCCAGCCCAACTGCTCCTCCTGCGCTAAAGTCAAAGGCTGGTTTCAGGAAAACCGCATTTCTTATATTGAGAAAGATATTGTAAACGACCCTCAGGCGAACCAAGAATTCGGCGCATTAAATGAAAAATTTGTTCCTATCACTATTATTACTGCAGATGACAAAAGACACCAGGTTGTTGGCCCAAATCTTAAAAAAATAAAAACGATTGTCACAGCTACAGGCATTTCTGGCCAAAGCCACTAATGCCATTAGCGTACTGCGCTGGTTTTTACGCCAGTGCTTTTTTATATTATCGAAGATGAAAGCATACAAACTTCTTTTCGGCACAGCACAGAATTAAAACCTCCTGTGCCACCGTTTAAATAAAGAGGCTTGTCAGTTTATTCCCGGGGGTAAACAACAATAACAGGGAAAATCTGTGTAGAGGGGGAGTGAGATTTGTGCCTACAGTGCTTTTTGTCCTGACAGTAATTGTTGCCGGCATAATCCTGGCTTCTATTGGTTTTTATTTCCTTCGTAAATTTTATGACAAATTATAAAGAAGGACCGTTCACTGGATGAACCGTCCTTCCTTTGGCATTTTAATATTTTTATTTTTAGCAGCCAGCTTTTCCAGAAATAATGATTCGTCCTTCGGCGTTATATGCTGGTGACGGGCCCCTTCCTGGTAAACCACCTTCAGCCTCTCCGGTGTCGCTCCTTTAATCCATCCTGGCACTTCCTCCACCCGCTCAATTGAATCGTAAGGAATTCGCAGGCGTATCAGAAGAGATGCATGAACCGCCAAGTGCTCTTTACGCAGTTCATATTTTGTGAAAAACACAATCTGGGTAATTAAAATAATAATAACTGCGTCCACTATAGCCCGCAGAATAGTCCCCGGACCGCCGTCGTACATAAACAGGGCCTGAAAAATGGAATAACCCAACAGTACGATGGCTATGACCGCAAACGCGGACAACAGTCTGCTTCCTTTCGCTCGAAACACCATTCGCTGGTCTCCTCTAATTTTTTTTATCAGTGTCATTCGGTTTTAATCCATACTTATAAACAATCGGCATCAAAATTATTAAAAGCATCGAATTCGTGAATAACGGCAGAGAAATCGCGTGCGCTTCTGTTACGACTCCAATAAACGAAACAATCAATACCGGAGCTGTCGCTACCAGAATAGTGATTAATTCGCGTTTTGCACTCCATAACTGTCTGCTGTCCGCTATCGATAAAATAAGCATCCAGTACACCATGAACGCAAGCGGCATCATAGCGTCGATAAGCGGCTGGTCCAGCACAAAAAAGAAGACCAGGCGCACAGTCGAAAGTATGGATAAAATGACAATAATCAGTTGACGAAATGACGACTCCACGATGTATTCGCTCCCTATTTCCTGCTTTTTGCTGTTCTGGGCTTCGCAGCAAACAACGCAAGGCCCAGAACGGTCCCCATCACACATTTCACTCTGCTATTCTTCCTTCCATTACGTGCGGAATTCCAAATAGACTCCATTTGGGTCCTGCACCGTCTCTGTATTTTCCGCTCCCTGAATAACCACTTTTTCAAGCTCGAATGCACGCTTTTCCTCCCAGGAAGGCACCACCGCTTCTGCACCCAGAACAGTCAGCCAGTCGTCTGAATCATACGGCTCGGGGCTCGTAATGACGACGGACTGCAGTTCTTCTTTTCCGCCGATAGGGAGCTCTTTAGCCCAATCCAGCTGAATCTTCGGGCCGGTGGACGGCTGCAGAAAGGTTCTGCGTTCTTTTTTGTTAACGCCCCATCCGTGTTCTTTTGCACGCTGAAGAACGCTGGCATGCTCTTCGTTGTTCACACGGTAGCCAAAGTAGCCGAACGTATTTATCCTTCCCGTACCGAAGGTAACCCGGACCTGGCCAAGACTCATTTCTATCATCCGAAACGTTAACTCTTTATGACGGAAATCATCCCACATAAGCGGAGGGTCGTAACGCTTGATGCGGTAATTTTCCAGCGCAAAGCGTCCCACTACTTCAAACCCGTGGCTGCTGTAAAATGATTCTGTTTTTTCTATTTCTGTCGTCCAAAAATGGTAATGGAACAGTTCCATATTGTTCACCTCTAATGTCCTTCTGCAAGCCGGCTGTGCTCGTGCTGGAAATAGTTTTTGTATTTTGATTTTAAGGCTGGTTCGCTTTTTTCGGCGTTCCCTGATGAAACACAAGCTCCCAGCCTGAATTCGTCTTTCGCCATATAGAGCTCCGCAGCGAGGTGCCCAGTTCGCTCGTTACCGTATAGGTCGCTAAATATAAATGTTCCGAAAGCGGTTTTGTTTTATAGTCAGCTACTGCTCTATGCACGGGACGCTCCTCCTCCAGGCCGAAAATCACATCCTCCCGGGTGAAAATCCGGCCGGACGCTCCGATTTCCTGGAAGTCTTCTGCCAACAGCCGGCTCACTTCCACCGCTGACCGCCGAATACTCGGCTTTAATAAGTCTTCCTCGAGCTGGCGTATGTCTTCCATCCATTTCCACCCTCCTTGTCGGCACGATCTGAGCACACGTAAAACCCGCATCTATATCAAATGATACGGGTTTTTCCACAAACTTTTCAACTTTTATTACCGATTCATAACGATTATTTTGGTTTTCAGCTGATGAAACCGATGAAAAAGCTGCCCGTTATGAATATTTATTAACGATATCAATTACCAGGCGTGCTTCCTCGAGCGGGATTTGTCCCGGGGCGGAACTCTCTTTTCCAGAAGCAAATATCATCATAGAGCCAAATGAATGCCCAACCAGGCGGGAAGCGATCCCAGCAGGGCCCATGGCCATTGCTGCGGTACAAATAGTCAGCTTTTCGCTCAATTCAGCAAGCACTCCTAAAAGATTCAATACGTCTGATTTACGGTTTGGCATAACCGCCATTTTTACAATGTCCGCCCCGTTTCTTTCAGCCTCTTCACCCCAACGATTCATTTCACGGGCTGCCGGCGTTCTTGAGAAATCATGATGTGAAATTAACATTTTCACTCCGCATTCCCTGGTTTTTTGATAGACAGCTGCTATATGTTCACTGCTCATTCTGCCTTCTATATCCACTATGTCTGTATTTTTTGAATGTACTGCCTCTAAAATTAACTCTATCGTTTCTTCATCAGTCAGGCGGCGGTCAGCACCGCCTTCCTGGGCAGATCGAATAGTAAATAAAAGCAGGCACCCCGGAGCTTTTTGCTTCAGGATCTGCAGCACCTGACGCACAGCTTGTATGTCTTTTAAATTCTTAAAATGGTCAGCGCGCCATTCAATGGCATCCGCCTGCGCTAAGTTTATCGTTTGCAGCTCTTCAACTAAGTTTTCTGTCGTCTCTCCTGTTAAAGGCACGCAGATCATCGGCCGAGAAGCACTGTAGGATTTGTTTCCTATTTGCAGCGTTTGATACTTTCGATTGGTCATATGCTCCCCCACTCAAATGATAAATGTTTAGATCGTCTCCATATATGTAACTAATATGCTATCATACTCTTGCGTGTCATCAACTGGAAATTGGAGGAACAGCATTTGCGCTTATACATATATTCTTTATTAATCTTCGTATATATTCTTTCACAGTTTTTGTCTATACCGGGCTTTTCTTTATTTACCGGTATACTTGCAAATATTGTTATATTTATTTCCCTGTTTTTTGCGAAAGGGCTGTTCTTTTATTCCGGTATTGCCTTCTACGCCATCGGGACTATTTTATTTTTTCAGACCGGCGCTTCCTGGCAGGATTATTTTCTGTCGTTTCAAACAATGCTCGGCATTCTTTCATTCTTTTTCATGCTTCCCTTTCTCAATTCACTCATACGGGTAGGGAAGTACGATCACGGCCTTCGAAAATTTATGGAACAGGGCGCAGATACCGTTACTCAGTTGTACAGGCGGAGTTTCTTTGTATGCCATGTGCTCGGGCTTTTTTTAAATATTGCTACATTTGCTGTATTGATGCGCACATTGGATCGGACCTTCACCTCGATTCCTCAAAAAGTAAAAGCAAAGTTTTATACACAGAACCTGCTCCGGGCTTACGCCCTTTGTCTCGCCTGGAGCCCCCTGGAAATCATGGTTATTACAGCTTTAAATATAACCGGGCAAAGTTACATTTACATTTTCCCATTTATTATTACGATCGTTATCATAGTCATTTTGTTTGATATTCTGACAGCTTCTTTTAAGTATCCTAAATTGCGCCTCCAGTCTGAAGATGATCAGGCTGATCACTCCGGCACCACTGGCAGAAAGATCAAACAGTTGATCGTTTTGCTTTTGCTTCTCGTCACCTGTGTCAGTATTGTTAATCAGTGGTCCAGTTTTGATTATTTATTTACTCTCGTTTTGTTTATTGCTCCTGTATCTTTTTTATGGGCAGCTTTCATTAAACGCCTGCGCCGATACGCCTTTTTTGCTTTTAACCAATGGAAGACAAGAACCAAAGGGATGGCGAATTTCTTTTTCATGTTTTTGAGTGCCGGACTATTCGTTCAAATGCTTGCAGGGACTTCTCTATTTGAGCTACTGCAGCAGCTGTTCACGTCCATGCATCAGCAGGTTTTTATTTTTTACCTGCTGGTTGGTGCTTATTTTCTCATTTCAAGCTTTATCGGCTTTCACCCGCTTGTGTCTGTTATTCTGCTGGCAGAAATTATTGCTCCTTCACTTGCAGACCTCCAAGCGATCCCACTGGCTCTTGTTCTCATTGTCTGCAGCTTAAGTCCTGTCATGTTCAGCCTGTTTAATATTTCTGTTTCCATCGTCGGTTATCATCTCCATACCAACCCGTACCGGCTGGGCTTGTGGAATCTGCCGTTTGTGATTGGATACATGCTGTTTACGATGAGCTTCGCCTATATTCTTCAGCTCCTCATGTAGTGCCTGGTTTTTACTTTTGCTGAAAACTGTATTATAATCACGGTACATTTCGCTGACTACCTCATTTTATTAACGAAAGAGTGCAGACATATGATGATAAAAGAAAAATCTTTACGGGAAAAAAGCATAGTATTTATAGGCTTTATGGGGGTTGGTAAAACAACCATTGGAAGATTGGTCGCTCAAAATCTATACAGATCCTTTATTGATATCGATGAACAGATTGAAAAAAAGTTCCAAATGCCTGTGCCGGATGTATTTAAATTGCTCGGGGAGCCTGCGTTCAGGGAGAAGGAGAAAGAACTGGTGAATAAATATGCCAATCAAAGCTTGAAAGTTATTTCTCTTGGCGGCGGAGCTTTCATGCAGGAAGAAATTCGGGATGTTTGTTTAAACAACTGCACTGTTTTTTATCTGGATATGCCGTGGGATTCCTGGAAAGAGCGCATTCACCTGCTAATGGCGGACCGCCCAGTTCTTCAAGGACGTTCGCTCGAAGATATTGAAGAATTATTCTATAGCAGGCAGGCGGCTTACGCCAGCCACCATTCCAAAGTGACTATCGGCAAAGACTCCCCAGAAGAAATAGCAGATTATATTACTAATTCCTTAAAAACAGCCTGGAAATTATACGAATAAACAAGCAAAGCTCCAGCCGACAATTTAAATGCGGCTGGAGCTTTTTGACTGCTATTCATCTGCATCAATCGTATTATCACGCTGCAATTTCCACTCTTTAAAGTCCTCCAGGTCCTTTTGCACCTGTTTAAAGACAAACGAGATAACGGCGGCATCATCAATCAGGCCGCCTGGAAGAAAGTCCGGTACCAGGTCAATTGGAGATACAAAGTATATGAGACCCGCAATAATGGCTACAATCGATTTGTATGGCACATGCTGGTACTCTTTTTTCCACCAGGCACGGAGCATTTCGAGCATCAGCTGCAGTTCCTGCCAAACGTTTTTCAGCGGACTCTGGTTTTCATCCGCTTTTTCTCTCGCCTGACGCAGCAGTTTCTCCGTCTCTTTTGGGTTTTTCGCGTATTTTTTTGCCCGTGGATTCAAGCGCCTTAAACGCTCCCTCAGCGTTGATTCGTCAATATTTTTCTTTTTTAAAAAGCTCCGCCGCTTTTTCTCTTTTGCCATGTCCCAAGCTCCTTTATTAGTTAATATGGATATGTACCGCTTCTCCGGAGAGGAACCGGCGTCCCCGGAGGAAGCTTTCCTGCAGGATATCGCCTGTTTATTCCAGGCGGTCCTTATCCCGCTGTTTGATTTCTTTTCGGTATTCTTCCATTTCTTCCTTCGATGGCAGCGTTCGTGCTTTCATATTATATTCCATTTGAAGCTTCGGTGCGTTTTCGCCTTTTCCAAACGTTCGTTCTTCTGTACGCTGAACCTGCGACTTCTCCTGGTTCTGCAGGTCCCGTACCAGTTGGCCGATATCTTTAGACAGATCACGGAAAATCACGTACGTTCACCTCACTTTTCGGCTTTGTTTTTATTCTGTGCTGTCGCCTGCTGCTCTTCGCTTTCCGTCTGCTGGTTATCTTCGAGCTGCTCGACCCGCTCAAGCAGACGCTGGTTTTCTTCTTCGAGCCTTTTAGCATTGGAAGAATAGTGCGGGTCTGTTTCCCACCAGTCGATGCCCATTTCTTTTGCTTTATCCACCGAGGCGACGACCAGCCGGATCTTAATTGTCAAAAGCTCCACATCTGCAATATTTACTTTAATGTCCCCGGCAATGACGACGCCTTTATCCAGTACTGTTTCCAAAATGTCTACGAGACCGCCTGAGGGTCTTTCCATTTGCTCGGGCACTGAGCGTTGTACAGGTTTTTCAGCCATAACATAATCCCTTCTTTAAACTATATTTTGAAGCCTACAGTAAGTTTCCTAAAGGTCCAAGATCAATGTTCAAATCTTCTGTCGTAAGGCCAAAGATTTCTTTCATTTCTTCCATCTTGTCTTCCAGCTGCATGAGCGCTACACCAAGCTGCTCGACTTGCTCCTCTGTTAAATCGCCGCCTTCGACTCTTCGCATCGCTTGGCGCTCCACCAGCTCACGCAGCAGCTCCACTACCGTCATCACTAGCTGTGTGAGACCTTCTTCTGCTTTGTCTGGATCTAATGATATGCGCCCGGTCGGCTGCTGGGCTTCCGTTACTTGCGGATTATTATTTTCCATCTGTATTCGGCCTCCTTTATTCGACTTGGGAAGGTTCTGAAGAATTAGAAACAAATTCTTTCTGCGTCTTCAATTCCGACTGTCGCAGGGTTTCTACAGAAGCGATTAGTACGCGTAAATCCAAATAAACAAGGTCAATCCCTGCAATGGATATCGTTAAATCGCCCTGAAGCACAACCCCTTTATCCAGCACGGAGTCCAAGACGTCGAGCAGGGAAACTTCCCGGTTTTTAAGAGTGTCTTGGGGCATTTTGTTCCCTCCTGTCTGTCAGGCCTGAAAAATGAAATGCTGGCCATGGGCCTGTACACTCTAAATCCATTCCGGTCTCTTCTGCTTCTTCTTTTTCCTGACGCTTTTCAATTAATTGAATAAACGCCTCCCGGTCTTCCGAGTGAATCAGATATACGGCGTTCCATGCCATTTCTTTTTCCCGGTCTGTGACGCGTTTTTCCCAATTCTTTTTTATTTCCGTGCCTTCGCTCCGGGCGGCTAACTCATCATGAAACGATTGGCAGTGCTTCTCAATCTGTTCGTCTGCCTGCGCTTCAATAAACTGGTCCATTTTCTTTTTTTCAAAAAAGCGCCGGCCAGCCGGCATCGCTTCAAGCTCTGCTTCCTTCGCCTGAATTTCTTCGCTGTTCTGCACGACGGCTTCAGTGAACAGCTGCTGATCAGCGTAGGTTTTGACGTTCCATTCTTCTTTGCCCTTCAAATAAGAAAGCTGAGCCGTTACGCTCTCGTGATATTTTTCAATCATTTCCGCAAGGTTTGCTTCCTGTTCAAAAATCGTGCCGAATTTTAACGGGATTGTGGTATAGCGATCATGCAGCTGGTTCATCGTTTCATGATGGTGAAAGGCTTTTGCCTGCAGCCATTCCATTTTTTCTACATTCTTTTGCAGTTTTTCCTGGGAAAATTCTTCTTCCGGAACATGGGTTACTACTGCAGTAATACTGCCATGTTCAATAAAGCTGATATTATTGCCCGGCTCCATGCCTTCCATTGGCTCCATAGGAGCTTCCTCATATTCGCTTGTGGGAATCAAGGCATACAAATACAAAAGAGCCGGTGCGCCCGAGTTTGTCTGCACTGCCGGTTCACTCCTTTAATCCTTTTCCTCTAACTCTTCCCGTAATTCTTCCTGTTCAATCTGCTTCGCTCTGCGATACCGTTGCAGCAGCTCTTCCTCCTGCTCTGTGAAGGCATCTTCAGATATTTCTTCCATTTCATACATGATCTGCAGATTGGCGAGTTTTTTTTGAATCTGGCGGACATCGAAGTATTCTTTATCCGCCTCTTCTTTTACCTTTTTACCAGCCCAGACGACCGTATCGAGCGGCCAGGTAAATAATTTATGAATCATACGCTGTTCCCTGCCTTTATTTTCAGGTCAATGAAGTTGTATGCCGGCCATGGACCCGTATACTTGAAATCAGCGTGTTCGTTCCAGTTATTAAAAATTTCGTTTACTTTTGCATCAAACGCTTCTTCGTTTTCTTTATCTATTAAAAAGGCGGCATTCAACAGCATCCGCTCATTGATTACTTCGTTGCTTTTGGCTGCGTTAGCGATCTCTGCGAGCGGCTGGAAAACCTCTTCTTCAAAGCGCTCGTGCAGCCGTATCATGAATTTCTGCGCCGATTCTCCGAGCTGCATGCGCTCGTAATAGCTGGCGTTTTTACCTTTCGTATCCGTTTTTTTGCGCAGGTCTTCCATCCCCGGCTCCTGACGGATTTGTTCATTCAGCCATTCTTTCTTTCCGATAATTTTAAGTCCAACTTCCATTTTGCCGCGTATCTTCGGAAAAATTTCTTCAAATTGATCCTGCAGCTTTTCCATTAAAGCAAAAACTTCTTTTTGGTCCTCAAGGACGTTCCCAAAACTCATCGGAATGACATCGTATTCTTCCATTACTCTGGCCACTGTATCTTGATGAGCCCGCAGGTTTTTCCTCGTTGGATCATAAATCTGCATCGGAGCTTCTGCTACCACCATCGCCTCCTGCCCGCGCTGGAGGGTATAAATTTTTCGCTCTTTGCCCTCGAGTTCCACGGTACCGAAGGTTGGTTTTTCCGTAGTTTCAATAACCCCAAACATATAAATTCCCACGGTTACTTTGCCTCCTAGACCTTTTTCAACTCTTCCTTCATTCTTTTTTGTGCTTCGCTGACATCTTCACCCTGAATATTTTCCAGGAAATAATGCCCCATCACATCAAAAAACAGCTGTTGAAAATCGTCGTTTTTTACATCTATTTTAACCTCATGCTCCGAGCTTAACATCGCGGTCATAACAGCGAGACGGAAGCTTGGCACATGCGTATCATTTTCCCTGCTCGTGGATTTCGCCCAATCCAATGCTTTAATAATGGTTTCGGCTTCTTTTTCACTGATGGATGCTCTTTCAGTCAGGATAGAAACTTGAGCTTCCTTATTAGGGTCCTCCACCGGAATCGTAATCATTCTATCAAGTAGGGCATCCTGGGATTTATGCACACCAGCATATTCCTCCGGATTGCTTGTGAAAATTGCTTTAAAATTCGGGTGCACGGTAATGAAGCTTTCATTACGCTGCGTGCCGTAAAGAGGCAGTATACCTTCTTCAAGCACGGAAAGAAATAAATTATTCGTAGACGGCAGCGAACGCGTAAATTCATCATAAATAAGCGTGTGGCCATTTTTTACTGCTTCAAGCAGACGGCCGGTGCTCCACCGTTCTGTAATTTGGTCTTCACGTTTGTACACTTTCCGGACATAATTGTCGATTAATTTGTCACTCGTATAACCGATTCTTCCACCAAGAAGATCCGTGTTCGAAAGGCTTTCATTTCCATTAAGCAGCGTCACAGGCTGGTTAAAACGACGTGCAAGCTGAAACGAAAGAGTGGTTTTCCCCACCCCGGCTGCGCCTGTGAAGTGTACAGGGTACCCGGAAGTTAAATACTTTTCGGAACGCTCTAAAATCGACTGCATCTCGTCAGTCTCTACGATTTTATTAATGGTGCTGATTTTTTGCTGTTTTGACTGCCCTTGTTCTTCAGAGGTCGTTTGCTTCGATTTCGTATTAGCAGGTGCATTGATTTTTTTCGACTGGCCTCTGTTATTTTGGGAGCTGTTTTTTTGCTGGCTTGTCCGGGAGTTCCCTGACGTGTTGGATGACTTTTTCTGAGTCTGTTGCTTTCTTCCGTTAGTAGTCGCCATGTTTTTTACCTCTCTTTTTTCTCAAAAGGAGTACTTCTCGGACGGGTGTTCATCCTTTGATAGGAAGTGATCTTTTGATCTTTATTCATTGTCGCCTTATAAATCCCGATCAATTGGTCTCGACCGTATTTTTGAGTATATTCTTTTTCTTCCACTAGTTCCACTTCAATATCCCATCCATCTTCTGCATCCATGATAGCCGTAATACGGACGGGAGAATTCATCGTTTCTTCGAAAAACGAACGGATGGTTTCAAACATGTCACTTGTGATAGGCGCAAACGACTCTTCGCCTTGCTCTTCTTGCGGAGCTGTTTCTTCATTAGCTCCTTTTTTTGTTTGCCTCGATTTAGCTGTATTATTTTTACTGGCAGCCGTCGTAGTATTCACTTCGTCATTTCCTCCCTTATCGTCCGCTTTTTCGTTCTCCCCGGAGGATTTCTGTGAAGATGCACTCGAAGAACCCGATTTCGCTGGACCTTTAATCTGCTCTTTCGGCTGCTCTTCTTCATCAGAAGAGAAAGGTTTATACGAGCCACTTTTACTATTTTTCAGCTCCTGGCTCTGGTTCTCTTCTGTTTTTTCTTCTGTTTTGGTCGTTGATTGTTTGGCCGCCATCAATATCTATCTCCTTTCTGCTGTTTCTACATGAGCACTTCTCGGTCTCAAATTCACACGTTCAAAGGATCCTACCTGCCGATTGTTGTTCAGCTTTACTTCATATACACCCAGAAGCTGATCATGCCCGTACTTCTGCATATACTCATCTTCTTCGATAACTTCCACTTCCGCAAACCAGCCGTACTCCTCTTCGGAAACCGAAGTAATTCGAAACGGAGGCTTTACGTTCTCCTCAAAAAACTCATTCAGTGACTTCATTACTTCCTTCATCGTATCCCCCGCTTTCTTCTTACAATAGAAATATATCCCGCCATGCAGTCATACGCATGACGGGATTAGAGAAATTTAAGCAAAGTTTAACTGCCCGGCACGCTCATTAGAGTCTGCATCCTCATCGATTTCGCCCTGGACATCGTCACGGAGCAGTCCGACTGCTTCAGCGTAACGGAGCCAAGTATCAACACTTGCAATAACGATACGTGCTTCAATTGTAATCAGTTCAATTCCTACCACAGAAATACGGGCGTACAGGTCGATAACAATACCTTTGTCCAGTATACGGTCAATAACCTCTGCCAAGCTGGAAGAATCTGTACTTTTTTCAATTGTTGCCATAATCTTTCACTCCTTAATCATAATGCTTAATATTTTCTGTTCCTTTAATGGCATTGATGCCTTTGATGTCATCATAGCTTTTCAGCTTCGATTCCTTGTAGCTTTTGATGTCAGATAAGCCTTTCAATTCGCTTATACCCTTGATATCATCAACGCCCTTAACCTCATCATAGCTTCTTAACCTGGACTCGCTGTAAGTCTTGATGTTCGACGGTCCTTTAATATCTTCCATTCCTTTTAGATCGCTCAACCCTTTTTCAGGCAGCGAGCGAAGGATTTTACCGCCCCCTTTCCCGGACTTCTTGGAGCCGCCCTGGACATTTTCCTGCAGCTGTCCTGTAGCTTCCCCCAGTTTTTCCTGGGCTTCCTGGCCTTTTTCTTTGGCCTGCTCGACAGCTTTCTGCAGTTTTTCCTGGGCTTCTTCTCCTTTTCCTTCCAATGCCTGCTTTGTTTCCTGTACTTTTTCCTGCGCATGTTCCTTTGCCAGCCGGGCGCTCTCCAGAGTATTAAAAAACTTTTTGCCCATATAGGCTGCAGCTACGGCATTGGCAGCCTTAGGATTATTCTTCACCCCTTCTGTAGCGGTTTTCACCAGCTCTTCTTTGGCGTTTCCCTGAATCATATTTTTCGTTGTTTCCACGGGGTTCAAGTCAGCAATTTCTTCTGCCGTGTCTTTAACAGGCTCAATGAACGTATCTTCTGTCTGCTCATCGAGGACTTCCTTCGGTTTTTTAAAGGACGCCCATTTAGCGGCTTTTTGACCGCCGCCTTTTACCTTATCCAAAAATGATTCTTCATCCGTGGAACTCTTTTTTTCCTCATTATTGGACTGTTCTTCACTGGATTGCTCACCGGATGATTTGTCCCCGGATGACCCTCCTTTAGAATAGGAGGAAAAGTGAGTTTTCTTCCAGGCTTCGTCCGGAACGGAGAATGTTTTTCTTACCTTTGGCTTTGAACCATCAACATATTTTCCGCCTTCAGTTAATAAAATCTTTTTTGCCATAATTTGATCTCCTCAAACCGAAGCATTATTTATTTTCGTCAATTCGCTTATAGGAGGTTACCTCTAACTGATCATCCACCTGCACCTGATACGTTTCTTTTTTCGACTTTCTGCCTTCTTTATTCAACGCTTCAATTTCTACCAGCCACTGGCCTTTCTGTTTTTCCGTAGAAGTAATCCGCTGGGGCTCAGCCACATAGTTCTCAAAGAAATCGTTCACGGTATCCATTACGTCGGTCAGGCTATGGTTCATTTTGCCTCCATTTTGCTTCTCGGATTGGTAGGCATTAACTTCAGCTTCATCCACTTCTTCCGGCCGGCGCTCTATTTCCTGAGTTAACGTCGACTCTTCTGCGTTTTCCATCCCCGGCTCTGCTGAAGCTGCGCTCTGTTCAAGGCCGGTCGCATCCGTCAATCGTCGTGAAGATTTTTTAGAAACCCTTTTCGCCTTTTTTGGAGCACTATCTGCTTTCCCGGTTGACAGTTCTGTCTCTTCTTCGTCTTTATTAGTAATGCTTTGAGCATTTTCTTGATCTTGTATTTTCCTGCCGGTTTTTTCTACCTTTTCACCAACAGTGTTTTTAACTCCATTTATCCTGCCTTTTGTTTCTTTTACCTTTTTGTTTCCTTTATAAACAACTTTACTCGCATCAGCTGCCTGCTTGGCCCCTTTAGCTTTTCCCGAAACAGCTTCTTTAGCCTGTTCTCCTGCTTTTTTTGTGTTATTTTCAGCACTTTTCGTCTTGTTTTCCACGGTGCCTTGCAGTTGTTTTCCCGATTCCTTTACATTGTCTTTCGCCTGCTTTGCTTTTGTAGCAGGCTTTTTAACTGTCTGTTTGAGCCGGGGAGCTTTTTTTTCTTTTTCCTGGCTCTCTGTGGACTCAACAGCATTTTCTTCGCTGGAGGAGTCTTCCGAAGAATGGAGTTTATTTTTCGTGCCTTTAGTAATTAGAGGGAGCGCACCGCCAATAAGGCTGCCGGCGGCCATCAATCCGTACGTAACTTTATCTTTAGCGTCGGTCACTGTACCTCACCTTTCTTATGTGAAAATTAATCTATACGCAAAAACCCTCACCCGGCCGGAAGCTCTCATGCTTTTCCAATAAATTGTTTTGGAAGTAAACAGTCATGAATTCGCTGGGCTGGAGAGGGCCTTTTAATGTAATCATTTAAGCAATTTCTTTTAAATTAGATTAGGGAGAGGATTGCTCCAATTACAACAATAGCTCCAATAACCATCAAAATAGTACGAATCATGACTAACACTCACTTTCTAACTCTAAATTTAATAACTACTTTAATTCGTTTTACCTTTTACCTACCGGGTTCAAACTTTTTATTGCGTTTATTTTTAAATAAAGTTCTAATTACCTATATTTCCGATTCATATTTTTAACAATCTCTTGAATTTTTCTTTCCCCACCGGTATTCAACACGTTACTGTCAGATTTACTTACAGAGGTAATGCGGTTTTCGTACTATTATTTATGAAATTTTCGCCAGCGTGCGTATGAATAAGTCCGATAGTACGAAAAGAGAAAAAAGTACGTTAAGTTTTCTTTCACATATACTGCTTTGCCCTCTAGCTTTACCTAGAATAAAACTCGTAATCAAGAAAATAACTACTTCCTGTACATATTAAAAGGAAAGAGGTGCAGCATGGGCAGCAATTATACTGGAATCGTTTCATTTGTAGGCGCCGGTCCAGGTGATCCTGAATTAATCACCGCTAAGGGGCTGCGTAAATTACAGCAGGCAGACGTAGTCATTTACGACCGCCTGGCTCACCCCGGGCTCCTGCTGCAGGCTTCTCCCGATGCAAAATTTATATACTGCGGTAAACAGCCGTGCCGGCATACGCTCCGGCAGCATGACATTCACCACGAGCTTCGGGTCCATGCCAGACACGGCAGCCGGGTCGTCCGTTTAAAAGGAGGAGATCCGGGAGTCTTTGGAAGAGTCGGAGAAGAAGCCGAGGAGCTTCAAAAGCATCAGATCCGCTTTGAAATCATCCCCGGCGTGACTTCCGGAAGCGCCGCCCCGGCTTATGCCGGTGTTCCTTTGACCCACCGGGAACATTCCCGCTCTTACACCGTGGTGACCGGCCACGGCAAACAGCAGGACGGCATGCCCGACATCCAATGGCACGGGCTTGCTGCCGGCTCCGATACGATTGTTTTTTATATGGGCGTCAAACACGCCGGGTGGATTGCAGAGCAGCTGACCCAGCACGGCCGCTCCCCCGAAGAGCCGGTGCTTATTGTGCAGTGGGGCACTTACGGTAAACAGCAATCAGCCGCCGCTTCGCTCGCCAGACTTGAAGAAACAGTTAACAAAGAACAGATTGCAAATCCTGCCATTATTGTGGTTGGCTCTGTTACAGCAATGCATGCCCGGACGCAGTGGTTTAACCCAGGCAGAAAGACCGTCCGAAACATTGCAGCCTTCACCGACGGGGCCCCGGGGCTCCAGCAATTTACGGATTATCTGCAGGATGAGCAAACCGCTATCTGTCATACGGAGCAGCCCATTGACGCTGGATGCCTTTCATCCAACGCTGAACACGCTCTTTGGCGCCTGCTTGAAGAAGAGCTTGTCGATACCATTTTTGTTCCCAATTATGCATCCTGCAAACGGCTGAAGCCGAACGTCAACCGTATGATCAGCGAACTGCACACCACCGCTTCTCCTGTTTACATTATTTTTGATAAGGAGGCTTTCCCTTCTGATGAAGAAGACGTGTTTTATATAGATCCTTCATTATCATTTGAAAAAATGACGGAACAGTTAAACAGCCTTACTTCTTTTCCTGTAAAAACTCCGGCTGGTATTTAACACGACGAAAAAAATTCAGAATTATCTAAATTATATGAGGAGGTTTCATCTATGAATAAAGAACGTCTCGTTTTAATCGGCAACGGCATGGCTGGCATGTACACCATTGAAGAAATTTTAAAGCAGGAGCCGGACCGTTTTGAAATTACAGTTTTCGGCAAGGAACCCCACCCAAACTACAACCGCATTCTTCTTTCTTCTGTCCTCCAGGGGGACAGCGAATTAAAAGATATCGTTTTGAATGATTATGACTGGTATAAAGAACATAATATCACCCTTTACACAGGCGATGAAGTCACTCGTATTGATACGAATAACAAGCAGGTGGAAAGCGCCGGCGGGATTGTATGTGCGTATGACCATCTGATTGTTGCTACCGGTTCCAACCCTTTCATGCCTCCTATTCCCGGATCTGATAAAGAAGGGGTCATTTCCTTCCGGGACATAAAAGATACTGAAACGATGATTGAAGCTTCCAAAAAGTATGAAAAAGCGGCCGTTATCGGCGGCGGCCTGTTGGGACTTGAGGCCGCCCGGGGCCTGCTGAACCTAAACATGGAAACAGAAGTGATCCATCTCCAGGATCAGTTAATGGAACGCCAGCTCGATCCTAATGCCTCCAAAATGCTGAAGCGTGAACTTGAAAACCAGGGCATGCGGTTCCATATGGAAAAGCAGACAGAGCAGATTTTCGGCCGCAAACGCGCACAGGGTCTTCATTTCAAAGACGGCGAATCGCTTTACGCCGACCTTGTTGTTATCGCTGTCGGCATCCGTCCAAATATCGGCCTTGCAGAAAACTCCGGCCTGAAGACAAACCGCGCGATTATCGTGAATGACTTTCTTGAAACGAGCGCTCCCGATGTGTACGCCGTTGGCGAATGCGCAGAGCATAACGGCATCGCTTACGGACTAGTAGCTCCCTTGTATGAACAGGGAAAAATTCTGGCTGAACGGCTCGTATCCAAAGAACCCGCAGGAACCGGCTACCAGGGCTCGCTTACATCAACCAAATTAAAGGTTTCAGGCGTCGACGTGTTTTCTGCCGGTGAATTTGGCGAAGCGGACGATTTAAAATCTGTGCTCGTCCATGACGATTTTGACGGCGTTTATAAAAAAGTAAACATCCGTGATAACAAGGTGGTCGGAGCTGTTTTATTCGGAGATACCACTGACTCGCCGAAGCTTTTAAACCTTATCAATAAAAAAGAAGACATCTCCGAGGTTGGTAAAGGGATCATTCTTCCTTCTGAAAGCAACGCCCCGATGGAGAGCCCGGTGGTGGATATGGCAAACGAAGAAACAATCTGCGGGTGCAACGGTGTCTGTAAAGGAGAAATCGTTTCTGCTATTAACGAAAAGGGCCTTACCTCCGTCAACGAGGTCAAACAGCACACGAACGCTTCCCGCTCCTGCGGCGGCTGTAAACCGCTCGTTTCCGACCTGCTGAATGCCACGCTCGGCGACGGGGCTGCCGTCAATGAAGTGGAGCCACTGTGCGGGTGCACCGACCTCTCCCACGAGCAGGTTATCGAAGAGATAAAAGCCAAACAACTTTCCCATACACGGGAAGTGATGAACGTGCTGGGATGGAAGGAACCAGAAGGGTGCTCCAAATGCCGGCCGGCCCTGAACTATTATCTAAGCGTATCAAAACCGGAAGAATATGAAGATGACTATGCCTCCCGCTTTATCAATGAACGCGTGCATGCCAATATCCAAAATGACGGTACCTATTCCGTTGTACCAAGGATGTACGGGGGAGTCACTAATTCAGACCAGCTTCGAAAGATTGCCGATGTAGCAGAAAAATATGAAGTGCCTCTCCTTAAGCTGACAGGCGGCCAGCGTATTGATCTGCTCGGTGTCAACAAAGAGGACCTTCCGGCCATTTGGGGAGACCTTGACATGCCTTCCGGCCATGCCTATGGAAAATCAATACGTACCGTAAAGACATGCGTAGGTGAAGATTTCTGCCGTTTTGGCACCCAGGATTCCATTGGAATGGGAATGACCATCGAGCGAAAATACGAGCGGCTTAACACCCCCCACAAGGTAAAAATGGCGGTCTCCGCCTGCCCGAGAAACTGTGCAGAATCCGGTATCAAAGATATTGGAATTGTCGGCCTTGAAGGTCACTGGGAAATGTATGTCGGTGGAAATGGCGGCGTGGATCTCAGGGGCGGTGAACTGCTTGGAAAAATGAACAGTGACGACGAACTGTTGGATGCTATCAGCGCTTTTCTTCAATATTACCGGGAATCCGCCCACTACCTCGAGCGCACCTCTCACTGGATCGAACGGGTCGGTCTCGATCATGTAAAAGCGGTGGTTCTTGAAGATGAAGAGGAACGGGCAAACTTAATTGAGCGCATGGAAGTGTCCCTCGAGCATAAGGGCGAAGACCCGTGGAAGGAACTTACCTATAACGAAAAGAAAAAACAGGAGCTGTTTGAACAGCGCAAAGTAGAGCTTGTTTAATATGAGGGAGGCACAAAGATGAATAGTATAAATAAGCAAAAAGAAATAGCAGTAGCCACCGTTGATGAGATTGCAGTGGACATTCCTAAAGAGGTAATTATTGAAGAAACCTCGATCGCTATTTTCAAGACGAAAGACAGCACTATTTTCGCCCTGGAGAACAAGTGCCCTCATAAAGGAGGGCCCCTTTCCCAGGGGATAGTCAGCGGGGAGCACGTCTTCTGCCCTCTCCATGACTGGAAAATCAGTTTACACGACGGGCGGGCCCAGGGGGCGGACGAAGGCTGTACCGCCTCCTATGGCACAAGAGTGGAAAACAATACGGTTTATCTGCTTTTAAAATAAAGCTTTTTCTGCCGCACCGGTGAACTTCCTGAGAAATAAGTATGCGTGCGCGAACTTTCCAATGTTTTTTGAATAAACCAAAAATAATTACCCAACCTTAGGAGGTTCCCCTTTTAACTATTAAAGATCTTTTCCGCTTTAAGGATGAACGCATTAAGATTCTCCATTTCTGTTGGTTTGCGTTCTTTATCTCATTTTTTGCCTGGTATAACATGGCTCCACTTGCCACTACCATGATGGCTGACCTTGGATGGCTTACGACAGAACATATTGCCGCTCTCGGAATTATGAACGTCGCTTTGACTATTCCGGCCCGGATTATTATCGGGTCTCTCCTTGACCGCTTTGGCCCGCGGGTCGTCTTTTCCACCCTACTGATTATTATGGCTGTACCTACTTTTATTTTCGCCTTCGGAAGCACCTGGGCGCAGCTTGCCATCAGCCGGCTTGTGCTCGGGAGTATTGGCGCAAGCTTCGTAGTCGGTATCCGCATGATCGCAGAATGGTTCCCGCCCAAGCACGTAGGCTTTGCTGAGGGGATTTACGGCGGCTGGGGCAATTTTGGTTCGGCAGCGGGGGCTATCGTTCTTCCGTGGCTCGCCATCACCCTTATCGGCGGCGATGACAGCTGGAGATACGCCGTCGCTTTCACCGGGGTTGTCTGCTTTATTTATGGTATTGTGTTCTACTTAAACGTTCGCGATACGCCGGAGGGCCATACGCTTATCAAACCGAAGCGTTCCGGCGCCATGGAAGTGAGCTCCTGGAGAGATATGGCTCAATTGATGTTTTGGACTCTACCTATCGGTGGCGCCGTGGCTCTCAGTGCCTGGAGGGTGTTCGACATGGGCTTTATCTCTACTTCTGTTGTGTACGGCATTTTTATAGCTGTAGGATTCGTATTGATTTACCAGATGTATATGATTGTGAAAATAAACGTTCCTATTATTAAGCAAGGTGTAGCAAAGGACGACCAGTATAATTTCAAAAACGTCGGAGCTCTGAATAGTACGTATTTTGCCAACTTCGGCGCAGAACTTGCGATTGTGTCTATGCTGCCGATGTTTTTTCAGCTCACCTTTTCCCTTACTCCGGCCACAGCCGGGCTTATTGCGGCATCATTTGCTTTTGTGAACCTGCTCGCGCGTCCACTTGGCGGGGTACTCTCTGACCGCCTCGGAAGCCGCCGGAAGGTGATGCTCGTTTATATGTCCGGCATCGTGATCGGCATGTGCGGTATGGGCATGATTAACTCCGGCTGGCCGGTACTACTGGCTGTGCTCATGACAGTACTCACTTCATTATTTGTGCAGGGAGGCGAAGGCGCCACCTTCGCAATGGTTCCAATGGTAAAAAAACGGGTCACCGGGCAGGTGGCCGGCATGACCGGAGCATACGGAAGCATCGGCGCAAGTGTATATTTAACATTATATACGTTTGTCACCCCAAGCCAATTTTTCTTCATTTTGGCCGGAGGAGCTTTTGTAAGTTTTATCATATGCTATTTCACCCTCGAGGAACCGGAGAATTCCTTCGCTGACGACTATTATCTCTCCAAGGAGGACCAACTGCTTAAAGAAAAAGCAAAAGAAGCCGCGTTCCGTTCAAGGAAAGCCGTTTCCTACGTTAGCCAGGCTTCTGAGAAAGACCGCTGAGCCGCGGCCCTGGACCTGTTTTGACAGGCTCCTCGGGCTGCAGAGGCCATCGCCTGCCATGTCAGCCATAAACCCCGGCCAGCCCCCGTGCCTTTTACAACCAGGTCAGGGGCTGGTTTTTTTATTTTTTAAACGACCCTTCACCGCAAAAAAACACTGCCAATGCCGGCAGCGTTCATTATATCTGTTATATTTCTTGTTTTTTAGCTTCTGCCGGCTTCATGGAGACAGCTGCCAGCTTGAACCCAGGCATCTGGCAGACTGGGTCCAGGGTGCCAGCAATCAGCCGGTTTACGTTCTGTTTGCCAGCCCAGTGAAAAGGCACGAAAATGGTGTCCTTCCGGATATTTTCTGACCACTGGTTTCTAACCACAATAGATCCTTGCAGAGATTCCAAAGTAACAAGATCGTTTTCTTTAATGCCATACTTGTCTGCTGTTTCAGGATGAATTTCGACAAATGATTCAAAATAACGGGCATTTAACCTCGCGCTTTTTCCTGTCTGCACCCCTGTCAAATAATGAGACATAACCCTGCCGGTCGTTAAATACAGCGGTCTCGCTTCCGACAGCCGTTCTTTGATAATTTCTTCCCCGTGTTCTGGGGTAAAGCAGTGGGCTCTACCGTTACTGTGTACAAACGACTCGTCAAACAGGCGCTGCCTTCCTTTCTCTTCCAGGGAAGGGCATGGCCAGAAGACACCATTTTCCTGTTTAATCCGTTCATACGTGATTCCGTAATAATCAGCCGGCCCTCCCTTCGAAGCAAGACGCAGCTCTTCGAAAATTTCTTCTGCTGAGCGGTAGCTGAACCACTCTCCTTTGCCAAGACGTGAAGCTATCAGCGATAAAATCTCCCAGTCATGCTTTGCCTGGCCGGGTGCCGGGCGGCCTCCCTGTCTCCAGGTGACCCGTCCCTCCATATTTGTGAGTGTTCCTTCGTCTTCAATATAAGCAGTCGATGGGAGGACCAGATCAGCATATTCGGCTGTTTCGGATATGAATAAATCCACGACCACTAAAAAATCAAGTGCCTCAAGTCCCTCCTTCACAATAGAGGCATTCGGATTGGAAGCAATTGGATTCGAACCTACTAAAAACATTCCTTTAATTTCCCCGTTCTTTGTTTTCTGCATCATTTCGTAGGCGGACACACCTTTGCCGGGCATATCCTTCTCATTCACATTCCAAACCGCAGCCACGTGCTCCCTGGCTTTTGGGTCTTCAATTGAGCGGTACCCCGGAAGCTGGTCAGATTTTTGACCGTGTTCCCGGCCTCCCTGGCCGTTTGCCTGGCCGGTAATCGCTCCGTATCCTGCACCCGGCTTGCCAATATGGCCGCAGACTAGCGCTAAATTAATAAAATGACGCACAGCCTGGTGCCCGTCAATCTGCTGCTCCACTCCCCGCGCAGTAAATATCATGCCTGTCCCCGCTTCGGCGAAGATTGTAGCCGCCTGCTCAATATCACCCCGGGGCACGTCTGCCCGTTTCGCCAGTTCCTCTACGCTGTACTGGCGCACGTAAGCTTCAAGCTCTTCCGCGCCTTCCGTACGGTTCTGCAAAAATTCTTTATTCTGCAGATTTTTATCAAAAATCACTTTTAAAAGCGCGGTCGTCAAAGACCAGTCTTCGCCGGGCTTTAGCTGCAAATGCAGGTCTGCCATTTTAGCCGTTTCTGTCACTCTTGGATCAATCACAATAATAAAGGACCCGTTCTGCTTCGCCTGTTCAAAATAAGGCATAATAGTCGGCTGGCATTCGGCAATATTAGTACCGGCGAGTATGAGGCATTTTGCGTTTGGAATCTCTTCTATGCCGTTGGTAAAACCGCGGTCAACGCCGAACGTCTTTGTCGCCGCTGAAGCAGCAGAAGACATACAGAACCGCCCGTTGTAATCGATGTATTTTGTCTGCAGCCCCACCCGGGCAAACTTACCGAGCAGATAGGCTTCTTCATTTGTAAGCGAACCGCCGCCGTATACCGATAAAGCATTTTTGCCGGAGGTCTCCTGAATTTCCTTCGTCCGCTGTTCAATAATATCCAGCGCTTCGTCCCATTCAATGGGCTTAAAACGCCCACCCACTTTTTTCATCGGGTTGGTGATCCGGTCTTCATGAATCACGTGCTGATAAGCCGAGTGGCCTTTGACACATAACCGGCCATGCGTGGTGGGATTATCCACGCCAACGGTTTTATATTTAACGCCTCTTGTAGTAATCTGCTCCACTACTTCCTTTTTACACTGCATGCTGCAGAAAGGGCACTGAGCCTGGTGCCGGTTTTCTTCGAGCACCGCCGGCTCTATCGTTTGTCCGTAATTGGATCCGAAATCATTCATGAATTGTACTCCCTTCTGGAACCGAAAAATGATACGGCAGCGGTTTTTTCAAACAAGCACTTAACTGGTGGAGCAGCTGCTCTCTTGTCTCCGGATCGAATATTCCTTCCCGTATATGGATGATGGTCATACGTCCGCACCATCCGGCAAATGATTCCTTAAAAAACGCGGTTTCCCGGTAATATTGAAGAAGCGCCCAAATGTACTCTTTTATCTCCATAAAAGTGGGAGTTGAAAACAGCAGCACGGGCTTTTCCTCAAAGTAAATATGGAACTCCCACTTATCTTCCATCCTTAGCAGTCCTGCATCAACGTGATTGCCTTCAAGAATGGAAAAGCCCTCCAGCATGACAAAACGAAGTGTGTCAGGAAAAGGAACGGCTTCTACCGGTTCCTCGAGCTCCAGAGCGTACGGGACCATCCCAGGGTGGTGACGCTCCCGGATCTGGTCTTTAAACACACTCTGCACTGCCGTCATTTGAAAACCTGGAAAGTTGAGAAGAGGGATATCCAGGCTGTCACATACTTCCACCACGTCTTTGTCTTCCACATAGGGGAGCTGTATGCGTCCGCCCGCCGTAATGTGAAAATTGCTCAATTGGTGTTTTTCAATAACGGTATTTAGATTTTTGATTAGAGCTGGGGAAATAATTCCTGCTTTCATGATTGGCTGCAGGGTGTAGGTGCCATCTGCTTCCAAAGAAATGTACGGTGAATAGGTGAATGGCATCGTTTCATTGCTGGAGAGCTCTCCTTGCTTCATCTGAATCATATAGAGATAATACGCGATGGCAGGCCGGCACATTCCGCATCCTTCCGGCGTTTTCCAATTCAATGCCTTCATCGCTTCTTCCGGCGTCGATGGTTTTACTTCCATCAGCCGGCTAATCAACGCAGGGTGGTCAAGCCCCGTGCAGTCGCACAGCGCTTCTGCTTTGTTTTCTGCCTCCACCTTCCCTTCACAGGCAAGCTTCAGCAGTCCCTCTGCCATACTGCTGCAGCCCCCGCAGGAGGTAGAAGCCCCCGTACAGGTTTTAACTTCCTGCAGCGTGGTCAGTTCTTTTTCCTGTACGGCCTGAATAATCGTGTTTTTATTTACATTATTACAGGCACATACCGTGTCAGAGCCCGGCATTTCCAGCAGAAAGCCGAACGGCTCACTGCTTGCTGACAGCAGTTGTTTTTTCTCTGAGGCGTTGATCGGTTTATCCGTCATCACCAAACTCTTTAGCAGATCGCTGTTGGACGTATTACCGTAAAGTACAGCTCCCTGCACCGTTTTATGACGAAAAACAATTTTTTTATAAAGCTCGTTTTCTTCATCGTGAAGTACCCATGACTTTGTAGCTTCATCTTCGCTCAAAGACCCTACAGAAAACAATTCCACTCCAGATATTTTCAGCTTTGCCGAAGTACTTGAACCTTTGTAGTAGGCTTTATGCTCGCCGCTCAAACGCCTGGCCAGCACATCTGCCTGTTCGTTCACCGGCTGCACCAGGCCATAGGTCCGTCCGTCATGTTCGATACATTCGCCTATCGCATATATGTGCTTTTCACTCGTTTCCATTCGGTCGTTCACGATTACCCCGTGGTTCGTCTTAATACTTGACGCTTCTGCAAGCTTCAGCTGCGGACGGATGCCAATAGCAAACACCACCATATCTGCCTCCATGTGTGTCCCGTCGCCAAAACTAATCCCCGCTACCTTACGGAGCCCCAAAATGGAAGTAACGGCCTTCCCCAGCAAAAATTTCACCCCGCGCCGCTCCAGCTTTCCCTGCAGCATAGCAGCAGACTGCCGGTCAAGCTGCCGGTCCATAATATTGTCCGCCCGCTGTATTACCGTTACTTCTGCCTCGAAGCGGCTCAATCCATTCGCCGCTTCCAGTCCCAGCAGACCACCGCCAATGACCAGTATCCGGCGCTTATGCTCCGCCGCGTCTACAAGTCTCCGGCAGTCCTCCAGCGTGCGAAAAGGAAATACCCCCTCTTTTTCTACACCTTCCACCGGCGGAATCAGCGGTGATGAGCCTGTAGCAAAAACTAAGTAGTCATAGGAATGCTCCCCCCCACCTGCTGTAATAATTTTCTTTTCTTCCTTTAATACTTCCTCTACCGTTTCTCCCGGATGAAAGGAAACATTATTCTGGTGGAACCATTTATTTGTATAGGTGGTTAAGCCCTCTTCTGTTATTTCTCCGTTTAAATAGGATGAAAGCTGGATCCGATTATATGGGAGCGTTTTTTCTTTACTGAAAATAGAAATATGCACCCGGGCAGACCGTTCACGCAGCTGTTCCATCAAACGGATAGCTGCAGGTCCTCCTCCAATAATGACTACATGCTGTTTTTTCATATCAGACACCGCCCTCCCGCAGAGCGAAATATGTTTTCCGAACTCTTCACAAACTACTCTCAGTTTGTCGAAAAATTACGAATTCTTCAATTACCTTGTAAGATAAGCTGTCGATGTTTTTCCTTCTTCCGCGCTTCTGCTGCAGTTAAAAAAGTTGATGACTTGGAAAAAGTGTTCGATAATAGAAAGTAACAATTAAAGAGGCTAAACAGATCGAGAGCATATCGGAGGAAAAGAAATGAAACTAATTGCAACGGATATGGACGGAACCTTACTGGATCAAAACGGAGAAATCAGCAAAGACAACGCCGAAGCACTGCAGGCAGCTTCGGCACAAGGCATTGATATCGTCATCGCTACCGGGCGGACATATGAAGCCGCAAACAGGCCGTTGAAATCGGCAGGACTCTCTTACCCAATTATCAGCATGAACGGTGCGGTTACTTACAAAAACCGACAAGAAGTACAACGCTCTGCCCCAATCACAGAAAGCTCCTGTGAACGAATTTTAACTGTACACCATGCTGCCGGTTCCTACATTGAATTATTTACCAGCCAGGGCATTTTTGCCCCGTCAAGAGAAGCATATATGAATGTCGTCGTAGGGATGCTGCAGACAGCCCACCCAGAGCTGACGACAGCTGCAGCAGAACAATATGCTGCACGCAGGCTCGAGGATGAAAACTTTCAGTTCGCAGATGATTTCTTTTCAATTCTCGACTCCAAGGACCTCGAAGTGTATAAAATGCTCGCCTTCTCTTCGGAAGCTTCCGTACTCGAGCAGATGAAATATGAACTTCGGGACGATAATGAGCTGGCCCTTACTTCTTCAGGGATAGGAAATCTCGAATTAAACCACGTACGTGCTCAAAAGGGCTTCGCTCTTCAGGAGTTTGCGCTCGAGCTGGGAGTTTCCCTTGAGGATGTTATGGCCCTGGGGGACAATTTTAACGATTTAAATATGCTCCAGATGGCAGGCCGGAGCGTTGCCATGGGTAATGCTGTCTCGGAAGTCAAAGAGGTCTCACGCTTTTCTACAAAAACAAATACCGAACACGGCGTCGCTCACGCTGTGCATGAAATGCTCCATGAATTAAAAACAAAACACAGCTGATCCCCAGCCGCCCATCATTTGGGCGGCTTTTATGACGGCAGGGCAGAGTATGAACAATTTTCTTTTTTTACATTTGCCTCCGCTGCTGAGCAGCCGGTAGGTAACACTTGCCAATATGCAGTTAATGTGAGAATATAATTTTGTTTGCTAAAAGTACGAAGTACGTATCACAGGGATGAATTTGTCATGAATCGTTCACAAACAATTGACAAGATAGCGAACTTTTTCGCCAATATCTCTAATTTTAACGATATATGTGGTACATTAGTATCGGATGAACACGGTTGGGGGGAATAAAATGAAATCGGAAAATATCGAACGAACTGTTCAACAAGGAACCCTCGCTGCCCCGAAACAGGCACTTCGTAAAGTACTGGCGGAAACGATTAAAACAGGGATTATTAAATCCAATTTAATCGTTATGTTTGCAGGGATTACCCTTGCTTTATATATTCACAATATCGCTTTTTTCGATAAAATTGGAGCGATAGTCCTTGCCACACTTGGCTCGGGTCTCGTTATCGGTGCTGCCGGCACGTTTAACAACTTGTACGACCGCGACATTGATAAAATTATGGACCGGACGAAAAACCGCCCTACGGCAACTGGCCGGATGCAGCTGAAAAATGCACTTATACTGGGAAGTGTTATGACACTTACGGGGTTAGGATTTTTATATGCAGCTTCACCGCTCGCAGCTTTTTTTGGTTTTATTGGATTATTCTTTTATGTTGTCCCTTATACGATGTGGAGCAAGCGACGCACGATTTATAATACAGAGATCGGAAGTATTTCCGGAGCAGTGCCGCCTCTTATCGGCTGGGCTGCTATATCCAATGATTTTTTCCATCCGGCAGCTCTCGGGCTTTTCGTTATTATGGTTTTATGGCAAATGCCGCACTTCTATGCTATCGCTATACGCAGGCATGATGAATATAAAGCAGCAAGCATTCCAATGCTTCCGGTAGTTAAAGGGAACCGCAGAACCTATATACAGACAAACGTCTACCTTGTATTGTTAACCCTCTCGAGTTTTCTTTTTCTCCCCGTCAGCAGCTTTATCGTCGGTGTTTCCTTCGTATTAAGCGCAGCCTGGCTTGCAGCAAGCTTTATATGCTACCGGCGGATGGACAGCAAAAAATGGGCCACTACAATGTTCATCTTTTCGCTGAATCATATGACGGTTTTATTCACCGTCGTAATTGGCTTTTCTCTATTCGCCCTGCTTTTTAACTAAAACATGTCCCGGCACCTGTATGGGCCCGGACATGTTTTTCTTTGCCGTTATTTTTACACGGGCACTGGGATTCATTCGAATTCCTGCCCATAATTCTGTATAATGCTTCAAAGAATAGTGAGAACGCTATCAAATCAATATGGATAAAAAGAGGTGAAGAATGACACAACGCATAGCCCTTATCACAGACAGCACCAGCTCTATCGATGCAGAAACAGCCGCGAGGTACAATATACATATCGTTTCTTTATCCGTAGTTTTTGATAATGAAAGCTACAAGGAAAATATTGAAATTACAACGGATGAATTTTACAGGCGCCTTCCACATGAAGAAGTTTTCCCAACGACCAGCCAGCCGTCTGTCGGCAGCTTTGCCGAGCTGTTTGAACAGTTAAAGGGTTCTTACGATGCAGGAATTGCTGTACATATTAGCAGCCATTTGAGCGGCACTCTTCAGACAGCGGAACTTGCAGCTGAGATGGCCGGCTTCCCGCTTTTCACGGTAGATTCAAAAATGGGGGCTGGGAGCATTCGCCCCCTGCTGGTGAGGGGAGCCCAATTGGCAGACGAAGGCAGCACCCCAGGGGAAATACAGGAACAGTTAAAAGAGATGGCGAGCCATGCCAGGGGTTACTTACTGCTTGGAAGTCTCGAACAGGCCCATAAAGGAGGCAGGATCTCCCGGGGGAAACTGATTCTTGGTACTCTTTTAAAAATCCATCCTCTTCTCACCTTCGATGGAGGACAGATTATCCCCTTTGAAAAAATTCGCACCCGAAAACGAGCGGAGAGCAGGCTTCTACAGATTGCTGAGGATGCCATAACCTCCTTCCGTGTCGAAAATATGAGCATTATTTATACTACAACGAAAGAAAAAGCCGAAGTATGGAAAGAAAAGATTCAGGAACTGTCCCCCGGCCTCTCGATTCACCTCTGCCCTCTCAGCCCGGTGATCGGTGTTCATGGCGGAGCCGAAACGATGGGAATTATGTGGTATGAATACGGATAGATAACTTGTGACTTTCCCCTCAAAGCTCTATAATTAGACTGTTCGGCACCATACTTTTATTTTGGAGGACAACGCCCGTGCAATTTAACCAGGAAAAAGCTGACGACTCCTTATACGATTACTTGATCGAACATATAGATACCATGCGTGACTCATCATCCGGGAGTTCTTCTGACAATATTTCCGGGGAATATACAAACCAAAAGCTCGAAGAAATGAAAAAAGTTTTTGCCCAGGAACTTATTCATGTGTTCCGGGAGGAAGAAACCCAGTTTTATGAACACTTTGAAGAAAAAATAGGTGCTATTGTTGAAGAAAATAAAGAAATGTGGCAGCCGATGCTGACTATTCAGGAAGAATTCACCTATTACCGTAACGCTATTTTAGAGCAGATCCGCCTGTTTGTGCATCAATATGAGGAATCAATTCCAATCGATCATGTGCTCAACTGGCAGCGCAAAGCCCTGCAGGCTTTCGACTATGCCGGACGGGCGTTCATGAAAGAAGCCATTTATCATATGAACGAACAGATGCAGCTGAAAGAAGCGATGATCTTAGAACTTTCCTCTCCGATCATCTTAATTCAAAAGAAAACCGGACTTCTTCCGCTTATCGGCCACATTGACGAACAACGGGGGCAGGTTATTGTAGAGCATACGTTAAAGCAATGTACAGAAAGCGAATTAACGCGCCTGTATATTGACCTTTCGGGCGTTCGCGATATTACTACCTTCGTCGCGCAGCGCATCATGCAGCTCGCCACTGCTTTAAAGCTGGTCGGTGTAAAAACTACGCTGTGCGGTATGCGGCCGGAAATGGCCCAAACCGCTGTCCAGCTTGGTATCAGCTTTAAAGATATTGATATTGTTTCTGAACTGACTCACGCCCTTCGTTCAAACTACGCTTTATAAAAATGCAAAGCCTCTGAACCACTGTATGTTCAGAGGCTTTGGTCTGCCCAGGATGCATTCGCCGTGAGACTTTACTTTGCCCGCTCATTTTTGAACATATTTTATTTCCTTCCACATATTTCAACTCGCATATGACACTTGTCATTTTTTCCTCCTGACGTCTATGACTTACAGACAAAGCCTAATTTTTATATCCTATTAATAAATACATAACCCATACAGCAGGGAGCAATCAATCATGAGCAGACAAGAACAAATGCAATTAAAAAAGAGCGCTGCGCCGTATGCACGTTCTGACCATAAAGCCAGTATTATACAGTTATGCAACTCTATCCTTCCTTTATTGGCCCTTTGGGTGCTTGCGTACGCAGCGTATTCCATATCTCCACTGATAACTGTTGCTCTTGCAATCATCGCCGGAGGCTTTATCGTCCGTACCTTTATCATCTTTCATGATTGTACGCATGGTTCATTTTTCAAAAGCAGTAAAGCGAATGACCGTGTCGGCACGTTAACCGGCATCATTACCCACTTCACCTATGCTAAATGGAAAAGAAGCCACATGATCCATCACTCCACGAGCGGCAATCTCGACAAACGGGGCACCGGAGACGTTTGGGTAATGACCGTTGATGAATACCAAAATGCCAGCAGGTGGCTCCGACTCAGCTATCGTTTATACCGCAACCCGTTCGTGCTTTTCTTTTTAGGCCCATTTTACTTATTTCTTATTGAAAATCGCTTCAATCGTAAAAATGCAAAACGAAAAGAACGGCTGAACACGTATTTTACGAACATTTCCCTTGTCGTGATTTACACTTTGCTGATCTGGCTTGTTGGCTGGGCTGCTTTTTTCGCTATTCAAATCCCAATGCTGTTCACCGCAGGATTTCTCGGCATTTGGCTTTTTTATGTTCAGCACCAGTTCGAAGATTCCTACTTTGAAAACGAAGACAAATGGGACTTTGTAAAGGCTGCAGTAGATGGAAGCTCTTACTACCAGCTGCCGAAAGTCCTGCAGTGGATCACCGGCAACATTGGCTATCATCACGTCCATCACCTCAGCCCGAGAGTGCCAAACTATAATTTAGCAAAAACCCACGAAAATATTGAACCGTTGCAGCAGGCGACCACCATCACTTTATGGACAAGCCTGACCTCCATTCGCTTCCGCCTGTATGATGAAACAAACAAAACATTTGTGAGCTTCAAAGAAGCAAATATTCGCAGCAAAAGACAAGCAAAGGATGCGTTAGCTTCCCCTGTGCCGTCGGATAAAAAATCTTAAACACAAACCCTTCTCTATAACGGAGAGGGGTTTGCTATACTTTTATAAAGAAATGCTACGTCTCATGAAAAAGGAGCCCGTTTATGCATCACTGGTTCGACATATTTCCAAAAAGCACGGGCCTCAGCTTATACGCATGGATCATTTTCTGTTTGCTGCCGTTTTATTTTATTATCCGCTCTGCCGCCTACTTTGAAATCATACTCGGCGTATGTATGATTCTGCTATTCTTTACCACCTATCGGTTATCCTTCATTAAAAAAGGCTGGACGGTTTATTTATCTGTGAGCATTGAAATGATCATCAGCATCGGCATGACCCTTTATTTTGGTTATGTTTATTTTTCCCTGTTTTTAGCCTTCTTTATTGGAAACATCCAGCATAAAGCCGGCTTTATTACCCTGTACATTCTACACCTTATTACTACTCTGGCCGCGGTTATTACCGGCTTTTACGTTCAAAATGAGTTGTTTATGATGCAGCTTCCTTTTATTGCTATCAGCGTTATCGGAGTTATTCTTCTTCCTTTTAACATATACAACCGAAACAAACGCGAAAAGCTTGAAACTGAGCTCCAGGAAGCGAACCAACGTATCTCCCAGCTTGTCGTTCTTGAAGAACGTCAGCGTATTGCCAGGGACCTTCACGACACTCTTGGACAAAAGCTTTCGTTGATTGGTTTAAAAAGTGAACTCGCCGGAAAATTAATCGATACGAAACCTGAACGAACCCAGGCAGAATTAATAGACATTCATCAGACCGCCCGCACCGCATTAAAAGAAGTTCGGGAGCTTGTATCAAATATGAAAGGCGCGAAGTTGAGCGACGAGCTTTTGCGTGTGGAGGAAATTCTCCAGGCCGCAGGCATTAATCTTCATGTAAAGGGCAGCGCCGCCTTTAACGAAGCGCCGCCTCTCATTGAAAACGTGCTCAGCATGTGTTTAAAGGAAGCCGTGACCAATGTGGTAAAACACAGTGAAGCAGTAAACTGTTATATTACGATCGAGCAATCAACAACCAGCCTTTCCCTTACAGTCGAAGACGACGGCAAGGGCATCTCTTCAGACCAGAAATCCTGGTCCGAAAGCGGGCTCCAGGGCATTAAAGAGCGCCTCAGTTTCATCAACGGCCAGTTGAGCTGCTATTCTTCCAGAGGAACAAAGCTTGCTATTCAAGTACCCCTGGTGGTGCAGCAAATTAAATAAAGGAGCCGTCAGCCATGATAAGAATTGTAATTGTGGAGGACCAGCAGATGCTTTTAGGAGCGCTTGGTTCTTTACTGGATTTAGAGGAAGATATGGAAGTCGTCGGCAAAGCGGAAAATGGACAGGAGGCTTTGGCCCTCATTGAAGAGGAACAGCCCGATATATGCATTATGGATATTGAAATGCCTGTAAAAAGCGGACTGGAGGCAGCTGAAGAACTAAAGGACAGTAGCTGCAAGATTATTATTCTCACCACCTTCGCCCGCAGCGGCTATTTCGAACGGGCCCGAAAAGCAGGGATCAGCGGCTACCTTCTGAAGGATAGCCCAAGCGAAGAACTGGCTCAATCCATCCGTATTATTATGAGCGGCAGAAAGGTTTATTCCCCTGACTTAGTGGACCTGGTCTACGATACAGCCGCCACGCTTACTAAACGTGAAGAAGAAGTACTTACGCTAATCGCCGAAGGAAAAAGCACTACAGCCATAGCCCGGCAGCTATCTCTTACCAACGGTACTGTGAGAAACTATATTTCTGTTATATTTGATAAGCTTGAAGTAAGCAATCGTGTGGAAGCCGTCACCAAATTTCAGGAATTGAAGCATTAAGAATCCCGCCTGTTGCCCCTGGGTTGCATATGCAGCAGGCTTCTGCTATACTATTTTTATACCATATACATGTATGGGTATAAAACGAAAGGGGAATTCACATGATCGCAACGCTTCCTCGCATTAACGAACTGGCTCGAAAAAAAGTAAACCAGGGACTTACTGCACGTGAACAGCAGGAGCAAAAACTGCTTCGTGAAGAGTACCTTCAAATGATCCGCGGATCGATGGAAGCAACTCTTCTCACCACTACCGTCCAGGATCCCGAAGGTAACGATGTAACACCGGAAAAATTAAAAAATGTTCAATCCTGAAATGCCATGATATAAAAAGCCGGTACGCTTCCAACACAGCGTACCGGTTTTGTTTTATCCTTTTTGCGGACGTTCACTGAGCGTACTGAAAGCCGTCAGTCCAAATACGGTCGTAATAAACATAATAGCTCCCATTGGCACAGCTGTTGTTTCATCAATACCCGCTAGCGGCGAAACAATGGAACCGATTAAAAGCGGCAGCATGCCGAGGAGGGCACTTGCACTTCCTGCCCGGTGACCCTGCTTGGCGATCGCCAGCGTAAATGAACTTGTCAGCACCATCCCCATCGCTGTCATATAAATGAATATAGGTATAACCAGAAGGGCAAGCGGGCCTTCAATGATTGTCATTGCCAGCAGAAAAGAACTCGCACTGACAGCTGTGATCACCGCTGTGCGAAGCAGTTTGCGTTCAGCAATAATACCAGCCAGACGGCCGATTAAAAAACTTCCGGTAATAATCGCCAGGCCGTTAATGCCGAAAAGCACACTGAACACCTGGGCAGAGACACCGTAAATCTCCTGATACACAAACGGTGTGCCGGAAACGTAGGCGAAGCTGCCCCCATGTACGAAGCCAAGCGTTAATGCGTAGCCGATAAAAGATCGATCCTTCCACAAATCGCCAATGGTGCGGATCGTGTATTTAAGTGAGCTCGGCGTTCTTTTTTCTTCCGGAAGGGTCTCTTCAAGCCGAAAACCAATTGTAATTACGATGGCAAGCCCGACGACCGCGAGGAAAAGGAAAATCGTCGACCACTCTGAAAATGGGAGGAGTAAAATAGCGCCCCCAATCATCGGGGCTGCCATAGGGGCGATAGCGTTAATGACCATCAATAATGAAAAGAACTGAGTCAGTTCCTTTCCACTGAAAATATCTCTTACCACTGCCCTTGAAACAACAATCCCGGCAGAAGCGGTTAGGCCCTGCAGCAGTCTCGCAGCAATCAATATGTATATATTTGGGGCAATCGCACAGACAAACGAAGCGGCCGCAAATAGCGTGATAGAAACTAAAAGCGGCTTTCTTCTTCCCTTTGCATCACTAATTGGCCCAACAATTACCTGACCGACGGCAAGACCTACAAGACAGGCGGTCAAACTAAGCTGCACCATTGAAGCGCGGGCATTCAAATCTGCCGCTATTCCCGGGAAGCTTGGCAGATACATGTCAATATTAAGCGGTCCTAGTATCGCAAGCATACTAAGCATCAACGCCAGGCCGATCCGCTCTTTTCCTTTGGGGTTTTGAATCATAATAGAAGGAACACCTTTCTGCTTGAAGTAGAAAATATCCATTCAAATGCTATTTCAAAATTTTTGCATATGTTAGTTATTTTATCCTGTTTTCTGCCCGATGTATACTCGTTTCGCTTCAGGCTTCTATCTCCATTTCGCATCTCTACAGGTGTTTCTAATTTTATTCCTAAACAGATATTCCTAAAGGAAAAACCAGCCCTAGCATAAGTGTAAACACGATCATAAAATACGTAAGAAAAGCGAACTTCGGGCGACGCTCATGACCGATTATATGATTGAGATGAATTTCCATAAAAATAAGAGTCAGCAGGCCAGTGGCAGCCTTTAAAAATATAGCAGGAAAATCCGGAGTCAGGCCTATTAATAACCCACCGGAAATCAATCCCGGCAAGTAAGCGCCCCGCAGGGCGTAATGTATTCCAGAAGCAGGTTTTTTTCTTCCCTTCTTATAAAAAATATTTGCAGAAACGAACAATATCAGCAGGATGACCACCATTGAAAGATGTGCCGTCACAAGGAATTGTACTATTTGCGGAGTCATTGTATTTCCCTTTCTATTCTTTAGTTCTAACGCTTCCACTATACTAAAGAAAATTTCCTTTGACGAACCTTCACAATTTTATATAACAGTATTGATATTTATATAACTGTTATAATACAATAAGGTTATACCGTGGGAGCATTTTTTCTGCTCTCTTACTCTAAAGGAGGAATAGCATGGTTACGTATCGATCTGCAAGCAGGCTTTTTGTTCACCCTTCTTTATACCAATTTATCAATGAAGAAGCACTACCCGGCTCTGGTCTGGAGGAAAAACAATTTTGGGAAGACTTCAGCCAGCTTATTCACGATTTAACTCCGGAAAACGAGGCTCTTCTTCACACGAGAGATAACCTGCAGAATCAGATTCACGAATGGCATCAGGCTCACCCCCGCTGGGAGCCGGAACAGTACCGGACTTTTCTTGAAAGCATTGGCTATCTTGAGCCTGAACCGGAGGATTTTCAAATTGCGACTGAGAATATAGACAAAGAGATTTCCGTGCAGGCCGGCCCGCAGCTTGTGGTTCCTATCAGCAATGAACGATTCGCCATTAATGCTGCTAACGCCCGCTGGGGAAGCCTTTATGACGCTTTGTATGGAAGCGACATCATTAATGAAGAAAACGGAGCTCAGCAGCAGAAAGCCTACAATCCTGTACGCGGAGAAAAGGTCGTTGCTTACGCTAAACAATTTTTGGACGAATATTTCCCTCTGCGCCACCGCTCTCATAAGGAAGCTTCCAGTTACTCCATCGAAGGCGGACATCTTGAAGTCTCTTTTCAAGATGGCAGTAAAGACAAGCTTCAGCACCCTGAGCAGTTCGCAGGTTACCAGGGCGCAAGCGCTCAGCCGGTAGCTGTCCTTCTCAAGCATCACCGTTTGCACATCGAGATCCAAATTGACTATGGGCACCCCATCGGCAAAACTGATCCGGCAGGAGTAAAAGATGTTGTCGCCGAATCAGCGCTTACGACCATTATGGACTGTGAAGATTCTGTAGCCGCTGTGGACGCAGAAGATAAGACAATGGTGTACCGCAATTGGCTGGGCCTCATCAAGGGAGATATTAATGCCTGGTTTCAAAAGGGCGATAAAACGATGACACGTGTCATGAACCCCGACCGCAGCTTTACTTCTCCTAAAGGGGAAGAATTTGTCCTCTCAGGCCGTTCTCTAATGCTAAACCGAAATGTCGGCCATTTGATGAGCACCGATGCTGTATTAAATGAAAATGAAAAGGAAATTCCAGAGGGCATCATGGACGGCGTCATTACGAGCCTTATTGCCAAACACGACCTGCTTGGCAACGGGAAATACAAAAACTCCCGCCGCGGCTCTATCTATATTGTAAAACCAAAAATGCACGGTTCTAAAGAAGCCGCCTTTGCAAACAAACTGTTTGACCGGATTGAAGACATGCTGGACTTAGAACGTCACACCTTAAAAATAGGCGTCATGGATGAGGAACGAAGAACCACAGTTAACCTAAAAGCCTGCATCAAGGAAGTAAAAGACCGGGTCATGTTCATCAATACGGGCTTTCTGGACCGGACCGGAGATGAAATTCACACCTCTATGGAAGCAGGCCCGATGATCCGCAAAGGGGAAATGAAAGCCTCTGCCTGGCTCGGAAGCTACGAGAAATCAAACGTCCAGACCGGCCTTACTGCCGGCTTCGAACAGCGTGCCCAGATCGGTAAAGGCATGTGGGCGATGCCCGAACAGCTGGCCGCTATGATGGATCAGAAGGACGGACAGTTAAAAGCCGGAGCTTCCACCGCCTGGGTCCCGTCACCGACTGCTGCTGCCCTCCATGCTCTTCATTACCACAAGGTAAACGTGCTGGAGGTTCAAAAAGATTTAAAACAGGTGTCTGAGTCACACCTTGCTTCTATTTTAACTATACCTGTGGCTGCTAAAGAAGACTGGTCCCCGGCTGAAATCCAGGAAGAACTCGATAACAATGCCCAGGGCATCCTTGGATACGTCGTACGCTGGGTCGAGCTTGGTATCGGCTGCTCAAAAGTGCCGGACATCAATAATGTAGCTCTTATGGAAGACCGGGCCACCCTCCGTATCTCAAGCCAGCATATCGCTAACTGGATTCACCACCATGTATGCTCCAAACAGCAGGTCATGGATACCTTCAAGCGCATGGGAACTGTCGTGGATGAACAAAACGCCCACGATCCTGAATACCGTCCGATGAGCCCAGACTTTGAACAATCGACTGCCTTTCAAGCCGCCTGCGATTTAGTTTTTCAGGGGTACCATCAGCCTAATGGCTACACCGAGCCCATCCTGCACCAACGCCGCAGGGAAGCTAAAAGCCGCTTAAAGGCAGAAATCAAATAGTATTGCCCCCTGCCCGGGGGCTTGCCATAACACGGCAAGCCTCCGGATATTTTATGGCTGGACTGAGAGCTTTCTTATAGAAACATAGACAGTAAAAAAGCCGGCATTCTGCTGTTTCGCAGGATGCCGGCTTTAATAATTTTTATTCTTCCGTTTTGCTTAAGCAATGATCACATTGAATCATCGGCGTTTCCTGGTGCTCTGTGATTTCGCCTCCGCAGTCGCTGCAAATCATTGTCGGCATTTCGCTTTGATACTCCATCATTGTCTCCCTCACCGGAAAAACCTCCTTATAATTTTATATACTTAGCGGCTGAACTGACTCGATTCGGTAGAGCCTTTCATTGCTGTCGTTGATGATTTTCCACTTGAGATAGTAGTAGCTACCTGGTCGAAATATCCTGTACCAACCTCCCGCTGATGGCGGGTTGCTGTGTAGCCATGGTCTTCGTTGGCAAACTCTTTTTGCTGAAGCTCGGAATAAGCTCCCATGCCCCGTTCCTTGTAGCCTCCAGCTAGTTCAAACATACTGTTATTAAGAGCGTGGAAGCCGGCCAGAGTAACAAACTGGAACTTGTAGCCCATCTCGCCCAATTGCTCCTGGAAGGTTTCAATTTCTTCATCGCTCAGCTTGGCTTTCCAGTTAAAGGAAGGTAAGCAATTGTAGGCAAGCATTTTTCCTGGAAATTTTTCATGGATCGCATCTGCAAACTTCTGTGCTTCCTCCAGATTGGGTTCAGAGGTTTCACACCAAACCAGATCGGCATACGGAGCATAAGCAAGTCCTCTGGCAATTGCCTGATCCAGACCATTATTTGTGCGGTAGAAGCCTTCCTCGGTCCGTTCATTGCTTCGGATAAATGAGTGGTCATAGGCGTCAATATCACTTGTAAGCAAGTCTGCCGCATTCGCGTCCGTTCTGGCGACAATTATCGTCGGTACGCCCATTACGTCTGCTGCAAGTCTTGCTGAAATAAGATTTTGTATAGCCGTGCTTGTTGGAATCAACACTTTTCCGCCCAGATGGCCGCATTTCTTTTCAGACGCGAGCTGGTCTTCAAAGTGTACACCGGCTGCTCCCGCTTCGATCATCGATTTGGTTAATTCGAACACATTCAGACGGCCGCCAAATCCTGCTTCCCCGTCAGCTACAATTGGAGCAAAGAAGTTCGTTTCATCGTTTCCTTCAAGGTGCTCTATCTGATCCGCCCGCTGCAGCGCCTGGTTGATACGCTGCACTACGTGGGGAACACTGTTGGCGGGATATAAGCTCTGATCCGGATACATATGGCCGGAGAGGTTAGCGTCAGCGGCCACCTGCCAGCCGCTTAAATAAATCGCTTTCAATCCTGCTTTCACCTGCTGCACGGCTTGATTTCCGGTAAGTGCCCCGAGTGCCCGGACGAACGGGTCCTCCTGCATTAAATTCCAAAGACGATTCGCTCCCATCTCAGCGAGTGTATATTCTACTTTGATCGAGCCGCGAAGCTTCAGCACATCCTCCGCCGAATACGGGCGTATAATTCCTTTCCACCGTTCCTCGTTCTCCCAGGCTTCTTCCATCTGCTTTACATCTTCCTGACGAATCATGTGTCTCTCTCCTTTTTCTTCAGATTAACAAATTGGAAATTCAGCTGCCTTTTCTGTTATAGTACAATTTGTTTGTTTGAGACTATATTATAACAGTAATCAGAATGAGTCAACTGTTTTATAATAATTTTTTGAATTTTTATTATCCTCTATCTTTTAGAGGTTCAACGCCATTCGTTATACTATTTTTTCCTTTAATCGAATTATCTTTCATCATGTTCTTCTGTATTAATACAGAAGAAACCATTTCTTTTAACAAATATTATGTATTTTCAAAGCCTTATCACAGACCGAAGCTTTTGGGGGCACGGGCTTTTTTCATTGACGAAGGCTTCCGGTTCTACTATGATTTACTTTTTGTGTCTGGCTGCCAGAAACGCGTTTAATTATACCGCCTTTTCTACATCCGCATAAATTATTACTTCATTTTAAAAGAAAGTAGGAATATTCGTGTCTTCACCATCCCCTAATCATTGGAAGAATAATGATTGGCCGGTCACGCTTCTAAGCGGTGGACTGTTGATTTTATTTGTTGTCTTTTCTCTTATTAATGCTGAAGCTGTAGGCCAGTTTGTCACTACCACCTTTAACTGGGCCGTTACCTTTTTCGGAGCTTTTTGGCAGATTCTTTTACTTGCCACCTTTTTTATCGGACTCTACATTGGCTTTTCAAAATACGGACGCGTGCGCCTTGGTAATCTAGCAGAACCGGAATTCAGCTATTTTAAATGGCTCTCCATCATCATGTGTACCCTGCTCGCCGGCGGTGGTGTTTTCTGGGCCGCAGCGGAGCCTATTTATCATTTCATGGATCTTCCGCCGGTATTTTCCGGGCTTGAGAGCAGTTCCTCTGAAGCAGTACAGCCTGCGCTCGCTCAAAGCTTTCTACACTGGGGCTTTCTCGCCTGGGCTATTCTTGGAACACTGAGTACTATAGTGTTAATGCATGCTCATTATGATAAAGGAATGCCTCTTCGTCCGCGGACGCTTCTTTATCCAGTGTTTGGCGAAAAAATCGCCGTTCATAGCCCGCTTGGCACTATTGTGGACGTTTGTTCTATTGTGTCGGTGGCTGCCGGTACTATTGGTCCTATTGGATTTTTAGGCACTCAGGCGGGCTATGGCTTTGAGACCCTCATGGGAATCCCTAATAATTACCCGACCCAGTTTATAATTATTGCCGGTCTTGTAGCTATTGCTTCTATATCCGCAGTCACCGGTATTCATAAAGGGATTCAGCTTTTAAGCCGGTTTAATGTATGGTTTACGATTGTTTTGATTTTATTTATTTTGCTTATCGGCCCGGGCGGTTTTATCCTGGACGCCTTTATCTCTTCATTCGGAGTTTATACGCAGGAATTTGCCCAAATGAGCAGCTTTCGTGGAAATAATGAATGGCTCGGTTTATGGACCGTTTTTTTCTGGGGATGGTTTTTAGGCTATGGCCCGATGATGGCTATTTTTATCACGAGAATCTCCCGGGGCAGAACAATCCGGCAGCTGATCCTGGCCGTATCTATCATTGCCCCGCTCGTAACAAACTTCTGGTTCACTATTGTTGGCGGCTCCGGTATATTTTATGAATTAAACAATCCGGGCTCTGTTTCTAACGCCCTGTTCGAAGCAGGCATGCCTGCTTCGATGATGGCAATCGTCCAACAGCTGCCGCTTGGCACTGTTATCGCTTTTTGCTTTTTATTGGTTACCATTCTTTTTGTGGTTACTACAACAGATTCCATGTCTTACACAATTTCAATTGTAGTCAGTGACAGCGAAGAACCTCATCCTGCCATTCGTGTTTTCTGGGTGGTTATTATGGGGGCTGTGGCTGCCTGCCTATTGTTCATCGGTGAAGGCAGCGTGGACGCTCTCCAGTCATTTATTGTTGTTACCGCTGTGCCTGTTTCCCTAATTCTGTTGCCAACACTTTGGCTTGCGCCGAAGGCAGCCAAAGCGATGGCACGAAATCAAGGTATTACAGCCTCTTCTTCGATTGAACATGAAACAAAAAAAGAAGCACAGTAAATAATACCTCAGAGAAAAGGCACCAGCCTTTTCTCTGTTTTTTTATTTTTTTTAACAATTTCTTTTGGTATCCGATAAAATGGATAGTAATAGAGCTTTACAAGCGTACGTTTTGAATAGGAGGATGTAAGATCATGAATCAATGCTCCAACTGTACGGCCCTGCCTGATCTGGAATCTTCCGGGTATCTCGTATTCTCCCATAAGTCGTTTAAGGTGCTTCGTGATCTCCATGGCCGCCTGCTGCAAAGCGGCTATATTTCCTATATGCAGGGTACAACACTTCATTATGGCTACTCTGCTGTCCAGAAACTAGGCCCCTTTCTTGATTTCATTGAACGTGTATTCCCTGGCGACCCGGCAGATTTACAGGGAACCTGGACAGGGAAAGACCAGCAATCCCACGCGAATATGATTAATTTCCATCAACTGAAAGAACGGCTGACCCGTCCTTCGTTTATGACGATTATTAACGAGCAGCAATTCACTCACCACATGCAGCCGATTATCCAGCTGAGTACCGATAAGGTGATGGGGTACGAATTCCTTATGCGGCCGAAGATTGATGCTACTCAGTTCCAGCCGGACCAGCTGTTTTCTTTTTCCCAGCAGAGCGGCCTTCAACCGCTTCTGGACCACCGGTCACGCATCGCATCCATTACCACAAGCGCCAAACATCTAAAGCCTGGCATTAAACGTTTTATTAACTTTTTGCCTTCTTCGGTTTACGACCCGGACCACTGTCTTCTTTCCACATTTGTCAAAATAAGGGGACTAGGCATTTCTATGAAGGACATTGTGTTTGAAGTAGTGGAAACAGAAAAATTTGATAACCTTAGTCACTTGCTCCGTATTTTTCAGACCTTTAACTCGCGCGGTGCACGTGTTGCTCTAGACGATCTTGGAGCAGGCTACTCCACAATTGACGTTATGGAAGAATTGCAGCCGCACTACGTAAAAATCGACCGTTCGCTGGTAGATCATTGCGACCAGGACATTAAAAAACAGCAGCGGCTGGAGAAAATTGTTTCACGAGCAGGAAAATACAGGATTACCACACTGGCGGAAGGAATTGAACGGCCTGAAGAATTAACCTGTGTCCGTGAATTGGGCTTCGGTTTAGCACAAGGGTATTTACTTGGAAAACCAAAAGCGGTGCCTGATGCTCCAACGCTTTTCAGCTAATTAGAATAAAAATGGTTTATTACCCGGGAAATATAAAAGGACCGAAGCTGAAAAGCCGGTCCTTTTTACTGTGTTTTTTTATTTTGCCAAACCGCTTTTAACGAATGAATAGACTCAGCCCAAAGGTTCACAGGCAGACACATAGCAGCAGACACAAGCTATACCTGAGCGTCATTTTCATTAATTGCTACATTTGAACTTTCAAAAAAGTGCAAAAAAATTAGTCACTGAGCGCAAAATTTCTTTCATTTCTTTCATTTCTTTCCTTTTTTAACCGGCACTTCCCCGCTATAACCCTTTGCTAGTGTTGGCATAGTTTTTGCAACCTTTACGGTAACCTTACTTTAAGAGTGGGTATGTATGTCAGAAACAATGTCTTCGAGGCAGATTATCGATCAGAACGATAAACACGGTGCCCATAATTACACACCGCTTCCCATCGTTATTACTGAAGCGGAAGGCGTATGGGTGAACGATCCGTAAGGCCGCTCCTATATCGATATGCTGAGTGCTTATTCGGCTGTCAATCAGGAACACCGCCATCCTAAAATTATTCAGGTATCTTCACCCCGGGAGCCCACGACTCTGCATTTAGCGGCCTCCCTCTGGCCTGCGCAGTAGTGATTGCTTCTCTGGAAGTGATCGAAGAGCAGCAGCTTGCCTCCCCGTTCACTCGAACTCGGAGAGTATTTTAAACGAAGGCTTGCTGCTATCACAAACCCTCATATTAAAGAAGTAAGAGGCAGAGGGCTGTTTATCGGCATCGAGCTCGACATTCCGGCGCGTGCCTGCTGTGAGCAGTTAAAAGAAAAAGGAATTCTCTGTAAAGAAACACATGAAACTGTTATCCGTTTCGCCCCGCCGCTCGTTATTTCAAAGGAGGATCTCGACTGGGCGGCTGAACGAATTGAAAAAGTACTTGCTGAACTTTAATAATAGGAGGCTTTTACATGTATACCACCTACCATCATGAACCCTTCACCGATTTCACCGATGAACAGAACCGCCAGGCATTTGCGGACGCGATCAAGGACGTCGACAAACAGCTTGGCCAGGACTACCCGCTGATTATTGGCGGCGAGCGGATCATCACGGGCGAAAAGCTGGCGTCCACCAACCCGGCCAATAAAAAGGAAGTGGTCGGCCGGGTCTCCAAAGCCAATCCCGCCCTGATTAATCAGGCCTTCGAGGCGGCCAGCAAAGCGTTTCGGTCCTGGCGGACGACCAGTGCCGATGCCCGGGCGGAAGTGATGTTCCGGGCCGCCGCCACCATGCGCCGCCGGAAGCATGAACTCTCGGCCACGCTCGTCAAAGAGGGCGGCAAACCCTGGAAGGAAGCCGATGCGGATGTGGCCGAAGCCATTGATTTCGTGGAATATTATGCCCGCCAGATGCTCGAGCTGAAAAACGGCAAACCCATCAACAGCCGCGAGGGAGAATACAACCAGTACATCTACCAGCCGCTCGGGGTGGCGGTGACGATTCCCCCATGGAATTTCGCCTGCGCGATCATGGTGGGCACCACGGTCGCCCCGCTGGTGACGGGCAATACCGTTTTGTTAAAGCCGGCCGAGCCGACCCCGGTGATCGCGGCGAAGTTTGTCGACATTTTGATCGAATCCGGCGTGCCGGACGGCGTCATTAACTTCGTCCCCGGGGACCCCGAAGCCATCGGCGACCACCTCGTCGATCATCCCCAAACCGCGCTGATCAGCTTTACCGGCTCCCGGGCCACCGGCACACGCCTGTATCAAAAAGCCGCCGCCATTCAGGAGGGCCAGCAGCACCTGAAGCGGGTCATTGTGGAAATGGGCGGCAAGGATACGGTGGTCGTCGACAGCGACGCGGATCTTGATACGGCCGCGGAAGCCATTATCGCGTCCGCCTATGGCTTTTCCGGCCAGAAATGCTCGGCCGGCTCCCGGGTCGTCGCGCACCGGGACGTGTACGAGGACGTCCTGCGCAAGGTGGAACAACAGGCGAAAGCATTGGTGGTCGGAGATCCGGCGTCCTATGCGACCTACATGGGCCCGGTCATCAACCAGAAAGCCTTTGACAAAATCACCGGCTATATCGAGATCGGCAAACAGGAGGGCCGGCTGGTGGCCGGCGGAACAAGCGACGATTCCAACGGATACTTCATTGATCCGACCATCTTTGCCGACGTGGACCCGAACGCCCGTCTGATGCAGGAGGAAATCTTCGGCCCGGTCGTGGCGTTTACGAAAGCCTCTTCCTACGAAGAAGCCATCGACATTGCCAACAATACGGAGTACGGCTTAACCGGGGCCGTCATTTCCAATACCATCGACCATTTGGAATACGCCAAGCTCCATTTCCACGTCGGCAACCTGTATTTCAACCGCAACTGCACCGGCGCCATCGTCGGCTATCATCCCTTTGGCGGCTTTAAAATGTCCGGCACCGATGCCAAGGCCGGCGGCCCGGATTACCTGATCCAGCACATGCATCCAAAAACAATCAGTCAGATGCTTTAATATTGCTGTCGGTAATGTAGTATATTTTTACAAAGGAGTTTTCCCCAAGGAGGGAGAACTCCTTTTTATCGTTGCTCTCTTCTCTTGTCCTGAGCGTTCATTTTGACAATAGCGTCTGTTTCCTTTAGTTTTATCATGTTGATTAAACCGATAAGAATTCATTAATAAAGGAGGTCCAGCTGTTGAAACACTTGATGAAGCGTTACTTTGATGTGTCACTGATTGCCAAAATTACCACCGCCCTTATTGCTGGCATCGCTGTAGGGTTTATTTTCGGTGAAGATGCCGCCGTGCTCGCCCCTGTCGGCGACCTTATGCTTCGACTGCTTCAGTTTATTATAGTTCCACTGATTTTATTTACGCTGATTGTAGGGGTTAACCAGACTACGGTCGGCGGCCTCGGCCGGATGGGAGGCAAAGTATTCATTTATTATCTTCTTACCTCTGCTATAGCAATCGTGGTGGGCACCTCTGTCGCGAGCCTTTTCAACCCTGGCACCGGTACTACACTGGATGGGAGCGAAAGCTTTCAAACTCCTGATAATCCCGGGGTCACAGAGGTTATATTAAATATCGTCCCGGATAATATTGCCGTAGCTTTTACGGAAATGAACCTTTTAGGAATTATTTTTACCGCCTTTGCTTTCGGCATTGCTTTAACCTCTCTGCGTTCATCATCAACCTATAAAGAGATGGGAGAGCGTCTGTACCGCGGAGCAGAAGCCCTAAACGAGCTTACGCTCACCGTTATGAAAGGCATTTTACAGTTTATACCGTTCGGCATCTTTGCCATTATCGCTGAAATTGTAGGCAGCCAGGGAGCAAACACACTTCTCTCCCTTGGTAATTTTATACTCGTGCTGTACATTGCCCTTGCGGTGCAGCTTGGCCTTTATATTGTCTTTCTTTTAGCCGCCAAAACTAATCTCGGTGCCTTCTTCCGGGAAGCGCGCACTCCGATGCTTACGGCCTTTGTCACCCAGAGCAGCTCAGGTACGCTCCCTCTCACATTAAACGCTGCCCGTGACCTTGGGTTAAAGCAGAGCCTCTACGGCTTCAGCCTGCCTCTTGGAGCGACAATTAACATGGACGGTGCCGCCATCCGGGTCGCTGTTTCCGCCGTTTTCGCAGCAAACGTTGTAGGTGAGCCGCTCAGCTTTGTTGCTATTCTTCAAATTGTAATTGTCGGTACTCTGGCAACGGTCGGTACTGCAGGGGTTCCCGGCGCCGGCATTATTATGATTGCCACAGTATTTTCTCAGGTCGGCCTTCCGATGGAGGCAGTAGCGCTTTTAACCGCTGTTGATGTACTTGTCGGCATGGGAGCAACTGCTTTAAATGTCACCGGAGACCTCGTTGGAACAACACTGATTAATAAAACAGAAAAAACAGGCAGCACCACTGCTGAAAAATGACAAAAAGCCGCGGCCTCTTAATGAGACCGCGGCTTTTTGTTAATCCACCGGGCGCCTTCCCGGCTCCATATCAGAATTGGAGGCCGTCATGACTGGCGTTACCGTCAGGTCGGAATACACCCGGTTTTGACAGGAGAGTCTGATATTTTCATCGGTAATGTCTTTGTTTTCGAGAACCGCGGCTTCCGGAGCTTCCTTTGGTCCAAGCTCCCCTTCATTCACCTCGCACCTGCAGGTAGTGCATCTGGCATTCCCACCGCAGCGGTGCAAAATGTCGACGCCATTATCTTCAAGCGCAAGTACAAGTTTCTTTCCTTCTTCCACTTCAAATGAACCGTATCCTTTTACATGAATCGTTGGCATATTGATCCCCCTTGTAAAATGAAATGCACGTAAAGCGTAACACTTGAGTGTTTTATTGTATAACTGTTCTCAATGAAAAGGGCAGTAGAGGGCTGGGGCTTATTACTATGAGCTACTGTCTTTTTCTAATGGCACAGCTTTTATAACAGTTAATAAACCGATCATCACTATAACTAATAAAACGAAATTGCAAATAAAGGTCAGCCAAAAATCTTCAACTACAGTGGTTATTAAAGCAGATAACGAAATAGCGGCAGCGATTATCACAAAAGTCCAATTCTGTGTGCTCCAGGAAAGAAGGTATCCATGCCCACAGCAAGGACAGGCTATTTTCTCATTCAGCTGCTTAAATAGAAATTTTTTGATTGGTATTATTTTTTTGCAATAATTACATCTTCTATTTTCTTTCATCTTTATTCTCCTTATGCCTCCTCATCTTCCTCGAGCGGCACAAATGCTACATATTCGACTATGGTGGAATTCACTTCTCCCTGACTATTTTTTTCAACGAGCAGCAGTTCCTGCCCCATACGGCCGCCTACGGGCACCATCATTTTTCCGGGAGCTGCCAGCTGCGCCACTAAGGAATCCGGCACAGTTTCAGCTGCCGCTGTCACCATAATGCGGTCGTAAGGCGCATGCTCTGCCCATCCTTTGCTCCCGTCGCCCAGCCGGAAATTAATGTTCGTAAACCCTGCTTCCTTAAGACGCGTCTGGGCCCTTTCCTGCAGCGGCGGGATTCGTTCGACCGTATAGACATGGTCTGAAAATGCTGCTAATAGTGCCGTCTGGTAGCCGGAACCGGTGCCAATCTCAAGAACCCGGGAGGACGGATTCACGTCCAGCTCCAGCGTCATTTTTAACACGAGTGACGGCTGGGAAATCGTTTGTCCGTGCCCAATCGATAAAGCCTGGTCCCAATTAGCAAGGGGTTTGTCTGTATCCATATAAAAGCTGCGATCCATGGTCCGAAAATAGTTTCTTATCTCTTTATCCCTATCATTTTTCGACATAAGCCTTCTCCTTTCTTATTATTTTCCGAATGCTGGCTATTTAGAGTTTTGCTATTAATATTCTTTTCCCGTCTCTTTTCTTTTCCATTCCTTTCCCTTGAAAAAATCGAATGAACCAAGCATACTTTTAGACAAATAGGGTTATTCGTACTACGATTACTCTATACTCGCAATGAGGCGAAATGAAGGAGGCACTCTTAAATGGCTATTGTACACGTATCAGACCAGGATTTTTCCCAACAAATTTCCGAAGGGGTCGTTCTAACTGACTTTTGGGCACCTTGGTGCGGACCCTGCAAAATGATTGCTCCGGTTCTCGAAGAAATTAACGAAGAAATCGGCGATAACGTCAAAATTGCTAAATTAAACGTGGATGAAAATCAGGAAACTGCCGGTAAATACGGTGTTATGAGCATCCCGACGCTCATGATTTTCAAGGACGGCGAAATGGTAGAACAAATCGTCGGCTTCCAGCCAAAGGATCAGCTCCAGGGTCTGCTTGAAAAACACATGTAATTTTTCTTTATTAAAAATCCCACGCTCACAGCGAGCGCGGGATTTTTTCTTTTACTTATAGTGCTCCCATTCCTTTTCCTGGATCGCTTCATTCTTTCTTTGGCTTTTTCTTCCCCACCAGGATACAAGCAACGGACCGGAAATATTATGCCAGACGGAGAAAACAGCGCTCGGGAGCGCAGCGAGCGGCGTGAAGTGGACCGTAGCCAGCTGGGTGCCAAGTCCCGAATTTTGCATTCCGACTTCAATTGACACCGCCCGGCGTTTTGTTTCATCCAGGCCAACCATTTTCGCCGTGCCGTAGCCGAGAGCCAACCCAAAGCTATTATGGAGCACTACCGCCACAAAGACTAACAACCCTGTCGCAGCAATATTTTCCTGATTTGCTCCAACAACTCCAGCTACAATAGCAATAATGGCTGTCATAGATACAACCGGAAGTACCTGGACGCTTTTTTCCACGGTTTGTGGAAACAGTTGTTTAATAAATAAACCAAGGGCAATAGGTATGATAATCACCTGAAAAATGGATAAAAACATTGCCAGAGGATCCACCGGCAGCCACTCATCGGCAAGCACTAAAAGAGCAAGCGGTGTCAGAAGCGGCGCAAGCAGTGTCGAGACGGTCGTCATAGCAACCGATACCGGAAGATCCCCTTTCGCGAGATACACCATAACGTTTGATGCCGTTCCGCCCGGACACGCGCCTACAAGAACGAGACCTGCCGCTATTTCGGGAGGAAGCTGCAGAATAAGGGCAATAATAAAGGCCGCAAGCGGCATGATCACAAACTGCGCAATGACCCCGGTCAGTACTGGAAGGGGCTTTTTTGCCACAATGCGGAAATCGGACAGGTTCAGCGTAAGTCCCATTCCAAACATTATGATTCCAAGTAAAATAGTTATGTATCCAGTAATCCCTACAAATACATCCGGCAGCAGATAAGCAATAAATGCAACAATTAAAACAAAAACAGCAAAATATTTATTTACGAATATATTCAGGCTGTTCATTCTCCCACTCCTTTATTTTCTCTAAATTATGAAATATTTAGCATTTTAACGCTATTGTATTTATATTTCAATGCTTTAACGGGAAAAAGAAAGTGGACAGCTTTGTTTTCTTCTATATATTACTTCATTGAATCTGGCTCTTATTAAAAGCCATCTGTTTGAAATTGAGAATCTTTGGGCACGTTTTGCCAACACATTTATACTATAATGGAAAGAAATTTGTTAGGAGGCGGTTAAGTATGTGGTGGTGGAATTTCAATCATGATGGCCCGGCTTTCGAGTCTTTTGGCATCGACCAGTTAATGGTGTGGCTCTGTCTTGCACTCGCCTGCTTCAGCATAATTCTTTTTCAAAAATACCTCCGCCGCTCGCCCTTAGCCAGCCAGACAATTAAGTGGCTCATTGTTTTCATTTTCCTGCTCGGCCAGCTGTCTCTGCAGCTTTTTTATATTACCAACGGCATCTGGGATCCACGTTTTTCGCTGCCGCTTAAGGTCAGCGACCTGGCCTGGATAGCGGTCGTTATTATGCTTATAACCGGCAGCCGTTTTTGGACTGCCTTCGCGTTTTATGCCGGTACCTCCAGTGCTTTACTTACTATAGTATTTCCAGATATAGAAAGGTACGGTTTTCCTCATTTCCGATTTCTTCACTTTTTTATTACGCATGCACTGATTGTCGTGGGAGTTGCTTATCAGGTGGTTGTACGGCGCGTCTTTATCTCTTTTCGTTCTTTGTTTACCGTTTGGGGAGCTCTGAACGTTGCTGCTGCTTTGGTATTTTTGGTAAATCTCTATTTCGGCGGCAACTACATGTATTTAATGGAAAAGCCGGCATCTCCTTCGCCGTATGATTTCTTTGGTCCATGGCCGTACTATTTACTCACGCTTCAAGCAATTGCATTGGCTGCATTTGTATGCCTGTATGCAGCCTACCGCTTCATCCTGAAGAAATTTCTGCTTTTTTAATTTTCTTGTGCTTAAAACGAAGACATCCCACTCCACTCCTGCAGCCGGTAACGCCAATAAAGAAGATGGGAACTATTTTTATACTTTCTGTAATCCAGCGTATGTGTGCCATCGGAATTATTCCACAACCGTTGATAATAATTTCGCACTTCTTCTACAGCCTCCGAGTCATTACTGCCGGTAATAACCATATCGGTTTCTAAATTGTAATTGTCCAAATTTCTTCTCGTCATATTCGCCGAGCCGCCAATTACTACTGTCTCCTGCTCTTTTTCCATCATCATCATTTTGGCATGATATTGTACTTCCTGAGCATGATACCACCGGATATTAATATGGCCATTTGATTTCTCCACGAGCTCGTAAGCTGCCGGCTGATTAGGAATGCCTATTTTTTCGTTCCCAAAAGCCTCTTCATTAATATCCAAAATAATATTAATGTCGGCTCCCCGGCCTGCCGCGTCGATGAGTGCTTCAATGACATCACGGTCCGCTAAATAAAACATCCCCATGCGTAATTTTTCTCCCGGGGAGAGGTCGTGGATTTCCCTCAGCACACGCTCTTTGATTTTACGTTCCGTTAAAAGCTGCACTTTATACTCTCCAGTGCCCTGGGGCACCTCCACTTTAGAGATAAAAGAGTCAAATCTTTCTCCTGAACGGCCTGCCATTTCCGCTACCGCTTTTTCCGTTTTCAACAAATCCTTCAGTACAGCGCCCCTGACTTCAAATCCTGTGTTCGCATGATACCCACTGGCATCATGAGGATTCGCTGAAGTGACCATGCCTGCCTTCTCTGTAATCAGCGTTTTCCGGTGATTGGCTTTAAAATTTAAAATTTCTAAATAAGAATGAATTGTCACATCCGGAGCATCGCTGCTGAAGAAGTTAGGAAGCCACCCTCTTCCATGGTTGTCGAACCACTGCACAAAGATCCGGTAAAACCACGAGTATATCGGATTCGAATCTCTTAGAGCAGTCAGTTCTGTGAAAATAACTTCAATACCGTTTTCTTCGAACCGCTGAAAATGTTCCGGCATATAAGCTCCGTAAAAGGTGTTCACCGGGTCTGTTAAAACTATTATTTCTATATTAGGATCCGATTCTTTTTTTTGGATTAAAGCTTCCGACAGACGCCTCGTCAATGGCGGAAAATCCGCTTCTGCATCCTGCTCGCTGTTAAAATAGAACATATCCATTACGATAAACTGTTCTGCTTCTTCAATGGTCTCTATTGCTTTATCGAATATTTCTTGCTCTACTATTTTTGATTCCGCAGAGGACAGGTAGGTATGGTCTTCAAGAAAACGAACATGGGCTGTGTGGTACTCTTCGCCCTCATAAGAGACATTCGCAGGCAGAGGTTTATTATTTCCATAAACAGCAATCACAATGGCAGCTGAAATAATACCAAATAAAGCGGCCAGCATCCACTTCCTTCTAAGATATTCTCTTTGAAATATCTTCGGGATTTTCTTTTCCATAACAGTGCCCCTTCAATGGTTGTGTCTTTCTGCTTTTTTCTTCACCCAAAGTAACGGACGCCACTGCTCTCTCCGTTTCAAACCATCCTGATAGTGCCCTATTCCCGCTGGATTTAATTAGTAAAATTTTGATCTCATTATGCTTCACAAAATTCACCTGAATAGTCACTGAGTTATTGCAGCAAAATATGTATAATTGAAACTTATTATGATTTATTATTTTATATTACAAAATTGTTACAAGTATATTACTGTTAACCTTCAAAGGAACTACTCATTACCCTTAATATTTGAATAGAAAACATCCTATTTCAGTTCACTGCCATTTTTATACATAGTCTTTTTTACCTAAATGACAGCTTTTTTAATCTTTTATCAAATATTCAAACTATTAATAATTTATTTAGATTTTATTGCTTAAATTATTTCAATAACGCTTTCATGAAAGTATTTTTATTAAAACTATATTACAAAACTTCCACGTTATTGAATTGTTTTTCACATTCTTATAGAATTGGATTTGTAGAAAAACACATACTAAAGACTCACAAAAATACATTTAGGAGGTGCAGCTTCACTTCGCTTTATCCATCAATCTGTCTGCCATTTACACTTATAAAATCTAGTATTCCCATCGAAAAACTTATCATTATACTCCTACATATATAAGACAGCGGATAGCAAATGCAAGTGAACATACATAATGAAAAAATATTTATTTGGAACAGCAGTAACAGCAGGAGTACTATTCGCAGGCCCCCAGGCTGCGGATGCAGCAATCAACGACCATGGTTCTTTATCCTACGGGGACGTAAATTCTTCTGTAAATGACCTGCAGGAAGCATTAAAAGAAGAGGGGTATTTTGAAGGATACACCGGCTCCCGCTTCGGCCCTAAAACATTGCAGGCTGTAAAAGATTTCCAATCAGCAGAAGGAATTTCATCACCAGCCGGTAACTATTATGGAGTAGCAGGACCTTCGACCCAGAGCGCGCTAATGGATATAATTGGCTCTAGTTCATCCTCAAACACCTCGGGCAGTTCGGGCTCCACTTCCATTGGAAGCCATGGCTCTTTGTCCTACGGTGATGTGAATTCTTCCGTAAACGCCCTGCAAAAGAAATTAAAGGAGCATGGCTTTTTCGAAGGGTACACTGGCTCCCGCTTTGGTCCTAAAACGCTCCAGGCTGTTAAGGATTTTCAGTCAGCAACAGGCATCTCTTCTCCGGCTGGAAACTACTACGGTGTAGCAGGACCGTCCACGCAGAGCGCCCTGATGGATTACGACGGGTCTTCTTCAAACGATGATGAACTGGTAGGAGGCCTCTCCACTGGCACTGGCTCAGACATTGTCAGCACTGCGAAGCAGTATTTGGGAACCCCTTATGTTTGGGGCGGCGAGTCGCCAAGCGGTTTCGATTGCAGTGGATTTGTTAATTACGTATTTGATAAACACGGCAAGAGCATGCCTCGTACTGTGGCATCTATTTACCGTGCAAGCACAAAAGTATCCAGCCCGTCCGTAGGAGACATTGTTTTCTTTGATACAAGAGGCGGCGCTTCTCACGCTGGTATTTATATGGGAGATAACAAATTCATTCACGCAGGTGCTTCCACCGGCGTTACTATCTCAAGCATGAACAGTTCCTACTGGGCTCCGCGTTACATGGGAGCAGGCGAAATTTAAACAATCTTAGCAAAAAAGCCAGGAGCTCCTCTAATGAGGACTGCTGGCTTCTTCTGTATTTTCGCTTCCGGTTTATTTACAAGTAATGTTCGAGCGCATAGGCGACACCGTTTTCTATATAGCTTTTGGTCACATGATCCCCGGCCTCTATCACTTCTTCCACCGCGTTTCCCATGGCAATGCTTGTACCGGCAACATCAAACATGGATAAATCATTCAAATTGTCTCCAATCGCCGCTGTATTTTCGAGCGGCACGCCCATTTCTTCAGCCATACGCCGCAGCGCATATCCTTTGCTGACGCTTTGATGCGCGATCTCAAGCTTTGTAATGCCAGAGGAGGTCAAAGAGACATCTGTACGCGGCTCCAGCCGCTCCCGAAGCTCTTTTAATTTTTTCTGATCGAAGGACAACACGAATATTTTATAAATTTCTGCAGTTGCCGGATCCACATCCCGGTAGTCTTTCATATAGCCCGTGCCGTGCTGGGCATATTGGATGCCCATTTCTTCCTCTGACCATGCTTCTGTTACTTCTCCGCCTTCTTCCTGTATCTTCTGCACTTCTGTCCTGAGCCTGTCTTTGCCGCCTTCAAGTAGTATAACTCCCTGATTCGTATATATCTCGTAATACCATCCTTCATTTTCAAGCTCGGGAAGCAATTCATTGGTGATCCCTTCTGGCATAACGAGCTGGTCAATACTCTCTCCGTCTTGATAGGTCCAGGCCCCGTTTCCGACCATCATCGGACAGTCCAGGCCAGCAAGTTTTAAAATATCTTCCGTATCCTGCAGTGATCTTCCTGAGCAGACGGCTACTATATCTCCTTTTTTCTGTGCGGCCTTTATCGCTTTTACATTTTCTGAACTAATGGAACGATCTTTTTTAATAAGTGTTCCGTCTAAATCAACAGCTATTAGCTTCATTTCTGGTTTCCTCCTATGGTAGTAACGATATGAACCTTACTTATTTACTTTTATCATAAACTTTTGCCGATGTCGCGAATAAATTTCCAGCAGGAGCCCATGAATATGCTATTCCAAGTTATATAACCTGTGGAAGTATGTTTTAATAAAAGAAAGACCATCATAGAAACGGGGAATTGCAATGAACCAGGCAGCGGATACTTATTGGAAACATTTTTGGCAGCAGCGAAACGAAGCCCCTCCCGAACAGGTAACAGCATGGTCCTTTGGCGTGGACCCCGACGAGCTTGCTGAGCTCGTCGTTTCCGGCGTCAAAACGGCTACATGTTCTGCTTACATGTTCTATGAGATAGAAAACGAACCCCTCCCTTCTATAGGAGATTACAGCATCATTTTAAACAAAGCTGGCGATCCTGTGTGTATTATTCAAACCACCAGTGTCAAAATTATGCCGATGAACGAAGTCCCTGAAGAATTTGCCGAAGCTGAGGGGGAAGGCGACCGTTCATACGAATATTGGTGGAATGCGCACGAACAATTTTTCACGGAAGCACTCGAAGAAGTTGGGGAAATATTCCGGGAGGATATGACAGTCGTCTGTGAACGGTTCGAAGTAGTGAAATAAGGAAGGCTCTATGAAAAAGAAGCTGCCTGCAAGCAGCCTCTTTTTCTATTCTACCGATTGTAATTTATACACTTCTCTTGAAACAACAAGGTCCTCTGTATTTTTGCGGTAGGCCTGGTAATGTTCGGTCTGAATATGCTGTTGAACAGCTTCTTCATCTTCCCACTTTTCTGAAAAGATAAATACTCCGTCCTGCGCCTCCGATTCATACAAAACATATTCAATGCATCCCGCTTCTTCCCGCGACGGAGGCAGGGCCTTCTTAAGCTCTGCTTTTAAAGCTTCTTCTTTTCCGGGCTCTGCCTGCAAAAATGCTTTAATGGTTACAGTCATTCATCTTCCTCCTTTATAAATTAATTATACGGCGTTACGTTCTTTTAATGCACGCTTCACGATTCCACATAATAAAGCAGCCACAGACAGAAAAATTCACTTCTTTGCTTACTTTGGCATATCCATACAGTAGAATAAGGAACAACAGCAATTATTGAGGCGGGGTGATCAGCAGTGTACGAGAAATTACAGTCTCTTACAACGGCAGAACAGGCGGAATATATTACCGAATACCTGGTGGAATGGAACAGCGTGAATGCTTCAGATGGGGAGGTGTCTATTGTCCGGGAGCTGCACCGCATTCTGCAGACCTTTCCTTATTTTCAGCAGTATCCGGACCGTGCCTGGATAGAACCGATTCCCGGAGACCCTCACGGACGCCAGAATGTGTTTGCCTTTATCAAAGGACCCTCCTCTTCAGCGCAGACGGTTCTTTATCATTCCCATATCGATACCGTAGGAATTGAAGATTATGGAAATATTAAGCATCTGGCCTGCTCTCCGAAAGAACTGCTTTCTTATTTTCAAAGCTACGCCAATGATCTTGAAGCGCAGGCAGATGCAAAAAGCGGAGACTGGATGTTCGGACGCGGATCCGTGGATATGAAAAGCGGTATCGCCGTGCATTTAGTAAATCTGCTTTATTTTTCTGAGCATACCGAGGAGCTTAATGGCAATATTCTGCTTTTATTAAATCCAGATGAAGAAAGCGAGCACTGCGGCCTTATCGGCGCCCTTCCTGTTCTTCGTGATTTGAAGCGTTCCCACGACCTTCAGTACCTTCTCGCAATTAATAACGACTTTATCGCTCCTCTATACGAAGGAGATACAACAAAATACATTTATACAGGGACTGCTGGAAAACTGCTGCCTGCCTTTTTTGTCTTTGGGCGTGAAGTCCATGTTGGCGATACGCTTGCTGGTGTAGATCCTAACTTCGTTGCTGCCAAACTGACAGAACGTATTCACAATAATTATGATTTAACCGAACATATCCCTGGAGAGCTGATTCTTCCTCCTACTTGTCTGTATCAGCGCGATACAAAAGAAAGCTATACTGTTCAGACCGCTTCAGGAAGCCGGCTTTATTTCAATTACTTTTTATACGAAACCACCGCCGAGCAGGTGACCGGACAAATGCTTCAGGCAGCGCGCCAGGCAGCGGAAGAAGCAGAGCAGTACTTTGCTGCTCAATATGACAGATACATTGAGGTTACCGGCATGCCTCCGAAAAATATTTCCTGGGAAATAGACGTTAAAACATATGAACACTACCGCCTTGAGCTCGAACAAAAGGGCCTTGATACACAAACAGCCATTCAAAAAAGGCTTTCTGAAACCACCGGCATGGATCTCCGGCTTCGAAGCTTTGAATTAGTGCATGCCCTGCGTGAGCTTGATCCGGATAAAACACCGCAGATCATTTTCTTTTACGCTCCTCCATTTCTCCCCCACAATTATTTAACGGAGAACAACCGCCGGCACCGGAAGATGAAGGCCTCCCTTTCTGCCATCCTGCAGGAAGCCTCGGCCGTTACCAAGGAAACATTTGAGATGCGTAACTTCTTTCCCTATTTGTCCGACGGCAGCTTTTTATCTATCCAGGAGTCGGATGCAGAGCTGCAGCCGCTTCTGAAAAATTTACCCGAGGGGGAGACACTTTATCCTGTACCGGTAGATGCGATAAAACAACTGAACATCTCCTCCATTAACATGGGTGTGTACGGAAAGGATGGCCATAAATGGACCGAGCGGGTCTACAAGCCTTATTCCTTTCACGTGCTTCCCCGCTTAATTCGCAACACCACTACTCGTGTCCTGCATGAGTACGCCGCTGTAAAAGAATAAAAGTGGTGCTGTTTAATAACGCAATTGAGAAGAAATACCGCCTCCTGCTTTGCAGTATGATGAGTGTATAAGGAGGCGAAAAGTAATGGCCCAAATCCAAAAAATCACGCCCAGCCTTTGGTTCAGTTATAATGCTGAGGAAGCGGCATACTTCTATACCGGTATTTTTCCTGAATCCAAAGTGAAACGAACAGCCTATTACGGAAAAGAAGGCCGTGACATTCACGGTATGCCCGAAGGCACCGTTCTGACAATTGAATTCGATTTGGCCGGCCAGGAATTTGTCGCTTTAAACGGTGGGAACCAGCCATTTACCTTTGATGAGTCGATTTCATTTATCGTCAGCTGCATCGACCAGGAGGAAGTGGATTACTACTGGGCACACCTTTCTGCCGGAGGAGACGAAAAGGCGCAGGTGTGTGGGTGGTTGAAGGACAAATACGGCGTTTCCTGGCAGGTCGTCCCTGAAGTACTAAGCAGGTACTTGACCGATGCTGACCCTGCCAAAGCTGCAAATGTAATGAAGGTAATGCTTCAGATGAAAAAAATAGATATTTCCGCTTTGCAAAAGGCTTATGAAAATGCATAAAAGCACCAGGAGTTTAAAATCCGGTGCTTTTTTTGCAGATGTTAAATCTTGAATGAGCGTACGGACCGCCCAAGCTCCTCTGCCATGTGAGCAAGGGTGTTCGATGCAGAGGATATCTCTTCCATCGAAGCATTCTGCTCTTCAGAGGAAGCTGCGACACTTTGTGTATGCTCCGTGGACTGATCGGCAATGTCAGCGACAGTCTGGACAGTTTGCATCAGCGCTTCTGTCCGGTGCGTCATCTGGTCTACCGCTGCTGACGATTCTTCAAGCTGGCCAGCGATATCTTTGGCCGACATTGAAATCGACTGAAAGGCTGACTCCGCCTCTCTTACCTGACGGATGCCTCCCTCCACGGCTTCTCTCCCATCCTCCATAGACGTGGCCGATTCCTCGATATCTCCCTGGATATCCTTAATCAGTGAACCAATCTGGCTTGCAGAACTGCCGGACTGTTCCGCAAGCTTTCGAACTTCCTCAGCCACCACCGCAAAGCCCTGACCGCTTTCTCCGGCGCGCGCAGCTTCAATAGCTGCGTTTAACGCGAGCAAATTGGTCTGGTTGGCGATATTGGTAATTAACGAAATAATATCGTTTATCTGCCCGGATTTGTTCTCGAGCTGATGAATAAACATGGCAGTATGGTTTGTTTTATCCTGAATCAATGACATCTGGCCAAGCGTCTTCTGAATAACCTGCGAACCGTTTTCTGCCATTTCGACGTTTGCCGAAGAAGATTCATTGATTGCCTGAATATTTTTTGATATACGCTCCATTCCCCCTGAAAGGTCAGCGACTAGTGATTTTGTTTCTCCCATGCTCCGGGCCTGATTTTCTGCTCCGCTCGACACCTCCTGCACTGCCCGGGCTACTTCATCAGCCGCTGAGCTTGTTTCCTCCGCACTCGCACTGAATTGTTCGGAGGAGGCCGCGACCTGCTCGGACGTATCCAGAATCTGCTTTATCAATGCGTTCAGGCTTTCCCGCATTTGATTGTATCCCGCTGTTAGACGGCCAATCTCATCTTCTGAAGGGTCAGAGAGCTCCGTGGTAAAATCCCCCTGACCAGCTGCTGTCAGAGCCTCAGTAATCCGCCCGAGCCTTCTCGACATTCTGCGTGAGAAGAAAAACACACCTCCCATCGCCGTAATACCGGCGGCCACTAGAGCAATCAAGAATGTAACCAGAGCATTCCCGGTGATTTCATCAAGTATTTCCTGCGAAGCTCCTACGTACCACATGCCAATAGGCTCTCCCGCTTCGTTGTAAATAGGTTCATAGGCTGTTTGATAGCTTGTTCCCACTACGTCTGCTTTTCCTGTATACATCGCTTCGTCCTGCAATACCGTCTCTACCACTTCATCTGAAGCCTGGGTTCCGACAGCACGTTCTCCGTCGAGCATTACGTTGGTTGTCACACGTGTATCGTTCATAAAAATTGTTACTGTGCCCCCGGTCATCTCCCCCGACAAAATCAACAATTTCCGTATTTCCACTGATGGTCGTCCCTCCTTTCATCAGATTTCCATCTTCGATACGCCACTGACCGGGGTATTCACTGTTTATGTATTCATATCCTAAATTTAAATCGGAAACTGCTTTTTCTACAGCCGTTTCCTCCACACCCTTTTTTATCTGGTCAAACGTAATAAAACCAATTACAATAGAAAAACCAATCAGAACTGCAGCCATAAGCATGTTCAGCTTTGTGCCAAGCGTAAGCTTTTGTATTAACCTTTTCACCCTTCTCCTCCTTTAATCGATGTCTTACTATTACTATCGTAATAATCAGCACATGATTAATAGAAAAAATGGATTTTTATGGATTAACAGAAAAATAAAATCCCTCCAAACCAAACGGCTGGAGGGATAGATATTGCGTTCGTTTAAATATCTTTATGCGTGAAAATATCGTGCTCATCAGTGCTCGTAGAAGAGTATTCCGCGGTAACAGCCCCCTCTTCGCCTGCCTGAAACCAATGCTTTGTGTTTGGAGGGATGGTGTATTGATCCCCTGCGGTCAGTATCACTTCGTGTGCTGCTGTAAACTGGTCCCTGTCCCGTTCCGGGGGATGCGCCTTAGGATTTGAAGTCGCTTCTCCCTCCACATACAAATAGACCGTTCCAAACTTGCAGCGGAATGTTTCCTGCTTGCCCGGGTCTCCTGATTCCACTGGCGGATGAAGGTGTTCCGGGCACGTCTGGCGCGGAAAAAGCACCCATTCTTTGGCACAGTACCGCTCCGTATTAATATACATAAACAACTGCAGACCCAGGTCATCCAGGCGTCCGAGACCGAAATCATTAACCTGGATCTCCCGGATTTCTTCGTCTTTCAGCGTAATATCTGCCAAGCGGAAGTATTCGTTTACCTTTCTTTGAACTTCAATTTCTGTTAAATCATTCAGCTTCATATGACTCCTCCTGTTCTTCTTAAGATGACGTGTACATTCCGCCGTTCACGTGAATACACTGGCCGGTCATATAGGAACCTTCGTCTGATGCAAGCAGAACGTAAGGCCCCATCAGCTCCGACGGTTGGCCCGGGCGCCCCATCGGCGCCGTAGTTCCAAATTCCGCTACTGAATCTTCATCAAAGGTCGAAGGGATTAACGGTGTCCAGATTGGCCCCGGTGCCACCATATTCACCCGTATGCCTTTACCGACGAGATTGGCTGCCATGCTTCGGGTAAAGCCGTTAATGGCTCCTTTGGTAGACGTGTAGTCAATCAGATTCGGGTTGCCTGTGTACGGATTAATAGAAGTAGTGTTAATGATGGAACTTCCTTCTTTTAAATGCGGAATTGCAAATTTGGTCATATGAAAGACCGAGTATAAATTGGTTTTGAACGTCTTATCCCACTGTTCCAGAGAGATGTCCTGTAAATCGCTCGTGGGAAACTGAATCGCGGAATTATTTACCAGGATGTCGAGTTTGCCGAACTCATTCACTGTCTTTTCAATTAACGATTTACACGTTTCTTCCTCCGAAACATCCCCGGGCAGCAGCAGGGCCTGCACGCCTTCGTTTTCAATCAGTTTTTTCGTTTCATCGGCGTCGCTCTGCTCTTCGTCAAGATAATTAATAACTACATGAGCGCCTTCTTTTGCGTAGGCAATCGCCACCGCACGGCCGATTCCGCTGTCACCACCGGTGATCAGCGCCACCCGGTCTTTCAGCTTTTCGCTTCCTTTATAATCGAGCGGCTGGATCGGGAGAGGCTCCATTTTTGATTCAATACCTGGCTGCTCGGGCTGGGTCTGCTTTGGCTGGCCATTTTGCTGCTGTTTATTAATATCCATTTATTTCATTGCCCCTTTTCTTATTAGAGTAATACTTCTTTTAGTTACCTGATATTGGGAAACAATAAACATATGTAACCGGATGCACTTGATAATAGTACAAAAAAACTGCCCGAAGACCCGGGCAGTTCAATAACTACATTTAGTTTCGCAGTATAATATAGATCAGGTAAATAATATATGCCGCCGCAAGAACGCCGCCTTCCCGGCGGCCGATTCTGAAATTGGTTCTCGAAAAAACGAGCAGCAGCAATGTCAGGATAATCATAAGCGAGATATCCATAAATATTTTGCTTTCTACAGCAAGCGGCGAAATGACAGAAGCGGCACCAAGAACAAAGAAAATATTAAAAATATTACTGCCGACAATATTGCCGATCGCTATGTCTGTTTCTTTTTTTACTGCGGCTGTAATTGATGTAATCAACTCCGGCAGTGAAGTCCCAATGGCCACGATCGTAAGACCGACAAGAGTCTCGCTCATGCCAAACGAAAGCGCAATCTCAGTTGCACTGTCAACCACCAGGTCGCCGCCAAAGATAATAGCCGCAAGTCCTCCTACTGTCAGCAGAATGTTTTTTGTCCAGGGCGCAGCCGGAGCATTCGTCTTGTCGTTTAGCTGCGCGGCCCGATTTCTGCGTGCCACTTCAAATATATAATATAGAAATACAGTAAAAAACAGCAGAAACACAAAGCCATCACTGCGCGTAATTACATTTTCACTAAGTGCCTGAAGAGCCGTGTCACTCATTAAAATAAAAAGTGCTACTCCCGCAAGCAGTGTAAATGGAATCTCTTTTCTCACTGTTTCATTTTCAACAGCGAGCGGGGCGATTAATGCCGTTACACCGATTACAAGCGTGATGTTGAAAATATTACTTCCAATTACATTTCCGAGGGCTACGCCCGCGCTGCCATCCAAAGCAGCAAGAATACTCACCGTCGCTTCTGGAGAGCTTGTTCCGAAAGCAACAATCGTCAGCCCGATTAAAAGAGGGGAAACCTTTAAATTGCCAGCAATTTTTGAGGCGCCATCCACAAAAAAATCGGCTCCTTTAATCAAGAGTGCAAAACCAATGAGTAAAAACAAATACGCCAACCGCTTCACCCTCACTTTAACGACTTGATAAAAACCTACTGTATTGTCTGGCAGGAATTTTCTGCTCTGTCCTCCGGACGCAGGCTGCTTTTATTTTCCTGGAAAAAGGCGTTCCATTTCTTCATTCCATTTTTCATACCGAAAAGCTTCTTCCCCTTCAGCTTCCATCATATCAAATGCCTCCGTCACATTCTCAGGAAATACATTGTTGACCACATAATACTCGAGCAGCTCGGCGTCCAGGCCGTAATAGTACTCTTCCGCTGCAAAACTCAGCTGATCCGAGTAGTCCAGCAGCTCTGTCAGCGTATACTGATACGACGGCTGAAATTGTTCATAGCCCTGCGGCTCGTACAGGAGTTTCTGTGCTTTGTTTAAAGCTGCATCGAGGGACAGTAATTCTTCATTCGCCCGGCGCCAATATTCCGGGTTATTATTTTGATTTAATCCCGCCAGTGCTTCCATGGTCGACGATAGCTGCACACTAATATATTCCATTGCCTGTATGATTTCCTTCTCATATGCTTTAGCCATTTCCGATTTATTCAAAGCCGCTGATTCTACAGCAGCAGTTTTAATGGTCTCTTGTTCACTTCTTTTTTGGCGAAGCTCTGCCGTTTCTGCTTCCGGTTTTTCTTCCAGGGACGCTGAGGCGTCCTGCTGAATTAAGTAATACATGCCTGAACCGCCCATCAGAAGTCCCGCTGTCATTATAACCCCAACGATTTTACCTTTTACTGCGATCAGCAAAACAATGCTGAGTGCAACTAACATGAAGCCAATGGCCGTACCAACGACCGGCAGTATTGAGGTTATTTCCACAGTGCTTCCTCCTGAATATGATATTTTCCAGTCAAACAACGCCTGGACCGTTCCCTGTATTGCATTCACAGCAATAGTTTAAGTGCTGCGATCAATCTTTATTATACTCAACACCGCTGGAATTTCCTACAATTTATATTTGCTCATTCAAAACTATTTATGGATAATATATCTATTTATTCTTTGATATATTTTAAATTAATTCTAGCTTTATGCCGCGTTCTATAGCGACAACGAAAACCATAATTGAAAAGCTGATACAGATAACGCTGCTAGCACGAGCGGTTAAACAAAAAACCCACGCCCGATTACTGAACTGACCCAAAGAAATGAGACAAGAAAAAACACCTATGCGGCCGCCGTCCGGAATTCCACCGGACTGTGGTCGTTTCATTTGGTAAATGGTCGTATGTAATTGTAATAATACATGTACGAATCGACTTTTTCGACTATAATAG
>NZ_NPFA01000050.1 GCF_002265875.1 Marinococcus halophilus
CTTGAATTGTAATATTAAGCGCAACACGTAAAAAATAAAAAACACCCATGGTATCCCTGGGTAAAATGAAAGTACCACCAAACACTCACACGGAGGGATACCATGAGCTACTCTCATCTTACCATGATCGAACGCGGACAACTAGAGGCTCTGACGAGCCTTCACTGGTCCATCCGGCGAATGGCGGCTTTTCTGGGCCGACATCCATCGACTATCTCCCGGGAACGCCGGCGCCAGGCATCCTCCGATACCTATCAGGCCGCTCAGGCGCAGGAAGCTTATCATCAACGGCGGAAAGCCTGTGGGCGAAGAGGCAAARCGACGCCCGAGCTGCTTCAAGCCATTACTCATCATCTCCATGCCACCTGGTCGCCCGAACAAATCGCCCGGTACGCCCCGGAGGTTACGGTGGGATGCGGGACGATCTATCGATGGCTGTATCAGGGGTTATTGGCGAAGGGAGACCTGCGCTGCCTCCGCCAGAAAGGCAAACGGAAGAAGGTACGGGAAACCCGTGGCCGTTTCACGGTCGGCCGGCGTATCGAGGAACGCCCCGCCGCGGTCGAGACCCGGCAAACCTTTGGCCACTGGGAAATGGATACCATTGTTTCCTCCCGTGGAAAAAGCAAGGGCTGCCTGGTGACGCTCACCGAACGCAAAAGCCGGTACCTGTTAGCTGCTCCCATGCCGGACCGGCGGTCCGGGACCGTARCCACTGCCGTGGAAACGCTGATGGACCARTATCCCCGTGGTGTCTTTGAAAGCATAACGGTGGATCGGGGCAAAGAATTCGCCTGTTTTCCCGCCCTCGAAGCCCGGGGCGTGCCCGTCTATTTCGCCGACCCCTATGCCGCCTGGCAGCGGGGAACCAATGAAAATGCCAACGGCCTTCTGCGGGAATTTTTCCC
>NZ_NPFA01000051.1 GCF_002265875.1 Marinococcus halophilus
CGTTCGCCCACGCGATGCCGGCGGTCAGGTCCGGCACCCGCACGATGGACAGGACCGGCGCAAACAGCTCGTCCTGCCAGATGGTCATCGTCTGCTGCACGTGGTCAAAGATCGTCGGGCCGATAAAGTAGCCCTCCCGGGCCACCTCATCCTCGCGGCCATCGCGCACGAGCGTCGCGCCTTCCTCGACGCCTTTGTCGATGTAGGCCTTCGTTTTCTCGAGGTGTCCCTCGCGGATCACCGGCCCGAGGAACACGTCCTTCTCGCGGCCGTTGCCGATGGTGACGTCGTCGGCATACGCCTGGATCCTGGCCACCAGCTCGTCGGCGACGCTCTCCTGCACCGCCACCACAGAGGCGGCCATGCACCGTTCGCCCGCGGAGCCGAAGGCGGCGTTTAAAATCTGCCAGGCCGCGTTATCGAGGTCCGCGTCCTCCATCACGAGCGTATGGTTTTTCGCCCCGGCGAGCGCCTGCACGCGTTTGCCGTGCGCCGTCCCGGTTTTGTACACGTAGTCCGCGACCGGCTGGGAGCCGACAAAGGAAATCGCCGGCACGTCCCCGTGCTCGAGCAGGCCGTTCACGACGTCATGCGCGCCGTGCACCACGGACAGGACGCCCTTCGGGAGGCCCGCTTCCTCGAACAGCTCGGCGAGCCGGTTCGCGAGCATCGGGGTCCGCTCGGACGGCTTCAGCACGAACGTGTTGCCGCAGGCGATCGCGAGCGGAAACATCCAGCACGGCACCATCATCGGGAAGTTGAACGGGGTGATCCCGCCGACGACGCCGATCGGGTAGCGGTACATCCCGG
>NZ_NPFA01000052.1 GCF_002265875.1 Marinococcus halophilus
TTATGTTGCAGTTTTGAAAACAATTGTTGGTCATGGATTTAAATATTGGAAATCATCGACAATATCATCCAACCGATGGCTTTGCGGGTCAGGCCACGCGGTAAGCGTCATACACGCTTTCCAGGGTCGCGCCCGCCTGGGCGCGCTGATAAATATCCGCAATCTCTCGCCGCCGGTGATCCTGATGACTGGCATGAAAGGCTTCACTGATGGTGCCCGCAAATGCCCAGGCAAGCAGCAGCCAGGCGGTTTGGAGGAGAAGCAGGTAGCGTCGGATGGCCGGGGCGCTCCGCAGCCGGTACCCGCCCATCGACAGCTTGCCCTTGGCTTCCTGGAAAAAGGTTTCAATCGCCCACCGGTGCTGGTACCAGGATAAGACCTCCCCAGCTGTCATGGAGGGATCGGTGGAAAAGAAAAACCGGTATGCTTCGTGGGAAGCAGAAGCCCGGGAAGCAACGACCACGCCTGAAAGGCCACCTTTCAACCGCCCCTGAAACCGAACCATTTCATAGGTGGTACTCCGGACGGTCACAAGGTCCGGCTTTTCCACCTGCCGGGCCCGTTGGGCCCAGTCTCTGGCTGGTAGCGGCATGGGGTCCGTCTCGAGCACCCGGTTGCTTTTAATGGCACCGATAAAATGCCAGCCCCGGTCCCGGACGGTACGGATCAGTTTTTCCGATGCGTACCAGCTGTCA
>NZ_NPFA01000053.1 GCF_002265875.1 Marinococcus halophilus
TTATGTTGCAGTTTTGAAAACAATTGTTGGTCATGGATTTAAATATTGGAAATCATCGACAATATCATCCAACCGATGGCTTTGCGGGTCAGGCCACGMGGTARGYKTYATACACGCTYTCCAGGGTCGCGCCCGCCYGGGCGCGCTGGTAAATATCCGCAATCTCCCGTCGCCGGTGGTCCTGGTGGCTGGCATGAAAGGCCTCGCTGATGGTRCCCGCAAACGYCCAGGCCAGCAGCAGCCAGGCGGTTTGGAGRAGCAGCAGGTAGCGTCGGATCGCTGAAGCGCTCCGCAGTCGGTACCCGCCCATCGACAGCTTGCCCTTGGCTTCCTGAAAAAAGGTTTCAATTGCCCACCGGTGCTGATACCAGGATAAGACGTCCTCCGCAGTCATCGAGGAATCGGTGGAAAAGAAAAACCGGTACGCTTCGTGAGAAGCAAAAGCTCGGGAACCAACGACGACGCCTGAAAGGCCGCCTTTCAACCGTCCCTGAAACCGAACCATTTCATACGTGGTAGCCCGGACGGTCACAAGGTCCGGATCTTTCACCTGCCGGGCCCGTTGGGCCCAGTCTCTGGCTGGTAGCGGCATGGGGTCCGTCTCGAGCACCCGGTTGCTTTTAATGGCACCGATAAAATGCCAGCCCCGGTCCCGGACGGTACGGATCAGTTTTTCCGATGCGTACCAGCTGTCA
>NZ_NPFA01000054.1 GCF_002265875.1 Marinococcus halophilus
CATATGTCGGGCAGCTGGGGCAGACATAAAGAACCGGAGGTTCCATTGATCAAAGGCATTGGCGATGCAGGAGGAATATGATACGGTAGACATGAGGCAGAATCCTTTCTCGATGGTGTTTTCGTCGATGTCATCGTACCGTATCAACRGGGATTCTGTCTCTTTTTTATTGTTAATGGAAATAATTGTTAGCAAACCTGCAACATAAAAGATTAAATTAGAAAATTACGGTCCATGAAATTTTTAAAATGTTACCTTTTTTATTTCAATATTTGAGAGAGTATACTCATCTACCGGCCCTGGATGCTATGCTCATAAATGGCCGTGGCATAATTTCATAGGAAAAAATCATGGACAATACTCGTGATGCGAAATCTATCCTTCTGATAAAACGCCAGCTGACCAAGACGGAAGATAGCCACGCAGAAAATATATAAAAAATGAAAACCTCCACTCTATAAACTGAACTGACCCAAAGAAATGAGACAAGAAAAAACACCTATGCGGCCGCCGTCCGGAATTCCACCGGACTGTGGTCGTTTCATTTGGTAAATGGTCGTATGTAATTGTAATAATACATGTACGAATCGACTTTTTCGACTATAATAG
>NZ_NPFA01000055.1 GCF_002265875.1 Marinococcus halophilus
CCGCCGAAGGTGGGGCAGATGATTGGGGTGAAGTCGTAACAAGGTATCCCTACCGGAAGGTGGGGATGGATCACCTCCTTTCTATGGAGCATGACCCCGGTCCCGCAGGGACCGGGCAGGGGCCTGGCTTGGCTTTCCTTTTGAGAGAACAATTCAACTACATATCACCCTATTATAGTTGGAGTTTGTAATGGGCCTGTAGCTCAGTTGGTCAGAGCGCACGCCTGATAAGCGTGAGGTCGGTGGTTCAAGTCCACTCAGGCCCACCATTATAACTCGGGGCCTTAGCTCAGCTGGGAGAGCGCCTGCTTTGCACGCAGGAGGTCAGCGGTTCGATCCCGCTAGGCTCCACCATATTTATTACCGAACGTAGGACCTTGACAACCGAATACCGAGACCAACACACACAAGCAACACAAGGCCACCGGTTTACGGACCGGCGGCCGCGTCGAAGAATGACCGCGTATCGAGTGGTTAAGAAGAAAAGGGCGCACGGTGGATGCCTTGGCACTAGGAGCCGATGAAGGACGCGACGAACGGCGAAACGCTCCGGGGAGCTGTACGTAAGCTTTGATCCGGAGAT
>NZ_NPFA01000056.1 GCF_002265875.1 Marinococcus halophilus
TCCTTCTTCTAAGGTTTTAAAGCCTTCTTCCTGGATAGCGGAGAAGTGAACGAAAACGTCGTCTGCGCCTTCGCGCTCGATGAAGCCAAAACCTTTTTCTGCGTTAAACCACTTAACTGTACCTTGTTCCATAAAAATAATCCTCCTGCGTGCCCTGTGGCACAAATAATACTTATCTTGCAAACCGCATAGTTCCAAGTTCAGAAGCTAAAACCCTAAGCTTGTTCAAACTAACGGATCAAAATAGTAAATTCATTGTATCATGTCACCCAAATTATAGCAACAAACTTTAATATTTAATTATAAAAAGGGTAGTTTTTTTGAAAAGAAAAAGCTGCTCTCTAATTTAAGAGAGCAACTGGATATGACTTAATTAGTTTTTAGTGACATTTGCAGCTTGTGGGCCGCGGTCGCCTTCTACTATTTCGAATTCTACCGTTTGTCCTTCTTCTAAGGTTTTAAAGCCTTCTTCCTGGATAGCGGAGAAGTGAACGAAAACGTCGTCTGCGCCTTCGCGCTCGATGAAGCCAAAACCTT
>NZ_NPFA01000057.1 GCF_002265875.1 Marinococcus halophilus
AGGAACTGGACTTTTACGACGAGAACGGCTACCTCATGCTCCAGAAGCTGTTCACCGACGAGGAAGTCGACATGATGAAGCGCGAGCTCCGGGAGACGATGAAGCGCAACGAAGAGCGCGACGCGCCGGACGTGATCAAGGAGCCGAACAGCAACGAGGTCCGCTCCGTGTTTGAAATCCATAAGGACRGCGGGTTCTTTGAAATGCTCGCCAAAAACGAACGCATYGTCAAAGCYGCCCAGCAGATCCTCGGCAGCCAGGTGTATATGATGCAGTCCCGGATAAACTTTAAGCCAGGCTTTAAGGGTAAGGAGTTCTACTGGCATTCGGATTTTGAAACCTGGCACATGGAAGACGGCATGCCGGACATGCGGGCGCTCAGCTGCTCGATCATCCTCACGGACAACTACGAGTTCAACGGCCCGCTCATGCTGATCCCGGGGTCGCAGAAATGGTACGTCTCCTGCCCGGGCACGACGCCGGAGGACAACTTCAA
>NZ_NPFA01000058.1 GCF_002265875.1 Marinococcus halophilus
CACCTGCCGGGCCCGTTGGGCCCAGTCTCTGGCTGGTAGCGGCATGGGGTCCGTCTCGAGCACCCGGTTGCTTTTAATGGCACCGATAAAATGCCAGCCCCGGTCCCGGACGGTACGGATCAGTTTTTCCGATGCGTACCAGCTGTCAGCCAGCACATACACGGGACGATCGCCCACGTCGATAGTGCGAAGCTGCTGAAGGGCCAGATCGATTTTACTGGGTCCGTGTTCTTTCTCATATCGTTCGATATGATAGGGATACAGGCGCTTTTTCGTGCCTGCCATGATGGTGAGCCATTGATGCCCGTAAACGGTCGTCCCGGTCTGATGATCAAAATGGTATCCGCCGTCGTCCATCGGGTGGTGCGCCTGTGACGAAGGTTTCGATTTGGGAACGACGGTATCATCGATGGCGATCA
>NZ_NPFA01000059.1 GCF_002265875.1 Marinococcus halophilus
ACCATTTTCTTGCGGGTGTAGAACTCCACGCCGTCCTTGCCGTTCGCATGCAGGTCGCCGTAAAAGGAATCCTTCCAGCCCGAAAACGGGAAGAACGCCATCGGCGCCGGCACCCCGACGTTGACCCCGAGCATCCCGGCATCAATCGTTTCCCGGAATTCGCGGACGTGGTGCCCGGAGCTTGTGAACAGGCACGCGCCGTTCGCAAASCGSGACTCGTTCGCCCACGCGATGCCGGCGGTCAGGTCCGGCACCCGCACGATGGATAAGACCGGCGCAAACAGCTCGTCCTGCCAGATGGTCATCGTCTGCTGCACGTGGTCAAAGATCGTCGGGCCGATAAAGTAGCCCTCCCGGGCCACCTCGTCCTCGCGGCCGTCGCGCACGAGCGTCGCGCCTTCCTCGACG
>NZ_NPFA01000007.1 GCF_002265875.1 Marinococcus halophilus
GATGCAGGAGGAATATGATACGGTAGACATGAGGCAGAATCCTTTCTCGATGGTGTTTTGGTCGATGTCATCGTACCGTATCAACGGGGATTCTGTCTCTTTTTTATTGATAATGGAAATAATTGTTAATAAACCCGCAACATAAAAGGAAAGAACTCTTAAGTTGCAGGTTTGAAAACAAATGTTGGTCATGGATTTAAATATTGGAAATTATATCAAATATCATCCATCTGATGGTTTTGCGGGTCAGGCCACGCGGTAGGCGTCATACACGCTTTCCAGGGTCGCGGGTCGCGCCCGCCCGGGCGCGCTGATAAATATCCGCGATCTCTCGTCGCCGGTGATCCTGATGACTGGCATGAAAGGCTTCGCTAATGGTGCCGGTAAATGCCCAAGCAAGCAGGAGCCAGGCGGTTTGGAGGAGAAGCAGGTAGCGTCGGATGGCGGAAGCGCTTCGCAGCCGGTACCGGCCCATCGACAGCTTGCCTTTGGCTTCCTGGAAAAAGGTTTCAATCGCCCATCGGTGCTGGTACCAGGATAAGACGTCCTCCGCGGTCATCAAGGGATCGGTGGAAAAGAAAAACCGGTACGCTTCGTGGGAAGCAGAAGCCCGGGAACCAACGACCACGCCGGACAAGCCTCCTTTCAACCGCCCCTGAAACCGAACCGTTTCATAGGTGGTGGTCCGGACGGTCACAAGGTCCGGCTTTTCCACCTCCCGGGCCCGGTGGGCCCAGTCTCTGGCCGGTAACGGCATGGGGGCCGTGTCGAGCACGCGATTGCTTTTGAGGGCACCGATGAAATGCCAGCCCCGGTCCCGAACGGCACGGATCAGTTTTTCCGATGCATACCAGCTGTCGGCCAGGACATAGACGGGCCGATTACCCACATCGATAGTCCGAAGCTGCTGAAGGGCCAGATCGATTTTGCTGGGCCCTTCCTTATCATATCGTTCGATATGATAAGGATACAGACGCTTTTTCGTCCCCACCATGACCGTCAACCATTGATGCCCATAAACGGTCGTCCCGGTCTGATGATCAAAATGATATCCGCCGTCGTCGATCGGGTGGTGCGCCTGTGACGAAGGCTTCGATTTGGGAACCACGGTATCATCGATGGCGATCAGCACCGGGTTGGCGGAGGACGCCTGCCGCCGGACATGCTGCAGCACGGACCGCTGGAGCTTACGCTCCAGGGCATGGTCATCTACCCGGGACGTGCGAAAAAATCGGGTCACCGATGAATGGTGCACAGCATGATTCGCGGCATCCTGGAGAGCTTTCACACTCCCATTGTGGTGCTCCTGGGTGAAGCCTTCCAACAGCTTTTTCATATGCCGGGCGGCTGGGATGGACATAAAGAACCGGAGGTTCCATTGATCAAAGGCATTGGCGATGCAGGAGGAATATGATACGGTAGACATGAGGCAGAATCCTTTCTCGATGGTGTTTTGGTCGATGTCATCGTACCGTATCAACGGGGATTCTGTCTTCTTTTTGTCGTTAATGGAAATAATTTCTAGTAAACCTGCAACTTAAGAGGAAAGAAGGAAGTACCATGAAAAAACCGAAAATCATTCTCTCATTCGTAGGACTGGTACTCAGCACAGGGCTAATCGGATGCAGCGACGGGGAATCTTCGTCTGAAAGTGCCGGGACCCAGGAAGCGTCTATGAATAGTGACAGCCAGGAAGAAGATAATGTCGATAATTCGGCTGATCATGAAGGAGAGACGAAATCCCAAGACGAACCGGAATCGTCCGAAACCTCATCAGAACAGTCCCCTGAAGGTGTCCGGCAGGAATTGGTAATGGAAGAAGACCAGATCTTTCTGCCGTCCAGTTTCCCCGGCCAAGCAATTGAAAATGTGCTGGTTTCTGTAGCTTCCAACAATGACCAAACCTACAGCGTGCAATACCAGACCAGCGAGGGAGAGGCATTGGCGCATGTTACAGGGTCCCGGTTTGCCAGTAAGCAGGAAGCGGTAGCGGAGCTGGAGTCTTTTCAAAACGGGAAAAAGGTGGGACCGTTCGAGCAGGGAGGAGAAGATCTTGGCTATGGAATTACCGGATACGGGGAAGGGGCAACAGGAAGCCAGTACTTCAGCTGGGAGGAAGGGAATTGGCTTTTAAGCCTCTCCTCTGCGACTGAAGACGAAATTGATCACCCGGCTGTCGCCCGGGAAATCGTAGAATATCTTGAGAGCCACACCCTCCCGGCTCCAGGTGAATTAGGCGTAGTGGATATCCATTATGAACGGGGAAGCGAAGAAGTTAACGTCGATATTCGCTGGCAGGACGGCAGCATGGTGTATGAATTAAGAACCGGGCGTGATCCGTTGGAAGCAATGCAGATGGCGACGTCCATGGAAGAATAGATGATTGCCTCGAAGACAGGAAGTATAATAGTTGGAGGAAACCGGGTCAAGGGACGGTCTTTGGTAAAAAAGGTTATATAAAAAGAAAAGTGGGAATGGAAAAATACTATCTTTACAGGAACCTGAACCAACGCTCCCACAAAAAGGTCGCGCCCCCTTCATAAGTATACAGAAAATAATGAAAACCATGATCACTTGAAGGATGAGGAGGAAAATTATGGCCCATTATCAACGGATTTTAGTAGGAATTGATGCTGTCGAGATACCAACCTACACTGTGTTCGACGAGGCAAAGACAATGGCGGCCGAACACGGTGCCACATTAATCATCGCTTTTGTATTCGACCAAAAGAGATATGCGACGCTCCAGCGTATGGACCCCAAAGGCATTGAACGGTTGCGGACGAAAGCCGCCCTGTATCTCGAAGCGTGTCAGCAGGCCGCATGGGCGTATGGAATTGAGAACGTTGAAACGGTGATGGATTCAGGGGCCCCGAAGAAACGATTAGCGGTCGATTTAGCCAAACGCTACCAGGCAGATGCTATTATTATAGGCGAAAGTGGCGGTAACCGGTTTGAACGCCTGATATTTGGTCACACGTCTAAGGCCATCCGCCGAAAAGCAAACTGCGATGTGCATGTGGTGCAAAACAGCTGAGAGCAACTGCTTAGGTATACGACTAAAGGGAAGCTCATAAGTCCTTTACTGTTTCCATGCACGCAGTAAGTACTTTAGGGGTGGTTTTGCTGAAAACCAGCAGGTCTCTGTCTTTTTCTATATTATTCTTGATATCCAAGCCGTTAAACAAAAATCAACCATAAAGCAAACGTGACAAAAATGGCTGTCGCGCCCTGAATCAGCGTCCCTGTGGTCTGTGCCTTATACGCCTGGGTGACCGACATGCCGCTGAACTCTTTGACGACCCAGAAGTAGCTGTCGTTCACGTGGGAGACGACCATTGCCCCCGCGCCGACAGCCATGACGACGAGCGCCAGCGGCAGGGCTCCCTCGATGCCCAATTCGCCCAAAAGCGGTGCCACCAATGACGATGTGATGACGAGCGCCGCAGTGGACGAGCCCTGGGCTGTTTTCAGGGCGGCCGCAATCAAAAACGGAATGAAGACAAAGATGGCACCGGCGAAGGCTTCATTGGCGGCGACGCCTTCGATGAACTGGGCCACGGGCGTTGCCGTAATGACCGAGCCGAAAGCGCCGCCTGCGCCGGTAATCAGCAGGATTGGCGCGGCTTCTTTAATACCGGTGCCCACCCATTCGGTCAAGGTTTCCTCATCGTATTTGGGCATTAATAAAAAGGCGGCCAAAAGGCCGATCAGAAGCGCTACTGCCGGCGCGCCAAGGAAAAGAAACAGGTCAAATACCGGGCCCTGCCAGCCGGCAAACGTAATCACCGAGCTGAATCCAATCAGAAGAATCGGCACCACAATAGGGGCAAAGGATTTGAGGGCCGACGGCATCGCCCCAAATTCGTTTACGATGGCATTATAGTCGAAGGAGTGGTCATCCTCACCTTCGATATGTATGTTAGTTCCTGCTTTCATCGCCCACAGGTAGCCGGCAATGATAGTCGGGATGGCTACCACAATACCGATTAAAATGATTGTGCCCAGATAATCCTCCGCGCCAATATTTCCGGCAGCTGCAATTGGTCCGGGCGTGGGAGGCACGAGGGTATGAGTGGCAAACAGTCCTGTGGACAGGGCGATGGCCATAGAGGCGACGGTGACCTTCGCTCTTCGTGCCAATGCTTTTTTCAAAGACGACAAAATAACGTAGCCAGAGTCACAGAAGACCGGAATACTGACGATGCTTCCGATCACGCTCATGGCAAGCTGGGGACGGCGTTCCCCCACGAGGCGCAGAACGACTTCCGCCATGCGCAGCGCCGCCCCGGATTTCTCCAGAATCACCCCAATAATTGTACCGAATACAATAACCAGCCCGATGCCGCCCATCAGGTTTCCGAAGCCGCTGTTTACAGCCTCCACCACATCCGGCAGCGGCAGCCCTGCAGCAATACCGAGACCAAATGCAGCGATCAACAAGGACAAGAACGGATGCAGCTTCAATTTTGCCGTGGCAAAAATAACAAACAGCACTCCCAGCGTAATTACTACAATCAGACCGAAACCTTCCATTCAAACACTCCTCTGTATAGTTATATTATTAAAGCCGAAAACACCTATACCAGTGTGCCTTCATTATATGGGAAAGACTACAGGCAAAGAAGGGTAAAAAAGGAAATCAGTGTAATTATGACTCTGTACCTATAAAAAACAGACGCGCTAAACCCTCAAAGGTTTAGCGCGTCTTATTTATTATCTTTAATTAACGCCCCGCATCAACCGTTGAATCAGCGGGGATAGGGCTAAGAGAAGGACACCCAATAGAATAGAAGCGCCTCCGATTATCCCAAAATAAACGATCTCCGAGTCGGGGGAATAAAACTTCACAATTTGCGCATTAATCGCCTGCGCAGAGGCATTCGTTAAAAACCATAAGCTCATCGTCTGGGCGGAGAAGGCGACCGGTGCCAGCTTTGTGGTGGATGAGAGGCCGACCGGGGATAAACAAAGCTCCCCGAGAACAACCAGGAAAAAGCTGAGCACGAGCCACCACGGGCTGACGAGTGAGGCGGTGCCATTGATCACTGCCGGCACAATCATAACTAAAAACGATAGTCCAGCAAAAAATAAGCCGAAGGCAAACTTCTTGGGCGTGGAAGGCTGGCGGTCGCCCCATTTAAGCCAAATCCAGGCAAACAGCGGTGCCAGGAAGATGATAAACAGCGGGTTGAGCGACTGAAACCAGGAAGACTGCAGCTCAATGCCGAAGGAGCTGAGCTCCGTACGCTGATCGGCATACCGTGCAAGAATCACCGATCCCTGCTCCTGGATGGCCCAAAACATCATGGCAGCCACAAACAAGGGAATGTAGGCGAGCAGACGGGACTGCTCCGTTTCCGTCGTTTTCGGGCTTTTATACATGACGATAAAGTAAATGGTGGGGATGACGACCCCGAGGATGCTGATAAGGAAAACAAAATTTGCGATGGTTAAAATTCCTAAGTAGCTGGAAGCGGCACCGAGCAGCCCAACGATAATGGCGCCAATGCCCACGCGGCCGGCGACAATTTTTCTTTCCGTTTTCGATAACGGATTCGGCACATTGGTTCCGGCGAGCCCGAGGTATTTCCTTTTGGTCGCCACAAAAACCAACAGGCCAGCGAGCATGCCGACAGCAGCGATGCCGAAGCCGAGATGAAAATTGTAGCTCTGGCCGACGGTGCCGACAATTAACGGAGCAATAAATGCGCCGAGGTTGATACCCATGTAGAAAATGCTGAATCCTGAATCTCTCCGGTTATCTGTCGGGCTGTACAGATCGCCGACGACACTCGACACGTTCGGCTTCAACAGCCCGGTGCCGATCACGATCAGAAACATGCTGACAAATAAAGCCTGGACGCCCCCGGGGAAGGAAAGGGCTACGTGGCCGAGCATAATGAGTATGCCGCCGTAAAATACAGTGCCCGTGCTGCCAAGCAGCCTATCGGCGATCCAGCCTCCAATAATCCCCGACATGTAAACCAGGGAGCCGTAGATCGCCATAATCGAAGCCGCGGTCCCTTCATCCAGGCCGAGGCCCCCGTTGGAGACTTCGTTATACATGTAAAATAACAGGATGGCCCGCATCCCGTAGTAGGAGAACCGTTCCCAGAACTCCGTGAAAAATAACGTAAACAGCCCTTTAGGATGGCCAAAAAAACCTTTTTGGGGCACACTTTCCAGAATTTCCTGCTTGCTTTTCCCATTCATGATGTAAAAGCCTCCTTAATGATGTCCGGGAAACATAGTGCTGCTGACTTATGTAATATGCTTCCACACCAAACTTTTGATAACAACGCTCACTCCAACAGAAGGGCAGGTGAAATCATACACTCTATCGTAGTAAAAAAAGAAAGAAACGAAAAGACTGTTTTTTGATTCAGAGTAATAGAGTCGGTGGAATAGAGCTCCGTTGTATAAAAACGAATCCTTTCAGCAAATAAATCTATTCGCCCGAAAAAGCCACGATGTCTTGAAGAAACATTGTGGCTTTTTGTGCAGGGAATTATTTTCTATCAACAGCATAAGCATGCATCCTTGTATATTCATTATTTTTTGTTCATTTAATGTAAATAAAAAATCTTTTTGCATAAGTATTGAAAAAATAATTATATTTCGGCTGCCGCCATTGCATTGCTGTTCATATCTATTTTTACCCTTTTTAAGGGGAATGGCACCGTTGTTTTAGTGAGCATAGGAATCCACTTGTTGGAGTGAAAGGAAAATGTAATTGAATAATGATTACAATTGTATTTCGTGAGACCACGCGAATACCTTTGAAGGAAAAACAGCATAGAAAGACAGATTTGAAAAATAAAAAACGATCCAGGGTTGGTATGGATATCAATACGTTAGGGCAAAAGTTTTTTAACCTTGTCCGTACTGCTTTTATTGGCCAAATAGGTTTCATTTTCATGCCCGGCATACATTAAAGCAAAATGCCCGTCCGCGGTTTCCGTTAAATGAATTATGCGTTCTCCACCTGTTTCGCCTTCCCCGTAGTCGATAGTCATATCATAAATAGGTGGTTTTGCTTGAATGCTTTCTCTGCTCGCGCTGCTGATTAACTGTTCAAATGCCTCTATCTCTTCCTGTTTTTCTGAGGTCCAAATAAATTCCTGACTACCGCCCCCAAAACCCTCGGAATCAGATACGGCAACGCCCTGAATGGGTTGAGCGGAGGTAGCCATTTTTTCGGGACCGCAGCCTATTAGGATCAAGCCCAGCATAAAGGTGACTGTTAATAATATCGTCTTTTTCATTTTTGCTCCTTATTGTGTAGCTATGAGTTTTCTTTCCTGGTTAGTATTTTCTGCACGGTGAAAGCAGCGACAGCAGCTATAATTTCATTGGCGATAATATCAATAAACCATAACGAGTTTAAGAATAATGGGTCTATTAAAAATGAAACATAAAGCCAGTTTCCAAATGAAACTCATGGAAAACCCTCTCCACATGCGAAAGTAATAAACGGCACATACTTATTTTATCTTGCTTACTTAAGATGAGACAAATAGATTTCGTTCTGAAAATGGAAAAATATGTATGTTATACTCGTGCTGATTTTGATTGTCTGATAGGCAGTAAACCAAGGGAGGGTTACAATGAGTTTAGCCAAACGCTGGGGACTAATAGCTTTAGCTGTGAGCTTTATCCCCATCATTTTCTTTTTTCTGTATCTTTATGGCCTGGCTCCTTTTCTTAGCGCTATCGGTTATTGGGGGCGATTTTTTCTTCCGATGGGGGTGCTTCTGGGATGTGCGGGGTGCTCCATCGTGTTCAGCGTCCGCGCCTATCAACATCTCAAGCAGGAAGTATTTTTTCCATGGTTGATCTTTTTGTTGTTAACTGTTTATTTATTTAGTGGAATTATTATAGGAATGCTCATGCTTTTATCCGGCATGACGCACTGCGGGTACGGGCCATGCTGATGAAAAAGTTATGAGCGGGTCATAGCACCGGCTGTTTTAGAGTTATTAACTGTGATGTTTAGCTGGTATCTTATTTCAAAAAAATGAAGCGATAAAACTTCCGTATTTTCCAGACATCTCGCCTACAGGGTTCGGGGTGCTTGTTTTTTAAATAAGAGACTACCGATAACCGCAATTCATTTGTTTATTATCTTTCTTTAATTTCTCTGTTCAAAATAAACAGCCCTGGAATGTCGATTCCTTCAAGGGCTGCTTATTATAACGAGAGAAAATATTATACCCACCCGCGGAATTCAGAGGCTGCGGCTATTCTTCGTATACCTACAATGTAGGCAGCAGTACGCATATCAATTTCCTTTTCCTGAGCCATGTGATAAACGGAACGGAAAGCGTTTCTTAATTTATGATTCAGGCGGGTTTCAATTTCATCGAGTGCCCAGTAATATCCTTGATTGTTCTGCACCCACTCAAAGTAAGAGACGGTCACACCGCCGGCACTTGCGAGCACATCCGGGACAAGTAAAATATCTCTGCTGTGCAGGATTTTGGTTGCTTCAAAGGTCGTCGGGCCGTTGGCTGCTTCTGCGACAATTTTGGCCTGTATGCGATGGGCGTTGGCATAAGTAATCTGGTTGGAGACGGCAGCAGGAATTAGGATATCGCACTTCTGCTCCAGTAATTCTTCATTGGAAATAGTGTTTTCGAATCGATTGGTCACCATTCCGAAGCTGTCTCTTTGCTCTGCAATCTCATACACCGGAAGCCCCTGCTCGTCATAAATCCCGCCCAAAACATCACTGATCCCTACGATGGACGCCCCTTTATCGTAAAGAAGCTTGGCCAGGTAGCTGCCTGCGTTCCCAAACCCCTGAATAATAACCTTGCTCTGGTCCCAGCTCATATTTTTTAACTGTAACGCCTCTTCCACAGCTACCACGACTCCCTGGGCTGTCGCTGATTCTCTTCCCAGCGAGCCGCCCAGCTCCAGAGGCTTTCCGGTTATGAACCCCGGGGAGTCAAATTCCCGGATGCGGCTGTACTCATCCATCATCCAGGCCATCACCTGGGCATTGGTATAAACATCCGGAGCGGGGATATCCTTCGTGGGACCTACAATTTGGCTGATAGCCTGCACATATCCTCTGCTGAGCCGTTCCAGCTCGCCTAAAGACATCTGGCGCGGGTCACAGACGATGCCGCCTTTTCCGCCTCCATACGGGAGGTTCACAAGTCCGCATTTTAAAGTCATCCATAACGAAAGGGTGTTCACTTCTTCGATAGTAACGTCCGGGTGGAACCGGATTCCTCCTTTGGTAGGCCCGACCGCATCATTGTGCTGGGCCCGGTAGCCGGTGAACATTTTGGTTTTTCCGTCATCCATGCGGACAGGGATGCGGACAATCATCGTACGAAGCGGTTCTTTAAGCAGGTCGTACATATGCTCCGAATAGCCCAGGGTATTTAAGGCCTCTTTGATTAATTCCTGGGTATGCGTATAAAGAGTAGTGGAAGAAGGAATAGTGCCTGAGTGCGTGGTAACCATTTTATCGGCCGCCTTTCTTGGTATTAACCTAACTATATTCAAGAATCATGCCAACTTGAAGAAGCTGGAAAAGAGGATTATAGTATAGAGAAGAAAAATTATTTGTCGTTGTTTTTAAATTAATATTCCCGGACGAAAAAAATTTTTTCTAAAGAAAAATTAATGAGGTGGTTGCATGATGGAACATGAAATGTACGAAAAGTTAATGGAGGAAGTGGATATAGGAGTGCATGCTGTGGACATGAATGGCAATACAGTTATTTACAACACGAAAATGGCATCCATTGAGAGCATGGATAAAGAAGAAGTAATAAACCGTTCAATAGACCAGGTGTTTAAATTTAAATCCGGAGAACCAAGTACATTGGAGCGTGCCCTGCAGGAAGGCGCAGAGTTTAAAAATATTAAACAAACATATTTAAATAATAAAGGAAATGAGATTACCTCGGTCAATCATACATTCCCGGTGTGGAAAAGGGATACGATCATTGGGGCAGTGGAATTGGCCAAAGATGTGACTATGCTCGAAAAGCTTATTCAGGAAAATATGGACCGGGCCCAGAGAAGTTATTCCTTTGAGGACGTGATCGGCCAAAGCACTGAAATTAAGGAGATTATTGAGTATGCCAAGCGTGCGACAAGAACCAGTTCTTCAGTGCTGATTATCGGAGAAACCGGGACCGGCAAAGAAATTTTTGCCCAGAGTATTCATAATGGCAGCGATCGGTCTTCCAAGCCTTTTATCAGCCAGAACTGTGCTGCTTTGCCTGATAGTCTCATTGAAAGCATCCTGTTTGGCACAAAAAAAGGAGCTTTTACAGGTTCAGCTGACCGGCCCGGATTGTTTGAGCAAGCCGAAGGAGGCACACTTCTACTGGATGAAATCAACTCGTTAAGTATGCATCTGCAGTCCAAGCTGCTGAGAGTGCTCCAGGAGCGCAGCGTCCGGCGGATTGGGGACACCAGGGACATTAGTGTTGACGTCCGTATTATCGCCACCAGTAACGAAGATCCTATTGAGGCTATTACAAACCAGCACCTTCGGAAGGATCTTTATTACCGCCTTGGAGTTGTTTCTTTATTTATCCCTCCTTTAAAAGACCGTAAAGACGACATTAAGATGTTAAGTGATTATTTTATCCAGAAATATAATGCTTTGTTCCGTATGAACATTGAAAAAGTTGACGAAAATGTCATGCAATTTTTTATGAATTATGAATGGCCGGGAAATGTAAGGGAACTGGAGCATCTAATTGAAGGGGCTATGAATATAACTGATCATGAAACAGCTATACGGGCTTCGCATCTTCCCATGCATATACATAAAAGGATAAAAGCAGCTTCAGATGGTTCAAAGTCAGCTGCGCCAGATTTTCACCAGGAGGAGCCCGCCGAAGAAAAACCAGCAGCTTCCACTGGACAAATGGGGTTACATGACTTTCTATACTATCAGGAAAAACAATTCATTTTAAAAGTGCTGGAAGAAAACAATTATCATGTGAAGGATTCAGCGGCCCAGCTGGGCTTGAGCCGTCAGAGCCTGCATTACCGGTTAAACAAGCTGAATATCCAGAAGTTACGGCTGTAGACTAGTTCTCCAAAGAATTTCTTTGGAGAATTTATATTATTTTGCCTTTATTGGCACAAAAATTGCATTAATTGGTCGTGTAAGCGAATACATAAATGGGAGGACGCAAAATGAAAACTAAAATAGCTATTCATGGAGTACCGATGGATTTAGGCCAGGGGCGCAGAGGAGTGAACATGGGCCCGAGCGCCATACGTTATGCGGGGATGTTTGACCGATTGAACAGGTTAGGCTGTGAGGTGGAGGATTTTGGTGACATTTACGTAGATACGAGGCAGAAAGCGGAGGAGGACCGCTCGAAGAATTTACAGGAAATCACCAGGGTAAACCAGGAGCTTGCAGAACGTATTTCGACGAATATTGAAAAAGGTTATTTCCCGCTGACGATCGGGGGAGACCACAGCATTTCTATTGGCTCTATTGCGGGCGTGTCCGCGCATTATGAAAATCTGGGGCTGATATGGTATGACGCTCACGGAGATCTGAATACGGATGATACCTCTCCTTCCGGCAATATCCACGGCATGCCTTTAGCTGTAGCATTAGGGCTTGGGAATCAGCAGTTAACGAATATTCAGCATGCAGACCGGAAAGTACAGCCGGAAAATATCGTTATCATTGGCGCGCGCTCGTTGGATGAAGGGGAGAAAAAGCTCATTCATGAGCTGGGTATACGGGTTTATACGATGCATGAGATTGACCACTCGGGCATGTCCCATGTAATCAAAGATGCAATCGCTTACTTAAGCTCTAAGACGGATGGCATTCACCTCAGTCTCGATCTGGATGGCCTGGACCCGGAAGAAGCGCCAGGAGTCGGAACACCTGTTGTAGGCGGAATGAGCTACCGGGAAAGTCATTTGGCAATGGAAATGCTTGCAGAGGCGGATATTATCACCTCCGCAGATTTTGTGGAAGTAAATCCTATTCTTGATGAAAAGAACAGGACAGCGCAAATCGCAGTCGAATTGATGGGCTCCCTGTTCGGGGAGAAACTGCTGTAGAAAGCTTATGATTTCATCATCTTACAAGGGAAGAGGGCGATACGCATGAAAGATGATCTGTCCCGTTTAAATCCAAGGGGAGAAATCGAAGAGACGGCCTCCTTATCGAAAAAAAATATAAGCAAATTTGTGTTTCCTTCCATATTAGGCGTGTTCTTGTTTATGACCCCCCTTTCTTATGATGGGAGCGTCACTATTCCGGTAGCACTGCTGGCAGGTGCCCTGCAGGGCGCCCTGAGTAGCGCTTTGCCTTTTATTATCACTGCAGCCATTGCGTTAACATTCGTTTGTACAGTTCTCATGAAGTGGACCCGGGCTTCTTTCGTCGCTGAAGACAGTTTTTTTTACAGGCTATTTCATGTCAACACGCCCTGGACCGTCATACGGGGAATAGCCGTGATTGCTGCCGTTATGACGGTGTGGGAAATCGGGCCGGAATTTATTTGGTCCGAAAACACCGGGGGCCTGTTGATGTACGATCTGCTTCCTATTTTGTTTACAGTTTTCTTGTTTGCAGGCCTGTTTTTACCCTTGCTGCTTAATTTTGGGTTACTGGAATTGTGCAGTGCTTTTTTTACGAAAGTGATGCGCCCGCTGTTTACGCTTCCGGGACGTTCGTCGATTGACTGCCTGGCTTCGTGGCTGGGGGACGGCACGGTAGGCGTATTATTAACCAATAAACAATACGAAGAGGGATATTATTCCGAGCGAGAAGCTGCGGTAATCGGCACGACGTTTTCGTTAGTATCCATTACGTTCAGCATTGTAATCATCACTTATCTGGATCTTTTGCACATGTTTGGGCCTTACTATTTTTCCATCGTACTCGCTGGAGGGGCCTGCGCTTTGATTATTCCCCGGGTGCCGCCGCTTTCGAGAAAATCACATAAGTTATCGAACGGAAGCTATCAGAAAGCAGACGAGGAAAAGCCGGCACATCTTAATATATTTCAATGGGGCGTTATGAAGGCTGCGGGAAAGGCTGCCAAGACAAAAGTGTTTTCATCTGTCTTTCGGGGCGGGGCAAAAAACGTTTTAGATATGTGGCTCGGCGTTCTTCCGGTCGTTATGGCCTTTGGTGTCATTACACTAATAATTGCCGAGTATACGCCTTTCTTTAATTACCTGGGAGCGCCTTTTATCCCTTTATTATCACTAATGCAGGTGCCTGAAGCTGTACAGGCAGCGCCGACAATGGTGATAGGGTTTGCCGACATGTTCCTGCCGGCAGTTATTGGAAGCGGCATTGAGAGCGAATTAACCCGTTTCGTGATCGCGGTGGTTTCTGTCAGCCAGCTTATTTACATGTCTGAAGTCGGCGGGCTGCTTTTGGGCTCTAAAATTCCAGTGAAAATGAGTGATCTCATCATCATCTTTTTGCAGCGCACGGTGATTGTGCTGCCAGTAGCTGTAGGAATGGCACATCTCTTATTTTAAAGACAAATATTTTTGCAAAGCGCTGAAAAATTATTTGTCTTATGACAAAATCCGATAAATTATAACCGGTAATTATAATGAGTTTTTTGGCATGGATATTGCATATAAATAGTAAAGAAAGAAGAAGGAGGTTGTTCAAGATGAAAACAAAAATTTCATCTGAGAATATCATTGAACGAACAAGCGCTCACGGAGCCAAAAACTATAAACCATTGCCGGTGGTTATTGCTGAAGCCTCGGGCGTATGGGTAAAGGATCCCGAGGGAAATGAATATATGGATATGTTAAGTGCCTACTCTGCAGTCAATCAGGGCCACCGCCATCCTAAAATTATTCAGGCTCTGAAAGACCAGGCCGACCGGGTTACGTTAACGTCCAGGGCCTTCCATAATGACCAGTTGGCGTCTTTCTATGAAATGGTTTCAACATGGACAGGAAAAGAAATGGTGCTCCCGATGAATACAGGCACAGAAGCAGTGGAAACGGCCGTCAAAGCGATCCGCCGCTGGGGCTATGAAAGGAAAGGGATTCCGGAAGGACAGGCAGAAATTATCGCATGTGAAGGGAACTTCCATGGCCGGACCATGAGTGCGGTTTCCCTTTCTTCTGAGTCAGAATATCAACGAGGATTTGCCCCTCTTTTGCCGGGAATAAAAGTGATTCCTTACGGAGATGCGGAGGCTCTTCAGCAGGCCATCACATCGAATACGGCCGGTTTTATTTTTGAACCCATTCAAGGAGAAGCTGGAGTAATTATTCCGCCGGAAGGCTTTTTAAAAGAAGCACAGGCGATTTGCGAGAAGGAAAATGTTTTGTTTGTAGCCGATGAAATCCAGTCCGGACTGGGACGGGCAGGCAAAGTATTTGCCTGCGACTGGGAAGATGTTGTACCCGACATGTACATTATCGGCAAAGCCCTTGGCGGCGGTGTTTTTCCCGTTTCCTGCGTAGCGGCCCATGAAGATATTCTCGGCGTGTTTACCCCGGGGTCCCATGGTTCCACCTTTGGCGGCAACCCTATGGCCTGTGCGGTTTCGGTAGCCTCGCTCGAAGTCATTCAGGAGGAGCAGCTGGTGGAACGTTCCCTGGAGCTCGGGGGTTATTTTAAAGATAAATTAGCTGCTATCCATCATTCTCATATCAAAGAAGTACGGGGGCGCGGTTTATTTATTGGCATGGAGCTCACCGTTCCAGCCCGCTCTTATTGTGAACAACTAAAAGAACTTGGGCTGTTATGCAAGGAGACACATGAAAATGTCATCCGCTTTTCTCCGCCGCTTACGATCCAGCAGGAAGAATTGGATTGGGCGATTGAGCAAATCAATAAAATTTTTACGAAAGAACAATAAGAGGAGGAATTCCCATGTATACCACCTACCATCATGAACCCTTCACCGATTTCACCGATGAACAGAACCGCCAGGCATTTGCGGACGCGATCAAGGACGTCGAAAAAAATCTTGGCCAGGACTACCCGCTGATTATTGGCGGTGAGCGGATCATCACGGGCGAAAAGCTGGTGTCCACCAACCCGGCCAATAAAAAGAAAGTGGTCGGCCGGGTCTCCAAAGCCAATCCCGCCCTGATTAATCAGGCCTTCGATGCGGCCAGCAAAGCGTTTCGATCCTGGCGGACGACCAGTGCCGATGCCCGGGCGGAAGTGATGTTCCGGGCTGCTGCCACCATGCGCCGCCGGAAGCATGAACTCTCGGCCACGCTCGTCAAAGAGGGCGGCAAGCCCTGGAAGGAAGCCGATGCGGATGTGGCCGAAGCCATTGATTTCGTGGAATATTATGCCCGCCAGATGCTCGAGCTGAAAAACGGCAAGCCTATCAACAGCCGCGAGGGAGAATACAACCAGTACATCTACCAGCCGCTCGGGGTGGCTGTGACCATTCCCCCGTGGAATTTCGCCTGCGCGATCATGGTGGGCACCACGGTCGCCCCGCTGGTGACGGGCAATACCGTGCTGTTAAAGCCGGCCGAGCCGACCCCGGTGATCGCGGCGAAGTTTGTCGATATTTTGATCGAATCCGGCGTGCCGGACGGCGTCATTAACTTCGTCCCCGGGGACCCCGAAGCCATCGGCGATCACCTCGTGGATCATCCCCAAACCGCGCTGATCAGCTTCACCGGCTCCCGGGCCACCGGCACACGCCTGTATCAAAAAGCCGCCGCCATTCAGGAGGGCCAGCAGCACCTGAAGCGGACGATCGTGGAAATGGGCGGCAAGGATACGGTGGTCGTCGACAGCGACGCAGATCTTGATACGGCCGCGGAGGCGATTATTAACTCTGCTTACGGCTTTTCCGGCCAGAAATGCTCGGCCGGGTCCCGGGTCGTCGCTCACGAGGATGTGTACGACGAGGTTCTAAGCAAAGTGGAACAAAAGGCGAAAGCATTGGCGGTCGGGGACCCGGCGTCCTATGACACCTACATGGGCCCGGTCATCAACCAGAAGGCCTTTGACAAAATCACCGGCTATATCGAGATCGGTAAACAGGAGGGCCGGCTGGTGGCCGGCGGAACGAGCGACGACTCCAACGGATACTTCATTGATCCGACCATCTTTGCCGACGTGGACCCGAACGCACGTCTGATGCAGGAGGAGATCTTCGGCCCGGTCGTGGCGTTTACGAAAGCCTCTTCCTACGAAGAAGCCATCGACATTGCCAACAATACGGAGTACGGCTTAACCGGGGCCGTCATCTCCAATACCATCGACCATCTGGAGTACGCGAAGCTGCATTTTCACGTCGGCAACCTGTATTTCAACCGCAACTGCACCGGCGCCATCGTCGGCTATCATCCCTTTGGCGGCTTTAAAATGTCCGGCACCGATGCCAAGGCCGGCGGTCCGGATTACCTGATTCAGCATATGCATCCGAAGACCATCAGCCATGCGCTTTAATATGTAAGGAGGCTATTTCCATATACTGAAAAAAGTACGCGCAGAGGCGGATTAGCCAGCTGCGCGTACTTTTTCATTAATCACTTTTTGTAGGCATCTTTAACGCCAGGTCTGCTTTTTTCAAATCATGATCGACTTGTTCTTTCATATCATAAGCATGGTACATTTCATTTTCAATCATAAAGGAAGCAACTTTATGATGAAGGTCGATCGCTTCATTTAGTTGTTTTTTTAGTACTTCAAGTACTTCCGGGCTGGCAGTTTCGGTGATGGCAACCGCATAGGTGCGTACCGCTGATTTAGAGGTGACTAACAGATCGGTGGCGATCACTTCATCGTTAATCAAGTCTTTGTTGGCGATTTTGTCTAAAATACTGCTCATGCTATTCCTCCTTTTATTTTGATTGTTCAAGAAGCTCCCGTAATTCTTGAACGGCTTGCTGGGAAGTTACGGCGCTTTCTTCAAGCAGCTGCTTTAATTGTTTGTCAGTAGCAAGCCCCTGCATCATAGAAGCTTTAGCTGTTGCTGCGGCTTTTACCTGCAGAAGCTCATGGATTTCAATGATTTCATGGGAAGCATAATTATCAGCCATCATGTTTCCTCCTTTCTGTTAAAAATGATAAACACCAAGCAGAGTATCCCCGCTTTTAAAGCAATAAAAAAAGCCAGGAGAAGAGTAGGATTCTTCTCTGGCTTACAGGACAGCTATTACTGTCTGTTGCTACCATACCGGTTTTTGCTATTGCATGTTACATCTATACCTTTCTTCTTATAAATCGAAACGTAAGATTTGTTTAAGTAATAGTAATAAAAAAACTCATCGCTTTTTCAATGTGATGGTAAAGGTATTACGGGTTTATCCGGGGCCGGAATTGGTAAAAGATAAAGATAAACTCATATTATGCAGGCTGAACAGTTGGAGGAGAGAACTATGCCATATTTTACTTCAGATGATACATCAATTTACTATGAAAGCCGGGGAGAAGGGCCGGTGCTGATATTTGTATCCCCGCCCGGGCTCGGCTGCGCGGCTTTTGAACAGCAGCACCCCCTTGCAGATGATTTCCAGGTGGTAACGTTTGATCCGCGAGGCAACGGCAGAAGCGAGCGGGGAAACATAAGCGAAAACATCATCGAGCAGTGGACAGAGGATATATACGCGCTGGCCAGCCATCTTCAGGCGGGCCAAGTCACCCTGTGCGGCTATTCGTATGGCGGATTGCCGAGCCAGTTGTTTGCTTACCGCTACCCGGAAAAGACGGCAGCGCTAATAATGATCAGCAGTTTTCCAAGGGTGCGGACCTGGATGCTGGCAGGGAAATTCCGCCTTGGCATATGGAGTACGTACGAAAACCTTATCGGCACCATTGGCAAAGCGCTTGCTTTTTCTCACACAAGCGACCAGGAGCAACAGAAACGTATTGACTGGAATATTGAAAACAGCAGCCCGGATGTGTTGGAGCGTATGTACCAAAACGGAAGGTCTCAGGATAATAGGAGCCTGCTTCCAGCGATCACATGCCCGGTGATGACGATTTTTGGCACCAACGATGTGTTTGTGAAAAAAAACCAGCATGACTTTCGTACATACCTGCCAGGGATGCACAATGTGCACATTCAAGGCAAAGCCCACCAGCTGCCAACGAGGGCTGCCGAGGAAATGAACGCTATTATCCGGAAGTTTGTTGCGGAAAGCCAAAGCGCTTCCAGCAGCCAGCCGGCAGAATCAACGTAACGGGATATGGATACATTGCTTCATGGCTGCCGGCAGTAAAGCCGGCTTTTTTTGCTTAATAAAAGCAACAGCTGTTTTAGAATGAAAAAAGACAATTCTTTATTGGCTTTTTTCGAATCCTTATTGCTCATCTAGTAAAGCCTCCTTCAAGGCTGGTATGTCAAGGCTCTTTCTTTTCTGCATGCATGACAAATGCTTTTTTTATTATGACATTCATTCCTCGATGGAGTTAGAGAAACCGTGGAAGCATTTTGAAAGACAAGACTTAACATTTGCTAAGTCTGATAAGGGTCGGTACAATGATGCCCATTCAAGTGAATTGAATCAGAGGGAGTCTTCCCGGAACCAAACATGAAGGAGTGTCTACACATGGAACTATTTAATAACACCGGAAAAGTCGCATTGATCACCGGCGGAGGCAGCGGTATTGGCAAAACAGCGGCCGAAGCACTATCGGAAAGCGGAGCGACCGTAGCGCTGGTAGGCCGCACGCTGCAAAAAGTCGAGGATGCGGCTGCGGACATCCAGCAAAAAACCGGCGGCACGGTTAAAGGCTACCAGGGAGACGTAACAAAAACGGAAGATCTGCAGCGCTTTGTGCGCGCCGTGTATGACGATCTTGGATCCATTGATATTCTGGTTAATAACGCTGGCACCCTCGCTCCGGGCACGATCGACAGCCTGAGCGAAGAGGAGTGGGACCAGGTGATGGATACGAACGCGAAGTCCATCTTCTTTACGACCCAGGCCGTCGTGCCTTACATGAAAGAACAGGATTATGGCCGCGTGATTAACACGGCATCGGTGGCCGGCGACATCAGCCTGTCCTTTAGTTCGGTGTATGGCACCAGTAAAGCTGCTGCGATCCATCAGACCAAGCAGCTCTCGCTAGAGCTGGCGCCGTATAATATCACCGTGAACGCGATCAGCCCGTGGTTCTTCCAGACGGACATGAATGAAAGCGAACTGGCGGACGATAGCTTCCGCTCCGCGGTCGAGAATCGGACCCCAATGAAACGGCTCGGCCAGCTGGAAGAATTAAAAACATCGTATCTCTTCTTTGCTTCCGCAGGATCGAGTTATGTCAGCGGCCAGAACGTCTTTGTCGATGGCGCCCTGACCGTCTACGGTTTATAAAAGTAAGCCCAGTGGAGGAAAAAACCTTCGGAATAGATTAAGACATGATTGGAAGAGGAGAGATAGTGATGGCATCATTACAAGAGGATATCAGCAAATACAAAGAACAATTTAAGCAGAACGCCCCGGAAGAAAAGCAGCGCCTGATGGCCCAGGCTACTAAGGAGCTTGAAGCTTCCGGCGTGGCCCAGGGATTACAGGTAGGGGATGAAGTGCCCGAACTTGAGCTTCCGGACGCTACAGGAACGACCGTTTCCCTGTCGGATAAACTGTCGGAAGGCCTGGTTATTCTCACTTTCTATCGTGGAGGCTGGTGCCCGTATTGCAATCTGGAGCTGAACGCTTACCAGCGGGAGCTGAAGGCTGTCCAGGAGGCAGGAGCCACCTTAATAGCGGTTTCCCCGGAAACACCGGATGCTTCATTATCGACAAAGGAAAAAAACGAGCTTGAATTTACCGTGCTGAGTGATGAGGGCAATCATGCAGCGAAACGATTCGACCTGGTTTTCCCGATGCCGGATTATTTGATCGAGGTCTATCAGCAGTCCGGCCTGGATGTAGCAGGGCATAACGGGAACGAAGACTGGGAGCTTCCCAAACCTGCTACGTTTGTCATTGATCCCTCCGGTAAGATTGTGTTTGCCGAGGTGGATTCTGATTATACGAAGCGGACCGAGCCTTCGAAGGTAGTTGAAATAGCGTCTAACTATTAAAGGCAGGCGTGTTTTAGTGTTAGATGAAAGTTTGCGGGTCTCCCCGCAAACTTTTTTATGTTGTCGGTTCAGTTTTCAGCAGAATATTTGTATTCGATTTACCGATTCTGTAATAGTTATGAATGCAGGAACATGAAAGGTGGAGATAAACATTTGGAAAAAGCTAGAGAAGCCTAGGATTACTTCAAACAACGTAGGAAAGGGTAAAGTTATTCTGCTTCCGAAAGCAAATGATGATTTATAAATATGAATTATTCATTAGAGCAAAAATGGAATATTAATATGATTCAGGGGCCCTTTATCACCACATTTTTGCAGCTGGGGTTTATTGCTGGAGCTCTTACTTCTGCTTTTATTGGTTTTGCAGACAAGTACAAGCCATGTACAATATTTATTGTTTCGAGTATTTTGGGAGCTTTTTTGAATGCCCTATTTATTTTTTCCCCTTTATTTGAAATAGGCTTAGCTCTTCGTTTTTTCACAGGTGTTTCTTTAGCGGGAGTGTATCCTATAGCGGTAAAGTTAGTATCTTTATGGTTTGACGATAATAAGGGAGTGAGCTTGGAAAAAAGGCAAATGAAACAAAAAAGTGCCCCGCTTATTCCGAAAGCATTGGAATGAGCGGGGGAAATTAGAAATTGTTTAGGTGTATTTTTGAATTTGTTCCATCAGCTGTTCTTTTGGCTGAAAACCAACAATCTGCTCCACCACTTCACCATCTTTAAATAAAAGCATAGTCGGGATGCTCATGATGCCGAATTCGCCGGCCGTGGCTTGGTTGTCATCGACATTTAGTTTAGCGATGGTCACTTGATCGCCAATTTCTTCATTAATTTCTTCTAAAACAGGGGCGATCATTTTACAAGGGCCGCACCACGGAGCCCAAAAGTCAGTTAATACAACACCTTCAGATATTTCCTGATGAAAATCATTGTCTGTAACATGTACAATAGCCATTTACAATCTCTCCTTATTCAGTGATATGAGTGATAACGCCAATCGTAATACTAAGAATCCTCTTAATGCAAGCTATAGGCTTTATTAGTTTCGATAAGTAAAAGACTTTAGCTTTCCATAAGCCATTGTGTTGTTCGTAAGAAAATATTTATTTCAATTTTTCAGCGTTTCAAGCACGCACCATGCAGGCACAGCTGTTTAGCTGATGATGGATAAATTAAATTTACCCCTTGATTATTAAATGAGTTTTGTTATAATGAAAGCGGTTTATTACAAAAACGTTTTTGGAAAACAACACAAACAGGAGAATGAAGATGACTTCCATTAAACAAATTGCAAAAGAAGTCGGGGCGTCAGTATCCACGGTATCGCGTGCTTTGAATGGCTATCACGATGTAAATCCGAAAACGCGGGAAAAAGTAATTGAAGCAGCTCGCAATCTCAACTACTTTCCCAGTTCTGCAGCCCGGAGTCTCGTAACGAAACGCACCTATATGATTGGTCTTTTTTTTGGGGACAATGTTAATTCAGGCTTTGAGGATCCATTTTTTCAAAAAGTACTATCGGCGATTAGAGAGCTGGTTGGTGATGCGGGATATGACCTGCTTGTTTTCACAAACAAAAACAAAGAGAGAGCGACATACACCACTCTCTGCAGGGAACGCGGAGTGGACGGCACCATATTGATATTAACCGGCAGGGAGAAGCAGGTGAACAGTCAATTGACGGATCTGCAAAACAGTGGAATTCCTTGCGTGGCCATTGATGTGCCCCTCGAGGGCGACCGGTGTACCTACGTAGAATCAGACAATTTTTTAGGAATGAAGAAAGCGGTATCATATTTAGCTGGACTTGGACACCGTCAGATTGCTTTTATCGGGGGCGATGAAGTATCCAAAATAAGTCTGGACCGGTTAAATGGTTATCGCTCCGGACTGAACGATGCAGGAATTAGTTATGACCCGGACTTGATAGAAATGGGATACTATGCCAAAGAATACGCAGAACTGGCTGTTAAAAATATATTGAAAAAGAATAAAAAAGTGACGGCCTTTGTTTGTGCGAGTGATGTGATGGCTTTTGCTGCCATAGAAACACTGCAAGAAGAGGGGTGTTCAGTGCCTGGAGAGGCGTCCGTTATAGGATTTGACGATGTTAACGAGGCTGCGGGTTATCATATCCCATTAACAACGGTAAAGCAGAATAAAGAAGAAATCGGGCGTGCAGCAACCGAACAATTACTGAAAATTATTGAAGATCCGGCTCTTTCCCCGTCGCCTATTATGATCCCGTGTGAACTGATTGTTAGACAATCTGCTGCCGAAGCGCCAAAGAAAACATAATAATTTTTTTAGATGTTTCCAAAAACGTTTTTGGAAACAAGAATTTATCCTGGGAGGAAATAAAATGGCTTTAAATGATCATCAAATTCACGAGGTAGAAGCAAAACTACAGTCAATATATGAAAGCAAAAACGCGTCTTATTTAATGACGGAGTTGTTGAATTTAGTAGACAGGTACAAAGATCAGGTACCGAATTTTTATAAAAAGGAATCATTTGTTTCGGAAAAGGATACTGTTTTGATCACTTATGGTGATTCTGTACAGGAATCAGGTGAAGCTCCTTTACAGACGCTGCATGATTTTTTGAACGATCACATTAAGCCGGTGGTGAACGGCGTCCATATTCTGCCTTTTTATCCGTACAGCTCGGATGATGGCTTCTCGGTAATAGATTATTTTCAGGTGGACCCAGAGCTCGGTGAATGGAAAGATATTGAAGCGATGTCCGCAAATTATGACTTAATGTTTGACGCAGTGATCAATCACATTTCTGCTGGGAGCGACTGGTTTCAAGGATACTTGAAAGGCGATTTGGCATACAGGGACTATTTTATCGAAGCAGATCCTGAAGCGGATTACAGTAAAGTAACGAGGCCAAGAGCACTGCCGCTTTTGACAAAATTTGAAACGGCCCATGGACCCAAACATATATGGACTACGTTTAGTGAGGATCAAATTGACTTAAACTATAAAAACCCGGACGTAACAGTAAAAATTTTAGAACTGCTTCTTTTTTACATTAGTAAAGGGGCAAAAATGATCCGGCTGGATGCTATAGGGTTTTTGTGGAAAGAAATGGGGACCACTTCTATTCATCTGGATCAGACACATAAGATGATTCAGGCCTTTAAAATTATCATTGAATCCATCGCTCCTGAAGTTATTTTAATTACAGAAACGAACGTTCCGCACAAGGATAATATTAGTTATTTTGGCTCCGGTTATAACGAAGCGGCGATGGTGTATCAGTTTCCTCTTCCTCCGTTAACATTGCATGCATTTTTAACGGGGAACGCAAAGCAGCTTTCTGAATGGGCAGACAGTCTGGAAGAAACTACAGAAGAGACAACTTTTTTTAACTTTTTAGCTTCTCATGACGGTATAGGAGTTCGTCCGGTAGAAGGCATTCTTGAGAGTGAAGAAGTAGAAAAAATGATTGAAACTGTTTATGAACATGGGGGCAAGGTCTCCTATAAAGACAACGGGAATGGCAGGAAAAGTCCTTATGAGCTAAACATCAATTATCTGGATGCGCTTTCTCACCCTGAGGATGAACAAGAGTTGAAAGCAGCACGTTTCCTGGCAGCCCAGACGATACTTCTATCGATGGCCGGGGTTCCCGGTATCTATATACACAGCTTATTTGGCTCCCGTAACTATCATCAGGGAGTGGAAGAGACTGGGCGTTTCCGTACAATCAACAGAGAAAAGATGGATCGGCAGACGTTGGAGAAGGAGCTACATGATTCAGAGTCACTTCGTTACCAGGTCTTTTCTCAATTCAAACGACTCATAGACCTGAGAACCAACGAAACAGCCTTTCACCCGAATAGTCCACAGGAAGTACTGTTTTTAAACGATCAGGTCTTTGCCTTACGGAGAACTAACAAAGATCATCCAAACGAACAAATTCTCGCATTAGTGAACGTATCCGATGAAGAACAGGAGATTGTTACGGATGCTCCTGCTGCTCAAGCCGCCGTGAAAAATCTCATAACGGGACAGCACCTGGAAGTAAATAACAACAAAATCAAAATGAGATTGAAGCCATACGAAGCTGCCTGGATTAAATAAAACCCGGGCAGTTGAAGATGGAACATATTAAAGGAGGAGCATAAAGTGAACAATTTTACGACGATAGATTTTATAGTCCTGATTGTCTATGTTATCGGAATTGCGCTATTTGGAGCTTTTTTTGGCAAAGGCCAGAAATCAACAAAAGATTATTTCCTGGGCGGGCGGAACGTGCCGTGGTGGGCCATCGGACTTTCGGTGATGGCTACCCAGGCAAGTGCGATTACGTTTATAGGTGCTCCGGGGTGGGGGTACGAAGGCGGGCTTGACCGGATTAACACGTATATTAACCTTCCGCTTGTTATGGCTTTTTTAATGGTGACCCTTGTACCGTTTTTTTACCGGACAGAAGTGTATACAGCTTATGAATACCTGGAAAGAAGGTTTGACACGAAAACAAGGTCGCTGACGGCAGCTCTGTTTCTGGTATCCAGGGGCCTTGCGACTGGGGTAGTCCTGTACGCCCCGGCTCTTGTGCTCTCAGTGGTCACCGGGTGGAATGTCAATCTGACAATCGCTCTTATGGCCATAATTGCTATCGCTTACACGGTACTGGGCGGGATTTCTGCTGTAATTTGGACTGACGTGATTCAAATGTTTGTTTTATGGCTTGGGGCCATTTTAGCGATAATTACCATAGTCGGCACACTCCCGGACGGTTTTTCGGGAGCGGTTTCCTTAGGCGCACAGGAGGGGATGCTGGAATCACTGAATTTCCAGTTTGATCTTTCCGCAGAGTATAGCATCTGGGCTGGCGTGATTGGCGGTTTTTTCCTTCACGTTGCTTACTTTGGAGCCGATCAGAGCCAGATTCAGCGTGTCCTGACGAGTAAATCAATCAAAGAAAGTAAAATGTCTTTATTAATCAGCGGTTTGTTTATTTTTCCGCAAATGCTGCTGTTTTTATTTATCGGGATTTTGCTGTATGCTTACTATCAATACGTAGGCCAGCCTGATATAGAAAACCTGAATGAACTGTTCCCGCTGTTTGTAGTAAACAATTTACCAGTAGGAATTACGGGCCTGATTATTGCCGGAGTATTTGCCGCAGCGATGTCGAGTCTGGACTCTGCTTTAAACTCTTTGTCTGCCGTAACCGTTCGTGATTTTTATGCGAAATTCCTGAAGAAAAACGGATCAGAGGCCCATTATTTAAAAGCGTCACGCTGGGCAACTATTTTCTGGGGTATCTACGCTACCATTTTTGCTTTTTTTGCCGGGAATCTGGGTCCGGTAATTGAAACGGTCAACCAGATTGGCTCTTACTTTTACGGGGCCTTGCTTGGGGTGTTTTTGTTGGCGATTTTTGTCCGGCGGGCGAACGGCACAGGAGCTTTTGCCGGCGTGATCGCAGGTATGGCAGCTGTCTGGCTTGTTATTACATTTGCAGAAATTTCGTGGTTATATAACAACGCGGTTGGCGCTGTTGTTTCGGTCCTTGTCGGGTATGGTGTAAGTCTGCTCGCTCCAGCTCCTAAAAAAGAGAAAACCCAAGGCTTGATCTTTGGCGATAAGGAACCGCTGCAGGAAGAACTGGAAAAACGCCAATCGCAGGCAGAAAAGGTAAAAGAATTAGAAGAGGAACGCTCGATGAAAAAATGGCCATATATTCTTATTGCTTATTTTTTCGTTACGCTGATAATTCTTTACTTATTCCAAGTAGCATAGGGCGGGGGAAAAATGAACAAATATGTCCTGAACGCAGCGTTAGATCAACAAGAGGCAGTCAGAAATATGAAAGAACATCGACAGAATTTTATCGAAAAGTGGCGACGTTTATTTAAAAAAGAAAAGAGCAAGCTTATTTCGATTGAAAAACTGTATCTTCCATTCTGGTGCTTTAAATATGAATACAGCAGCAAGCAGCTTAAAAGCAAAATTGAAGGTCAAGTAGCGATAGAAACCTACAGGCACCATACCGCCATTTTGCCGGACAGCACCACTTTTCTTGATTTTGAAGAAGGTCTTCCAGTACTGCCGGTGAAAGGGAAGCCAGTGCCTGAAGCAGCCCGGAATGAAATTTACTGGGAAGCGTTTGGGAGAGAAAAGAAACGAAAAGATATTAAAATCGACATTATCGATACAGCTCTTTTATATGTTCCTTACTGGGTAGGATACGTAAGCGGGCAAGAGTGGGATATTATCATTGCGGATGCGACCACTGGGAAAATTGATCTTGGCCTGAAAGACGCCATGCTCGAAGCGATAATGGCCAGTGCTGCACATAAGGAGGGAAAGAAAAATCCCCAACGATAAAATATTCTATTGATTCCAAAAAATGATGGGATTTTTGTAATCGATTGCAACAACATAGTAAAACCCCGACGTTTTAATAGACCTCGGGGTTTTTCTTTAAAGAATATATCAGTGTGTCAGCTTAAGAGGCTTCTATTAATAGGAAGCTTCTTGTTTTGTCTGAATAAAAAAGCCGTCTTTGTTGCTCCACTCCACAAGATAAAGATCATTCAACTGATGGCCCCGGCGTTGTAATTCTTCATTTAAACGAGTCGGTTCTAAACCGGAAGCTGTTAAATTCGACTGATGAATAGCACCATTTTCAACTATTAAAAACGTAGGTTCGTTTCTTGACACTCGCTCAAAATAGTCACCTTTAGAGAGAGGTTCTTCTTCTGCTTTTTCTAATACACTAACAGTCCCGCTCGTTTCAAGTACAGCGTATTCAACTTCACGCAAGGAGAATATACCCTGCATGCGGAGCAGCGTACGCAGCTGCTCCAATTCCAATTTATTTTTCTTTAAATTTTTATAATGAACCTTTCCATCCTGAACAAGAACAGCATTGCCTCCTTTAATAAACCAGCGGAAAGCATCGTATTTTTGAGCCAGTGTTTCTAAAATATAAATTAACAGTCCCCAAACCACAAAAGTGAAAACAATATGGTACCACTGAGTCTGGGTGGAATATAATCCTTCTTCAACAATGCCTCCAAGAATCAGGACGTAAACAAAATCTAAGGGGGTGACCTGCGCCAACTGCTTTTTTCCAAGCATTCTGGTAATAATGATGACGCCAACGATTCCGATACCCAGAGAAATAATAATGGACATGAACATTATAGAAGCTCCTTTCTTTTAGAAGGCCGCGCCGAGCGAGCGCCTTAGCCAGCGTGGGAAAAATTATTGGAACAATGTTTATTAAATTTTTCCTAATAAATAGTATCTTTAATGGAAGGAAGTGGTGGGAACATGATTCCACTTGTTTTCGGTGTACCATCAAATTCATAAGTGCCGCCTGCCCGGCCCTGCTTTCTTGTTTTAAATTGATGCGCAGCCAATAAAAAACCTCCTTTTCTATCGCCATGCATATAAAAAAGCTGAAGAACTGCCTGAAGGATACAGGTGGTCCTCAACTTATGCTCCAGGCGCCATAGTCCTGTCATTTCTGTTGGCCAGAGTATTTGTTGTTTTAATAATTAATACTCTGTATCCAAATTAAAGTTAAATTAAACTATTTACTTGAAATTTTAAAACTTATCCTTAGCAATGCATTTCTACATAAATTCGCTTGAGTATATGCAGCACATAAGAAAATCGTATCGATGTTGTTGGCAGAACTTGCTTTTCCCACACGAGCGAAGAAGCAAAGCGGAATTATAAAGATTAGAACCTCAAAAATAAGCAGTATGCACGTTTTAGAGCGCATGTACTGAAGCAGAGGGCATGTTATGATAACTGGCTCCTGCTCTCGGTTACTATATGTTAAAGCTGGAAATTTTTGATCCCAACAAAGCGTTTGTGAAAAGAAATCAGTATAAATTCCAAAAGTATTCCTTTGAGATGCGCAAGGCTTATATTTATGTTAAAGACCATCGGCTGCAGAAGAGAGCCGAAGATGGAATAAATGCCGTCGTCTAAAAGCTTGGGAGGGTATTGAAATAAATGCTAGTGAACCAAAAAAAGCAAATGCCTGCAGGCACTTGCTTTATAATGAGAGTTAAGTTTAATCATTGGTTTGCTGGGCAAGGCGCACCAGCAATCTCGCGAAGGTGTCTTTTTCCTTGTCATTTTCGGTTTCCTGCCATAATTCATGCAATACTTTTTCTTCGCGGTTTCGCGGTTCTTCGTGTTTATTTAAATAATCGGAGACACGTTTGGCGCCCTGGGCTAATCCTTTTTCGCTGAGATTTAATTTTTCTCCTTTACGAACCTGGTCTCCCAGATAATCTTTAAAAGTGGAAAAATGTTGTAAAATCTCGTCTTTGTTTTCTTGGTCCATCGCTTGAACTTCTTTGTCGGCTTTTTTCGGATCTTCGCTGCTCATCTATGAAGCCTCCTTCAAGTTGGTATGTAAAGGCCTTTCCTTTTCTCCATTGGGTACAAACATCTTTTTCCCCAAAAGGCCAAATTTATTTAAAGCATAAAGGGCCACTTTCAAATGTTTCGTTTTTAAATAAGCGGGAATGGCTAAACCATGGTTATAAGCTATAACTTATAATGGCCGCAATACGAGGACATAAAGCGCCTATCGTGTAAGCCGAAGACTAACCGGAATATTATCGGTGTCTTCGGCTTTTTTATGCTCCTGAACACGAAGGAAAGGAGAAATATAATGTTGCCTGCAGATATTCAGCAGCGGTCCCGCCAGGAACAGCAAAAAGAATTGGGAAGCCATGTAAGCCGGGTGCTGCGCGAACACTTTGGCCGCGGGCCGGAGTCTGTATATGTCAGTCTTGACCCGCACAGTGTGGTTATCCATATCCGGAAGTTTCTGGCCCCGATGGAGGAAGTTCTTTTGGATCAGCACGGCCAGGAAGCGGTCGAAGAACTCAGGGAAACGATGATGGCAAAAATGCTGCCGGAAGTTTCCCACGCTTTGTCTCAGCTGATGGAAAGGGAGGGATGGACATTTTTCGTAGATTGGAACATGACAAACCGTTCCGGCATGATTACCGCCTTGCATGAACCTTCCTTTCAGAATCATCCTTCACTTGAGGATTCACCTCATCAGTCGAGCCTTCAGGAGGGAGTTCGCCAGGTAAGCGTGCGCACCGAAAAGGTTCCCGGCACGGTTTATGCCCATCAGATTAACGACCGGACCTTCATTGTCGTTCGCTCTGACGTGTTGATCATGATTGAAAAAGAACTAATCCGTACGGGTTACGGAAAAACGCTCAAAACTGTGAAGCGTCAGCTGGAGAAGAGATTGCTTTACGAGGAGCAGTTCGACCGGCGGCTGGGCGTAGAGATTCGCGATATTTTCGTTGACTGGGATTTTGAGCAGGATACCAGCGTCGTCGTTCTTCTTACTGATCCGCTGCCCACAAACAATTAAATGTGTAAAGCAGCATTAATATAAAACATGCCGGTGCTCGAAAGAGTCCGGCATGTTTTTATGTGTTAAATGGAAAATAAGAGTTAATAAGTTTAATGAATTTYACGTAGGTGCGATGATTCTTAACTGCATTGTTTTATAAACACAAGCACCATTTATTTTTTTGCCGCAATAACAGGAACATAAGAAGCATTGGTGGTAAATTTAAGGTATAGTGCATGAAAGATTTACTGATAGCCGAAATATATTATTATAACTCCAAATATCCATGGAGCCAGGAGCGGAAAATCGCAGTGTTCAACTCTCCATCGGTAAAAGTATTGTTTGTCACTCTTTCAACGCATTCGCTAAGGGGGAGGAGATAAACTTGAATAGTTTCATGATCTTCAAGCTGCTGTTCCTGCCAGTCCTGCACGTCATCTGTGAAGAAAAGATGGGTGCGGTCATTGCTCCGCCAGGGAGCGGGGAGCATGTCTCCTAAATAGTTCACCTGGCCGCAGGTATAGCCGGTCTCCTCTGTAAATTCTCTGCGGGCGGCATCAGCTAATGCTTCATGAGGCTCAGCGCCGCCGCCTGGCAGCTGCATGACAAAAGATTCCACAGGCGGGCGGTATTGTTCAATGAACAGCAGGAAGCCGCCCATTTTAGCCAGCACCACAACAGCCTCCGGCTTGTCCAGTGCAATGTATTTTCGCCCCGAAGTGTCCGGGATTTTGTTTGTCAAAGCCATCCTCTCCTTAATGAAGTAGAACCAGAAATGAATTTGTAAGTTTACATATTATGCGCGCTCTAAAAATATAAGGCTTTTCATGTTGTTTAAAGAAAGCCTAAATGCTTGGTTTCTCTGCAAACTTACCGCTTCTAAAACTGAAAATAATAACCGACGGCTATAAGGAGGGAAAAACTGCTGGCCATCAAAAACGTTGGAAGAAGCAGCCGCGAAGCAAGGATTAGCAGCAAACATTAAACACACCGTAACAAAAGAGTGCGTTGGCGCATGCAGGCTCCCCTCCCGTCCATTTGTGACGTACTAATATAAGTGAATGTCATTTTCAGGTATTTAGAGAAAAATTGCAAACGAAGCAAATAGCAAAAGTTTTGAGAAACGGAACATTTGGAAAAAAGGAATAATGTTCATAATTTATGTTAGGGAAACGGATTTGTCAGGGGTAATACATGTTCCGGATGGGGCCGTTACGATCGGTGCCGGCGTAATAGTATTCGGGGGAAGCCGTTCTGTGAGTGATTAGGGAAAAGCAGAAAGAACATGCTGGAGATGATCAAGGTGATGAAGATGGGATGGATTAAAGCTATGCACCGGGGCATCATTGTAATTTTTATCCTTTTAATGCTGATGGAGGGAACAGAAATAATACATATGCCGGTTTGGCTGATTTATGCATCAGTGGCTGTAACATTTGTATCGACGTCTATAAACCTGATAGACGCGATTAACGAAAAACGAAGGGAAAAGAAGAATTCGGATATTTAGGTAAAAAATCAAGCATAATAATAGCAGAAGGCTTGGTTAAGGTTGTCGTTGTGAATTGGGGAGTAGTACAATTTAAGTGAATAGGAATAATTTTACATAAGAATGTTCCGGGAGAAAGAATATAAGGGGCTGTTGCTAACAGGGATGCAGGAGGGAACTAAATGAAATTTCTCCAGGTAATGAAAGGGATATTAACGATATGGATTGCTATTCATGGCTTAAGCGCCATGATTTTATTTACGTTATTTATATTTGCGGTTCCGGGCACCGATTTTCCTCTCAGTTCTATCAGGTCGTTGGTTGCTGGGATAATGGGATATGTGGCGGTGGAGTATAAAATAAGGAAGAAAAATGAAAAGAAGCAGGAAAACGTGCAGGAATGATATTAGTAGATATTATTTAAAAATCTCCAGGATAGTAAAAAATGTTTGGAACACCTCAAGTAGCATGCCATGACGCTCTTTGGAACTTGTATCAATTTCATGCTCCGAAACCGGGCTGAAAAATTCAGTATGGGCTTCTGTCACTGTTCCGCCACGCGCATATCCATACGTTTTCGAAGACAATTTAGCAGCTTCAAAGACAATGATCTGCTCTTCATTTAATTCAAGCCACATCTTATCCCTTTCCTATGTAAAAATCATTTTGTCTTTGGTGGTGTTATGAATGATAGTATGGGCGATTTTATTATTGGGTGGGCTTTTATGCTACTTTTATTTAAAAAGAGAATCTTCAGCCGGGCACAGGCCCATCAGCCGGACAATCCGCTCACTTGCGATGGCTTTTTTGGTTATGAACCTGATGGCAATGATTTTTTTCAACGGCAGGCCTATCACTCCAGTAACCTATTTTATGCTTGGTGTAGGAACGATGGCTGTTATAGGTATAGTAGTTGAAACCGTATTGGCTCAAACTCAAAAATAGTGAAGATTGTTATTAAGATGAAAATCTGATGTCTTTGGAGATTTAGAAGCATGGAGGGAGAAGGAAAATACAGGAGGAGTTGAAATTGGATAAGGCCCATAAGCGAATGCTTATTATTAATGCAGTTTTAAGCTATTTTCTAGCGGCAGGTTTAACCGATTTTTAGCCAGTGGGCCTTTTACAGACCAGGAAAGCGATAATCAGCTGTTTTATTTAGGTGTGGCCGGCTATGTCGCTTCATTGGATTGGTAATAGCTTTTATTATTGCTGTGGCACAAAGTCTCATGTAGAAGGTGATACTATCAAGTGGTCGTGGATTGGCTGGTCAATCGTGAATGTGTTTTGGCTGCTTTTGTTTATTCCAAGCTCTGTGTTCGTATGGACAAGGGAAGTGGATGGAGCTGGAGCTGTTCAAACACCGGAAATAAAGCTTCTTTCATTTTTGGTAGTACTACTGGTGTTTCGGTCCCTTTCCTCATTCAAATAACATGAATGATTGTAAACATAGTTGTTCATAAAAAAGAACCGTTCACTAAAACGGTCTATTTATTAAGTTAATAATAGTTTTAAACATTCACATACCATGCCGGCATTTAAATGTGTTGTATTGATTGGGGTATCTGGCCCTCTTTGTAACAAAGGAAACACCCCAGATAAATAGATTTTTTCACCAGCGGGGGCTGGAGGAATGCTTATTAGTTTTATAAAATAAGTTCATCCAATCTGCGAAAGGAGTGTGCGGGATGTTGTTTAGTATTATACAGCTGGCTGTCATTCAATTGCTGCTTCCTGTCATTTTTATTTGGATGCTATGGAAGGGGCGTTTCCAGACAAAAACGGAATGGGCGGTTCAAACACTCTGTACCATCATGCTGGTAGTTTGGGCCGTGTTATCCGGGCGATGGGATATGTTCAGCTACTATCTGCGTGCGCTGCTGTTAGTATTGTTAATCATAGCCGTCTATCGTTCGTACCGAAAACATAGTAATTTGCCGTGGCGCAGGGCTTTGGAAAGAAAACAGAAATGGTCGATCGGAATATTCGTGCTGCTCGGTGCGGTTTTCGCCTGGTACAATGTGTCGATTATTTCAGGGTATACGGCCGAGGAACCGGCGGCAGAGCTTACCTTTCCCCTGAAAAGCGGAACGTATTACATAGCGCATGGCGGGGACGAGGAGCAGATTAATTATCATCAGTCCGTAACGGAACAGCAATACGCGCTGGATATAGTGGAGCTAAATGCATTGGGCACGAGGGCTTCGGGGTTATATCCGAAACAGCTTGGCCGCTACGCGATTTACGGAGCCGCTTTGCATAGCCCGTGCACCGGAAAAGTAGTGGAAGCCGGAAGGGGCCAGGCTGATCAAACACCGCCTCAGTCCGATCCGGAAAATCCTAACGGCAATTATGTCCGTCTTGCCTGTAACAACACGGAGGCCACCGTTTACCTGTCGCACATGCGGGAAGGGAGTGTCGCAGCGAGCGAAGGAGATGAGGTACAGAAAGACCAGGTGCTTGGCCGTATAGGAAATTCTGGGAACACAACAGAGCCGCATTTGCACATTCACGCGGAACACAACGGGAAAGGAATTCCTATAACATTTCAGGAGCGCTTTTTAGTCAGAAATAGTCTTGTCTGGTAAACAGGCGGCTGAGACATTCACGGATGATTTTCTCTCTACCTGGGAATAACCTAAAGTGAAGGGAATCCGCCTATACAGTAAGGAGGTTGACCATGCCGGTTTTTAGCTATTCAGCTCCAGCGGTGGGAAAGTCAGAAAAATTATTAGAAATCGAAGACGGCCATAAATATCTTGGCACGATGAGACGCTATTTTTCAAAAAATTTTAGGGGCAGCCCAATCTATGATGTGAACGTTTATATGTACGATGCTGCGGGCGACGATAAATACGTGATTGAGCAGCTGGATTTCGGAATGGTAAGAGGATACACCTGGGGCGTCTATAAAAATGATGCAGAAATAGGAAAAATCAAAAGCCCTCGCGGCCTGTTTAAAAACCACCGGATTGATGTCAGGGTAAACGATTATCCCGGCATTTCGATTAAGGCGAAAACGAGAGGGAAGCATCTTATTCTCGATGAAAACGAAAATAAGATCGGGGAAACCTCAAGTACTAACAGTGTAAATAAAGTTTATCAGGGGGAGATTTCAGCATTGGTGCTGCCGGAACCGGATATTTTATTTTACGGCGTAATTCATACGTTTTGGTGTGGAATGAAAAGAAATTAATTAAAAAAAGAAACGTGATAGAAATGAATTTATAGGGATAAGAAAAATTACAAACAGGGTGGTCTTTATCATTGTTAGTTAAAGGACTTAATCATTTTTTGTTTTCGGTTTCCGACCTGGAAACTTCCATTCAATTTTATGAAAAAGTATTTGAAGCCAAGCTGCTGGTAAAGGGAAAGAGCACTGCCTATTTTGATCTACACGGCATATGGTTGGCTCTTAATCTCGAACAGAATATACCTCGTAATGAAATAAATCAGTCGTATACGCATATTGCTTTTTCTATTGAAGAAGCTGATTTCCAGAACGCATATGATAGGTTAGTAAAATGGAACGTCAACATTTTGACAGGGCGCCCGCGGGATGAAAAAGATAAAAGATCGATTTATTTCACAGATCCAGACGGCCACAAATTTGAATTTCATACGGGAACACTGGAAGACAGAATGAACTATTACAAGCAGGATAAAAAACATATGAAGTTTTCTGATTTATATGATCATTATTGAAAATACAGATGGGCGGTGTGGGAAGCGACAAAATGAATAATAGTGCAGTTGTTCATGTCAAAACTCCTAGAGGTAATGATGCTTCTTCAAAAAATTGCTTATTTCACTAATTGGTTAATTATTATTCTTGGATATTTGCTTTTTATACCATTACTTCTCCCAGCCAGCATTATAGGAGATTTTTGGGTTTATGAGTACGACTTTTATGGCCCTATAGCTATTTCTTTATTTGTTTTTATATTTGGAGTATTTGGATTAGCTTTATCGCTTGCTTTACAAATTAGACATTTAATTATACTGTCCCTAATCCTATTTTTTCTTCCTTTTATCATCATCGCATTCACTTTGTGGTGGTATTAATAATAAATAGTGAAAATTAATGAAAAATGTAAACGTCAATAAAAGTCGACAAGGAAGAGCCGATAAAGCAAGCTAGGAGATTAATAACCTGTATATTTCGCAAAAGAGGAAAAAATGATGAGTATTATTTGCTTAGAAGGGATCAGCGCAGTGGGGAAAACCACGACAGCGGAAGAATTGGCACACACAACGAATGTTTGTGTGATTCCTGAAGTCAATTTGTTATTCGAACGCCCCCGAAAATCATCGAATACATGGTATTTAGAACGCCAGGTTGAGCGTTGGTGTTTAGCTGAAGAAAAACTAAAGGATTATGAAACTGTGATTCTTGATGGAGACGTTTTTCAGCCGCTCAGCTACAACTGGTGCTTTGATTTTCAGATATACAACCAGAGCCTGGATTTTATTTCTGAATTCTATCAAAAAGCGATTCAGGCTGGCAGAATACAGTTTCCACACAAGTATTTTTATTTGTATGCAAATGAAACAAATTTAAGGTGGAGAAAAGAAAACGACCAAACGCGGACAAGAAAAAATTTCGAAAAGCATACAGGAATTTCACAATCCCATCAGCGTTACTATGAGGCGTTAAACCAATTCCGGCCGGGTTATGTGAAGCTATTGGAAGCAGCAAGTAGTAAGGAAGCCGCAAAAGTTGTCTTTCATCAGCGACCGCTTGCTGCTAAAGACCTAAACCCGGAAATACTTCTTCAAAATATAACCAGGTGGTTAAAGGAAAACAAAGCATAATTTCCGCATTCAGACGCATAGGAAGAGGAGACTGTTAATGAAAATCGCTTTTTTGCTTTTTAACCAGATGACTTCGTTAGATTTTGTTGGTTTTTATGACAGTGTCACCCGCTTGCAAACCATGGGGTATTGCCCCGATTTATCGTGGGACATTTGCGCACTTGAAGAAAATGTCTCTGATGATCGTGGGATCCACTACCATATTGAAACGGTGCAGCCCCCTTTAGCAGCGTATGATATGGTGTTTGTTCCGGGTGGCATAGGCACAAGAAAGCTTAAAGATGATAAAACATTTACCGATTGGCTTTCAACCGCCCAGGCCGTGCCTATAAAAGTATCTGTATGTACAGGTTCTTTACTGTTTGGAGGTGCCGGGTTTTTGCACGATCGCCAGGCTACAACGAACCCTTCCGCATTGGACTTACTGGGAGAGTATACAGAGAAAGCACAGGCGAAAAGAATCGTGCAGGACGTGAAAAGCGATACCATTATCACGGGCGGCGGCGTAGCGGCTTCCATTGATCTGGGGTTATATGTATGCGAATTTTTATCCGATCGTCAAACCGCCTTAGTTATTGCAGATAAAATGGATTACCCGTATTACTTCTAAATCAATTTACCAAAGGAAGCAGTAAGGCCCCAATAAGCATACCGAGAAGAAAATACATCAAAATTCGTAAATACCTGTTTTTCATGTTTACCACCACCTTTACATGCGACTGCAAAACCAGCCTCTTCCAACTACCCACCTTCAGACGCTCTTTTTTTTATCTTATGATCGATGGCGATATGCCCAAATGAACCTGCTACTGCTGCCCACATAAAACTAAAAGGACTATGAATGCCTGAGACGCCAACCATAAACAACAAAGATAGAATTACTGTAGTCGTGCCATGAATCAATACCCATGCTATCAGTATTCCTTTAATTACCTGGAGTGTCCTCATCCGGTTTTGTCCACGTCCCGGCCTGACGAGGACTTTTCCAGCGCTTGCGCCCGTTGCTCCGAACGTTGTAATTTAACGTTAGTCCGGTACATTTCAGCAATAATAACTAACATCAAACCGGCGAATGGAAAGATGATCGTCCAATCCATGCAAGCACTCTCCTTTGTATTTTTCAATGAATTCTTCCTGTTCCTTATATTACCATTTTATTCAAAGAGAGCTAAAGTTTGGATTTATTTTGGTATACCGTAGTTATTAAAAGTGAACAAATTTTTGCCTTTAAAAAAAGCGATAGTCTATTTAACATTCTATATGGAACCTATTTATTTACATATTCTCCAGGGAGGTAAAGATGCGCTGGAAAAACAGACAATTATATAAACACGACACAAATCCTAAAACGAAAAAAGATAAGCTGGATGATTATCTTGTGGAAAGAAGAGAGAAAAAGCAGGAAAAAAGAAAACAAGCAGGTCCAGCTATGCTCACCATTTTTGCATTAATTGTTCTTTACCTGGTTGGAGCAGCTGTATTTGGCTATAGTACCGAACCTTTGGACCGTATCATGGACGTCCTTGAATAATGCATATATCTTTTGAGACAGATGGCAGCGAAAACGCGATCCATCAGGTCAATGAGGCGGCCGGAGAAAAAATTTCTTCGTGCCTCGGGGCGGACGTCGGCCAGCAGCTGCTGAGAGCGAAGCTTGCGGACGAACTGCAGGGCGTGCTTGCGGCCTGTGTTCTTGGTAGCGGCTGGCGTTTATTTGACCATCTGGAGGACCTTGAGATTCACCTGAAAAATAATAAACCATAGGAATGGCCAGGCAAGTGGAACTCTGGTACCGGTTTATTAAAGAATAATAAATAACTTCAAGAGAGTTAAAGAAATAGGAACTTTTTCTGAAAATGAGAAAAGTTTTTCATGGACGCTTGACAATGAAAGAAGTCCTGCGTATATTAGGTTCAACTCTTTGGAAAATGCGGGCGTAATTTTCATATAAATGACTGAAAATACAAAAAAAGCAGAAAGAAAAATAGGCTGCCAGAGAGAGTAGTTCAACAGAGAGAAGGGTGGAGAAAAAATGAAGCGCAGTTTACAGGAGCGTTTAGAAGCAGGGCCGGTTATCGCGGGAGAAGGATACTTATTTGAACTTGAACGTCGGGGGTATTTACAGGCAGGCACATTCGTGCCGGAAGTGGCACTTGAAAACCCTGAAGCGTTAAAGCAGACGTACCGGGATTATATGCGTGCCGGTTCGGACGTGATACTGGCGTTCACGTACAACGCCCACCGGGAAAAAATGAGAATCATTGGAAAAGAGGATCTGCTTGAGCCGCTGAACCGCCAGGCGATTCGTCTGGCTAAAGAGGTGGCCCAGGAACATCCGGAGGAAGAAGCGCTCGTAGCAGGCAATATTTCCAATACTAATATTTTTAATCCGGACGATGAGTCTTCTAAAACGGCTGTCCGTGACATGTTTGCCGAAATGATCGGATGGTGCAGCGAAGAGGGCGTCGACTACATTAAAGGCGAAACCTTCTATTACCACGAAGAAGCACTAATTGCGCTCGAAGAAATTCAGAAGCAGGGGCTGCCGGCTGTTATCACTCTCGGGTTGATGGGGGAAAATATTCTCCGGGATGGATATACCGTAGAGGAATCCTCCCGCATTTTATCCGAGAGCGGCGCCTTAGTGGTCGGTATGAACTGCTTCCGCGGCCCGGATACGATGCAGCCGTATTTAAACAAAATCCGGGAATCGGTGGACGGGTATGTGGCAGGACTGCCGGTGCCGTACCGCACGACGGAAGAGCATCCAACCTTCTTTAATCTGCCGGACGCCGGATGCAGCTGCCATACGCCGCTGGAAACAACGTTCCCTACTGCCCTGGACCCGCTGTACCACAACCGCTATGAACTGGCAGAGTGGGCAAGGGAAGCGACCAATGCCGGGGTGAATTACATCGGCCTGTGCTGCGGGGCTTCTCCAGCTATGCTGCGGGCGGTGGCGGAAGCTGCTGGCCTGGAGACCTTGAGTTCGGAGTATTCGCCGAATATGGAGAAGCACTTCCTGTTCGGCCAGGACGATACTCTTCAGAAGCACAATACGAGCTACCGGACAAAAGCATAATAACGAAAGAAGCTCTCCTGGTGTCTATTCAGGAGAGCTTCTTGTGTTTGCGTTTCAATAACAGAAAAGTGCGTTCACATGAATGAGTATTCGGTAATAGTTAGATAAAAAGGGTAACGGGCAGGAATTTATTTGCCGAACCAAGAATCCTAACAGTAATCAAGCTGAGAAGGAGTGGCCATGTGCAAAATATTATGCTCACATCGGTACGGTTGGATCGACTACCGGTGTCTTACCGTGAGGCGGTGTTAACGATGGTGGAAGAAGATGGGGTGGTGGTGCGGTGGAACGTAGATATAGAAGAAGCAGATCATGAATTGTTTGGCCAAAATAATAACCGTTTTCGGTTTTGGCTGGACTCAACAGACAGCGGCGGCCAGATGTATAAGGGACCGTGCATGATTGAATCCGTATCGATGAAAGGCCGCTTCGTCAAATTGTCCGGTACAGGCCCTCTGGTCATAGAGGAAATATGAGGTTTGTGAAGAAGGGCCGCATAGACCTCCTGAGCAGCATTATGAACAACGTCGCAGTTTTTATAAGCATGCTTTTGCCTCATGCACGCACTGTGCAAACGCTTTAATATTAAAGATGCAACCCTTTTTCTTTCCCTCGGGGAATACGGTATGTAACGGAAGTATTCCTTTTTCCCTGGAGCTCTCCTGAAAGGCAGAGCTTTTTTTTATTTGGCGGCAGCTGTTGAGGGGTTAGCGTAAAGTTTAAAATATAATAATTGGGGAAAGTGTAGTATAGAAATGCATTGTACTTATTTATTTTAGACTTTACATTTTATTCGATTAACCAAATATATAATTCTGACTCTCCTTTTAATGGAGGCGTTGAATTTGCTTCCTCGCTTTTAATTATTGTAAAAAGTGGAAGCCTGGGAAAAGGAGAGAAAGCATGATAACTACACTGACAATTCTCGGTTACGGTGCCTTTTGCTGTGCCATACTGGCCCGTCCGTCAGCCGCTCAGAAGCCAAAAAGCTAAAAACAAAAAAGCATGAAATACGGAAAGGGACTGGGCCACATACGGCGCAGTCCCTTTTTTATACGATTACTTTATTGGGCACTGGCAGAGTGAAACATGTTTATTTCATGGAATTTACGAGCTGTAGAGCCTCCACGGGAGGAAGACTGCCGCGTACAGCATAAACAGTTTTTCCTTCCCGCCAGCGGATATCTACGGTTACATCATCACGGGACGGGGCGTAATAGATATCGACGACTCCCTGCTCGGCAGAGTCGGGGAGGGGATGATGCTTGAGGTATTCTGCTATTTGACGGAGCACCTCTGTATGGTTGAGGTTATCCGAAGATGAGGAAGACAGGCTCACCAGCCACGGCCCCTGCTTCCCGCTGTAATGATACTGATCGACGCCCTCCTGCGCGTGTCCGGATAATCCATCCTGAAGCGCCTTAACCCCCGGACTGGCGGGATCAACGTTTTTGCCTTCCCGGAAAGCTTCAATCTCTCTGGAGGCTTCTTCTGCGTCCAAGTACTGGGCGGCTGTTACGTGGGCGAGAGGCTTCCCGCTATTGGTATGATACTGGATACTGTAAGTAGTGGAATTATTGGAAGCCACAGATCCCTGGACATAGCGGGCCTGCTGGTCCGGGAAACGGGCAGGAAGCCTGATCTGGGCGCTATTCATTAAAAGCTCGCCGCGAATCCTTTCAGCCTCCTGCCCCGCCGGCGTAGGAGAGAAGGAGTTTTCCCGTTGAGGCTCCGGCTGGGGAAAGGGATCTTCCTCCACGTCATCTTTGGATAACTCCTCCTGCTGCCCGGCCAGCTCTTCAGCATCTGAAGTTTGCGGGGCATCTTTTTCACTTGTACACCCCAAAACAGCACTAGCAAGCAAGGGCCCTGACAGAACCCACAGCAACAGCTTTTTCAAACTGGTCCCTTCTTTCTGAATGGAAGTAGTATAAGACTGGGTTGAAATTTTTCCCAAAATAAAATAAGCCAGAAAAAGGCTGATGCTCTTTTTCTGGCTTATGGAGTGGTGGTAGTATCCATCCATTGCTACCATATTTGTTTTGGGAATTCCCCGCAGAGAATGCAATAAAACCGGTTATATTGACAGGTTGCTCCTGGCTGGCCTGAATACATTTATTTATAGTGACAGCAGGCTGCTTTAAGGTGGCTGCCTGCGGGTCATCATTTCATAAGGCATTGTGAAACGCCCGACGAGCGCCGCTTTAGTCAATATTCGACGTGTGGAATCTGCAGGACGTAATATGGTCATCCACCATGCCGATCGCCTGCAGAAAAGAATAAGTGATCACCGGGCCTATGAATTTAAATCCTCTTTTTTTTAGATTCTTACTGATCCTGACGGATAAAGGGGACTGGGCAGGGATTTCCGTGTCAGCTGTCCAGCTATTTATCATCGGTTTAAAATCTACATAGCTCCATAGGAAATCGGCTAAGCTTCCGAATTCGTTTTGTATTTTTAATACCGCCTCTGCATTGGAACGGACCGATTGAAGCTTCGAAAAATGCTTGATGACTTGATAATTCTCTTTGATGGCTTCCAGGTCTGTGTCTGTAAGCCCGGCGCAGTATTCGAGGTCATAGTTGTTGAAGGCGGAGCGGTACGCTTCCCGTCTCGCTAATACAATACTCCACGATAAGCCGGCCTGTGCCCCCTCCAGCGTAAGCATCTCGAAGATGTACCGGTCATCCCGGCTCGGTCTGCACCATTCTTCATCATGGTACGTTTGCAAGAGTTCACTGTTTTGCGGCCATAAACATTGTTCCATCGACTATGTTCTCCTTTCCTCCTGTTGAATTTACTGTACCATGCAAAACAGGACAACTGCGTGTCATATTAAAAATTGTGCCATTCGGTAAAGTTATTATTTCAGCTTCTATATTAATAATTTGAAAGGATTCCAGGAAGGTAAGGGAGAAAAGAATAAAGAAAGAAACGGAGGGAAGATCGTGGCAAAGGTATGTCTGGGCATGATTTTATCGCTGGATGGGTATGTTAACGACCGCCACGGAGATATGGGAAAGATTTATGCCAGCTTTGAGCCGAATGAAGCGATTGAAACGGCGATGGCTAACACGGGAGCTGTAGTGATGGGGCGGAACAGCTTTGATGAAAGCCCGGACCCGGATGCCTACGCGGATGATTATGAATTTCAGGTGCCGTTGTTTGTGCTGACGCACCGTCCGCCGGCGAAGCATCCCAGGGAAAATCAGAACCTTACAATTACCTTCGTGACAGACGGCATTGAAAGCGCGGTCCAACAGGCCAGAGAAGCAGCCGGAGAAAAAGACGTCGTGGTGCTCGGGGCGGATATCGGTCAGCAGCTGTTAAAGGCAAAGCTTGTGGATGAACTGCAGGTCGCGTTTGCGCCTATCATACTCGGTCAGGGACTGCGGCTGTTTGAGCATCTGGAGGGCCATGAAATTCATCTCGAGAAGCTGCGCACCATTGAGACCGCCCAGCAGGTGGAAATCTGGTATAAGGTCATAAAGAAATAATGGAAAATTTAAAGGCTAAAGTACAGCGTGAAGGCTTTTTCGTGAGTGCCCGCAGTTAAAAATGTAACCGACTTATATTTAAGAATAGGAGTATACGGGAAGAACAAAGGAGAAAATCTTTTAAAGGAGGTTATTTTTGCTTATGCCTTACTGAATAATACCGTGTTATTAATTACTCTGAAATTAGGGTTATGTAAAGAAATGCTTAAGGAGGCAAAAACATGAAGCCAAATCAAACTACAACAGAAGAGGAATTTAAACAACATCAACAATCTGTCATGCTGGAAGGCATCGTGGACGAAGCAGTGAAAGTGAATTATACAGATACAGGCTCAGGCCCGCCGCTCGTGCTGCTGCACGGCATACCGACCTGGTCGTATTTGTATCAGGCTGTCATTCCGGAGCTGGAGGATAATTACCGGGTGATCGTCCCGGACCTTCTGGGCTACGGCTATTCCGACCAGCGAGACCGCTTTGACCGCTCGCTTCATGTGCAGGCGAAATTGGTTATCAGGCTTATGGAACATCTGGAGATTGAGCAGGCGCATGTAGCGGCTCATGATATCGGGGGAGGTGTCGGGTTAATTCTTGCTCTTGAAGAGCCGGAACGAATCGATAAATTGGTGCTTTCCAACACCGTCGCTTACGACTCCTGGCCGATTGAAGAAATGCTGATGGTCGGACACCCGTCGTGGAAGAACAAATCTCTTCAGGACATGGAAGACTTTCTCTCGAAGGGGTATAAAGGCGTATTTGCCCAGCAGGATCAGCTGACGGACACCTTCTTACAGGGAATCATGGCTCCGTATTTACATGAAGAAGGCAAGCTCAGCCTTGTACGTAATGCGGCGGCCCTGAACACAAATCATACTACTTCTATTACTCATAGGCTTTCCGAGATCAAGCATTCTGTGCTTATGCTGTGGGGGACCCAGGACCCGTGGCAGCCGATGGAAACAGGAGAGATGCTGGAGAAGGACCTGCCAAACAGCCGGCTGGTCAGAATAAACCAGTCAGCCCACTGGGTGCCTCAGGAAGCGCCGAGGGAGTTCGCCACAGAAATTAAAAAGTTTATTTAATCTAAGTGTTGTTCCCACTTATTAAAAATAAATAACTAAGAGGCCAGTCGGGCAAGCTGGCCTCTTTTTACTGAAAAACATCTGGGTGCATTTAATATGTGGTAGTACTGCAAGCATTTGCACCTTTTTTCTTTAAAGTTAACCGGCATATTGGTCTTGTCAGAGAATAATATTAGAAGAATTAAAACGATTTTTTACTTTTTAGTATTATTTATTTCCAGACTTAGCTTCCTATTATTTTACATTCATGGAAGAGGCATTTATGGTTACTGTAAGCGTAACATTCTTCACCGGTCTGGTAGCGGCTCTGGCTGCCTTTGCCATCGAGAGCTGTTTATTAATGGGGCTGGGCGTTTTATTAGCGATCAGCACCCCTATTTTATAGGCATTTTAATTCTTGCGGACATGTTTTTTAGAGGCCTGGGGTAAACGCTTTTTTTCTAAGCGACTAGTTTATAAGGAGCTGGGTAAACCATGCACCTGAAGACATTCATGAAAAGAACTATATACGTTGTACTTACTGTCTATACCATTGTGTATGTGGCTTATAGCATAAAAACGGGAGACTGGAATTTTTTTGTTTATGTTTTTGGTCTCGTTTTAATGGTTAGTCCTTTTATGGGCATGTATTATGTATTTTTTCCGCCACGTCCATAGATATAACCACACAAAAAAACCTGGCGTGGGTATCTTTTTCCGGGTCTCCTGGTGAGCAATCTTCTCTAACTTTTTTGAGGAGCAGAAGCAAACCTATTACTTATTCTATAAATGGAATGATATAAAAGATCAAGAAAAACATGGTTCTTCCGCTTTAGGGAAAGGAGCGCCGCAGCCAAACCTGGCAGGGTGAGAAGAATCATCACAAGTAAGATCCCGGAGATGCTCTGGTAGAGAGAAAAAGAACCCTCCTGCGTGAATGGGGGGAGCGATTCGATTGGGTGAAGTCATAAGTATCAAATCCTTCAGAGAAAGGAACGCAGCACCGAGCTATGCCTCAGCTCGTTATCGTTTAGCATAAATCATCGAATGGGGAACACCGCATATGTCTCTCCTTTCGTATAGAGCGTTTATCTTTGCGATTCTATAACTATTTGTGAATTATTAAACCTTTTAATTCAATGATTCCAATCTATATGATTTTATTTCTCTTATTTTTCCAGACTTTGCCGTGCTGCTAAATACGTATACCTCGCAAAAATCAATTTTTGAGTCATCTGTTAATGAAATTAACCCGTTTATTGAAGCGAATTTCCCGTGTGTGATTACTTGATAAATTTCGATAGAGTCAATGCCTGCTCTATTTTCATTCTGCAAAGCAGCAATTAATGAACCCCGGCCTTCTATTTTTTGTTTGTCTTTTAACTGGTACCATGTAATAGATTCATCCGAATATTGCTTAATAATTTCAATCCGCTGTTTTAATACTGCCACTGTAAAATCGATCACTATTTGTTTTCTTGGGGCATTACCGCACCCTTCGGGAATGATTATCTTCATTTCATCTGATGAACTGTCCAATGAATTCAACCTCCTAATACGACTGAATATATTCGGAAGTACTCCTTTTAATTTGAATAGCTTATTGTCTTTATGCTATCCAGTTTAGCATAGAACGTTACTTAAAAATTACTATTTTGAAATATAGGGAAAAGGCACCCTTTAGCTTTACGGGGTTAGTCTCCAATCACTTTTAGGGTTATTTTACATATTTTTAACAGGGAGGAGAGGGCACCACCATACCACTCCATTTCCAGAGGCAAAATGGGGTGTTTGGTGTGTGGTCCATAATTAAAGATTTTCAGACGATTTTAATTTTGGAATAATCTTTAGATGTTCTGTTAGGTGTAAAAGCACCTTGAGATCATATTATTAATTGTTATTATAAAAAAACAGCAGGGGAGAAGCCTAATGGATGAAAACCTATGGTTTATCGTGGAACTGTTCTCGAGCTTATTGTTGATAGGGGCCGTTATGTCCTTAATGATGAATATGACACGGCGATGGTATGTGAAACGCAATGGGCAGGAGCGCTCCAAACACTATGCGAATAATACTCATCAAAAAGTAACGCGGTGGTTTGCCATTATTATCGTTTTTCTTTTGCTCTCCATTACTAACCTTGGAGGAGTTCCGATTCATTTGACCCTTCTATTCGTTGTTGTTCCTCTTTTCTTGTTGTATATGACGTTCGGAACGTACTTATGGAAGAAAGAAAGCGATAATAAAGATGATTATTGGTACGACTGGAGGGTCGCAGGAGGAACGTTCATATGTCTGGCACCTGTCATGATAGCGTATCAATGGTGGATGACGTAGCAGTCTTTACGAACGAAGAGTAATAAAGAATATAATATTGCTTCTTTACTTGTAGATAAAAGTAATTGGAACATATGAAATACGTTTTCTATTGTTCCTTCAGGGGAAATGTTCGACGAACCCATGCCCCGATCCCGAGGATCACTCCCAGCCCCGATGCTATTTCGATTCGATCGGTCCATTGCGTCCAAAAGTTCTGGCCATCCAACAGATTATTTATGCCATTAATCCCTACTTGAAGGATCATCGTCAGTACACAGATCCCGATGATCATACAGAAAACTTTCATTTCTGCACCTCCTTACATATGCTTCTTCCCAGCCTTGTCAGGGAAACAAGTGGAAAAAGATCATCACCAAAAGAATAATACCTCCTGCCAACCACCATCAGTAGAAGGTACGAATGCTTTCCGTCCATTCCAAAACCCCTCGAATAAGAGCATGAATGCCTATGCTATAGCCTAACAACAGCAATCCAAGGCTGGTATAATCAAGAGCTATTAGCAGAAGAACGACAGCCATCAGCAACGTCCCGGTTGTCACAAGCGGGTATAATTTTCGTTTCGGTAAAGCGCTTCGAGACATGGCCATGGTTACTTCTCCTTTTTAATGGGCATAATTCCTAAAAATTCCTCAATGTCTTCATACCCAATCTTTGGTGGGGTTATCCATCGTTATCTTTCGATCACTACTATTTCTCAAAATGGACATATCAGACAGCAAATTTTGAATTATTTCCATAAAGCATATTTTGAAAACGTTTACATTTATTGTATAAAATGATAAATTTAGAACTGTAGGACGAGGATAAAGAAGGGGGTACATTATGGTGAGGATTTAGCAGGGTAAATACTGTAGGGAGGTTGGGACATGCAGGTTATTTTATACAATGATTTAAAAAACATTATTACCACTGGAGATATTATTTCCGTCGCAGCTTTATCTGTCGGAAATTTACCAGCAGAAATATTAAAACATATAGTTGAAGAATACGATGAAACGGGAAGCCCGGATAACCTTACGTTTATCATGGCAAATGATATAAGTGATTACGAGGGCGGGATTGATCTTGATGCTTTCGTTCAACGGGGGATGATTAAACGGTTAATAACGAGTCTACTCACAGCCTCACCAGCTACTATTGAGGCGATTAAAAATAATGCAATTGAAGCGTATTTTTTCCCACAGGGAATTCTCGCCGTACAATATCGGAATCAGTCCGTTTCCTCCCCGGGGATGATTACAAAAATAGGTTTAAATACAAGTGTTGACCCTAGAAATTCAGGCGGAATGGTTAATGATGTCACCACCGAGCGCTTAGTCTCTGTATTAGAAATCAAGGGAGAAGAATATTTACACTATGACTTTCCTGGCATTGATACAGCTCTTTTACGGGGGACCTACGCTGACGAAAAAGGGAATATTTTTATGACTCATGAGTCCCATTTGGGAGAAGGATACAGTGTAGCGGCTGCCACCCATCAAAATGGCGGGAAGGTGATTGTTCAGGTTAAAGAAATTGTTCAAAGCGGCAGCTTTCCCCCTCATGATGTGTTTATTCCCGGTGAACTTGTGGATTACGTTGTTATAAACGAAAACCCTGAATATCATAAGCAGGTGATGCAGACTTATTATGATCCTGCTTTATCAGGTCATTACCGGGTGAGCAATATACAGGAGCAGCCTATGAAACTTAGCTCCCGTAAAATTATTCTAAGACGGGCTGCCCAGTTTTTAAGTGAAGGGGATGTAGTCAGTATTGGATTCGGTATAAATAATGAGCTGCCAAATGTATTAATAGAAGAGCAGGCGGAGAATTTGGTTCAGCTTAATATTGATACCGGCATATTCGGAGGAATTATTGGCAGTAAAGACCGCTTTGGAATGAACTATAATCTCGACGCAAGAATGCGCCATGAGCTGACATGGGACTTTATATATCATGGCGGCCATGACATAGCCTATCTCAGTTTTGCGGAAATCGACCAGCTGGGAAACGTAAATGTCTCCTGTTTTGGCAATAAAAGGAGCGGAAGTGGCGGGTTTATAGACATAAGTCAAACTGTGAAGGCTATTATTTTTTCGGGAACTCTGGTTGCGGGCAGCCAGTCTTGTTGTGAAAATAACCAATTGATCATTGAACAGGAAGGCCACTCGCATAAATTTGTAAAAAATGTACAAAGTGTAGATTTCAACGCAGCGTATTCGAGAGAGCTGAATCAACAGGTTTTTTATGTAACTGAACGCGCTGTATTCCAATTGGTGGAGGAAGGCTTAAAATTAATTGAAATCAGTCCGGGGCTGGATCTGCAGAGGGATGTTTTATCAAAGATGGATTTTGATCCTATTATTTCTGACGAGTTGAAAATTACAGACCAACATATTTATCAAAATGATTGGGGGGAATTGAAGCAATCGATCCAACATCGGACTCATATTGATAAAGGAGAAGATAAATATGAATTATGATTGGATTAAAACAAGATCAGATTTTGACAGAGTGAAAGCAGCGATTATCGATCCGGGTAAGGGCACAGAATGGTCATATCAGGATTTAAACATCCGTGCGGAGAATTTAGCGAATTATTTGCAGGATCAGGGAGTAAAACGCGGGGATGTCATCGGTATATTCGCACCAAATGATGTTGCGATACTGGATGTGTTGTTTGCCTCATTTAAACTGGGAGCCGTTTTCCTGCCTATTAATTGGCGGCTGAAATCTTTAGAGATTGAAAGCATCATTTCGGATTCTAATGTCAGGCTGATTTTTTACGCCTCCAATCATCTGGAGTCCCTGAAAGGAATCCCCCAGGAGCTAATCCATATGGATGTCGATTCGTCGGAATATGATGACATTGTTAATCCTGAAAACCACCGCCCATTTAAAAGTGTCAATGTAGAAAGCGATGACCTTGCATCTTTAATATATACGAGCGGGACAACAGGATTACCTAAAGGGGTTATGTTCACTTACGATTCGTTTGTTAATAACATGATCAATACCGCATTGACGTATAAAACACATGCCGGTTATACAACAATTGTATCAACTCCGATGTTTCATGTACTGGGATTTAATGATTTGTCGCTGCCGTTATTAATGGCTGGCGGAACATTGATTCTGCATCGCTATTTTGACGGAAAGGAATTAAATGATCTGATGGTAAAATACCAGCCCGATTATTTAATGCTCATACCAACTATGTATTATGGCATGCTGGCAGCTGGTAATCTTGATATTCAGGGCTTCAAAAATATTGAGTTCTTAATACAGGGGGGCTCTGCACCGCTCCCGGCTGTACAGAAAAAATTTGAGAGTATGGGTTACACATTAGTCAATGGCTACGGTTTAACTGAAGCTCCACTTGTTATGGTTAATACACCTGATAATGCAATAAAAAAACCAATGAGTATTGGCAAGCCTGTCATGTATATGGATGTGCGCCTGCTGGATGAAAATTATAACGATGTTGAAACTGGTGAAATCGGGGAATTGGCAATCAACGGTAAAAACGTTACTCCGGGTTATTGGAACAAACCGGAAGAAACAAAAAAATCGTTTGCAGGCAAGTATTTCTTAACAGGTGATTTAGCGAGGCAGGATGAAGATGGTGATATCTTTATCATCAACCGGAAAAAGGAGCTCATTATTACCGGGGGTGAAAATGTTCTTCCTTCTGAAGTGGAAGGTGTATTATCAGAACATTCGCTTGTGAGGCAAACGGTGGTAGTGGGGTATGAAAGTCCTGAATTTGGAGAATCTGTTTCTGCAATAGTGCAATTAAAAGAGGACGATCCGGATTTCGAAGCTAAACTGGACAAGCATGTGAGAGAGCACCTGGCAGGCTACAAAATACCGCGAATGTATTTAAAAGTGAAGGATATACCATTAAACTCAACCGCGAAGCCTGACAGAATAGCATTACAAAAAATGGCGAATCAAAAAGCACAGGAAGAAAATCAGAGAAACGAATTGCTTTAAGCGACTTTTTTGAAAGCGCTATCAGAATATACTGGAGGCTATACCATGGCTGAAAAACAAGCACTGATAAAAGAATTATATCCTGAAGATTTATTAAATATTTCTAAAGAGTTAACTGAAGGAGAAGTTCAGTTTTTAAAACAACTCAATGATCTGCTGGAAGAAAAATACCGGGATTCAATTAATGATCACTGGGCTAATGCAACAGTGCCTGAAGACTTTTTTAATGACATGGGTAAACTAAATTATTTCAATAACCCATTGCTGTTTGAAGGCCGGGAGGGTGAACGGGCTACGAGTCAGCTGTTTCAGTTTTTCATGTTATATACAGTGGCAAGGTTTGATGTTTCATTAGTTACTTTGATGGGCGTGCATCAGGGTTTAGGACACAATGCGTTCCTGTTTGGCGGAAGCAAAGAACAAGTGGCGTATTATGTGCCGAAATTACAATCTCACGAACTGAGGACCTGCTTTGCTTTAACCGAACCTGAACACGGGTCGGATGTAGCTGGAGGTTTAGCAACGACGGCTAAGCGCGAGGGTGATAAATGGGTAATAAACGGTGTGAAAAAATGGATAGGCGGAGCCCATATTTCGGATGTTATACCAGTTTTTGCTACAGATGTGGATACAGGTAAACCAAAGGGATTTATTATTCGGCCTGGTCAGGACGGCGTGGATATGGATGTTATTGAAAATAAAATCGCTTTGAGAATTGTCCCGAATGCTAATATTCACTTAAACAACGTTGTCGTCCAAGAGGAAGACAGGCTGCAAAATATTAATGGCTTCAAAGACATTGCGAAAGTGCTGTACTCCACACGTGCTGGTGTGGCCCATATGGCGACAGGAGCGATAGCCGGGACCCTTCGGGCAGCTCTGGATTATGTGACCGAACGTAAACAATTTGGCAAAGAACTCAGCAAATATCAGTTAATTCAGGAGAAATTGGCAATGATACAGGGAAATCTATCCCATGCAATGAGTCTGTCTGCGCAGCTTGCCCGGATGCAGGGGAACGGGGAATATGATGAAGTGGCAACCTCAACCGCAAAAATGATGAACGCCTTAAGATTAAGGGAGTCTGTTGCAATGGGACGAGCCGTTACAGGTGGCAACGGTATTCTTGCCGAATATGATATCGCGAGGTTTTTCTCTGATGCCGAAGCCATTTACACCTACGAGGGCACTCATGAAATTAATGCCTTAGTTATTGGGAGAGCATTAACAGGGGATTCTGCATTTATATAACTGCAGGGAGCGGCTAAATAAATTTCAGAAATATGGAGGTTATTTCATGACGATGAGAAAAGCAACCGTTTTAGGCGCGGGGTTAATGGGCAGTCAAATTGCCGCCCTTTTGGTTAATGCAGGTTTAAAGGTAAAACTGCTGGACATAGCAGTTGACGAGAGCGATCCAAACAAGATTTCCAAAAAATCATATGATATGATTACTGATCCAAAACGGCCGCAGTTATTTGATTTAAACTTCGCCTCTAATTTGACTTATGGCAATTTTACAGAAGATTTAACTGGGCAGGATGACTCGGATATTTTTATTGAAGCTGTAAAGGAAGAAGTGGAAATAAAGCATAGCATCTGGGATCAGGTGAGACGTGTTGCCAAAGATGATGCGTTATTTGCCACAAATACTTCAGGTATTCCAATAAAGGCAATAGCCCAGGTCTTTAACGATTCGGAGCAGGAAAGATTTTTCGGCATGCACTTCTTCAACCCGCCCCGGGTCATGAAGCTAGTAGAAGTGATCCCTGGATCTAATACGTCCCCTGAAGTCACAAATAAAGTCCAGGCCTTTGCTGCAGATGTGCTGGGCAAGGGTGTCATCATAGCAAACGATGTGCCTGCATTTGTTGCTAACCGGATAGGGACACAGACAATGAACGATGTTATGTATCGTGCAGAGAATACAGGCCTGTCCATTGCAGAAGTCGATGCACTCACGGGACGCGGTATCGGAAGGCCAAGTCTCGGGACGTACGGGCTTGTTGATCTGGTAGGGCTTGATATTGCGACAACCGTCATCAAGGGCCTGCGGCAGGATCCGGAAGAACAGGAATTTTTCCACGAGACAAGTACTGCAGGAAAACTGATGGAACAGGGTGCGTTGGGGAGGAAAACCAAGCAGGGTTTTTATAAGAAGGACAAGAAATCACTGCTGGTTTTTGATCCTGAAAGCAATGAATATGTACAGCCAAAGCAGCCTGATTTTGAGCTGCTGAACAGCTTCAGTAAAGACTTGAAGTCAAATATGGACATCATCTACAACGCTGAAGATGAAGCGGGCAGGTTCTTATGGGAAACCCTTAGAAACAATTTCTACTATTGTGCTTTGAATGTGCCAAAAGCGGCAACGGATTTTAAAGATATAGACCGTGCCGTGGTGTGGGGGTTCAACTGGAAAAAAGGGCCCTTCCAGCTATGGGACCTGATGGGGTTCGAACGCGTTAAGGAACGCATGCAGCGGGAGCTGGGGCCATTACCGGAATGGATAGAAAAACGCAGCACATCATTTTATTCTGAAGGTGAGTCAATTGAGCGTGTGACTCCTGTATCAGCGTTTACAGATAGTGAACTGTGGAACAGGGAAGACTCCAGCCTTTCTGTGGCAAATAGAGACCAGCTGTTACTGAAGCTGCAAAGTAATAATAATATTATTACCGATGGCTTTGCTGATGATTTAATCGAGTCTATCGATATTTTAGAAAACGAAGATTACTCGAGCATGGTCATCTATGCAGAAGGAAACAATTTCAGTGTAGGTGCCAACCTATATCTGATGAAAAAAGCACATGAAGAAAACAAAGTGGAAGACATCGTTGGGCCTGCAATTGAAAAACTGCACGAAAGCTTCAGCCGCCTTAAATATGCACTTAAGCCCGTCGTGACAGCCGTCCACGGGAAAGCTTTAGGCGGCGGTTGTGAATTGGTCCTTCATTCACCGGTCGTAGTAGCTGCAAGTGAAACATACATGGGACTTGTGGAAGCAGGGGTGGGACTCCTTCCTAGCGGTGGCGGCCTTGCTGAAATGGCGGACCGGATTCTCGGAACGAACCATAAGCACAACGATAAACAGGAATCGATGACGAAGGTACTGACGAATGTAGGGTTCGCAAAAGTATCAACGAATGCTTATGAAGCGCTCAGGTATGGTTATCTAAGAGAAACCGATTCCATTATACTGAATACAGAGAAAAGAGTAGAAATAGCATTGAAACGAGCACAGTTTGAAGTAGAGACAAATTATGTTCCCCGGCCGAAATTGACCTATTTTGCTTTAGGCAGAGATTATAAAGCACTCGCTCAAGGCCAGCTGGATGCCCAGCGTGTCGGAAACTTCATAAGTGCTCATGATTATACAATCACTTTAAGTGTTGCCGATGTTTTATCCGGAGGAGACCTTCCGCGTAACACCTATATTAATCAAAAATACCTTCAAAAGCTTGAAAAACAAAAATTCTTGATGCTGTTACAAAACGAAAAAACGTACGAGCGAATTACTCATATGCTGGCTACAGGCGAGCCTTTACGAAATTAAAAATTGTGGCAGCAAAGAAAGGGTGAAAATCAGTGCAAGATGCGTATATAGTAGCTTATGGACGTTCTGCTTCAGCTAAAGGAAAGTTAAGTGGTGCTATGGCTCACGAAAGACCTGATGAAGTTGCAGCACAGGTACTAAAAGGAGTATTGGACCGGGTAGGTGGTCAATTCCATCCAAATATGGTACAGGACGTTATCGTCGGTAATGCTTTTCCTGAAGGGCTGCAGGGACAAAATATCGCACGTTCGATTGCGTTGCTTGCTGGGCTGTCGGAAGACGTTCCGGCCCAGACTGTGAATCGTTATTGTTCTTCAGGACTTCAAACGATCGCGATGGCGGCTAATCAGATTGTGTCTGGCCAGGCAGATATTATAGCAGCCGGCGGAGTTGAACTGATGAGTGCCGTTCCGATGGGGGGAAATGAGCCGGTCAACAGTCCAATACTCCAGGAGGAAGAGGCCGGAGTGTCCTATCCAATGGGGCTGACGGCCGAGATGGTGGCCGAAAAATATAATGTCTCCCGGGAAGATCAGGATGCTTATGCTGTTCAAAGTCATCAGCGTGCTAAAAATGCCCAGGATTTAAGAAAGTTCGATGACGAGATTATTCCCATTAATGTAACTAAGGTCACGTACAATAATGACGGCCCAGTGGTAACAAAAGATATATTTGACACGGACGAACTGGTGCGCCCTGATACCAATATGGAGGATCTAGCGAAGCTGCCCACTGTGTTCAAAGCCGATGGGACCGTAACAGCCGGTTCATCTGCCCCGCTTACCGATGGCTCAGGATTTGTGGTTGTAATGTCGGGAGACAAAGTTAAAGAATTAGGCGTCACACCGATTGCACGATTCGTGGGCTTCAAGGCAGCGGGTGTTGATCCAAAAATCATGGGGATTGGTCCGGCTTATGCCATTCCGGATGTGTTAAAATTAACTGACCTGTCGGTTGATGATATGGATTTAATCGAACTAAATGAAGCATTCGCAGCACAAACGGTGGCCTCTATCAGACAGACAGGGTTAGATATGACCAAAACGAATGTTAATGGAGGCGCCATCTCATTAGGCCATCCTCTTGGGGCATCGGGAGCGATGCTGACTGCAAAGCTGCTTGCTGAAATGAAAAAAAGACCAGATTCCAAGTATGGCATGGTGACCATGTGTATTGGAGGGGGCATGGGGGCTGCAGGTATATTTGAATACATCAGATAGTTAACTCCGGCGTTTTAATGTGTTAGTTATCTTTGTCCGCCTGAACAATTACCAGGCATCCGTAAATATCCAGGGGGGCTGTCCTATTTTTGGGACATCCCCACTTTTGTTTTCACGCTGACAGGAGCATTAGGAGGAAATAAATTGCTTAATCATAGAAAAAATATTCAGGGAGGGAAACATGAAGGTATTAAGACTGGCTTACAAATTATTTGGCACTATATCATTTGCTTTGATTCTCATGGACTTGCGCCATATTATTGATATACCGGGAGGGTTATTTATACTATTATGCCTTATTCTGGCCATTTCGATTGGGGTTTTCTTTTACCTTCAACGAAAACAGTCAAGTGCTTCCACTGATGATGGAAATTGAGGTGATTATTAATGGAGCTTTTTTATGTATTAGCGGTATTAATAAGTACCGGAACTTTTTTATTTTATCTAGGTAAAATTAAGCGTAATAAATGAAAAGAACGTAGCCTCGATAGGAGTGTTCCCTCCATTATGATACATCTATTTTCTTTCTTACGATATAGATCCACCGGGAGAAACGTTAGCTTCCATAACAAACAAATAGAAAAACCCGGTCATAAAGGTTGGTAATGCAATACATATAACAGGAAAATACAAAGGATTAAGGGAGTGCTTGAAAAGCATTCCTGTTTTTAATATGCCTTAAATCATTTTTTATACCAATAATTCCTTATTTAAAGAAAAATTAGAAATTTATCGTTGAATTTTTTCCTTTTTCTTTTGTATAATTTAGTTATTTTATAGTAATTCATTCCGCCATGAAGGCACATGATCATAAGGAGGCCCACCACCATGCCAACACTCGATGCTACCGACCGGGCTATTTTACGTGCCTTGCAGAAAAACGCCAAAGAATCATATTCCATGATCGCCCGAACCTTAGAGGTAAGTGAAGGAACGATTCGAACCCGGGTTCGAAAAATGCTTGATACCGGGGTTTTTGACTTTATTGTTCACACCGATCCGAAAAAAATCGGTTTGGACGTGCAGGCTATCATCGGTATTAACACCCGGCTCGGCCAACAACAGCACGTTGCCCTTCAGCTACAAACCTTTGAAGCTGTACGTTTTGTCGGAGCCTTTTCCGGTAATCACGATCTAATGATTCAAGCCTATTTTTCGACCAACGATGATTTAGTCTCGTTCATTAATGCCGACTTAGCCGCACTTGAAGGCATATTAGACGTCGATGTCAATGTGGAACTGAAGCAGTACAAAGACAGTTTTTCCTACTAAAAACGATAAATAGTAAAAAAAATTTACTTTTATTACAACATATGGTTTTCATTTCCTTTCTTTTTCGTTATACTAAAGCAACATTTTTCGAAAAGGGGGGAGAGAGCGTATGAAGATGCTCACTACCACAATTTCCAGTCTCTTACTTGCATCTGTCGTTTCGGTCACATTAGAAACATCAGCCGAAGCCGCACATGTAGCCGTTGTTGGCGGCGCCAGTCTGAATCAACCATCGATGCAAGAAATAACAACTAACGGCGGACACGCCCTGCGTACCGAAAGCTATATTTCGGAGGATCAACGCCGGCCATGTGGCACCTCCGAATGCCGCACGATTTTTGAGCAATACCATGACCGTATGAATGAGATTTTTAACCGAACCGACCATGTTCTGACGTTTGATGCATTTGAACAGTCTCTTGTTTACCATTTGCCGAATGGCGATTATTATATCGTTTCCAATTACACGAATGAAGTAAATGGCAACAACCGCCACATCGAAGTCATTTTGCACCAGAGTCTTGATTACGTCCAGGACATGTATATCGAAACAGACGCCGCTTCTTCATACGACTCTCCAATGGTCCTTGGAGACAACCGGTGGGCGAGAAATACCGGCCAGTGGGAAGAATAATCACACCTCCCGAAGCAAGGCCGTCTCCATGTGAAAATGGAGACGGCTTTTGTGTTTTATGTGTGCTTTGTTTATTTTTCAATTTTTTACATAGTCGATGCATTCCGTTGGAAAGCATAGAGGACAAATGCCTCTGAAATATTTCTGACTTTACCCTTATAACTAGGAGAATATGAATGATGAAAACGCTGGCTATTTTTATAGGACTCATTATTGTATCCATCATTGTAGGCTTAAGCTTTCGAATTCTTAGAAACATGATAACGAGCATGCCGTGGGATCATAATTTTGATGTAGCTGTTATAGGCGGGGTATGCGGAGGCATCGTTGCCAGTATTCTTTTAACACAAAAACGTAGAAAAGCAGAGTAAAGGCACTCCTGGAAATAGTTGCTAAAAGATATGCCAATAAGATGCATTATTCACAGCAGCATGAAGGAAAACCATCTTTTAAGCCATTATCATAAAAAATAGAAAACAGGCATCCGTGGCTTTACGAAGTCAAAGGATGCCTGTTTCGTTAAAAAGAAACTGTTGCCGCAATGCTGTGGACAGGCCGGCTGTTTAAGTGAAAACCGAAGGGGAACGCTGCTGTTTGGCCTGATACATGGTGTCATCCGCCTGAGCCAGTACCGTTAAAAAATCAGTCTCCCGTGGGCAGAAATCGTAACGGCCGACACTGACCCGCACGGTAAAGGTATCAATGCTTACTGCACAGGTTTGGTCGATACGGTTATGCAATCGTTCTGCCCATTCCTCGTTCGACAGATCGTGTGAGGGAACCGGCCCCAGGACAATAAACTCATCTCCGCTCAATCGGTAGGCGGTCTGCTCATTCTCAATTGTATGCTGCAGTGCGTCGGCCACACAGCGGAGTACACGATCGCCGGTGAGATGACCATATGTATCGTTGATAATTTTGAATTGATCAACATCCAAAAAATACAGGGCATAGCGTGAGGTCGGAAGAAATGTGTGGTCCCGGAACACCTGCTGCAGTGCTACCCGATTTGGCAGGCGGGTCAGGTCGTCCGTGCGCACGTCATTGCGGGTTTTCTCCAGGTGGGCAATCGTTCGGTTCAAATCCCGGGTCATCCGGCCGATCATCCCGGAAGAACGAAAAGAAGCGCGCGCACTTAAATCACCGGCACGAACCGCGGTTAAGACGGACTGAAAGTGAGTGATACAACGGCGGACGAAGGCAAAAAAGAGACAAAAGTTTAACACGCCTAAAAGGACGCCCGCACTGATGGAGGCGATGGTAAATAAACGCTGAAGTTCGGCGGGAACTGGAATCACGAGCGGCATGATTAGAGAAAAAGCGACGCCTACCACGATGCCAAAACTTAAGTAGACCAGCGCCATCCCGTGAAGATAATTGTATCGCATATAGTTCCTTCCTTTCTGCTCCTGTTCCTCCTGGATGTTAAGAGGAAGGATTTCCGGGGTCTGGTTCATGGGTGTGTAAAATATTAAGAAGGGCATGAATATAGACAGCGTCCAACTCCTCGGTATGCTTACGAAGATGATACAATGCCTGGTCCGGCGTCAGGGCTTTCCTGTAGGAACGGGGAAGCGTCAGGGCCGAATACACATCCACGACACTAAGCAGTCGAAGCGGGGCGGGTAATTCCCATGCCGGTAGTCCGAAGGGGTAGCCCGTCTGGTTACCACGTTCATGGTGATATAAAGCCATGTGAGCTATTGAATCCTCCAGTCCATGCGCCCGGAGCAAATGATATCCCCGCATGGGGTGCTCCTGAACAGTTTCCCATTCTTCCGGTGTCAAAGTGCCCGATTTTTGAAGAATGTATGAAGATATGTATGTTTTCCCCACGTCATGCAGCAGGAAACCAGCTGCAAGTTCTGCCATCTCCATCTGCAGATAATCCGCCAGCACGTTTCCGAGAAGAAACACATCCAATGAATGATGGTACGTTTCGGGTCCCATAGATTGTAACCTGGCTACCAAAGGATAGATACGGCCGTCCCGGCAAAGCGATAGAAACAACGACTCGTATTGATGAAAGGCCGACGCCGAATTATGTACAAAACCCGTTTTATCTGGCCAGTGTTTTTGCCACAGCTGATGTAAATACGTCTGGGAAAGAAGAAGATCCACGGTCATGGGAGTCAATACAAAGCACCGCCTGCCTGTTAAAATGGTACTTTTGTTATAGCACAAAGGAAAGAATAAATAAACCAAATTGCCTGTCAAATTGGTTTTCCCGTCTTTAATTCAATCCAGGCCAGATCGATAAGCATGAAAAATTCCCCGGAGCGATAGCGCTAGAACCTAGCTATCATGAATATATCTTCAAAATTATTTGTAATGAAGGAATAGAATTGGCTCAGCATGATCATTTAAGAGTAAAAATCACAGCATGCTGAATGGAAAATGGATAAAAAAAGAAACCATTGTGTGAAAATGGCTTCTCTCTTTTTTAATCTTATTAAAGTGAGTTTCATCAAAACGAAGAACGTAGGGATTCGTGCAAGATATCCTGGAAAGTCTGAAACGAGCGGTGCTGCTCGCTTGCCGGAGAATAGATAAAGGAAATATCCACCCGGGCGTGTTCCGGTGGCACGGGCGTGCATGCGATGTAATCATCCTGAAATGAATGCACGTATCGCTCGGACAGCAGGGCGATCCCCATTCCGGCCCGGACGTGTCCCAATAGTGATTCGAGGTTCGAGAAGGTGATCACCTGCTTCGGAATGACGCCTTCCTGATGAATCATTTGCAGCAGGCGTTCCCGGAACATGCAGCCGGGTTCCAGCACAAGAACAGTCTGCTGGTGTACGTCCTGAAGACTCCCGAGCGGAAGCACCAGCGGGTTGGAAACGAGAGTAAGAGTTTCTGTGGAAAATATGTGCTGATGGAGGGCAGGGTGGCGCACAGGGCCGGTGACAAAGGCCCCCTGGCATTCATGCTGCAGCACCTGCTGGATCAATTCCTCTGTAATGCCGTAGCGAAGCGACACGTCAATGGACGGAAGAGCCTGATGGAGCGATGACATTAACGCCGGCAGGTGGGTTGCCGCCATGGAATTAATGGAACCGAGCACCAGTGGCTCATAAGGCAGTGACGAATCTGAAATTGTGTCCTGCAAATGCTCCCATGAGTTAAGCATGTCTTCCACGCAGGCAAGCACATAGGTTCCCTGCGGAGTGAGCGTGAGACCTCTGGAATGCCGGTGGAAAAGGGGGACGCCGAGCTCATGTTCCAGCCGCTGCAAATGCCCGGTTACGTTCGATTGCACATAGTTCCATTTGTTCGCCACCCTGGAGATGTTTTGCTCATGCGCTAGGGCTCGAAACAGCTGTAAGGTCTGAATGTTCATAGTTCACCTCCAGATATCTGTTTTTATGATAGCTTCCATATTATTTTATCATTATTCATGATCGTACGGGTGGTGTATCGTAGAAGCTACTATAAGTAAGAGGGAGCGAAAGAATATGCATCACGAGGAACGAACGTGCTGGATTCTTGCTGGATTCCTGGGAGTGGGGATCGGCATATGCTGGCCGTGGCTGTGGCAGGCCACGCAGAAATTTCCGGGTTGGACAGAAGTAGGGATGGCAGTAGGTGGAGGACAAATCGTGGTACCTGTGTGTTCCTTTATCCTGGCAGCTTTGGCAATTGGCCGAAGGCCTCTGGCTGCATACTGGGCCGCAGGGATTGCGATTTTAGGCACGATATATTTAACCGTGTTATGGGTTCTGCCGGGAGCGTTGAGCTGGACGGGGTATGTGTTGTATCAGAAACGTAGCGAGCTTAAGAGCGAGAAACGATAGAAAGAGGAACCATACGGGCAGTAGATTTTAGAAATATAAGGGGGAAGGTGCATGGCCTGGCTGTTAATAATATTATGCTTTACCGGAGGGGCGGCGCTCGCGTTCCAGGCCGGCGTGAACGGAGAAATCGGCAGCAAAATAGGCAGTGTGGAAACGGCCTTTATCGCTTATTTTGTCGGGACCGTTTGCTTATTCTTAAGCACGCTGGTGCAGGGAGGCCTCTCGTTTTCGTTTCCATCCTTCTCGTTCTGGAAATGGACGGTCGGGGCGCTGGGCGCTTTTTATATTGTCTGTATCATTCTGGCGGTGCCGAGGATCGGGGCTTCTGCAGCGATTACCGCCGGCATTGCCGGACAGTTGCTGCTCGGAATGCTTCTGGACCATTTTGGTGCATTTGGAACGCCGGAAATCCCAATGGATGCCTCACGGCTGGCCGCGCTCGGATTGATTGGGGTGGCACTGTATCTATTTTATCATTGACGCAGAAAGCCTGTCCGTCGGGGCGGCCAGCTTTTCTGCATCATCTTTTAATAGAAATTCTTATTACATATCCTGATTGTTTACAAGCACACATATAAAGAAAAAAACCCCAAACGGTTGACTGTTTGGGGCTGCCATAATTTTATGCGTTAAACCGCATAAGGGGAGTATATATGCGGTAAATATATACTTAAAGGCAATTCCTTCCTTTTGCTAAAGTCAAAAATGATTTTGCAATGAAACAGGATCTTCCAAAGATATTTCATCCTAATGCATTCATGCAGAGGAAGGTAGGGAAAGTATTTAACTATCTTGATGAGAAGGCAAAGGCTCCTGGGTCAGCTATAGAATCATCTACACGGCACTGCTTGTCCCCGGCCGCTCGACAATAAGCAGATTTCGCTTCTGCTTACGTCGAAATGACTTTTACGTTACAATCGACCTTTTTTTGAACGCTTTTGGCTGTATTGCCAAGAAATGCCCTGTCGATTTTGGAAGCTCCTGATTCCCCGAGCACGACTAGATCTGTCTCGTATCTGGCGCAAATTTTTCCAATGTCCCGTTTCGGAAGGCCGGGCTCCATGATGGTTTCTACTTGAGGGACTCCTTGTTCAACAGCCCATTCTTTGAGTCGTTGAAGCTGGGAAGAAGCCTGGGCCTGAAGCCGGCGGAAGCCGTTCGGGTCCATGCGCTCGAAGGGGGAGTACCCTTTGGTGTCCATCATAAAGGCGATCAGTAACGTAGCCTGGTGCTCCTGTGCTAATTGTACGGCATGAGCTAAAGGGTCGTGCGAAGTGGCTTCAAGAGTTTCGACACCGACTAATATACGCTGAAATTGTTCCATAGTTTTTCTTCCTTTCTAATAAAAATGTTATATCCGCGATCACTCATAGATGGTAGCGGTTGAAGGGAATCAATAATGAAAATGTTTTCATAAAACCAAAAAAAGCCAGAAAAAGAGAAAGTTCTCTTTTTCTGGCTGATGGTCTAGCTTTGATATCTATCCATTGCTGCCGCGTATGAGGAAATGATTAGCACTTCCAAAGAAGAATCATGGTCATTTCTAAAATAAATTACCCGGCAAAGGGAGTAATAAAACATGGGAATGGCACCTTTTTCGGCTTTTTTTATTTTTATAAAACCGCTCGAGTAATAAAAGTTCGTGAAAAAGTGCCGTGGCTATAGCTGCTTCTGGTTCTTGTAACGAAAGAAGAGGTTTACCTGCTTCCGTAAATCAGGTAAAGGGGTACTATCAGTCACGAGAGGAGATAGTCCATCATGAATAAAGCACACTTACTCACAGAAAAATTGGCGCTGCAGGAAGACTATAACCAGGGTAAGGTGTCCTACGACGATTTTCAACAACGGCTGCGGAAGATCCAGGAGCTGTTGAAGCAGGAAAATCCTAAAAAATGATAGATAGGAACGAGGCTCAATAAAACATTTTCTGTACTCTTCCTTTAAATAATATTTTTCGATAGGGTTGGCGCATCTTCCAAGCGTTAGTCCGACAGCGTCTTAAGGCTTAGGATAATACGTGTAATGCTTAGCAGAGGGTGTATAAGAAAAACAAATAAGGAGTAAATAAAATGTCCAACGAACGTCCATTTACCATGATAACGGGAGCTTCCTCGGGCTTGGGGCTGGAGCTTGCAAAATTATTCGCCCAGGATGGATACGACATTGCGGTTTCGGGCTCGAGTGAGCGCATTTTTGAAGCGGCGGAGGCTATTGAACGCTACGGTGTGGAAGCGTATCCTCTTCAGGCAGACGCCTCGACGTATGAGGGAGTGGAGGAATTTTGGGAGTTTGTGAAAAGTAAAAACAGAGAGCTGGATGCGGCTGTGTTAAACGTCGGTGTCAGCATTGGCGGTTCCTTTTTAGAAAACGATTTGCAGGAAGAGCTGCGGTTAATAGACATTAACATTTCGGGAACGGTGCATATGGCGAAGCGCGTCGTTCAGGATATGGTTCCGAATAAAAAGGGAGATATCCTTATCGTTTCGTCTCTGTCGGCGACATTGCCGACACCTTATGAAACAGTGTATGGTCCGTCGAAGGCATTTGGATTTATGTTTGCCGAATCCTTAAGAGAGGAGTTAAGAGACACAGGGATCAATGTAACAGCTATGCTCCCTGGTGCTACAAATACGGATTTTCACCACAATGCCGGCATGGATAATACCTACTTTGGCGATGAGAGAAACAAAAATGACAAAGAACTAGTAGCACAGCAGGGATATGACGCTTTAAAAAATAAACTGGATCACGTGGTTTGTGGCGATGAAGCCACGAAGAAGGCAGCAGAAGAAAATCGAATAACATCTGAAGAGGTCAAGGCAGCTGAACATGCGAAAAAGGCAAAACCTCAGTAACGAGCAAAAACCGAATGATTATTTATACCGAGCCTGGAAAAGACTCCGGGCTCGGGTTTTTTCTTCTTTTTGTTTCTCTTTTTGATAATTTTGAGTTGAGGACCGGGCGTAGTTCATAAAAACACTGGTACAGAAAAAGGTGCAATTTTGCCCTGCAGTAATGAAATGGAACATCCCCAAGGAAAACATATCAAATAAAGGGTGGCATCCGTATACGTCCCTAGTGTCAGGCCCGAGAATACGCCTTCTTTATTAACAGTCCATTGATAGTTTCTTTAATTATATTAAAAACTCCTACGGGCTCTCATTTACTTTTATCATTGCTTGAACCTGGCGAATCTTTTAAATTTGTGTAAAAACAGTTAATATAAGTCTTAATTTATTCATTTATACAAGGAAGCGCACTGGATTACTGTGTTTATATAAAAGGAGTGGCCACATGGAGACAATATATCTTGCCGGCGGCTGCCTATGGGGTGTGCAGGCGTTTATCAAAACGCTGCCTGGCGTGGAGTTTACAGAAGCGGGCAGGGCGAATGGAAGCACTCATACACGGGACGGTGGCTACGATGGCTACGCCGAATGCGTGAAAACGGAATTTGACCCAGCAGTCATCACCGTCACGGAATTGATGGAATATTTATTTGAAATCATTGATCCGTACAGCTTGAATCAGCAGGGGGAAGATATTGGAGAGAAGTACAGAACCGGGGTGTACAGTGAAAAACCGGAACACTTGGCAGAAGCGGAGGCGTTTCTTAAGGAGAGAACGGATTACGATTTTATAATGGTGGAAGTGCTGCCTCTGACAAATTACGTTAAAAGCGCCGAGGAGCATCAGGACAGACTGGATAAACACCCCGGCGATTATTGTCATATTTCAGAGAGGTTATTACGCAAATATAATTAGAATAGAATATTAAATGACTATTGAACCTGCTTCTGCTAGCGGTCAGGCGGGACAAAGATACGAAGCTCATGCGGCAGAACGGCGGCATCAAAAGGCAGCGGCCGGCCTTCGTCTCCATCGATATTAAAAATGTGCCTTTCGGCCGTACTTGCGCGCAGGGTGGCGGTCGCAAAATATTCAATGTCCTCGTGGTGGGAAAGAGAGCCCTGCAGCAGTTCCGGTATCATTTGCGCGATGTTTGTAAGCCCTAATCGTTTAACAATAAACACATGGAAACACCCATCGTGCACCTTCGCCTGGGGTGCGAGTGACTCGATGCCGCCGACCGAATTCGTTAAAGCCACCAGCGCGAGATAAGCGTCGCCTTCCCACACGCCCTGGTCGTGTTCGAGCGTTAACGCAAACGGGGTGTGGTGCCGGAAGGCTTTAGTTCCTTCGAGGACGTAGGCAAGAGGGCCAAATGCAGACTTTTGCTCTGGACTTACGTCGTACACAGCCTCGGCAATTGCTCCAATGGCTAAGACATTCATGAAATACGTACGGTCGACCTTCCCAATGTCGACAGGAATCGTATGCTGCTGGCGGATCACTTCTATAGCTTCAGAAGGGTCAAGAGGTAGCTGCAGCGCCCTGGCGAAGTCATTAACGGTGCCGAGCGGAAGAAAACCAAAAGCCGGCTGGTGGGGCTGCTCTGCCAGGCCATTGACACTTTCGTTAACGGTGCCGTCGCCGCCAAGCGTCACCAGGGCGTCAAATCGCTGTTCGCACGCCTGCTGTGCCAAGTCTTTAGCGTCGCCCGCTTTTTCTGTGTATCGGATTGTAACGTTGTCATATAGCTCCTGCAATACTTTAATAGCAGGAGCTTCATGGGAAAGAGCGTCGGCCTTCCCGGACGAAGGGTTGATAATCAGCATGGCTTTAGACATTAAAAGCTCCTTTTTAATGATAGTAGGTGAACGGTTTCTTGAAAGAATGGCAGCTATTTGAATATGCGGGGCTCATGCTCAAATTCAATTTTCCCATAAAAAACCAGAAAAAGAAATTTCATCTTTTTCTGGCTTATGGGCTGGCTGTGATTACCGTCCATTGCTGCCGAATATAGTTTTATTCCAATTCTTTTTTAATAAATTTTTTACTGCTTAAAGGTTTACCCGGGGGAGGGAATGATCAAACCAGGCATGTTTTAATCGAAAGATTTCAAGGAGTGCCTGCAGAATATTCAACAGCAGGGTGCAGTACGGGACAAGTGCTAGAATGCTGCGATAAAAGCGCCCAGGAAGAGAGTCGCAGCCACAATAGCCAATATGGTGAAACACAAATATGTAAAAGAAATGGTTAAAGACCTTGGCCTGCTCGTATTAACAGCCACCTGGACCATGCCAACAGTAATCACAAATGTCCAGATGATTGAAAGCAGATCGAGCACGTTATAGGCATTTGAGAAAATCGATGGAATATGTCCAAGGGTAAGAAATAAAAACAAACCAATGAGCGCAAAGGGCAGCAAAAATAAAGTTGGAGTAATGGCTAGAATGTTGACCCAAAGAGCTTTTTGATATGAAAGGGAGTGATCATAAATACGTGTCGCGCCTTTCAGTATCAGGGGCAGAATAAAAAACACCGCGCCTCCGAGCAAAACCAAAAGCAGCAAAAACCAGAGGTTGTCAGGAATGACCGGCGATTGATTGGTGCCAAGAGAGATATAATTCGTAATAAATGTGTGGGCAATACTGGTGGCTAGAAGGAGCACGGCCACCAATACCAGTGAATAGCGGTTGCTTATTTGGGCGAATTGCTTCCGGGGCTGAAAAGGAAGCTGAAGGATGGATGTAAACATGCGAAGTCCTCCTGCGGTTTTTGTAATTTAGTTACATTTAAAACATTAATATACATATATTAAAGGAGCAACCTTTTATTTGGTAATTTGGATGTCATGACTGGATATATTTGTTAAAATGAAAGCTCCGAATTAGGTTTGAACTCTTATTTTTAGGTTGGGCGAATATTTACGAAGAAAGAGGGGTATGCATGGTGGCCGCGAAGGACAAAGGGGAGAAAAGTAGAGTGCTGAAGCCAGCAAGCCCCGGGGCCGAAGCAGCTCTTATCTACGGCATGCTTTTTGTCGCCACCATGCTGGCAATGGGAAAACCCCTTACGGCAGACAACCTTGCTTTGCCTGCTGTAGCGTTATTTTTAGTCGTAAATGGCTGCGATTATATTGAACGAAAAAGCAGGAAAAATTTTCAGCAGCTTATTGTCGCAGGATCGTTTCTTTTAGCCATGGCTTCTGCTCTGTGTATGGCGCTTTGGATTGTTTAACGATAACGACAAATGATAGTGATGGTGATATGAAAACGACTTTCGAGCGCCGTTTTTTAAGGATTATTGTTAACGCCAAATAACAGCCCTATGGTGATAGGCACTAGTATAATATAAACAATTATTATAAAAGGAACGAAAATTCCTATATATTTTTATATATACTTTAACACTTTGAGCATTTTCATCGTGACTGCTCCTTATAGTTAATTTTTACGAATTCTTTTTGCTGAAGACGGCATAAGCGGTTGCCATCGCAAGAAAGGAAACAACTGCATTGCTGGATACCTGGAGTAATGCCGGCAGATCGGGAAGCAGAACGTCCAAGAAAAACAAAATAATAATTGTTAGAGAGCCTGCTAATATCCCTGTTTTCCATGCGGTATTCATGTCTAATTCCTCCTTATTGGCAAATATTCAAATCTTATCAGCCAATATAACGCTGAAGCATCTGCACATCGTATATTAAAGCGAATATCAGAAGTGCAAGACTTCCAACACTAATGTAAAAGTTTTGAAGTTCTTTTTTGGCATGAAACCGGTACAGCAAATACAGCCACACGAAAAATGGGACTAGAGGAATGACCGCCATGCCAATGGTAATAAAAAATTGATTGCTGCTGAAAAGGCCAAGAGTAAACAGGGATACCAATCCCAGGCCGTACACCAAAAGCATGCCGGATAGCAGCAGCATGAAAAGATTCCATTTTTTCATTGAATAACCTCCAATATTTTTGACCCTGAAGCGAACAGCAGGTTTATCCCAAGGGCTGTGCATACCCATAAGGCCAGACGCAGATTCCAGCGTCCGAGGTGTAGATGGACTACATAGCTGAGCGTCCATATGGCGCTGAAGGAAAAGAAGAAAAGGAACGTTGAAGGATGAAGGGTAGCTGTAAAGCCAGTTCCAAATAAACCAAACCCAACTAACCCGCATACGAAAAAGAGCAGAACAAAATACAGTATATGTACAGCAGTACGCATAATTTCCCTCCTAAATGCGACGGTAGTAATTATTTCCATTTTTGAACATAAGAATCGAAAATACAAGGCTTTTAATGATCAAAGCCGTTGTTGTTTTTTGACTGAAGATATATTAAAGTAAAGCTATATTGCTATACAAGGTAGTGAAGTGTTACTTAGTTTAACCCGTTCTGGCGGTAATACGCACGGCGGATTTTTAATTAAATAACTAGCATGCATTGCAAGGCAGGTGGCCAGATGAATGAGCGAAGCCAGCTCTTAAAGGGCATTCTTGAAGGATGTATTTTAGCTGTAATCTCACGGGAAACCGTTTATGGTTATGAATTAGCTGTCAAGCTGCAGCAGCAGGGGATCGACGTTAAGGAAGGGTCCATTTATCCTCTGCTCCTGCGGCTGCAGAAGGAAAAGCTGATTCACGGGGAAATGAAGGCTTCAGGCAGCGGACCGAACCGGAAATACTATAAGCTGACCCCGGCGGGAGAGGCTTCGCTGAAGGCGTTCCGGGAGAACTGGAAGGCCCTGAAGCAGCCTGTTGATCAATTACTGGACGAGGAGGAGTCGTAGGTGAGTACGTTGGTGGAGGAAAACAACGAAAAGCGAAATCAATTAAATAAAGAAAATAAAAAGATATATGAAGATATGATGGTTTATATCCGCCTTTCATTTAATAAAAGTGAACAGGAGACCGAAGAGGTGCTATTGGAACTGTTAGATCATCTTCTTGTTCTGCAGGCAGAGGGGAGAGACAGTTTGGAGCTGTTTGGCTCCGACCCCAGGAAGTATGCAAAGGATATTGTCGGCGAGCTGCCTCAGACAGTGCCCAAAGAAATGATAAAGTTGTTTATAATGGGCATTTGTTATTTTTTAAGTGTATATATGCTGTCTACTGGATTGATACAAACAATTCTTTCGTATGGTTTTCAGCAGTTGGAGCCAATGAAATCGTACAGCCTGGGCACGACAGCAATAATTATTATCCTCGGGAGCTTCATGTTATCGGTCGTGGGATACAGTGTGTTTCGTTATATAAAGTGGTCTTGTTTCCGGGAGGTTTCGAAAATAAAGGAATTTCTGGTAACAGGTTTTATATTCGGTATCGTGCCGGGCACTGTATTTTTTGCAATGTATTACTGGTTGCCTGCATTCGGTCCAACCATCACTTTTCCCGTTTATTGGCTGGGAGTAGCTGGAGTGGTTTTTCTGTTGATAGGAGAACTGCTGAGAAGAAAAGCATAGAATTGAAAAGAGAAAATCGAGAAAATTAACGGATTAGTTCTTTCCATAATATAGCCAATATTTTATGCTAATCTTGCACCAATCCTAACTATAGCTGCGTATCGGTACCTGGATAACTCAAAACATATTGAAACATAACTATAATCGGCCCGCTGCTTCCCAAAAGCAGGGGCTTTTTTGATAGAAACCACTCATAACAAGTGAAAAGCCTAAGCACGAACGCTTAGGCCGGAATGTTTGGCTAAAAATACGGTTCTTCTTTTCGCTTTTTCTGTTCATCCAGGTAAACGAACATGGTGGATCCAATTAAAAGAGCTATTAAGATGAGAAACAGCCATGTTGGCATAACAAAAAGCTGCATTAACTGCATGATCATTAAAACAAGCACCAATGCACCAAAAATTTGATGCAAAAGCCTGAAAATTCTCAATGCGCCCCCTCCAATACTTATAAAATATTGCTAAAGATTGGCGATGTCTTGGCCTTTCATTTTTCTTTTCGATTATCGTTCCTGTTGTTAAACGCGATAAAAGTGCACCCCCAATAATGATATACGATAGCGACGGGGTTCCTGTGCCGCTTATTCCCAAAATAAAAAATGGTGAAGCAAGGGCGATAGCTAAAGGGCTGAGGTTGCAGAAAAAAGATTGAATGTCAGTAAGCATTTGCGGTTTTTCTCCTGTAAGCAAAATAATAGAAAGCAATTGCAGCTGTAAGCAGTATACTTAGATCAATAGTTAACGGCCAAAAAAGAAGATAAATAACGTCCGTGGCTGTGCTTATGATAATAAAAACGGCCATTACGGTGGGGAGAGAATTAATAATTGTAGATGCCATTTTCATAACACCTCCGGAAAACATACAAATTTCTATATTCCTTATTTTACCATAAATCTAATACGCTATTGATGGCACAGTGAATTTAAATAAATAGCGGAATGCTCTTTTATAAATTTGGATTTTATGGAAAAATAAAACTATTAACGTGATAGATTCGAGGTGGCATTTGGTGCATGATATTCTCTCGGCAGCGGTTGTCATCCTGCTGATTCTGTCTACAGCGTGCGCGTGGAGTGAGTTGCCGGACGAGGTGGCCGTCAACATGCTGCCTGGTGGAGAAGAAGCATATGGGAGCAGGATGCGTCTGTTAACGCCGGTGGCTGGGGCTGCTGCTTTGGCAGTGATGAACCCGCTTATACGGCAGCTGGCGCAACACGTGGCGCTGTTTGGAGAAGACGTTTCTTCCTCCGTTCAATCGATTCGGAAAGCCAAGCATTGGTGCAGCTGGATGGTGTTCGGCACGGTTCTTATTCTTTCAGGGGTCGCTGCTGGACGTTTGGTAGAAAGCCTTCATCCAGAATTTTCGTTCACTCCCATATTTATAAGTTTTCTTGTTCTGTTTTACGTTGGGGTGCTTACGGCGTTTTTTATCAGCGGTATTCAGCGGTTGAATATTTATCATAAGCAGTGACATAGTTCGCTAGCCGCCAGAGAGTGCAGATGATGTTAAGGTTAAGCGATTCTCCGGCGACAAAGCAGGCTGGTGGTAATTGGGGCGAACATTCCCGAGAGCTTAACAGGCAGGAATAATGAAGAAAGAGAATGCTGCCTAATAGCCGAAGCCCAGCCAGCCCCGCCTTCGCCACCTGTGGAGTCACCCTGCTTTAAGTATTATAAGCAACAAAAAAAGCAAGGCAAATTTATACTGCAGAAAGGATGGGAGGAAGCAGAGATCATGATTCAACCGGTATTTTTAATGCTGGCGGTGATCAATTGGCTTATTTCCTACGTAATCGGTGTGCGAAAAAAAGTGCATTTGCTCAGCGGTTTTCGGCAGGAAAAAGTGGTTGATAAAGGCAAGCTGGCGCGAATCGTTGGTATATACGCCTTTGCTGTTGGGACTCTGATGTTTTATATGAGCATACGCTGGGTGGAGGCGTCGGAAGAATTGATCACAATCGGGGCGTTTACAATGGCCATCGGCTATATTGTGCTTGCTATTTATGTTCAGCTGACAATGGTGGAGCGCTGATGTTTTTTATCAGTAAAAAAGGAGGAAGCTCCAGGCATTGCGAATGGTTACAATAAAGATTCATTGCTTAAATACTGTTCAAAATAAACAAAAGAATATAAGGGCTGCCGAGCAACAAAATCCCGAGAATTATTAAGTGCCTGCTTTTCAATGACAGAGCCAGGCCTATCTCAAATGCTCCGCATAAAAGCGTGATAAGAAGAGTCATTATAATGCCATATTCTTCAAGTAATATAAATATAAAAGATGAAAACCCGCCCAAAAGCAGCAGCCAGCATGTAATAGTAACAATTCGCGGCAGCAACGAAAGCCTCCTTTTCATTTTTGTTTTTGTGTATGCTTGATTCTTTTTTATTATAGAGGAAAAAAACCTTCTTTTTATCCTAAGAAATTGTTATCATTTTACCTGCTAGAACACTCACTTTAAAGGCGAGTCGTAATAAAATGAATGAATAAGGGAGGAAAATCGTTGCAAATCTTGTCTTTCCCAGACCTCTTTCTTATCGTTGCCATGGTTTTGCTGTCGGCAGCAAATGTGATGCTCTCTATGAGTATGTATGCTAATTTGTGGATTGCTGCTGTAATAGCAGTTGTCCAGGTTGCTATTGCTGGATGGCTGCTGGCGAGAGTTCTTTCAAGCAAAAATACATAAACAGCAGAGCGGCCGGGAAGTATCGAAAAATAAAGCCTGGAAGTAAAAAAGCCATTCTCTCCATACAGCAGGAGAAAATGGCTTCAACATATTTAGTCTGCTGACATTTTAAGCTTCGCTTCTCCGGCGCATGAATAATGCTGCGCCGCCAACTGCTAAAGCAGCAATACCAGCCCAAAGACCAGTCATGCCGTTGTCACTGGTACCGCCCATGCCGGTTTGCGGCATTTCCTCCGGCATCATGGCTGCCTCCTGGGCTTCTTCATCCAGCTGGCCGCGGATCTCGCCATCCGGATATTCCTCTGTATGAAGATTCGCATAAACATCACCTGCGACAAGGCTCATGGAGAATTCTTCCCAGGTCATGTCACCGACCAGGTCATCCTCGGTGAGCGTGCCGGTTGCGACTTCGCCGTCGTAATCCATTGGTTCATCGTTTTCGAATAAAAATAACTCGACAGGACCGTCTTCACTTTCGGCCCCGCTGTGCAGGTGTCCGGCAACGGCGTTATCCAGGTCCTCGGCGTGGACAGCATACATGATGGACTCCCCGTCTTCGCTTACTTCAAAGTGAGCTTCGCCCATAGCGTCGCTGTCGACGTCTTTGGTTTCGGCCTCAGGCGTTAAGTCCACCATGAATTCCAGTCCCTCGTGGTCGGCTGAAGCGGTGCCGGCAAAGCTGGTTACTGCAAATACGGATGCCAGTGGTACAATGACGCGTTTTTTCATATTCATTTCCCCCTTAATTATTAATGAAATGGAACGGTCGATCAGGTACCAGTCGCGCCCCCTTTAATGAGTGCAGATTAAATACAGGCACTCAATTAATAAGACTACGAAGGCGAAAAGAAAACGGATCACCAATTGATAGAATTTTTTTAAAATTATGTAAATAAGCATTTTCAGTACATCAAATAGTTCGGTATGAAGAGCGTTAAAATCGAAAAATGAAAGAGGGAGAATTTAAAGAGCTTTTATAAAATTTCGATTAATTGTGATCCAAAGCGATTTTCTTCTCGTTAGCCTGTATGAACACAAAACGAGGAGGGTTTTTCCATGATTGGTAAAAAATTTATTTTAGGTGCAACAGCGGCTACCCTGATGGTGCCGACAACCGCAATGGCAGCAGACAATGGCTCCAGCGAGCAGATGCCGATGGCCGATATGCAGGAGATGAAGGACATGTCCGCCGGAGACGTCCGGGCGTCGTTTGACCAACTGTTATCGGAGCACTTCGTTTTAGCCGTGCTGTCGATGCAGAAGCAGTATGACGATGCTCCGGATGCCGAGGAAGTTCAAATGAACCTGAACAAGAATGCCGATGACATGCAGATGGCGATTACATCTCTTTATGGTGAAGAAGCCGGCCAGCAGTTCGGCGACCTGTTCCGGGAGCATAACGAATACACTACGGATATTGTGGAAGCTACCAAAAATGATGACGAAGCCGGTCTGGAAGAAGCCGAAGCCGAAATTCAAACCTTCGCTGATGACTTAAGCACCCTGTTGTCCGACGCGACCGGTGGGGAGCTGCCGCAGGAAGCAGCCGAGGAAGCCCTGATCGCTCACGAAGATGACGTCCAGAGCGCCTTTGACAACTACGTGGCTGAGGATTATGAAGCCGCTTATACGGATTACCGGGAAGGCTATGCCCGCATGTTTGACATCGGCGAAACGGTCTCGGACGCGGTCGTAAAAGGCATGCCGGATCAGTTTGACCAGAACACGACCGATACCGCCGCAGATGATCTTCGTTCGAACCTGAACATGCTGGCTGGCGAACATTTCAGTCTGGCCGTCCTGGAAATGCAGAAGGGCGTGAACCAGCAGGACGATTATGACTTTGTTACGTGGGCCGAGGACGGTAACACGGAAGACTTCCGGGCGGCGATCACCTCCATCTACGGCGAGGAAGCCGGCGTGCAGTTCATGGATATCTGGCAGGGCGAGCATATTGATGCCCAGAGCGATATCGTAGCTGCTACACTGGAAGAAGACGATGAAGCGCGTCAGGCCGCTGAAGATGAATTAAAAATGTTCTCGGAAGACTTTGGTGCCTTCTTAGGCGGGGCGACGGAGGAAAACCTTCCGACTGAAGCTGCGCAGGATGCCGTATGGATGCATGAAAGCCAGGTGCTCGACACGTACGATAACTATATGAACGAAGACTATGAAGCCACCTACGATTCCTTCCGGGAAGGCTATGCCTTTATGTTTGGCATCGGCAAGAACCTCGGAGGCGCCATCTCCACGCAAATGCCGGAGCAGTTCGGAACGGACATGATGATGGAAGACGGCGAAATGATGCCGGCGGAAATGCCGCAAACCGGCATGGGCGGTACGGCGAATGGCAATAGTCCATGGGCCTGGGTATTCGCGTCTGTCGCGATGACGGCTCTTGCAGGAGCATTCATGTTCCGTAAAAACCTGGCCAAATAATCCCACGTAAATAGAAAGGAGAGGGGAACGGTGACCAAACGACGAATCAAATTCCTGATACTTGCTGCGATGATGTTTGTGGCCATTGGCCTGGGGGTTCAATACGCGCAGCAGGCCCTGTTCTCCTCTCCGGCGAAAACCACGGTATTATCCGAGGGAGAGGGCGTGTCGGATCCGGAAGAAAACGAAGAACCGGGGGAAAGCTCGTCCTCGCAGAAGGTGGAAGAGTTTGTTCAAGTGACAGATAACACCGAAGCGAATGAAAAAACAGAAGAAGCAGACGAAATGGAGCTGGCCGCTCCTTCGACGCTTTCGATTCCATCGATTGATGTGGAAGCCGACCTGGAAGGCGTGGGCGTACTGGATAACGGCCAGATGGGCGTACCGGATTCGGCGGAGGGTGTCGGCTGGTTTGAACCGGGCGTCACCCCGGGAGAACAAGGCAATGCAGTGATGGCCGGCCATGTGGACAGTAAAAGCGGCCCGGCAGTGTTTTTCGATCTGGAGGACATGAAAGCCGGAGACGATGTGAATGTCACGAATGAGGACGGCCAGGAGCTGACTTTTACGGTGACAAAAGTGGTGAGCTATCCACGGCAGGATGCACCGATTGAGAATATTTTTGGTGCCAGCGACGGCCGGCACCTGCAGCTGATTACGTGCACCGGCACCTTTAATCAGGAGCAGGGCACGCACGATGAACGGCTGGTCGTTTATACCGAGCTCACCGAGGAGAGCGAAGAAGCCCTGATGAACGATGGCGACGAAGCATCGGAACCGCCGCCGTCCCCTGACAATGTCTCTCTCCAGGGATCGCTTGTGAAATGGCATGCGGTGCGGGATGAGGACATTGCCGGTTACCGGGTATACCGCCAGGAAGAGGGCGGGGATGATTTCACCCGGGTGGCGAGCGTGGATGCCCATGAGCGCAAAAGCTACACGGAAACAGAGGAAGGAGCCTTCACGTACCATGTGACGGCTGTTGACACCGAAGGAGTGGAATCGAAGCCTTCGGAAGACGTATCTGTGGAAGAGTAGAGACAGAGAAAGAACTATAGATCAACGACAGGACGATGAACGTATAATGCGGCATCGTCTTTGTTGTTCCATCGTAGGGATAAAGGCATGAACAGGGGGAGGCGATGGCCATAAATGTAAGAAAGTGGGGGACGGAAGTAAATAAACAGGCAGAAAACAAAAAATACGCTGACGGCTCTGGAACGCACAGCGATAGCTTTTTACCTTCTGAGGAAAAACAAATCTGCTGTACGCCTCCTGCAGGGATGAAAGAACGAGTGCTTCAATACGTTTTTGGAGAAACAAGTCTTACGCAGGATTAACCCTGTCAGGCCTCTGTTTATGACAAAAATTTATATATGGAATAATAATCAATAAATTCAATAAATTGTAACAAACGGTGATCCATTTGCTGATCGATTTCGTTAACTGGGTGTAACAAACCATGAAGGGGGACTATCACATGAATATGAATATCAACTGGAAACGTACGGCGCTGGCACTGCCATTATCTGCAGCTGTCGTGATCCCGACAGCACCGGGAGTTGCATCCGCCGACAGTCATGAAGGCGAAAGTAATACGGAAATGTCCGAAGATATGATGGCCTCGGTATCGACGCCGGCGGGCGATCTTCGGGCCCAGCTGGATCATTATTTATCTGAGCATGCCTACCTTGCCGTGACCACGATGCAAAAAGGCGCAGATGGCGCAGAGGATTTTGAAGAATCTGCCGCCGCGCTGGAGGCTAATACAAAAGACCTTTCCAATACGATTGCGTCGGTTTACGGCGACGAAGCCGGGCAGCAGTTTGAGGATATGTGGAGCGAGCACATCAGCTATTTTGTCGACTATGTGGAAGCAACAGATGCTGGGGACGAAGCTGCCAAGCAGGAAGCACTCGACAACCTGAAGGATTACCGCGAGGAATTTTCGCAGTTCCTGGATGATGCGACAAATGGCGGTGTGGATGCTGAAGCTGCCTCCGAAGGGCTGGAAATGCACGTCAATCAGCTGATTGGCTCGTTTGACAGCTACGTGGCCGGAGACTATGAAGAAGCTTATTCGCTGGCCAGTGACGCGATGGAGCATATGTACGGGGTAAGTGAAAACCTGTCAGTCGCGATTGCGGATCAGTTTCCAGAAAAATATAACAACACCAATCCGGATACCCCGGCTGTCGATCTGCGCTCTGATATGAACTTCCTGTTCTCTGAGCACGCGGCCCTTGCGGTAACCGCGATGCAAAAAGGCGGTGCAGGCGCGGAGGATTTCGGAGCTGCAGCGGGCATCCTGAACCAGAATACCCAGGAGCTTTCGGACGAAATTGAGTCTGTGTACGGCGACGAAGCCGGGCAGCAGTTTGAAGACATGTGGAGCGAACACATCGGCTATTTCGTGGATTACGTGGAAGCGACCGGTGCAGAAGATGAAGCAGCCCAGCAGGAAGCATTGGATAACCTCGATAGCTATCGGATGGAATTCTCCAAATTTATGGAAGAAGCGACCGGCGGGGAGCTGCAATCCGATGCCCTGGCAGAAGGTCTGCAAATGCATGTGAACCAATTGATTGGTGCCTTTGACAGCTATACCATGGAAGAGTATGACATGGCCTATGAAGATGTACGCGAAGCCTATGGTCATATGTTTGGTGTAGGGGAAGGCGTTTCGGGAGCTATTGTGGCCCAGTATCCAGAGCAGTTTGAAGGTGACATGATGCCCGAAGAAATGCCGAAAACCGGCATGGGCGGCACAGCACAGAATGTTAGTCCATGGGGCATCGCTGCCGGAAGCATGGCGCTTGTGATGGCAGGTATTGTACTCATGAAGCGCCGCAGAGAAGCCTAGGAACGTGTTGAAAATAAAATAATAGGCATACTGGAAAAAGAGCCGGCGTTTATTCATAAAACGCCGGCTCTTTTCGTGCGGCCAGACCAGGGCCCTGTATTAGATTGCAACGTCTCTCTGGGTAAAGCTGATAAAAGCTGTTACTGCAAATAACAGGGTGTAGCAGCTTAAGACCGTAATTGAAAACCACGGGCCGACATCAATGAGCTGTCGGACGTTATCGCTGATAAATACTGTGAGGTCATTGTTGGCAAACAGGCTGTAGGACGCGAGAGGTTCATTGAGCTGCGCCAGCAAAGCGGTGGCGGTGGTGCCGAAAAACATGCTGAACACGCTGAGGCCGATAGCCATGGCGTTGCTGCGAAACAGGGAGGCAATCATCACAGCAAAAAGCGTCATAACGGCTGTTTGAACAAAACCAAGGCCAAACATGCTGAGCATATGAACCGCTATGCTTCGTTCCAGCAAATCTTCGCTGCTGTAAAGATAAGGGGCGTCGAGCGGAGAAAATCCAAACACCAGGCCTCCTGTAATGTATACGAGAGCGAGAGTGAACATAGTGAGAAGCGCTGCAAACGTCATCCCGGAAAGGTATTTGCCCAAGAGCAGCTTCCATCTCGCGACCGGCCGGATAAACAACAGCTTTACCGAGCCCGACTGGAATTCGCCGGCGACCAGCGTTGATGTGACGATAATGGAAAACAGGGTAATAAACGAAATCATTAACGTCATTTCGTCCATATAGTTCCACTGGCCGTAGGCAGCAATAGGAGGGATATTTTCCTGCAGCCGGTATTCATATTCAGCGGCAAGCTCCGGTGTTAAAGAGGCGGCTGTCTGCTCTCCGCCTTCCTCATACTGGGCAAGCGCCTGTTCATAATCGGCACGCCACTGCGATTCTTCTTCCACTCCGTTCCATTTCCCAAGCAGCGCAGCTCCAACGATCATTGCCGTTACTAGACCGGCGATGAGCCAGGTGCTCGTTTTATGCATCCATTTCATATTTTCATTTTTCCAGATAGCCGTAAGCATACTCAAGCACCCCCGTTGGTTACTTTTAAAAACTGGTCTTCGAGCGAATGGTGGTGAGCGGAGACTTCGTATATACGGATGCCATGCTCGACCAGTGTAGCGATGCATTGGGGCACATCGTCAGGCGAAAGAGACACCCGGACAGAGGAAGCGTCCATCACTGCCGTCTGCTCCTGTGTAAATGGTTTTAACGCCGTGGAAGCCTCGAGGGGCTGGTCGGTGACAATGGTGACAGCCTGCTTTTGACGGTCTCCCTGCACAAAGGACTGGACCGACTGCACATCCACCAGACGTCCCTGATGAATGATACCGATACGGTCGCACATCTGCTCCATATCTGAGAGCTGATGGCTGGAGATGAACACCGCCATTTGCTCCTGTTCTGCGAGCTGGCGCAGGTAATGCCGGAGCTCCCGGATGCCTGCAGGGTCCAGGCCGTTGGTCGGTTCATCCAGTATTAACAGCTTTGGCTGGTGGAGCAGGGCCTGCGCAAGTCCCAGGCGCTGCTTCATGCCTAGGGAATAGGTCTTCAATTTTTGTTTCAGGGCGTGGGAAATGCCCGTTCGTTCGGCTGCATCCCAGATGCTGTTTTCTGAAACGCTCCCGGCAAGCCGGGCGTAATGCTTCAGGTTCTGTTCGCCGGTTAAGTAATCATACATTTCAGGATTTTCGATAATGCCTCCGACGCGAGAAATAGCGGTTAAAAAGTTGGTTTGTACATTCTCGCCGGCGATATAAACATTTCCGCCGGTGGCTTTTACGAGCCCGAGAATCATGCGGATGGTGGTCGTTTTACCAGCGCCATTCGGGCCGATAAAACCGAATACTTCTCCGGCATGAACCTGTAAATGAAGAGGATGGACGATGGTGGTTTTCCGGATGGACTTTGTGAGGCCTTCAAGCTCCAGGACCGCATGCTGTGTCATCAGTAAACATTCCTTTCCCTGGCATAGATGTGCTCCATCCAGCCTGCTGTATCAACTCCGAATTGTTCGCGGATCGCTTCGCTGTCCTCCATATCCAGAACGTGCTGCTGCCGGAGGACGAGCACCCGGTCGAGCAGAGGGTCCATTTCACTGACTTCATGCGTACTGATCAAAACACCCTGGGCTTCGACATCCACAAACGAGACGAGACTCTGAATGATGGAACGCCGTACGATGGGGTCCAGTCCGGATAACGGTTCGTCGAGCAGAAGCAGCTCGGCTTCCCGGGCCAGCGTGACAACAATTTTTACCCGGCCGCGGTTGCCTTTGGAGAGCGTTTTGATCCTTTGGGCAGGATCCAGATTCATGAAGTCCAGCATGTCATAGGCGCGCTGTTTGTTGAAATCAGGAAACTGGGAGGCCTGATAATTAATCAATTCGTCGATGCGGAAAAAAGCATATATGTGGTCGTTTTCTGATAGATAGGCGATTCGGGAGCTGTCCTTCCGGGAGACCGGCGCTCCTTTGTAGGTGACCTCCCCTTTATCCGGTCGCAGCAGCCCGCCGGCAAGCTTAAGAAGGGTGGACTTGCCGCTGCCGTTTTCGCCGACGACCCCTGTCACTCCTTTGGCAGGGATTTCGATCGTCACGTTTTCGAGAGCGGTATGGTTTAAAAATTTCTTCGTTACCCCGTCAAAGGTTATCATGGTCATCATCCTTTCGGTAGGTATCAATGCCCTGGCGGATTTCTGCTTTGCTCATGCCGAGGCTTTCCATTTCGTTCATAAATTCCTTAATCCGCTGATGCATCAGCTGCTGTTTTAGCTGCTGAATGGTTGCTTCGTTTTCGGTCACAAAGGTTCCCTGTCCTCGTTTCATTTCCAACACTCCTGTCCGTTCTAATTCACTGTATGTCCGGGAGACGGTATTCGGATTGACGCCAAAATCGACAGCCAGTGCCCGGACGGAAGGAAGCTTCGTCCCCGGCGGCCATTCGCCCCGAATGATATTGCCATGAATCGTATCAATGATTTGCTGATAAATGGGCCTGGAGTTATCAAATGTGTAAGCCATGAGCTTATACCTCCGCTTTCTTATCAATCAACTGAGCAGACAGGATAAAGAGAATAGTACCAATTACGGCATGAAAAACAATGACGCCGGCATATAGATTGAGGTTAAAAAATTCTACATTTACCAGTCCGGTGAGCGAAAACTGGCCCCAGCTGGTAATCGCCTGATACACATCACCAAGCCCTAAATTGGCAAGAATGCTCAGAAGAACAACAGCGGCAATCGCCAGCACGATTTGAAGCCCTTTGCCCAGGGTGTGCCGATATGCAAAGTCAAACGCGTAAATAAACAGCAGATAGACACTGAAATAAAGAGAAACGAGAAGCACAAAAACAGCACAGAGCAAGCATAAAGCGAGCAGCTGCATCCATGTTACCCCCTCCTCGAGCAGTCCGAAAAAGGGAGGGAGCCCCGGTGTCATCCAGGAGGCAAGAAGCAGCAGAAGGCCGTTAATAAAAAGCGAAATCGAAGCGCAGGTGAGCCCGCTTGCATATTTGGCGCTGAGCATTTTAGCCAGCGGCTGCGGCTGATACAGCCATAGGTGCATCTGGCGGCGTTCGAGCTCCAGGCTGACAATCATGTAGATCGGAAGATAAACAAAATGTGCAAAAATACCAGCGCTGAGAGAACCGAGCACCACGCTTCCCACCCTCTGGGCGGGATTGTTCGCATTGACGGAGAGAAAATTTCCGCTGTTCATGACCACGGCGAAAATAACGACAAAGAATATCAGCGCGAGGCACCAATAAAAAACGGACCGCGTCAGCGCAAACTCTTTTTTCCATAATTGTAACCAGCTTGTCATAAAGTACAGCTCCTTTGTATTAGTGTATTAATTAAATAGTACACTGGTACAAAAGAAACGTCAACAACATTTATGACGGATTAAAATCATTTGAATAAAGTTCATTTCTAACGATTTACCCGAAATGGGGAAGGGAACAGGAAAAGGTCAGCAAAACTAACCGATGGAGGGGTTGGATGAAAAGTACAAAGTCCGTTCTTTATTTGTATGGAATATTTTTATTTATTACATGGAATCTGGTGCTCTTATTGGACCAGAGCCACTACGACGCAACCTATAGGATAGAAGGTATTCTATTTATGAGCGCGGTCGTGGCAATGCTTTTTATATGTAATTTCTTTTATCACCGGAAGCGGACGGAAGAATAGCAGCGAAGCATGGCCAAGCGGTGGTCCCCCCGAAGGAGGCAGGGGGCCATTTTTTTGATATATCAGGGAAACGGCCAGGGGAGGAGGTGTGCGAGAATAAATAAACTATTAAGTAAAACCGGGGTTGCTAAATACTTAGGAAAGCCTTATCATAAAAACCAATAATTAATTTGTTTACACTACAAATTAATTATTTGGGCAAGTGATTAATCCAAAGAGGGTGAACATATGTTGACGAAAAAAGACCAGTTTTATTTATCAGCTCAGAAGAATAACGTGCTGGTTTTTGAATCGGGTATGCAGGAAATGTACTTTTGTGTTTATGTACTCGAAGAAAAATTATTCCGCATCACGCTGACGAAGGAACGCCCGGAAATGGATATACATACGTGGGCGGTAGCCCCCGGGGACACGGAAGTGCCGTTTGAAGGACTGAACCGGAATCATCTGACCGATCTTTTTTCGCTGCCGGCTTATGAAGCATCAGAAACGCCGGAGGATGTCATGGTGGAAACCGCATCGCTCAAGCTGAACATCAACATGGCCAAGCTCCACTGCAGCTGGTATGACAAAACAGGCGGCGCGGACGTGTTAATTGCTGAAGACCGCAGCACCCAGGCCTACGCGTTCCAGATTGCAGAAAACGCGCCAACGGCCCACTATTTAAAGCGAAACGACACGGACCGTTTTTACGGCTTCGGGGAAAAAACGGGCAAGGTTAACAAACACGGCGACCGCTTCCGGATGCTCAATATTGATGCGATGGGCTATGACGCGGAAAAAACCGATCCACTCTACAAGCATATTCCGTACTATATTACGTACTCCCCGGAAACCAATGCGGCTTACGGACTGTATTACGATGACTATAATGAATGCGCTTTCGACATGGGGCGGGAAAAGGACAACTACCACGGGAAATACCGGTACTTTCAAAGTAATTCGCCGTTTTTGGACTTTTATTTTATTCTTGGCCCGACGGTTGCCGAGGTTACCCGCCGGTTTTCGTGGATGACCGGGCGCCCGGCGCTGATGCCAAAATGGAGCATCGGCTACTCCGGGTCGACGATGACCTACACGGATGAAGAAAAATCGCAGGAGCGGCTGATGAACTTTGTGGCAGATACCGAAAAGTATGATATCCCGTGCGAGTCCTTTCATTTGTCCTCCGGGTATACCTCGATCAACCATAAACGCTACGTCTTTAACTGGAACTACGATAAGTTCCCGGATCCGGTAAAGTTTACTGGGGATTTTCATGCAAGCGGTATTAAAATTATCGCCAACATTAAGCCGAGCCTGCTGATAGATCACCCGAAGCATGAGGAGGTACTGGATAACGATCTTATTCTTCTGGATAAAAACGGCCGGCCGCTCCTGCAGCAGTTCTGGGATGACATGGGCGTGTACCTGGATTTCACCAACGAAGAGACAATTGACTGGTGGAAGAAAAACGTGAAAACGGAGCTGCTTGCAAACGGCATCGACGCCACCTGGAATGACAACAATGAATTCGAAATCTGGGATCCGGAGGCGGACGTTCATTTGTTCGGCCGCGGCGGCAAATTCCAGGATTACCGGGCGATTTTTCCGATGCTGATGACCAAGAGTTCCCTGGAAGCACAGCTTGAATTCAATGAAGAAAAACGGCCGTATTTGATCAGCCGGGCAGGGAGCGCGGGACTCAGCAGGTACGCCCAGACGTGGACCGGGGACAACTACTCCAACTGGGAAACGCTCCAGTACAACATTAAAATGGCGATCGGCTTAAGCCTTTCCGGCATCTACAATTTCGGGCATGACACGGGCGGCTTTTCCGGCAACGCACCGGAGCCGGAGCTGTTTCTGCGCTGGATTCAGAGCAACATCTACTACCCGCGGTTTACGATTCATTCCTGGAACGACGATCAGACAGTCAACGAACCGTGGATGTACCCGGAAATTGTAGGTAAGGTATCGGAGACGATTCACTGGCACCAGCAGCTGTCCGGCTATATTTTCTCACTGCTGCACAAGTCGTCAGCTGACTACGAGCCCGTGATCAAGCCGACCTTCTTCGACTTTGGCGAGGACGCAGCGACGCACGCTGAAAACGACGAATTCATGCTCGGCGAAGAGCTGCTCGTCTGCACGATCGTGCGTCCGGGTGAGCGTGAGCGCACCGTGTACCTGCCTGAACATCCGCACGGCTGGTACGACATGTATACCGAACAGTGGTACGAGGGGGGACGTAAGGTGACAGTTCCTGCTCCGCTTGAGTATACGCCGGTCATGGTAAAGGGCGGCAGTCTGCTGCCGGTGGAAAACAAATCCGAAGGCCGGATCGACATGTACGCGTACCCGGGTCAAAACGGTGCACGGACATCGTTTACGTATTACGACGACAACGACAGGCAGCACGATTCTGAAGTGCTTTCTATTACGTGTGCGATGACAGCCGATGAAAGCGGCATCTATATTGAAGTCCATCAGGAGGGTGCGTACGACAACGGTCTTACATCGATGCAGCTCCAGTTGCCGAAGGATGAAAGCAGACAGGTCTTTATCAACGGAGAGGCAGGTGCGTGGTTTTCGTGGAAGTGAGTGTACTGAAAGCTAATTAAAGGAGGGAACCACAGTGAAAAAATGGATCAGCCTTGTCACGATTATAGCTCTGATTGCTTTAACGGGCTGCCAGAGTGCAAGCGGCGAAGAAGAAAAGACCTTTACGCTCGCACACAACCAGCCGACGGATCACCCGGTGCACCAGTCGCTTGAACGATTTGCTGAGCTCGTGGAGGAAAAATCAGATGGAGCCATGTGCATTAAGATTTACCCGAACGGCGAGCTTGGAAGCGAGCGCGAAGTGATTGAAGGAACCCAGACCGGCGCCGTTGATTTCAGTAAGGTGAGCGGGAGTGCCCTGGAAAGCTTTGAGCCGGCCTATTCTGTTTTCAGCCTGCCGTATTTGTTTGAAAGCCAGGAAAGCTTTAAGCGTGTCATGAATAACGAGGACGTGACGGACGACATCTATATGGAATCCGCAGATAAAGGATTCCGCGGCCTGACGTATTACGACGCTGGGGTCCGCAATGTTTACACGAAAAGCAGAATGATCGAAACAAGTGAAGACATGAGCGGCTTAAAAACGAGAGTACAGCCGAGCCAGACGAGCGTGCAGATGATCGAAGCGATGGGGGGCACACCGACGCCGATGAGCTATGGTGAAGTGTATACTGCGCTGCAGTCGGGCGTTATCGACGCCGCCGAAAACAACGCCACGGCGCTTACGAACAGTAACCACGGGGAAGTGGCGAAAAACTATTTCTACACCGAGCATGCCATTGTTCCCGACATGCTGATCGCCAATGAAAATATCATGGAAAGCCTGTCCGACAGTGAACGGCAAATCATCGAAGAAGCTGCCGAAGAATCGACCAGCTATCACGAGGATCTGTGGAACGAGACGGTGAACGAAGCCAAGGCGACAGCCAAAGAGGAAATGAACGTGGAATTTTATGAAGTGGACAAGCAGTCGTTTATTGATGCAGTGCAGCCGCTGCATGAAGAGTTCCAAAACGACCCGGACACCTCTGATATTTACAACAAAATAAAGGAGGCCGAGTAGGATGCAAAAGGTCAAAATGATTCTCGACCGTGCGCTATTAATTGTTAATTCCGTATTAATTACCTGCATGGCCCTGCTTTCGATCTGGCAGGTGTTTACCCGGTACGTTCTGGATGCGCCGAGTACCACAAGTGAAGAAATTATCCGCTTTATGCTCATCTGGTTCACGCTGCTTACAGCCGCCTACGTCTTCGGACAGAAAAAGCATATCGCCATTGTGTTTCTGATTGAAAAGTTCCGGGAACGCTCGCAGCGCTTCATCGGGCTTGCCATTAACATTTTATGGGTGTTTTTAGGAATAGTACCAATGATTATCGGCGGCATCATTCTGCTGTCGTATACATACTCGGAAACGGCCCCGGCAACGGGCATGTCCATGCTGTTTGTCTACAGCGCTGTGCCGGCCTCAGGTGTATGTATCGTGCTGTATGCCGTAATTGATATGGTTCGGGGCAGCAGCCGGATCGGCACTGCCGGTGAGGGGGAAAAAGGATGACAGTTACAGCAGGAATTTTATTATTCGCATTGCTTGGCATACTGCTCGTGTTCGGGGTGCCGATTGCACTCGCCATACTGCTGAGTGCGATGGTTACCATTTCACTTGTGATTCCGTTTGATGTAAGCATCATTATTACCGCGCAGCGGCTTGCGACTGGCGTGGACAATTTCACGATTCTGGCGATTCCGCTGTTTGTGCTTGCAGGTATTATTATGAACAACGGCGGTATTGCCTTCCGGCTTATTAACCTGGCAAAAATTATTGTCGGCAGACTGCCGGGTTCTCTTGCACATACAAACGTCGTCGGCAACATGCTGTTCGGCTCCATTTCGGGGTCGAGTGTTGCAGCGGCTGCTGCGATGGGCAAAATCATGACTCCGATGGAAATGAGACAGAAATACTCTCTCAGCTACTCGGCCGCTACCAATATCGCGTCGGCGCCGGCAGGACTTCTAATTCCGCCAAGCTCCATGCTGATTGTGTATTCCCTTGTCAGCGGCGGCACCTCGATTGCAGCGCTGTTTATGGCGGGATACATTCCGGGGATTTTGTGGGGCCTTTCCGTGATGGCCGTTGCTTACGTGTATGCCAGAAAGCATAAATATCCGGTGTCCGAGAAGGTCAGCTGGAAGGATAAACTGTTTATCGTATTTGATGCGATTCCTAGTCTGCTTTTAATCATTATCGTTATCGGCGGGATCGTCGCCGGCATTTTTACCGCTACGGAAGGCGCAGCGGTTGCCGTCATTTATGCGCTTTTGCTGTCACTGATCTACAGACAGCTGAAAAAAGAGGAATTTAAAAACATTTTCAAGGAAACCATCGAAATCACGGGCATGATTCTGCTTTTGATTACAGCATCCTCGCTGTTTTCCCTCGTGATGAGCTATACCGAAATTCCGGCAGGTATCAGCAATGCGCTTCTTTCGATCAGCGCGAACACGATCGTGATTCTGCTGCTTATCAACCTGATCCTGCTTGTAATGGGGACCTTTATGGACATTACGCCGGCCGTGCTCATTTTCACGCCGATCTTTTTCCCGGTGGTGACCGAGCTTGGCATCGATCCTGTTCACTTTGGCATTATTATTGCCTTCAACCTTTGTATCGGAAATATCACACCTCCGGTCGGAAGCGTGCTGTTTGTCGGTACAAGTGTAGCCAATGCAAGACTCGAAAGCGTGATCAAAACGCTGGTGCCGTATTTCATTGTTTTAATTGTCATGGTGCTTGCCATTACCTTTATTCCTCAGCTCAGCCTGTTCCTTCCACAGCTGTTTGATCTGATGTAGCTGCGGATTACTGCGAGGAGGGGAAGGAGGCGGAGTGGTCCACATGATGAACGCCGAGAAACTTTTTGAATGCAAGTGCCGCGGCTCCGAGGGCGCAGGCGTCTTCGTTCAGGCCCGAGATTTTCAGCTCATCGTAGTTGTTAAACTTGGACTGCAGCGACGCCTCGACCCGGTCCAAAAGCTCCGGCATGGAGGCAAACAGCGGACTGTTAATGATGATGCGCTCTGGATTAAAAATGTTAATCACATTATTCACCCCAATCGACAGGTAGAAAATGTATTCGGCAATCTCCTGCTCAGCATCTGTCGTTTCAAGGTGTTTACTTACCTGCTCCTGAGTATGGAACTCGTCGCCGCTTTCGTGAAGCAGCTTAAAAAATGCTTTATTGGAGGCATAGAGCTCCCAGCAGCCGTGGTTGCCGCACGGACAGGGCTTGCCGTCCGGCTCAATGATCATATGGCCGATTTCACCGGCAAATCCCTGATAGCCGCGGTAAATGACCGAATCCTTCACCATGCCGAGCCCAATGCCCGAGTATAGAGTCAGGCAGAACAGGTCGGAGCCATGCTTTGCGTAAACGTGTTCGGCATACACTGACAGGTTGGCGCTGTTATCCACATGCACGGGAGCATCAAACGCTTGTTCGAGACGGGTCTTTACATCCAGGTCGACCCATTGTTGTTTCGGGGTATACACGATCTGGCTGTCGTTGTTTACGATCCCATGAATACCGACCCCGATGCCGGCTAGAGGCGGGATGGAGGAGCCGTTCTGGAAGACGCCGATTTCTGTCTGCAGCTGTTGAATTAACTCGTCAAGCATGCTTTCAAAATGGTACGTATCCAGATGCAACTGCTTTTGATGAAGGCGGCGGCCCTTCAGGTCACAAAAAATAATATTTGTGCTGAGTTCATCAATATCAATGCCGACCGTAAAGCCGGCGTTTTCATTCATTTCAATAATAATTGGCTTCCTACCCGGAGTATCGAGCGCCTCGGTCCTCGTTTCAATTACGAGTCCCTGCTCAAGCAGGTCATTCACCTGCGTGGAAATGGTCGCTTTATTTAAGCCGGTAATTCTCGCCAGCTCGCTCCGGGAAAGGGAAGCGTTTTTCACAATTTCCTCGAGAATCACCCGACGGTTTAAGTTTCGTATATAGTTCCAGTCACCTTTATGCAAGGAGGATCCCTCTTTCTACCTGTATTGCGTATGTTAGTAATATGAATGCTGCTGTGTTAAAAGTATAAATTTAATAGTTTGCATAGTAAACAAATTAATTAGGAGATGACAACATGACTGCGTTTATTCACGAGGATTTTCTGCTTCAGTCGCAAGTAGCGCGCACGCTGTATCATGATTATGCGAAGCATCTGCCGCTCATCGACTATCACAATCACCTGCCGCCAAGCGAAATTTTAAACGACAAAAACTTTGATAACCTGGCCCAGATCTGGCTGAGCGGCGATCACTACAAGTGGAGAGCCATGCGGGCAAACGGAATCGCAGAAGAATACATTACGGGAAACCAAAGCGACTACGAAAAGTTTCTGGCATGGGCGGAAACGGTGCCGAACACCATCGGGAATCCGCTCTATCACTGGACGCACCTGGAGCTGTCGTCGTACTTTGGCATCGATACGCTGTTAAACAGAGACACGGCAGAAGCCATCTGGAAGGAAACCCGGGAAAAGCTGCAGTCCCCGGAGTTTTCCACCCAGTCGCTGCTCAAGAAAGACAGCGTCGTGTTTCTGGGAACGACCGATGACCCGGCAGACGCGTTAACAACCCACGAGCAGCTGGGGCAAAGCAATCTGCCGTTTGACGTGTCACCCTCCTACCGGCCGGACCAGGCGCTGCATCTGGAAAAGGACAGCTTCTCCGGCTGGGTCAGGCAGCTGGCAGAGCTGACAGGACGGAGCATTTCCTCCTATGGGGAGCTTTTAGCGGCATTGGATGAACGAATCGAGGCGTTTGATGCGCTCGGCACCCGCAGCTCCGATCATGGCATGACAGACATGGTGTATGAACCAGCCAGTGAAGCGGAAGCTGCGGCCGTTTTCCAAAAACGAATGAGCGGAGAAACGGTTACGGCGGAGGAAGCAGCCAAATACAAAACGTATACACTGCTGCACCTGGCCGAAAGGTACGCAGCAAAGAACTGGGTGATGCAGCTGCACCTGCATCCGCTCCGCAACACAAATACCGCGATGTTTCAGAGGCTTGGCGGAGACTCGGGATTTGATGCGATCCACGACCAGCTGCCCGCCCGTCCGCTTGCTGCGTTTCTCGATCAGCTTGAACAACATGGTGCGCTCCCAAAAACGGTGCTGTACAGCGTAAATCCCAACAACAACAATACGCTCGCGGCTATTGCCGGAAGCTTCCAAAGCAGCGAAATTCCCGGTAAGGTACAGGTAGGCACCGCCTGGTGGTTCAATGACCACATTGACGGAATGGAAAGCCAGATGAAATCTCTGGCCAGTATTGGCCTGATCAGCAATTTCATCGGGATGCTGACTGATTCGAGAAGCTTTTTATCATTTTCACGGCATGAATATTTCCGGCGCATCCTCTGCAACCTGATTGGCACATGGGTGGAGGAAGGAAAAGCGCCAAACGACTTGAAGCTGTTAAGTACGTACGTCGAAAATATCTGCTATTACAACGCGAAAAAATATTTTTCAATTTAAAGGAGGACTAGTCGATGGAGATGAGCTTTCGCTGGTACGGGACTGAAGACCCCGTCAAGCTTGAACAAATTAAACAGATTCCTGCGATGAAGGGAATTGTATCTGCTATCTATGAGCTGCCGCCGGGCGAAACGTGGCCGCGGGAGACGATCAGGAGCATGAAGGCTGAAATCGAGCAGCGAGGTCTTGTGTGGAACGTAGTGGAAAGCGTACCGGTACACGAAGACATTAAAATGGGCAAAGGAACGAGGGACAGCTGGATTGCAAAGTATCAGGAAACAATCCGCAACCTTTCCCGGGAGGGCATTAAAACCATCTGCTACAACTTCATGCCCGTGTTTGACTGGACCCGCTCCAAGCTCGATGCCCCGCTTCCGGACGGCTCGCATTCCCTTATGTATGACGAGGATTTGATTCAGCAGATTGACCCGCTTGACGGAAGCCTGACGCTTCCCGGATGGGACCTGTCCTATCAGAAGGATGACCTGCGGGTTATCATGGAGGAGTATAAAGAAATATCGAAAGAAGATCTGATGGAGAACCTGATTTACTTTCTGGAGCGGATTATTCCGGTTGCCGAGGAAGAGGACGTGCTGATGGCCATCCATCCCGACGATCCGCCATGGGACATTTTCGGCCTGCCGCGCATTATCACAAATGAAGCCAACGTTATGACGATGCTGAAGCGGGTCAACAGCAGGCACAACGGGATTACCTTCTGCACCGGCTCCTACGGGGCGGACCAGGATAATGATTTAATCGGCATGATCGAACATATGCAGGACCGCATTCACTTTGTGCACGCAAGAAACGTGCGATGGACAAGCGAAAAATCATTTCAGGAAACGTCGCATTCTGTGCACGAGGGCTCCCTCGATATGGTCGGCATTATCCAGAAGCTGATCGAGGTGGGCTACGAAGGCCCGATCCGCCCGGACCACGGTCGGATGATCTGGGGCGAAGAAGGCCGGCCGGGCTACGGCTTGTACGACCGCGCACTCGGCGCGGTATATCTTAACGGCATTATCGATGCTGAGCGGGAAAGGAGGTAGACAATGCAGACACCATTTCAAATTCCACTGGAGGATAAAGTCGTCGTTATCACTGGCGGAAGCGGCGTGCTCGGTTCGGTGATGGCCGAGGCGCTCGCCGCCAACGGGGCCAAGGTGGCGATCGTTGCCCGCAGCAAGGAAAAGGTCGATCAGGTGGCCAGGCGGATCAGCGAAAGCGGGGGAGAAGCCGCCGGCTACAGCGGCGATGTCACGGACAAGCAGGCCATGGAAGCAATCTATGAGGATGTGAAAAGCCGGTTCGGGCCGTGCGATATTCTCGTCAACGGCGCGGGCGGCAACAATCCGAAGGCCACGACCGGGGAGGAATACTTCGATCCGGAAGCACCCGACAGCGGTGGCACCTTTTTTGACCTGGACCCTGCCGCGGTGGATCAGCTGTTCTCCCTGAACTTTCTCGGTGCGCTGATTCCGTCGCAGGTATTCACCCGCGACATGGTGTACGACCGGCCGGGCTCGATCATTAATATTTCCTCAATGAATGCGTACCGGCCACTGACGAAAATCCCTGCCTACAGCGGGGCCAAGGCGGCTGTCAGCAACTTCACCCAGTGGCTGGCCGTTTACTTCTCCAAATCCGGGGTAAGGGTAAATGCGATGGCGCCGGGCTTTTTCCTCACGGATCAGAACCGGGAGCTGATGTTTTCGGAGGAGGGCGTGCTTAGTGCGAGAGCGGAAAAAATACTTTCCCAGACCCCGCAGGAGCGCTTCGGGGAGCCGGAGGAGCTGGTGGGAACGCTGCTGTGGCTCGTGGATGAAAAATCCTCAGGCTTTGTGAACGGCATTGTCGTACCGATTGACGGCGGATTTTCCGCCTATTCTGGAGTGTAAAGGAGAAAACGATGAGAGTATTTCATATTCTGAATCACATGATCGAAAACAAGGTGGCCGTGGTCATTCGCGGGGAGACCCCGGAGCAGGCGGTGAAGACCGCCGATGCCTGCGTGAAGGGCGGCTCTAAAACACTCGAAGTCACTTTTACTGTGCCGGATGCCGACGATGTGCTGCGCACGCTGGTACAAAAGTATCCCGATGCCGTGGTCGGGGCCGGTACCGTGCTCGACAGCGAAACGGCCCGGCTGGCGATTATCCGGGGCGCATCCTTTATTGTGAGCCCGTCCTTCGATAAAGATGTTGCGAAGCTCTGCAACCGCTATGCGGTGCCGTATCTTCCGGGGATCATGACCGTCCGGGAAGCGACCGAAGCGCTCGCCTACGGCGCCCAGGTGGTCAAGCTGTTCCCCGGGGAGATGTACGCCCCTTCCTTTATTAAAACGCTGCGCGGCCCGCTGCCGCACCTTCAGCTGATGCCAACTGGCGGTGTGGACCTGGATAACGTGCAGGAATGGCTGCAGGCCGGGGCCATCATGATTGGCGCCGGCGGGTCGATCACCGGCCCGGCCAAAGCCGGTGATTATGAGGAAGTTACCCGGCTGGCGGGCGAATTCCAGCGGCTCGCCGAGGAGGTGTAGGCGATGGCGCACATCCTGACGATGGGCGAAATCATGATGCGGCTTACCCCGCCGTCCCACCAGCGGCTGGTGCAGACGAACGATTTTCACGCTTATTTTGGCGGAGCGGAGGCCAACGTGGCTATGAATATGAGCCAGTTCGGGCACGACGCTTCGTTTTTAACAGCGCTGCCGGCAAATGCGATGGGCGAAGCTGCCAAGCGCCGGCTGCGGGCGGCTGGCGTCCATACGAATACGATCGTGGACCAGGGCCGCCGGCTCGGCCTGTATTATGTGGAAGAAGGCTATTCCGTTAAGCCGGCGGAGGTCATCTACGACCGGGCGGATGCCTCGGTAGGGGAGCTTGTGGACACCGCTCTCGACTGGGAGTAGCTGCTTGCCGGCGTGGACGTGTTTCACGTAAGCGGCATTACGCCTGCCCTCGGCCCGGCCATGCATAATCTGACGATGACGGCGCTGAAGGAGGCGGCCAGCCGCGGGGTGCAGGTGAGCTTTGACTGCAACTACCGGGCGAAGCTGTGGTCGCCGGAGGAAGCCAAAGCGTCCTTCGAAGCCATTCTGCCGTATGTGGATACGTGTTTTATCAGCCACAAGGATTTTGTCTACCTGCTCGGGATGGACGGGGACGAAGTGTTTTCCCCGGAGCAGCTGGAACGGTTGTATGACCAGGCGGCCCGGAAGTACCAGATCTCTACGATGGCGAGCACGCACCGGACAGCGGCCTCGGCCAGCTCGAACAGTCTGACCGGCTACTACTATGACGGCAGCCGGCTCCATGCGAGCAGTACCGTGTCGTTTGATCTGCTGGAGCGGGTCGGCGGCGGCGACAGCTTTGCCTCCGGCATCCTGCACGGGGTCCTGCAGGAAAACTGGGAGCCGCAGCAGATCGTCGACTTTGCGACCGGGTCGAGCGTCCTGAAGCACATGGTTTACGGCGACAGCAACCAGTTTGACGAAGCGTATGTGCTTCAGTTTGTTGAAAATCAGGACAACGATGTGAAACGATAAAGAATACTTATTTGTCCGGCTGGATGAACAGCCGGGCTTTTTGGTTTTTCGGGGTACAGCTTTTAGTTTAAAGCTGCTCGCTGTGTTTGTTTCTAAGCTCAATTATTATTTAGTGTACAAATATTTTTAGAAAATTATGAAATTAACGTTTATTTTTTATAATTTAAGGTATAATATTATTAACTATGATTATATAGTTGGTTGTTCATTCATTACCCGCCCCGGAGAAACACATCCTTTTTAGAAAGAAGGCGGAGAAATGAAGAAGCTTGCTGGATCCATGTTAACTGGTGCGCTGGTGTTTAGTTTCGCTGGGGGAGGCACAGCGTTGGCCGACAGTCACGATACGGAGGACGGTGCATCGGAAGACAGCGGGATGGTAAGGATTGTACACGCCTCTCCTGATGCACCCGAGGTTGATGTGTACGTTGATGGAGAGGCTGTAGTCGAAGGGGCGGCCTTCAAGGATGCAACTGATTATATGGAAGTACCGGAAGGGGAACGTGAGGTAGAAATATTTGCCGCAGGTGAAGAAGGCGAAGGAGAGCCTGTGCTTTCAGGAACACTTGATGTGGAAGAGGGCGAAGCGTATACAGCTGCAGCCATAAACACGCTCGACGACATTGAGCTGAGCGTGCTGGAGGACAATCAGGAAGCAGCAGAAGGAATGGCGAATGTCAGAGTAGCCCACTTCTCTCCTGACGCTCCAAATGTTGATGTCGCGGTAACAGACGGAGATATTTTGTTTGAAGATGCTCCGTTCACCGGAGTAACGGACTATATGGAAGTGGAAGCCGGATCCTATGACCTGGAGGTGCGGCCGACTGGCACCGAGGACGTAGTACTTGATCTGGCCGGTACGGAGCTTGAGGAAGGCATGAATTATTCTGTACTTGCAGTTGGTTTTGCCGAAGGTGACCCTGCACTCGACGCTATTGTACTGGCAGCCCCTTCGAGTGACAGTATGCCATCGGAGATGCCGCAGACTGGAGCAGCCGGAACAGATAATACAATGATGTATGTATTGGCTGGCCTGTTAGCAGCCGGTCTTGGGGCTGGATACTATGTACGCCGCCGCGCGGACGCTACTTCATAGTATTCTTTTCGCTATCCTGATTCTTTTTTTAACCGGAAGCTCCGAAGAATTCACGGAAGCGGAAACGGCTTATTCGGAACCGTCAATAGAAGGGGCGGACGCTCCGGATATAGAGGAGCGGCCAGAGACACCAACAGCTTCATCGCCTGAGTCTATTTCACCGGCAGCAATCAGGATGAGCTCGATTGGTGTGGAAGCGGAAGTGGACGATATGGGATATACGGATAACGGGGGAATGGAGGTACCGGATAACGGGGAGGACACCGGCTGGTTTTCGCCGGGATTTAAGCCGGGACAGCAGGGGAATGCGGTCATCGCAGGCCATGTGAATGACCGCTCCGGTCCTGCGGTATTTTACCACCTGGATAAACTTAAAAAGGGAGATTTGATTGAAGTAATCGGTGAATCCGGGAAAACGATCACCTTTGAAATGGAATCTGCAGCATCTTATCCGTATGATGATGCTCCGATTCAGCAGATTTTCGGCGCCTCCAGCGAGCGTTCGCTGCAGTTGATCACATGTACCGGAGAGTTTGACAACGACGCCGGTACTCACAGGGAAAGATTGGTGGTTACCGCCTCGGCTGTGGAAAGGTAATGAAAACCTGCTTTTGGATGATGAAAACCTGAATCCTGGACACAGAAACAAGTGTTCACGGTTCAGGTTTTTTTATGTTCAACACGAACAACCGGTTTTTTAGATAACTAAAAGGATAAGTTCTGTTATAAATGCAATATATATATTGCATTTTGAAAATTATAATATACAATAAAAGAAAAAGGAGGCGGTGTGAATGAAGTGGTTCCAATCCAATCCGAAGGACGAGCGGGTGGAGCAGGCGAAAAACCAAATCTATCGGGAACTGTACATAGTAGTGGTGGGACTGTGTTTTCTTTCAATTATCATTAAACAGTTTGTGGATGTAGCGGCCTACAGCAATATACTAGCCGAAATAGTGATATTGCTCATCCCATCGCTTTATTATATGGTCCGTGGCTGGCAGCTGGATATTTTCAGTGCCGAGCGGGAAATGCATGACCGCAGAAGCCGCATCCCGATGACGGCGAAAAATTTTATTTATGCCGGAGCCGGTGGGGTGGCCATTTCCCTATATTTCGGAACGCGGAGCGCTATTTTATATGCGGAAGGGTCAGCGCAGAGCATCAGTTACTTTTTTCTAGTGGCGGCTGTAAGCCTCATGATTTACCTCCCGCTTTTGATCGGGCTGGCATTTTTGGTGGAAGCAATTACTAAATCAAGGCATGTCGAATAAAAAGGACAGGAGCGTAGATGAAAAATTTAAAATTAAAAGCAGCGCGGGCCGAGAAAAATTTATCCCAGCAGGAGCTTGCTGAACAGATTGGCGTTTCCCGTCAGACGATTGGCCTGATTGAACTCGGCAAGTATAACCCGACCCTGCAGCTGTGTCTCGCGATCTGCAAGGCCCTGTCCAAAACGCTTGATGATTTGTTCTGGGAGGACTGAAGCCGGATAGAAAGTCGCAATATAAAAGCAGTTTTTTCAATAGAGTGGCATTATAATAGAAGTAAGGGAAAAAAGCGTTTCACTTAAGGATAGAAAGCCCAGATCCGAACTTTTTGGAATAGCGAGTATTCGACGTTTAAACAACCTGAATGAATGGCTTCGGTATGACCCCGGAGTCTTTTTTATGACGTTCAGCCTGAATTTTTGTATTTTCCATTTTGGTTGATTTAAAAAATAGATAGTGTAATGCTTAGGTTTTTTGTATGATAGAAAAAACAGAAGGAATATTTTTCAAGCCAGAAATGATGCCTCATCCGCAGTACTAACCTTTGCAGAATCGAGCGATGTGTAATGACTTTTCTATCATGGTTGATGCGGAGCATGACGCCTCCGCAGATTCTTGCTTCCGGTTTCATCATCGTTATAGCCATCGGCACGGCTCTTCTGATGCTCCCTGTTTCCGTAACGGGTTCGATCAGTTTCATTGATGCGCTGTTTACAGCAGCATCCGCCACGACTGTGACCGGTCTGGTGACGGTCAGCCCGGGAAACGGCTTCACGGTGTTCGGTCAGACCGTGATTATGGTTATGATACAGCTCGGCGGACTCGGGTTTATGGCGGTTACGGTATTTATTGTACTTCTGCTCGGTAAACGCATCGGCCTCCGCAGCCGGCTTCTCGTGCAGGAGTCGCTGAACCAGCCGGCGATGGGCGGCGTCGTGAAGCTGGTAAAGATTCTGGTAATTTTTTCCCTCACGGTGGAATCGGCAGCCGCAGCCGCACTTGCCACCCAGTGGGTGCCGGAGTACGGCTGGAGCGAGGGTCTGTTCTACAGCGTGTTTCACGCGGTGTCTGCCTTTAATAATGCCGGGTTTGCACTCTGGGACAGCAACCTGATGCAGTATGCCGGCAATCCAGCGGTGAATATTGCGATCTCCTCTTCGTTCATTATTGGCGGCATCGGCTTCACAGTATTGTACGACGTGTGGGAAAAACGGAAATTCCGCACGCTGACGCTGCATTCGAAATTGATGATCGTCGGCACACTCGTGCTGAATGCTGCAGCTGTGACTATCGTATTTTTGTTTGAATATATTAATCCGCAGACTACGACCTCGCTTTCGCTTGGGGAGCAGCTGTGGACCTCCTATTTTCAGGCGGTGTCGCCGAGGACGGCCGGTTTTAATACCGTCAACATTGCCGATATGCAGATTCAGACGATCGTATTTATTATGATGCTCATGTTCATTGGCGCCGGCAGTGCTTCGACGGCAAGCGGGATTAAACTGACAACGTTTCTGGTGATCGTGCTGGCAGCGGTGAAATACATTAAACGCGAAGAAGATTTAACAGCCTTTCGCCGCCGGATCGCCCCGGCCATTATTGAACGGGCGCTTGCGATTACGGTGCTCGGGTTTGCCGTCGTTTTCTCGGGAATATTTATTTTATCGCTGACCGAGCAGGCCCCGTTTGAGCAAATTGTGTTCGAGGTATTTTCAGCATTCGGAACGGTCGGCCTCACGATGGGACTCACTGAAGCCTTAAGCACGATCGGAAAAGTCGTGATCATCGGCATTATGTTTGTCGGCCGGGTGGGCTCAGTAACGCTCGCCTTTTCCCTGGCCAAGCCGAAAAAAACGCACGTGCGCTACCCGCAGGGCGATATCTTTACAGGATGACCCCTGCAGCTTAAGAGGGCAAAAACAAAAAGCAGCTATTTTCTGTGCTATACAGAGAATGGCTGCTTCAATGTTAATTCGCCCGTTTTTCCTCCCAGAGCCGCTTGCGCTCCTCAAAGCTCACTTCCAGGTACACCTGATGCAGCATCCAGATGTAGCCAAAGGGATCCATAAAAATAGCGTTCGACACGCCGTGATCAGGAAGGTCCGTAACTGGCTGTATTTCATGGCAGCCTGCGTCGATGGCTTTGGCATAGGTCTCCACGATGTCAGGAACCGTGATGTTGAACCAGAGTGTTTTCGGGTCGTCCGGGGTGGGGGGCGGTCAAATGGAAGGCCGGGTTTTCATCCAGCAGATGGAACGGGACATCGTAGAGCGTGAAAATAGCTTCGTTTTCGCCCCGGGGGAAGTCTGAAGCCTCTACTGTCTCGATCTCAAATATTTTTTTATACAGCTCCAGGGCTTTTAAACTGTCGGTCACTACCATATCGATTTCGACACCAGCCATAATACACACACCCCTCTACAGCTTAATTAAATAGCTTCTTCAAGTGGGCAATATAAGCATATTACTGATTTCTACTCTAGAGAGGGAAAATCCTTTTTACCATTATAATAGGCCTCCTAATTAATTAGATGCTGTTTTCCAAATATTTCTTCAGCGTATGTTACGATGATTTTATCCTCAGGATCAGTCAGAAAACAGACCAATTCGCGGACAAAAGACGAAAATAGATGCAGGTGATACATAATGAAAAAGCGAGCGGCGTTGCTCGGTATTATGACTGGGATATTGGTTTTAGGCGGGTGCCGGCAGAGTGATTTGACGGAGCTGGAACAAACACTTGCGGCACAGAAGGCGAACCGGGGGATAGAGGGATCGGCGGAGGCTGGAGCAGGAGGTTCAGGTCCCTTTATTTACGATGAAGACGGGGAGCCGTTTTTCCGGATAGAAGCGCCGGAAGGGTTTTATATTAACGAACGCTACTATATTTCAAACAAAAGCTTCGAATTCGAATACAGTCCGGAGGACATGGACTATGTTTATCAGTCGTCCACGAGCGAGAGCCGGAAAGAAAATATCAGCACGTTCAGTGTGGTGGGAAATAAGACAGTGGAGAATAAACAGGATGCAGACGAGTCGCTCGAACGGATCAGGGAGACCCGGGTTTCCTCCTACAGGGAGGAGGGGAGACCGTATTCAGTTTACACCGGGGACGATAAGGACCTGGGCCCCTTTTCGTTTGTTCTTCGATCCACGAGAGAAGGATATGAACAATACTTGTTTTACGGCGTACAGAAGAAACGCCTGATTACAGCGACGCTGACCGTGCCGGAGGAGACCGGAGAGCAGGAAGCTATCTTCGACCGGACGCTTGAAGCAGTCCGCACGATGACTTTTAAAAATCCTGAGGAGTGGGAGGAGCCAGTGGATCAGACGCAAAAGGCACAGACGATCCAATACGTGCCCTACGAAAAAAGCAGCACGGTGATCCCGGAGAAATCCTACTCCTTTACCGTGCCGGCGCTTCCCCAAGGGTTTCAGCTGCGCAATGCTGATGCGCTGGGATATACCGTATCAAAGAATTACCCGGAGCTGGAAAAGCCGGGGAGCCTCCAACGTTCTGAAACGGCCCTGCATTTTTTCGCTCTTGAAAAGGACATGGGCTACTTTCGTGAAGACGAGCTGCGAAGCCGTCCGAAGGATGAATTTGAAAACAATAGGGGGGAGCAGGCTGAGGAGGTGGAGTACCTGCATAATAATAATCAGGCAGACCTTGGGGATTTTACGACTGGCGTCCGGACGTCCTACAAAAATTATGAACGGTATCTGTTTGTTGCCGAGACAGAGAACCACGTTCTGTTCGGCCGGTACTTTCTTCCGAAAAAAATAGAAAATCGCCAGGAGATTAAAGAGCTATATGAAGAGGCGATCTCAAGCTTCGACATCCAGGAGGAAACGCAGTAATCATAAATTATTTCTGTTAGTCCAGCTCCTCCGTCTTCACGTAGGCATGAGTAACCGCTCCTGCTACTCCGCTGCTTTCGTCGTATGGAAAGGTGGTGACATCGAGCCGGTAGTTAAGGGTACCAAGCGGACGAATCGATTGTTCGGGTACCTCTGCTTCAAGCCCGATAAAGTCGCCTTTGGCATTATAAAACAGGGTGTACAGCTGAATGTCGCTGTAGGCCTCCTGGTTTTCATTTTCAATTGCTGTGTTTACATGCAGCGGCTCATCCCCGGTGGATCGGTTCAGCTGTTCATTTTCAACGTTCAGCTGGGCGGGCCGGTTTTCGGATACTACCGGGGATAAAGCTGCTTCAACCTCCACTGGAGCAGCCGTGCTGGTTATTTTGGAGGAGACGTAGCCGGTTTCGCCGGGCGGGATGATCTCTGGGTACACCTGCACCTCGCCTCCTCCTGTCGAAGCAGCTTCGCTGCCGCCCGCATCATACCATGTGGCAGAAGGCGAGTCTGGAGTAATATATTCATCGCTGTTATTCAAAAACGCCTCGTAGTAATGGTAGGCCTCTTCGCCGGAATAAACATAATCTCCAAGAAATGTGAGTGAATCCCGGGAAACTTCTTTGCCTGCCGTGCCGGCGTCGGGCTCTGTCGTTTCAGAGTAATAGCCGGTGATTTTCGGCGTTCCTGTATCGGTGGTGCCGGTGAACCGGCCGAACACGGTCACCTGGTCGTTTCGTTTAATATTGTCCTGATCACTAATAGTAGTAAACAAATCCCGCTGCTCAGGGGAATAGTAGGTGAGTGAGTAAGCCTGCCGGCCGAAGGGATTTCCCGGCTGGTCTTCGGGAAGCACCTGCGAGACGGTGCCTTCAACTTTTACGATAGTGTCCGGAGCCAGGCTTTTTTTGTAGGCCACAGCTTCCTTCTTGAACGCTTCTTCGCTCAGCTTCTCATTCGAGGAACTGTCAGCACTTTCGGTTTCGCTGGAATTGGTGCTGCTGGACGTCTCCTCCTCGGATTCGGTACCGCTGCTTCCACAGGCACTTACGAGCGTCAATACAGAGAAGCCGGCGATAAGGGCGCAGGTATTTTTCTTCATTAATAAGCCTCCTAAAACATTACGGTGAAAATAACGCCTGAACCCAAAGAACGAGGGCTCTGGCTTGTAGAAGCGGGATGCTGCGTTATGTCCGTGCTGCAGTTTTTTGCCGGTAATCCCATTCCAACCACAAAATCAACACGATTAGCAGAACTACCATGGCGGCGGGCACGAGCCATTGGCTGCTGCCCTTCTGTACTGCAGCCAGAACGGTTACGCTGACAGCGATAACGGGAGCCATTACATAATAGGGAAGGCTGCTGTAAAACCAACCGTACGGGAAAAAGTGAGCGCCGGTAATGACGGCAAAAAACAGCACGGCATCCACGGGACTCGCAGCGATGGCCCAGAGGAGGAGCGGAAAATAAGCCAGCTGCGCAAGGTTCAGGCTGAGGCCGAGGCTGCTGAGCGGATTGTCGTCAAATTTCCATTCCGCCCGCAGCAGCCGGGAAAAAAGGATTGCCAGTGGCAGCATCAGCCCCGAAGAACAGAGCATGAGTATGTTTTGGGTATACAAATCCAGGGAAAGCAGAAAAACTCCCGTTATCAGCACCCAGATCAGCACTGCGGCCATTAAAAAAGCAATGCCGTTTTTGCCCTTTACCGACAATTCCCTTCTCCATGCATGTATCTCCACCATTGCCACCTCCGTTGCGACGATTCATGAATTAAGCGTACCATAAAATCTCATTTATGGGAGGCATGTACTGCGGCCGATTTACAAGATTTTTTATGTGAAAATACTATTGGATGTTTCATTTTTTTATGAAATGGCAATATAGAAGCACGTAATTAAATTATGTAAACAAAGGAGATTTTCAGCATGACCCAGGATCCACGCAACCAGTATTATCATGACGATTATCCAAAGCAGTACCAGGATCCGCCTGGTGTGCAAAAATATATGAATCCTCAGCCGGACTGCGGCGAAAGCAGCTATGAAGGCACCGGCCAATTAAAGGGACGAAAAGCACTCGTTACCGGCGGCGATTCCGGTATCGGCCGGGCCGCGGCTATTGCGTACGCCCGTGAAGGCGCGGATGTGGCGATCAACTATCTTCCGGACGAGGAGCCGGACGCCCAGGACGTAAAAGAAATGATTGAACAGGCCGGGCGTAAAGCAGTGCTTCTGCCGGGAGATCTGAGAAGCGAAACGTTCTCCCGTGAACTCGTGCAGTCGGCCGTGGACGAGCTCGGCGGTCTGGACATTCTGGCACTTGTCGCCGGTAAACAGCAGGCCGTTAAGGATATTGCTGACCTTACGACCGAACAGATTGTTTCCACGTTTGAAACGAACGTGTTTTCCATGTACTGGATGACCCAGGAAGCACTGCCGCATATGCCGGAGGGCGGATCGATCATAACAACGACGTCCGTTGAAGGCTATGATCCATCGCCGATGCTTCTGGACTATGCCGCAACCAAAAGCACTATCATCGGATTTACGAAGGCACTTGCCAAGCAGGTAGCCTCCCAGGGTATCCGGGTAAATTCGGTAGCACCGGGGCCATTCTGGTCTCCGCTGCAGATTTCCGGTGGTCAGCCGGGCGAAAACATCCCGAAATTCGGGGAAGAAACGCCGGAGACACCGCTTGGGCGTGCCGGCCAGCCGGTCGAGCTTTCCGGAGTCTACGTATTTCTTGCCTCCGACCAGGCAAGCTACGTAACCGGTCATGTATACAGCGCGACTGGCGGCTTAAACGCCAATTAATGAAGACAGAAGAAAAGCACCCATTTCCCGGATTAACGGGAGATGGGTGCTTAATTTTTAGGACAGCTTTTCTTCCTGTGCCTCGGGCTCCTCTGCCTGCTTTCGTGCAACGTGGGAGCTTCCCCACTCGTGCATCGCTTCGAGTATCGGCTCCAGGCTCCGGCCATATTCAGTAATGGAATACTCCACCTTCGGCGGAATCTCCGGATAAATGACGCGCTGAATGATATCCTCATCTTCAAGCTCGCGCAGCTGCTTGGTGAGCATACGCTGGGTGATACCCGGCATTTTTCGTTTTAATACGCTGAAGCGCTGCGTGCCGTCATTTAACAGATGAACAAGGATGACAGGCTTCCATTTGCCGACAAGGATGCCGAGCGCCTCCTGAAACTGACAGAATTCGACTTCTTTTTTCATTAATGCCACTCCTTAGTATGATTTTATAAAGCAGGTATGTAGTCATTTGCTTGCATGCAATTCAGTATGTACATACTACCACGTTTTATTTGAAAAACGAACTGTTCTGCTTCTGCCCGCCGAAAGCCGCCATTGGTACCCTCAAGGGAACTATACCACTTTTAAGTGCGTACTTGTTTTCACGGGCGGAGCGGCTAAAATAATAGGGGCAGAGAAAAATTAAACATTTAAGAAAAAGAGGGATAGCTGTGAACGTATTACTAGTAAAAGCAAATAACCGCCCGGATGGCATTTCCACGAAAATGTACGAAACGTTTCTGGAAAACGTCCAGGACGCAGGCGCATTAAACGTCCAGACCTACGACGTATTTGAAGAGGATACACCGTACTTCGGCCAGGACTTCTTTGACGCCTTAGGCCGCCTTGCGACAGACGGCGAGCCAACCGAGATGGACCGCCGGGTGCTTGCCGCCAAGCAGAAAGCAAAGGATGCGTTCAGCGCTGCTGATCTGGTCGTGTTTGCCTTCCCGCTGTGGAACCTGACGATTCCGGCTAAGCTGCAGACCTTTATTGACTATATCGCTGAAGCCGGCTACACGTTTAAATACAGCCCGGAGGGTGCGCTTGTGCCGCTCATGCCGGAGAAAAAAGTGATCTTTCTGAACGCCCGCGGCGGGGTATATTCCGCTCCGGAAATGGCTGGCATGGACATGGCGCTTACGTACATGCAGAACATTTTTGGCGGTCTGTACGGCATGGATATTGTAGATGAAGTGGTAATCGAAGGCCATAACGCCAATCCGGACCAGGCAGAGGAAATCATCGAAGCCGGCCTGAAGGAAGTTGCGGAAGCCGCTTCCCGCGTTGCCTACCAAAAGGTATAACGAAACAAATCGATCAACCCGTTCGGCAGGAAACTGCCGGCGGGTTTTTTTATGCAGGAGCGGAGGACATAATAGAAAATTTCTGCTACACTGCATTTGTAATATTTTAGGAGTTTAAGGGAGAGGAGAACATGGAAGCGGTCCGCAATCGAATACGTACGATGCTGATATTTCTGTTGAACGGGCTGATTTTTATTTGGATTTTTATTGTAAACATTATGGCTTTCACGGGACAGAGTTATCTGGGAAACACCGCTATGTCTTTTCCTTTACTATTAACAGTTAATCTATTTCTTATATGGAATTATAACTGCGGGGCAAAAGAAAGCATAAACAAAGCTGAAGCGGTATGGTTTAGAATACTGGCGGCGCTGCTGCTTATGGGTACAATAAGCTTCGTGCTTGCGGAGGTACTTAATTAATTCGAAGAAAGGTGATAAATTGCCAGAATATTTTTCTATTGCAGTGCTTGCCAGCATACTGCTTCGCTTCCCTCTAGAAATATGGATTGTACCAAAGGGAGCGGTGACGATTAAAGAAACCCGGGGGCAATACTGGTCATTTGGCATTCTTATTGTCGCTTTAGTTCTGATAATGATTCCAACTTTTACAGTAGATACATATTCGCAAGGCTATATCCCGCTGTTTATGCTTTCTGTATTGATGCTATTTGGAGCTGCTCAAGCATGGCTCGAATGGTATTTTGCCTACGAGGCGAAAGAATATATAGTATCAACGATTATTACTTTGTTTTTTATCGTTTCTTATTTTGCGCTGGAACTTCTATTTTAAATATAAATGGTATTCAAAAAAGCATCAGGTGCGTCAAAGCCACTATGCCGATTAGTGCAGAAACAACGCTGATCAAAAAAGAATGCCAGTGCTTTCGTTCCTGAGGGATATTACGTTTTTCTTCGACAGCGTCAAGCAGGGCCTGAAGGGCAAAGTGGAACCCCAGTACCGGGAAAACCCACGGCGTTTTTTCGGTTCCGATGAAAAGAATAAGAAGAAAAAGCGCAAAAATTGTGGCGTAGATTTTTGCCCGCAAAAACTTCTCTTCCTGCCTTCGGTAGTTATTTCTTCGATAAGGGACCTGCGTTTTGTACCGTATTCCTTTGTCGATGACAAAAGCAAGCAGGAGAATAATACAAATGAGGATTGCCGTTATCATACAGCAGCTCCTTTCTATAATACAAAACACAAATGAGGATGAAAATTCATGACTGCATTTACAGAAGGAATCACAATTCTGCTATTGTTATGCCTCCCGCTGGCGCTTGTCTCCTTTGCTTTGTATGCAGTGCTTGAGCCAAAGAGCTGGAAAATGCATGCGTTGTTAACCATTGGGTACATACTTATTACGGGGGCAGTTTCTCTTGTAAGTGCGGCTGTTGCCAGCTGGAGGGGCGGAGCATTTGAAGCAGGAGAAGTAGTTTATACATTTACTACGATCACGGTTTGTATGATTGTCGGACTCGGCGGCTACTATCTGTTTCGGCCGTATTTGTAGCGCCCGGCCTGCTATGATAAACGAAAGGCCCGTATCAAAAACGGCAGCATTACGACAAATATTCCAGCCAGCAGACTTATTATTAACAAGTGGGGCGGCCCAGAGCCGTTAATACTTGTGACAAACGCTGCATTTAAACCGGCAAACATCACCAGCATATAATTTTTTACCGTATTCAGCAGAAGAATGCTGTTGCGGTATTGGGCACGGACATTGCCTTCATGAATTTTCCTGGGGTAGTTATGTATATGTGGCACTCGTTCCAATAAGGACATGAAAATCCATAATACAGAAGTGAGAGCCAGCAAAAGCCATATAGCCGCTTTGTTTCCATACGCATTTACTTCTCCGTTCATGCTGAAATGTACAGGCACTTCTTCTGGAAATGTACTATACATAAAAGCAAAAAAGACTGCCCCCGCAAAAAATAGTATAATCCCCGCAGCGTCGAGCCAAACACAGAACTTCGGCCGTGAAACACGGGCTTTTTCCGGATGTTGGTTCAACAATTCCATATAGAAATACACCTCCTTTAAATTTCTATTAATGCCTATTTTAGCAAATGCGCCTTTGGAAAACAGTTGAACTATTGCCACCTTTGCTTTTAATAATTAAAGATAATTATCCATATTTATGTATGAAATAGAAATGTAAAACTATTATTAATGAATTTTTGTTTGAAATATTAATAGTTCGGAAAAGATATATGTATAAGTAAATAATTATTAAGCAGAGGTCTTACATCAGTATACAGGCGTCTATCGGTGATTGAACCATCAAAGGAGATGATGACATGGCAGAGGAAAACAAGAATAGGAAGCAAGAAAATAACAGTAAGGATAACAAAGGGTACGGCTGGATAGCCACGGGCAGCCTGATCGGCGGGTCTCTTCCACTGATCACCAGAAAAATTAAAAAAGGCCTGATCCCAGGTGATGAGAAAGGCAAGAAGAAAGACAAGAAGAAAAAGTCTAAAAAACCGCGTTACATTTTAAACAAAAAAAGTACGCCGAAAAAACTGGCTAAAAAGAAAAAGCGCCTGAAGAAAAAAGCAAAAGGCAAGCTGCCGAAAAAGCTGAAGAAGTAACGATATTTCCTCCCGGATCCGGGAGGTTTTTTTATGAAATTTTTGAGCAAAAGATAGTTTCAAATGTGTAATAAGCGTATATAATTAATAATGAAAATACCATTACTTTCGGACAAGGAGGAATGCATGATGGCAGATTTAACACCTAATCGCCGTAATCGTGGGTTTTTCCCGGATCTTTCTCGTGGTTTTGGATTTGGAGATTTGCTGAACGACCGTTTCTTTGAACCTTTTCAGGACATGAATAAGTTTAAACTCGATGTCCGGGATGAGGACAAAGAGTACGTGGTGGAAGCGGAGCTTCCGGGCTTTCACAAGGAAGACATCCGGGTGGAATACGAAGCACCGGTGCTGTCCATCAGCGCCAAACGAGAGGAAAAGCAGGATGTCAGCCATGATGATTATGTCCACAGGGAGCGAAGCTACGGAGAATTCCAGCGGCGGGTGACTCTCGACAACGTCAAAGACGACGAAATACAGGCTTCTTTTGATAACGGGGTACTGAAGCTGCAGCTGCCGAAAGAAGAAAAACGCTCCATCAAGAAAAAACAAATCGATATTCAATAGAAATATTACAATCATAATGTAAAATTTCATTTCCGTGTTTAAATACGTTGAATGCCCTCGTATTACCGCGTTAAATGATTTATTTCAAGAGGAAATACCCACCTTCATTTCGAAGGCGGTAATCTGATTGTAATATTTTGTGACAAATTTTGGTGTATAAGGCGTCAAATATATGCTTATGAAGTTTTAAAGCAGGCCATTGGGCCTGCTTTTTTTACATAAAAAGAAAGTTTATTAAGAGGAGATTACATCTAAATTAATGCTATTGATATTTTCAAGCCCCAGCGTCATAATCGGTAGCGTTGTGTTTAAGAGAAAGCACATAAGTATTTCGGCAATCAACTACATTAAACAATCAACCTATCCATGCAGTATTGACGTAAAGGTAAGTAATCATATAGGCAAACAGTCCATTGTTCACTGGCATCGTCTTTAAGACGAAAAATATCTTTACCTCGGAGGTTGAATCAATATGATGAAAAAAACATTATTCGGTACAGCAGTTACAGCAGGCGTGATCCTTGGAGCACCACAGGCAGCGGATGCCTCCATCAGCGACCACGGCCAAATGGAAAGAGGAGACGTTAATTCCTCTGTTGCAGAACTGCAGGACAAGTTAAAAGAAAAAGGCTACTTTAACGGAAACACAGGCTCTACGTTCGGACCAAGAACGGAAAGCGCGGTTAAAGACTTTCAGGCAGACAACGGTATCTCTTCTTCTGCGGGCGACTACTTCGGCGTAGCTGGCCCGGAAACACAGGCAGCACTTGGCGGATCTTCTGATTCTTCCAGTGATTCCAGCGAGGAAGTAGCAGGCGAATCGACCTCTGAGTCCTCCGACAGCAGCAGTGAAGGCGAAACCATGACGATGGAAGCTACGGCGTATACAGCTGATTGTGCAGGCTGCAGCGGTATTACTGCCACTGGCAAAAACTTAAACGAAGATCCTAATGCGAACGTAGTCGCTGTTGACCCGGACGTAATCCCACTCGGTTCCACAGTGAAAATCGAAGGCATGGGTACGTATACAGCAGCTGACACAGGCGGTGCAATTAATGGCGACCGCATGGATGTCCATGTGCCAACCAAATCCGAAGCTTATTCCTTCGGCCGTCAGGACGTTGAAGTAACAGTAGTCGACTAATAATAGGATCAGGCAAAAATCCTCTCCAAAGCTGGAGGGGATTTTTTTATTTCTACATTCCAATGATGGTTGATATTAAAAAGCAGTTAAAACACTTATAATATGAAAGAGGTAAAGTAAGAAATTAATTTTGTTTATAATTATAATTGTTACGCCGGAGGAAAAAAGATGATACATATCGAACAGGCCGGGCCTTCGCACGTTTCCGGCATCATTTCTGTGTGTACGAAAGCTACGTGGGCCACGTACCGGGGGCTCTGCAATGATGATTATCTCGAGCGGGTGTGCCGGGAGTTTTATAATGTTTCCAGAGTGTTCGATGAAGTGAAGCATACAAGCCTCGACTGGGGCGGCTATTTTTCGGCGGTGGAGAACGAAATGGTGATTGGTGCTGCGGGTGGTGGTATGACAGGGGAAAAGGAATCCGAACTGTATGTGTTATATCTGGATCCGGACCGCCGCAATGAAGGGATCGGCACCATGCTGCTTGAAGCCGTAACCCGGCAGCAGAAGCTCCTCGGGGCCGAGGAACAATGGGTGTCGGTCCAGAAAGGCAACCAACTCGCGATTCCGTTTTATGATGCAAAAGGCTTTACGTACGAAGGAGAGCGTACCGGATATGCCAATACGGAGGATGAAGATTACATATCGCTCCGGTACAGGCGCCTTATTTAAATAGAAGAAAAACGGCTGCGATTACAGCGACCGAAGGAGGAAAACAATGCTTATCATGCTTATGGTGCTGGGCTTCGCCGGTGTACTGACGGTGGTCAATTTCATTCCTAACCGCCGGGTGCGGAAAATTTCCATTTACAGCAGCTATACGTTGTTTCTCACAGCGCTCGCTGTGTTGACGCTTGGGTAGCCGCGGTCCAAGCGTTTCAGTGTACCGAATGTAACTGTTTTGGTTATAATTAACAGTAGAAATGGAGGAATGACATATGAAAGCACTAGTAACCGGAGCAACAGGCAAATTAGGCTCCAAAGTCATGCAGGCGCTGCTGCGGAAGATGCCGGCCGACCAGCTGGCCGTCAGCGTCCGGAACCCGGACAAGGCAAACAATTTGAAGGAAGCGGGCGTGGACGTGCGCCGCGGCGATTTTGACGACCCGGAAAGCCTGGACGAAGCGTTTGCCGGTGTGGACCGCCTGCTCATTATTTCAACCGACGGGGACAACGACACAAGAATCCGCCAGCACACAAACGCGGTGGAGGCAGCCGCCCGGGCCGGCGTCTCCTTTATTGCCTATACAAGCATTGGCCATGCGGAAAGCAGCACGATGTTTTTGGCTCCACCGCATCGAGCCACTGAAAATGCAATTATTGAAACCGGCATTCCATACGCGTTTTTGCGAAACAACTGGTACCTTGAAAACGAAGTGCCAGGCATTCAGGGAGCCATGAACGATGCGCCGTGGGTTACGGCTGCCGGAAACGGTCGGGTAGGATGGGCGCTGCAGCTCGACTACGCGGAAGCGGCGGCGGCCGCTCTCGCCGGAGAAGGGGAACAGCAGTCGGTATATGAGCTTTCCGGACGGCCGCATACCCAGGATGAACTCGTTGGCGTGCTTGAAAACGTGCTTGGAAAAGAGATTCCGGTGCAGCACGTGGACGACGATGAATATGCGGAAATTATGAAGGAAGCCGGTATGCCGGAAACGGTTGTACCGATGCTCGTAAGCATTCAGCAGGGCATCCGCAGCGGTTCGCTCGATGTCGAAAGCGATGATTTTGAGAAGCTGCTTGGCCGTCCGGCCACGCCGATGCATGACGCGCTCGAGCATCTTGTGCGGACGCTGCCTAGCGATTCTTAATTACCACCACACCTTAAGCCGTACGCTTTTGAAGCGCGGGAGCTGATCGCAGCCTCCCGCGCTTTTTCGTGAAGAGGGAAAACGCCGCACATCCGCCGATGACAATTGCACTGCCGGCTGCCTGCGGCCAGGTCAGATGCTCCCCAAAAAGCACAAAGGCAAGCAGGGCGGTAAACAGCGGGTTAAAGTTTAAAAACAGCCCGGACGTTGTCGCTCCCAAATGCTGTACGCCGATCCCCCACAGCACCATGCAGACAATCGTAGCGATGATGCTTAGAAACAGCATCGAGCTGATAAACACGGCATCCACCCGGTGGATGGGCACCTGAAAGCCATTAATGGGAAGCAGCAGCAGAACACCGAACAGCCCGGAGTAGCAGACGGACATCATTGGCGAAACGAAGGTGGTCGCCCAGCGGCTGCAGATGGAGTAAAGCCCGAAGACGAGCACCGCCAAAAGCATCCATGCATCGCCGGAGGCAAAAGAAAAGCTTTCAAGGCGTCCTTCTGTCACGACAAGCAATACGCCGGCAGTGGAAATAAGCATGGCGGCAATTTGCGCGCCGCGCAGCCGTTCGTGTAGCAGTATCGCTGAAAACAGGGCAATCGACAGTGTATTCATCGTCGAGATAATGCTTATGTTGGTGGCGCTCGACGAAGCAAGTGCAGTGAACTGCAGAATGTTAAACAGGGCAACGCCTGTGATACCCATCAGAAACAGCGGCAGAAGCGCTTTTTTGCGGGGCAGCAGGCGTTTTTCTGTAACCAGGAGGACAGGCAGGAGGCATAATGCGGCAATCCCGTAGCGCAAAATGGTGAGCGTCACAGGTGACGCGTAAGCGGTAAGGCCTTCGCCGACGATAAAATTGCTTCCCCAGCAGAGGCTCGCAAGCAGCAGCAATCCGGCGTATTTCATGCGTTATTCCTCCCTGTAGTGTTGTATGGAATAAATGTATCATGTAAAATGAATGGAAGAAATATTATTCTCTATAAATGAATATATTCAAAATGATATTAATTTATTTATGGGAAAACAGAATTTGTTTTTGTTTGTGTGGTTAGAAAAATGCTGAAAACGAATATTCTTCGGGAGGAAAATGCATGCTTGATGAAGTGGATGTACATATTCTCGATTTACTGCAGACGGAAACAAGGCTCAGCAACCTGGAGCTGTCCCAGCGGGTAAGCCTTTCCGCCCCCGCTACTCATGCACGGGTGAAACGGCTTGAGCAGGACGGCTACATTGATTCCTATACGGCGATCCTAAACCAGGAAAAGCTGGGGTACGACCTGCTGTGCACGATATTCATGAGCACAAGCATTCACCAGACGCAGCAGATAAACGAGCTCGAGCGCCACTTATCGGCGATGCCGGAGGTCATGGAGTGCTACTGCATGACCGGGGCGTTTGATTATATGCTCAAAACCATCCACCGTGACCGTAAGGAGCTGGAGGCGTTTATCCGGGAGTTAAACCAGCTCGGAGTGGCCCAGCTGCAGACAAGCATTGTTCTTCGGGAAGTGAAAGCTTCTACAGTGCTTCCGCTTCGCAAGTAAATCCGGCAGAAGGCCTTTACCGATTTATTCAAAAACATGCAGGTTTCCGGCCGGCGTTCACCCGTAAAGTGGACGGTATACATGGCGCAGCGTCACGAAGAAATAGAAGCTATTGCTGAAAAATAAGTAAACACGATTCAATCCATCAGCGCAACGGAGGAAGTTCATATGCATACCGAAGATTTTATCAGTATTATGATTCACCAGACCGATTTGAAATTAACCAGCTTTATAAAAGAAGAGCTGCGGGTGTTTAACCTCACCCCCGAGCAGAATCTCATTATGATGCTCCTCTGGGAGGAGGACGGGCGTACGCAGAACGACATCGCCCGGAAGCTGCAGAAGGACAAAACGAATGTGGCCCGGATGGCTTCCCAGCTCGAGAAAAAGCAGTTCGTGCGCCGCGCCGCGGGCACCCAAGACCAGCGGGCGGTGCAGCTGTTTATGACAGACGAAGGCAGGGAGCTGCAGGAAAAGGTGCGTCCGGCAGCGGAGCGGTTCAACGCTGCGGTAACAAAGGGCATCAGCCGAAACGAGCTGACAGCGCTTGAACAGACGCTTGCTAAAATAAATAAAAACGTTTCCGAAAGTCTGCGGGAGGAATAGAAAGACCGCTGAGTAGATTCTTTGCAGGACAAAAAGATATATGTTGTACTAAAGAAGCAGGACAGATGAAGTAAATATATTTTTTTCAGGAAATAGTTGCTATGCATACTAAATTCAAAAAGGAGTGCTGTTGATGGAACGTAACCAGGACCTGTTTCAACGCCGGATTCGTGATAAGTGGACGGTGCAGTACGAAGAATTCGGTTTTCCCTCCATCCAAAAGGGATGGGTGCTGCCGGTGGACCGGTGGAAAGAATTTGATCCGTTCATTTTAATGGCCGAAGATTGGTTTAAGAAGGGTACTTTTCCCGATCATCCGCACCGGGGATTTCAGACGGTCACTTACGTGGTGGATGGACGGCTCGAGCATATTGATAACGGCGGCGGCCGCGATATTCTCGAGCCCGGTGATGTGCAGTATATGAATGCCGGGTGGGCCGCGAGGCATGCCGAAGACGGGGTGGAAAATGACATTGCCCATACGCTGCAGCTGTGGCTGAACCTTCCCAAAGACAAACGAAACACGGAAACCATTTACCAGAACGTATACGGGGAAGAAGCTCCGACCGTACAAATTGATGGCGGGTATTTAAAAATCTTTTCTGGAAGCATTGCTGGTGAAGATGGGCCGCTGGACTCCCTTGTGCCCATCACGTTAACCGAAATTAATTTATCGGAGGGCGCTGAATACGTGCATCACCTGCCGGAAAATCACAATGCCTTTATATATACGCTCTCCGGCAGTGCTGACGTTGCAGACGGAACCGTCAATAAGCACGATGTGGCGACGCTCACTTTCGAGGAAGACGGGGACCCGCAAGCCCTGTCTACGCTACGGATTAAATCAAACAAACGACGCACGAGACTGCTCGTGTATTCCGGCGAGCCGATCGGGGAGGAAATTGTGCCCTACGGTCCGTTTGTGATGAGCAGCATGGACGAAATCAAGCAGGCGTACCGGGACTTCCATCAGGGAAAATTCGGACCGCCGGCAGAATAAACTGGCGTAAGCAGCATTTAAAACGAAGGAGATGAAGCAGGATGGACGTGCTGACAGCCATTCATTCACGTCGCAGCAATGGGCTCGTTACAGAAACCGTGGTGCCTGAGGAAGTTATCACGAAAGTACTGGAAGCCGGGACCTGGGCTCCGTCGCATCATAAAACAGAGCCGTGGCGGTATTTCGTCATGACCGGAGACGGCCGCAGGCAGCTGGGAGAAACGATGGCTGCCATTGCCGCGGAAGGGATGACGCCGGCAGAAAGGGAAGAGAAACAGCAGAATCTTGAGAAGCAAAAAGACAAGGCGCTGCGGGCGCCGGTGGTGATCGCCGTGGCGGCCGAGCCTTCAAGGGAAGAGCGGGTAGAGACACTCGAAGAGTACGGAGCAGTCTATGCGTCAATACAAAACATGCTGCTTGCCGCTCATGCGCTTGGCCTGGGGGCGTTCTGGCGCACGGGAGCCCACTGCTATCACCCGAAAATGAATGCCCTGTTCGGGCTCGGTGAACAGGCAAAGGTGCTCGGGCTGATCTACCTCGGCTATCCGCTGCGGGACATGAAAGAAGGCAGACGGAGGCCAGTAGAACAGGTGACCACCTGGATTACGGAAAAATAATGGTTCATACAAGAAGCCAGGGAGCGGAATAATACCGCTCCCTGGCTTTGTTATTTTTCATCATGTTTTTTATTCAGCTGCTGGCGCAGGTTCAAACGCTGCTGCACATACTCCCGCAGAGAAATTTCCTTTTGGATCCACTGCTGTTTTAACGCATTAAGCTGGTTTAAAAGGTGATGTTTATTCATACGTTCCTCCTGCAACAAGGTTTCATGGGTAGCTCTATCCGGTTCCCGTTTGTTTCAAACCTCAAATTACGTGTGAAAATGGTGAAAAGAAAACTTTTGTAGTTTGAACATCAAATCCGCCTGGGAATACGGTAAGAAATACAAGCCGATGCGGCGGAAATGTCAGGAATCCATAAGCCTGCAACATAAGCCAAAAAGTACCGGTCAGGGAAACCTGCGTGCTTTTTGGCTTTTATTATAAAATATAAGAAGGTGAAATGGAATGAAAAATTATACTCATATCCTGGCTGCCCTTGATGTGCTCAATAATCCGAGTGTTGATGCCTTTGATGAAGCCTGCCGCGTTGCTGTCAAACATGAAGCCGATTTAACCCTGGCCTATGTGTTTCATTATAATGAATATTCGTCGCTTGGCTGGATGGATCCGATTGGGATCAAACGACTGTACGCAGAGGCCGAGTACCAGCTCGAAGCGTATCGAAAAAACGCCAAAGAAAAAGGTGTATCCAAAGTTAAATCCGTGCTGGACAATGGCGTGCCCAAAAAGCGACTGGTGAACCAGCTGTGTGAAAGGATTGAACCAGATCTTATCGTCGTCGGCCAGTCCGGTGGGAATGCGCTCGAGCAGGTCATGCAGGGGAACACTGTCACGAAAGCAGTGCAAAAGCATGCCCCGTGCGATGTGCACGTGGTCGACCGGGCGATTGCCTCCATTCAGCGGGCTCATGCAACTCCGCTCCAATAATCCAAAAACGCTCCGGAGATTTTGAAAATCAGCCGGAGCGTTTTACGTGCATTTATAAATTATAATGGTTTTTCTCGTCCCATTTTTGTTAAATATCGGAAGGTCACTAACGGTGGTAATAATGAGTTCCTCATTGCGGAAGGAGTTTAAACTATTAAGCAGTTCGTCCTCCGAACAAAAATAAACGGGTTCCTGGCTGCCAAAGCGTGAACGGATATCAGCAGCCGTGCCTATGTATACCTGATTTTTGGGGCGTTGAAGTACATATGCAAAATGGTCGATGGAAATGACCTCCTTCGAAAAGACGTATAGCAAGAATAGCACGGCGGCAGGGAAACAAAAAGCAGAATGCTCACAAACGGCGGAAAAGTACAATAATTTCATTTTTAACAACTGGAGGCGTCACCTGCTGCGGAACTTTGGATTATAGAAACAGAGAACTCCTAATACGAAGGCGGAGAAAGCGATGGCCCAATACATAAATATAATGCTGATGAGAGTGAGAGTACCGAACCAGATTTGAAAAAAGCGGCGTTCGTTCATAGCTGCACCTCATTTGGTTAAATGATATCGTTTTAGGGATTAAAAAGTACAGGGACGCTGATACAGCCGTTCGGCGGCTTCTCTGCCTGTTTTGGTCTGGGCGAGTCCTCCCTCGGCGGTTTCTTTCAGGCTGCCGGGCATGTCCCTGCCGATGGTATGCATCGTCTGGATCACTTCGTCACAGGGAATGCGGCTGGTAATGCCGGCTAATGCCATATCAGCTGCTGAAAAGGCTATGGAGGTGCCGATCACGTTTCTTTTTACGCACGGCACCTCGACAAGCCCGGCAACCGGGTCGCACACGAGGCCGAGCAGTGACTTCATTGCCATGGTCGTCGCGTGGGAAACCTGCTCCGGTGACCCCTGCTGCAGTTCTGTAATCGTTCCCGCCGCCATAGCCGTCGCTGACCCGATTTCCGCCTGGCAGCCGCCGGCCGCTCCGGAAATGAAGGCATGGTTCGCAAAAACGTAGCCGATGGCGCTCGCTGCGAACAGTCCCATTGTCAGTTTCTCATCGTCCATGCCGCGGTTGTCCTGAAGAGAGACCATCACTCCAGGCAGAATGCCTGCAGAGCCTGCCGTAGGAGTTGCTACAATAAGGCCCATTTTGGCATTGCTTTCCGACGTTGCCATTGCGGCTTCCATCGCCGTGCTGATAACTGGTCCTGATAGTGGGGCGGTATGCTGGTTATACTGATGCATGCGGTAGGCATCGCCTCCTGAGAGCCTGCTTTCCGTTTCCGCGAGGTCACCCAGCCCCTCCCGGACGGCCTGCTTCATTACCTGCAGCCGTTCCTGCATGCGCCCGAAAATTTGCCCGCGGGACGAACCGGAGCGATCCACTTCACGGCGGAGCATCCACTCGCCGATACTAATGTCCTGAGCCATACATTCCTGCACAATACTTTCAATCGTGTCTTTCATCTAGATGTAGCCTCCTTTTTGATCCGGGCGGCGATGGATAAAATCTCCGAGCCTGTGCCCAAATTAATGCTGGTATGATATCCGTTAATTTCATAAATATAGGCTACACCGCCGCCAATGGATGCGCCGGTGACATGGACCGTCTCTGTGGCGGAAGCGGCCTGTAAATAAACAGTATTGGGGTGGCAGCCGCTGGGGATGTTCGTGCAGAACCGGAAGTCGTAACGAAGATTGCTGTCCTTTGCCAGGGCGTAGGCATTCCGGACATTGGTATCGTGTGCGGACAATCCGAGCAGGCCGCCGAGGACAGCTTTATCCGAGCCGTGGCCCTGATAGGTGGAGGCGAGAGAGCCGTAGAATGTGATTGTCACGTCAGTGACGTCTCCCAGCCAGTCATGCACGAATTTTCCAATCGATACCACCCCGGCAGTATGGGAGCTCGAAGGACCGACCATCACCGGGCCGATAATGTCAAAGCAGCTGTCAAACTCCATAGCAATTCCTCCATATTCAAGATTGAAAGCGATTACAAAAAAGAAAAAAAGACAGAGAAGCGGCCTGGGGCGCCGTTTCTCTGTCTGTGAGCCTGAAAGATTTCATTCTTAAAAAAGAATTTTCTTCTTCGGCAGGTACGTATACCTTCTCCAGAGGTGCATCCTGTACTGGTCCTGGTACCTGAGAGTTTTTCCTTTCCGGCTGATGGAGAGGATTGCTCCTTCGGTGCTGTAAAATACGTTTACAGGCTCTCCCAATACATTCATCTGCGAAACCAATATTTGTGTTAATTTCAGTTTAAACATCCCTGCTGGAAAAGTAAACCTATTTTTGACAGCCGGATCTTAGCAATATACTGGAGAGAATCGGTGTAGAAAGGACTAAAGCAGGCGTACAGCTGTATTTAAGCCGTGAGTCAAAAAAATATAGTGCGGGCTTTTCTTTTAGGCCGTTATGGTTCATGATTTTAGAAGAGAGATTTAATCGCCGTACTGTTTGTGAGTTCACGGAGAAAGAAGGAAAGGATTTATGCCTGGGAAAATAAAAGATATATTAATTATGCCGCAGGATTATAATAATCAGTCGCTGAAAAAGGATATGGCTGCGGGATTTACCATCTTTGTTATGATTGTCCCGCAGGGGATGGCCTATGCCGTGCTTGCCGGCCTGCCGCCGGTCATGGGGCTGTATGCCTCTCTGCTTCCACTCATTCTTTATGCGCTGTTTGGCACGTCAAAGCATCTGGCCATCGGCCCGGTAGCGATGGCATCCATTCTTGTGTTTTCCGGCGTATCCCTGTATGCAGATCCGTCGACGCCGGAATACGTGGGGCTTGTGCTGCTGCTGACGGTAATGGTCGGAGTGATGCAGGTCTCTCTTGGCTTGTTGAATGCCGCTGCGTTTGTAAAGTTTATTTCCCCGAATGTGATCAGCGGGTTCACGTCGGCAGTGGCGATTGCAATCGGCATGAGCCAGCTTGGCCAGTTTATGGGCATCAGCGTAGGCAGCCAGACACAGATTATTCCGCTGCTGCGGGATGTGATCGTGCATCTGCCGCAGATACATATCCCGACCCTGCTTGTAGGAATAGCCAGTCTTCTAGTGCTGATCGGGGGCCGGAAAGCAAAACGGAATTTACCGGTTTCCCTCATCGTCGTCGTGCTGAGTATTGCGGCGGTGGCGCTTTTCCGGCTCGATAACCAGGGAGTAAGCGTCGTCGGAAGGGTGCCGCAGGGACTCCCGGCTTTTACCATTCCGGGCTTTAACCTGGCGGACATACAGGTGCTGGTCCCGACCGCGCTCACCATTGCGCTGATCGCGATGATGGAGACGCTTGCGATTACGAAAACGCTGAGTGATAAAAATGATTCCGGTATTAACCTGAATAAAGAAATCCGGGCGATCGGGTATGCCAATATAGCCGGGCCGTTTTTTTCCTCCTATGCGGTGACCGGCAGCTTTTCAAGAAGTGCGGTCAGCTACCGGTCGGGAGCGGCCTCCCAGGCGGCGATGATTATTACCGCAGCCGGTGTGCTGGTGACGCTTCTCTTTTTCACGTCTTTATTTTACTATCTGCCGTATGCGGTGCTTGCAGCGATTATTCTCGTTTCGGTCAGCGGCCTGATTAATATCCGGTCGTTAAAGGACGCCTTTCGCGTAAAGCCGGAGGACGGCTGGGTGTGGATCGTGACATTTGCTGCGACGCTTCTCGTCGGCATTCAGTGGGGGTTGTTAATCGGGATTGGCTTTTCCATCCTGCTGCTTTTGCGCCATATTTCCCGCCCGAATATTGTCGAAATCGGCTACGAGGAGGACACCCACAGCTATCTGGATCTGCAGCGGTTTCCGCACGCAAAGCGGGTGCCGGGCACGGTGCTCGTGCGGGCGGATACGCGCATTCATTTTTCGAATGTCGGCTATTTCGTGAAAATGGTGGAAAAAACGATTCAGGACCGCCGCAAAACGGAAGGCGGAGGACTGAAGGCCGCGATTGACATGTCCGGGGTGAACGACATTGATACTACGGGCATCGGCGCTCTGGAACAGATTATTGAAATGTTCCGGAGGGACCCAGGCGTGCAGGTATGGTTTGTGGAGCTGAAGGGTCCGGTCCGGGATCTGCTGCTGCGGGCCGGCTGGCAGGAAAAATACCCGGAAACGATTAAATACCAGACCCTCGAGGGCTTTCTGGAGCACGAAAGAAACGTACCGTTTAAGCCTCCCGAGGAGCCGAAGCAGGATTCCTGGGATTATATGATTTAACATGTGTATAGTTATGGATGAGGCTGGCAGGGAAGTCCCCGCCAGCCTGATTTGTGCTTCACCAGGATAAGGGAACTGCCTTTGAAAAACTGCTGTGCCAGGGTGCATAGCTATATACTACGAATTTAAAAAATTCGGAATAACTGTTTAAACCATAAACTACCCGGGTAAAAGTGAATAGATTTCCTAAAGGAGGTAACAGCATTGAGTAAAGACCGCAATAACGAACACGACGAAGAAAAAAACGACGATAAGCAATATAGGAATGAAGACGGTACGCTGACGACGAGACAGGGCCACCCTGTCCGGGACAACCAGAACTCGAAAACCGTCGGCAATCGCGGACCGACGACGCTTGAAAACTACGAGTTCCTGGAAAAAATCAGCCACTTTGACCGTGAACGTGTACCGGAACGGGTAGTTCACGCCCGTGGGGCAGGTGCGCACGGCTACTTTGAAGCGTACGGTTCCTTTGGCGATGAGCCGATTTCCAAATACACACGCGCAAAAATCTTCCAGGAGGAAGGCAAGCGGACACCGGCATTTGTTCGTTTTTCCACCGTGATTCACGGCGGGACCTCCCCGGAAACGCTACGGGACCCGCGCGGATTTGCCGTGAAATTTTACACGGAAGACGGCAACTGGGACCTCGTCGGCAATAACCTGAAGGTGTTTTTCATCCGGGACGCCATCAAATTTCCGGACGTTATTCACGCGTTGAAGCCGGATCCGGTCACGAACGTGCAGGACAGCGAACGGATCTTCGACTTTATGTCGCAGACGCCGGAAGCTATGCACATGCTGACGTTTTTATTCTCCCCGTGGGGCATTCCGGCTAACTACCGGCAGATGCAGGGCTCCGGGGTAAATACGTACAAATGGGTGAACGAAGACGGTGAAGCGGTGCTCGTGAAGTACCACTTTGAACCGATCCAGGGCATCCGCAACCTGACCCAGGAAGAAGCGGACAGCATCCAAAGCAAAAACTTCAACCACGCCACCCAGGATCTGTACGAAGCCATTGAAGAAGGCAACTATCCGGAATGGGAGCTTCGCGTCCAGGTGATGAGCGACGACGATCATCCGGAGCTCGACTTTGACCCGCTTGATGATACGAAGCTGTGGCCGAAGGATCAATTCCCATGGATTCCTGTCGGCAAGCTTGTGCTTGACCGCAATCCGGAGGACTACTTCAACGAAGTGGAACAGGTCGCCTTTGGTACCGGCGTTCTTGTCGACGGCATGGATTTCTCCGATGATAAAATGCTGCAGGGCCGTACGTTCTCGTACTCCGATACGCAGCGGTACCGCGTCGGCGCCAACTATCTGCAGCTGCCGATCAACCAGGCGAAGAAAAAGGTCGCAACCAACCAGCGCGGCGGACAGATGTCGTATAAAGTCGATAACGACGAAGGCCAGAATCCACACGTGAACTACGAGCCTTCCACAATGAATAACCTGAAGGAAGCACAGATGAGCGGCAAGCCTCACACTCCTTATACCGAAGGAGAAGTGAAAAAAGAAGCCATCGACCGCCAGAATCCTTACCAACAAGCGGGAGAAACGTTCCGCAAGTTCAAGGAATGGGAAAAAGATGAATTAATCAAAAACCTCGTGGACAACCTGATTCCATGTAAAACGGAAATTCAGGAAGAAATGATTGCCCACTTTAAGAAGTGTGATGAGGAATACGGCCGCCGTGTTGAAGAAGGGCTGAAAAACAGCACCTCCACAGACGGCGCAGACCAGGATTCCACGCACGGCGGGCCTGCAGGCGCCACGAAAACGGAAGAAGGCGTCCAACAGGCTGAAGAGCATGGGATTCCATCGGATCCTTATTAATTCGAAGACAGCCTGAAACAATAAAAGCTGAAGCTGGAGATCATTCTCCGGCTTCAGCTTTTTAATTGTTTACGATTATTTATGAAAAGTATTTACATGTTCGAAAGCATATTGGAAGCCCTGGCGCGAGGTGCCCGGCAGGCGCCACTCCGGGCTCAGCACTCTGATCTTAATCAACCGCAGCAGGGTTTTTGGATCTTTCTGAAACGCTTCAATATCGAGGTTTCGGTGCAGATCAATGCGAAAGAAATCATCAGGTTTTTTTACATCCTCCTGGAAGGTGATACTGACTTCGGCTAAACGGTTGCGGCAGTGAAGAACAAACTGATACGAGCCAATGCAGCGCTGATTCTGGAAGACACTGCCGGAAAAACTGCCTGTATGGTCATCAGATGGAGGTTCTTCGTGTACAGCAGCCAGATCGAGTCGAAACATGGAAAGCACCCTTTCGTAAATTTAATGGTATTTACTCTTCATTGCTATCGGGGGAACTGTAAAACTTCTTTAGGAGAAAAAGGAGCTCTCATCAAGAAAGCAGTGATTATTGCATAAATCATACGCCGCCCACGGGGCTTTCAACACGGCTGCATCAGAAAGAAACCGGAGCGGTGTGCCGTCCATCGCAAATGGGTGAAGGGAGTGAAATAGTTTGTCGATATTGTTGTACATTTGAGGGCATGCTTCCTGGATGTACGGTGCTAAGCTCCCGGCAGTACCGACGAGCAGTTCATTGCCGTTAAAAATATAACCAAAAGTAGATGTGTGCATAAACGTTGGCTCCTTTATTATGCATTAAAAAAAGCCACTCCTATCCAAAGGATAGAAATGGCCCGAAAAAAGCATTAATTCTTTTTCCTAAACCAGTTGTATATGACGCTGGGTGAACACTGAATCACTATTTGGAGTCCAGAGAAATCTGGACCCATTGTAAATATTACCCTTTAATTGATTATATATTCATGCCAAAAGAACTAATCTGCTTAAAATTTCGGAAAATAATTTCCAGGCTGTACATGTTTAAATGCAGCTGCAGTTATTGTAAATATATTACATTTAGAAGTATTCGCTTACAGATGTTTGCCGGAAAATCATTCAAGGTATAAGAACAACGTATTCGATACTGCAGGAACCAGCTGACGAGGCACAAACACTTCATGAAATACAGGAGGCTTTAACGATGGAATACATTTATTTAGGAAACTCCGGACTGCGCGTGCCAAAGTATATACTCGGGACCATTCCGTTCAGCGGAACGAAAGGATTTGAGCCGACGGGAAATATTGATGAAAACGATGCCCGCCGGATTGTGGATATCTCGCTGGAAGCAGGCATGAACATGTTTGATACCGCAAACCTGTACTCGAAGGGCGATGCGGAACGCGTGTTGGGCTCTGCGATTAAAGGGCGCCGGGATGAAGTTCTCTTAACGTCCAAAACCGGCTTTCATTTTGACAATGATCCGAATGCCCGCGGCGCGTCCCGCAGCAACATTGAAGCGTCGATTGACCGGACGCTGGAGCGGCTCGGCACGGACCATCTGGACGTGTATTTTGTGCACCTATGGGACGGACGCACGCCGGTGGAAGAAACCGTGGAAACGATGACAAACCTCGTGAAATCCGGGAAAATCCGGTATTGGGGCGTTTCCAACTACAGCGGCTGGGCGCTTGCAAGAATATTCTCCGTGGCTGAGCGTCCGGGCTACATCCCGCCGGTTACCCAGCAGATCTACTATACGCCGGAAGCCCGCGAAGCAGAATACGAATTGCTGCCGGCAGGAAGGGAGCTTGGCGTAAGCTCAATGATCTGGAGCCCGCTTGGCGAAGGACTGCTGAACGGTAAAATCGGCCGGAACAAAAAAGCACCGGCAAATACCCGTCAGGGCGAAGGCTGGCCGGAGCCGTGGATTCAGGATGAAGAACGGCTGTATCAAGTGATCGATGCCCTCGAAGAAGTAGCTGACGGCCGGAACGCAACCGTTCCGCAGATCGCCTATGCGTGGGTCAAAGACCGCCCGAACGTCGGCCCGATCGTCATCGCCGCCCGCAACGAAGAACAGCTGCGTGAAAACTTGGCGTCGGCAGATATGTACTTGACGCAGGAGGAGCATGACCGGATTGAATCCGTTGCGCGCCCAGCACCTATTTATCCACTGTGGCACCGGACGATGACCGGCTTTGAAATGGGAAGCCCGTCTGAAATGCCGTATTTGGAAGGATACAAGAAATCGATGGGAATGGATGAGTAAATTTTAATATAATGCACTGGCAATGGAAGATCTCATTGCTGGTGCATTTTTATTATCCCAGTGTATATTATAATCCGCTATTATTAATAGAAAAGATGAATTATTGATAGTTTCTAAAACGTAATTGATAGATTATGCATGTGGGCTATAGTACATTAAAAAGGGCAGATCAATATAAAATAAAGGAACGTCCGTGATGACTAAGAATTATGAACGATTCCGTTCGCAATACGAACAGGAAATAGAGAAAATGAACCAGGCAGAAAACGAGGAGCTGGTGGAGCTTTATAAGGCACAAAACCGTTTTTTCGACTGTATTTTCCGCAGCCGGAAAAAAGAAGCTAAAAAAGAGCTCGCGACAATATACCGGATTATTTCGCTCGAGCCGGAAGATGAGAAGCGGCTGCAGGTGCTGAAGCAGTATTATTTCTTTTTAATAGGCGGATTTCTGGACCGCTATACTCAAACCTTTTCGTTTGATAAAAAAGCGCTTGCCGCCTCAGTAGCCCTGATTAATGTTATGGAAGAGTGGAACCTGGAAGAGGAATTTTTTGAAGGAATCAATGTATTGGTCGACGGGATGCTTGATACCACCTGGAATGAAGACATACAAGCCTATAATAATCCGATCATTTCCAGATTTATTACGCTTGTGGAGCAGCAGCTCTACCAGGCGTTAAATACGAACATCCTCGTAGGCCAGCTGGAGGTCTCCAAAAGCCATATCTCCCGGCTGGTGAACGAAGAGCTTGGCATGTCCATCCCAAACTACGTGACCCAGAAACGAATACAGGAGGCGGCATATCTCCTGCAGACTACAACGAGTCCGGTAAAAGCCATCGCTGAACGGCTGCGGTTTTCGAGCGCCAGTTATTTTGGGGTATGCTTCAAAAGCGTCTACGGATGCACACCCAGACAGTACCGTACGTTCACCGCTCAAAGGTAACAAATAACGCAGACAGAAAGGGAGAGAGACAATGGTGGTCTCCTTGCAGCATTATAAAATTCAAAAAGCATTACGCAGTTTGTCAAAAGCACTGCATTGGGATCTTGGAGAAGCACTTTTGCGAAAAGACAGAGTATATCTTTCCATTTCCTGTACAGAGCGCCACCTGGTAGACCCCTATATTCGTATTCTTCAGGAACCAGAGGCCGTTTATTTTTGGGAAGTGAGTGAAGAATTGATGAATGGGCCCGTCAAAGAAGTGCTTTATGTGGGAGCAGCTTCGGAAGCCTTTGAGCGATGGGCCTGTTCACCAATTAATAGCAGTATTAGGCAGGAGAAGGGAAAAGAAAGAATCTATGCGCACTCAGGATTTGAACCAGGCGGTAATAACATGTCTGGTGGCAAATGGCTGTGAAATGAAGATATCTGCGCTGGTCCGACAAGTAAGCCAAACGCTGCCATTTCCAGTACATGCTAAAGAAATAAGTGATAGAGTCAGCAGTTTAGAACAGAGAGACGCTGTGAAAAAAGTTCGATCTTCGTCAGGAGCATTGGCTGTTGTTTTACGAAAAGAAGCTTCCAGCGGTATCAGTCATTTATATAAAGAAATAACGAGGAGCCGTCTCTAAGCGAATAGAGGCGGCTTATTTGTGTAAATAATAAAAATTTTCTCTTTGAAGTCAGTCAATAACGTTTAAAATATCCCGGCTGGCTCGGCGCCGGTGGGACTCCATAATGGTTCTGGCCGCTTTGCCGTCGTTTGTTTTTAGGCAGGCCACAATTGCTTCATGCTCTAAAATCGAATTGGTGGGGAGCGGGCGTTTATTTACGGTATATAAACGGGCCCGGAATAAATGGTCGGCGTGAAATTCGATTAAATCGTTCAGCCGCTCGTTTCCGGCCGCTTGAATGATTCGTGAATGAAAATCATCGTCCAGAATAGCCCAGTTTTTCAGGTTTTTGCTTTCCAGAGCGGTTTTCTGTTCCGAAATTAAAGCTTCGAGCTGGGAAAGGGTCCCCTCGTTTGTATTTCGGACAGCCAACTCGGCAGCCAGGCCGTCCAGGCTCTCGGCAATTTCGTAGATTTCCATTAAGTTCTTACGTTCAATAGGGGTAACTGCGAAGCCCTTACGGGGAACGACCCGCACTAAGCCTTCGGTCTGCAGACGTATCAGGGCTTCCCGTACCGGGGTGCGGCTCATATCTAAAACCTCCGCCATCTCCCTTTCCAGAACCATTTTTTCCGGGGGAAGGTAAAGGTTCCGAATCGCCTGCCGGATAATTTGATACGCTTTTTGGGGCAGGCGTTTTTCTTCTACGGAAGAAGAAAGCTGTGTTAAATGCTGGTGCAGGGTTTCATCATAAAGAATTGAAGGGGAATAATCGTTAGTGTTCATCGAAAGCCTCTCCCTGTATATAAGTTTCTATCCGTTCATATAAAAGTATAACACCTCCTTTTTGGTTAAAAAGGAGGTGTTATACTTTTATTCTTTTATTTGCGCTTTATTACGCTTTGACGTAAACCTTCGCGAGGGCTTCCAGGATAGCGTCAGTCATTTCTTTGGTGGAGGTATTTCCTCCGATGTCAGCTGTTAAATAACCGGCGGCCGTTGCATCCCGGATAGATTGATTGACGAGCTGGGCTTCTTCGGCATAGCCGAGCTGTTCAAGCATAAGTGATGCGCTTCCGATCGCACCGATAGGGTTTGCGATGCCTTTACCGGCAATGTCCGGTGCGGATCCGTGGACGGATTCAAACATGCTTGGATATCTGCGCTCCGGATCCAGGTTCGCACTAGCAGCGATGCCAAGACTTCCGGCAAGAGCACTTCCTAAATCAGAAAGAATATCTGCTAGCAGATTGGAGGCAACTACTACTTCGAGGTCCTCTGGATGGAGAACAAAGTTGGCAGCCATGGCATCTACCAGCCACTGATCCGTCTCGACGTCCGGATATTCCTTACTGACTCTCGCAAATACTTCATCCCACAGCACCATGCCATATTGTTGGGCGTTACTCTTTGTAACGCTCGTTACTTTTTTCCGCTTTCTGGTTCTCGCTAAGTCGAAAGCGTAACGAATAACACGTTCGCAGCCTTCTTCGGTAAAAAGAGAAGACTGTACAGCCACTTCCTTGCCAGGCCCCCGGCCGGTAAAGTTTCTGCCACCGATACCGGAGTATTCGCCTTCGGAGTTTTCGCGAACGAGCACCCAGTTCAGCGTATCTGTGTCCGGATGGTTTAGCTTGCTCGGCACTCCAGGGAGAAATTCAACAGGACGAATGTTTGCCCACTGGTCAAAGCCCTGGCATATCGCAATACGGAGTCCCCATAAGCTAACATGGTCTGGTACGCCCGGGAAGCCCACAGCCCCGAAATAAATAGCATCATAATTTTTCAACCTCTCAAGCCCATCCTCATCCATCATACGGCCATGCTCGAGATAGTACTCGCAGCCCCATGGAAAGTAATCGGTTTCAAAATTGAAATTGTTTGGAGAATGTTTGCTGATAAAATCCAATACCCGGATCCCTTCCTGTACCACTTCTTTTCCTATACCGTCTCCTGGAATAATCGCTAGTTGATGAGTTTTTTGATTGTCCATTTTTTTCCCACCTTTTTTGTATTTGACTTCATTATCTACAACGTATACGTAAAAGTCAATAAAAAAATAAAATTAGAGAAAATAAGAAAAATAATTGACTTAACGTATACGCTAATATAAGATTTGGTTAATGAAAGCGTTATCAATAACAGGGAGGGAAAGAAATGAATTTCACAAAAACCTGGAACCACCTTTGGCATTGGAATGACCAAGTTAAAAGTCAATTAAAAAACAGCGTCAAAATCTTAACGTTTTCGCAGCCCGATCCAAAGCATGCAGATAATGTCCGGGAAGCCGAACGCCAGGAGCTGGAACAGGAAGAGCCAAACCCGCCCAATCAACCCCGGCTGTATTCCAAAGTACAATTGATCGGGTTATTTTTAGGCCCGTTGCTTTTCTTATTGATACAGTTCGTTGTTCAGCCGGAAACCATGTCGGCAGAAGCGGTCTCCATGCTTGGAATGATCGCCTGGATTGCCACGTGGTGGGTAACGGAAGCACTGCCGATTCCGGTAACTTCCTTGCTGCCGATCGTCTTGTTTCCAATACTCGGTATTATGGAAATGGAAGGAGTTACAGCTTCCTACGGCGATCCGCTCATTTTCTTGTTTGCGGGAAGCTTCATGATCGCTTTAACGATGGAGAAATGGAACCTGCATAAACGTATCGCCCTAAGTGTTATTGCTTTTGTTGGAACCAATCCCAATACGATTATTCTCGGCTTTATGATAGCTACCGGTTTTTTATCGATGTGGATATCCAATACCGCGACTACGATGATGATGGTGCCGATTAGTATTGCGGTAGCCAAACATGTGTCAGATTCTTTAAAGAACACAGACATTGACACTTCGCCCGGTGTGTTTCCTTTTGGTACGGCTTTGATGCTTGGTACAGCATATGCAGCTACGATCGGAGGATTTGGAACATTAATTGGAGCACCGGCCAACACGATTTTAGCGGCCACGTTAAATAATTTATACGACGTGCAAATTGCTTTCGCCACCTGGATGATGTTTGGCGTCCCGTTAGTAGTCCTGCTGGTCCCGTTAGTGTGGTTTTATTTGATCAAAATAGCTTTTCCGATGAAAGTTAATCATATTCCCGGCGGCAGAGAAATTATTAAAGAAGAACTTCGCAACCTGGGAAAGACACAGTATGAAGAAAAAATTGTACTTACGATTTTTTCACTGACGGCGTTTGCCTGGATAACCAGAAGCTTTCTATTGGAAAACTTCATTCCGGGCATTAATGACACGATTATTGCATTATGCGGCGCTTTATTGCTTTTTCTTATCCCATCCAAAAATAAAAAAGACACAATCCTGGATTGGAATACAGCTTTAAAGCTGCCATGGGGAATTTTATGGTTGTTTGGAGGCGGGCTCGCGCTTGCTGCTGGTATTACAAACAGCGGCCTGGACAGCTGGCTTGGTGAAAAGCTTGTTGCTTTTTCCAACGCACCGCTGTTTATCATATTACTGTTTATCATTGGATTGATTACCCTGCTTACCGAGTTCACCTCCAATACAGCGACATCGACCATGGTTTATCCAATTGTAGCAGCAGGAGCTGCGACACTCGGCACAGATCCGGTCGTCTTAATGATTGCTGCCTGCATGGGTGCGACTTTTGCTTTCATGTTCCCGGTAGCGGCTCCGCCGAATGCGATTGTATTTGCAAGCGGTTACGTGAAGATGAGTAAAATGGCATCAGCAGGGATTTGGTTAAACTTAATATGTATTGTTATTTCCTGCTTGATCGTCTTGTATTTTGTGCCAATTGTTTTTGGCAATTTAAGCGTTATGTAATATTTCAATACCGTCAATGGAGGAAAACTATGAAAATCGTCATTGCTTCGGATTCGTTTAAAGAAAGCTTAAGTTCAGTGGAGGTGGCAAATTATTTTCGTCAGGGATGGGAACAATTTTCCCCGCAAAAAGTGGAATTTGATATTATTTCGATGGCAGACGGAGGAGAGGGGACCTCAGAAGCACTGCAGCACGCATTGGGTACAGAAGAAATTCAAGTGCCGGCTCATGATCCGCTGATGAAGCCGATCACCGCCTCGATGCATATTTCTAAGAAACATAGTACCGCTGTTATAGACGTAGCTTCTGCCTCAGGCCTGGATAAAATACCTGAGGGTGAACGAAACCCCTCCCTCGCTACTTCCTATGGAACAGGGGAACTCATCAAGGCCTGCCTGGATTATGATATTGACCGGATCCTCATTGGACTCGGAGGAAGCGGTACGAACGACGGTGGAGCCGGCATGCTGCAGGCGTTAGGAGGGAAGCTGCTGGATAACAACCACCAGGAGCTTCCGTACGGCGGAGTGTTTTTAAAACAGCTCGATACATTGGACATGACTTCGCTGGATCCGCGGCTGGCAAAGAAAGAAATAATCGGTTTATGTGATGTAGATAACCCTTTAACCGGGCCGCGGGGAGCAAGCTACACGTTTGGTCCGCAAAAAGGAGCATCTGAAGCAGTCATGGCTTCGCTGGAAAAAGCATTAAGCACATTCGGCAAAGTGCTTAGCACCTATACAAATAAAGCTGTAGGTGAACAACCTCATATGGGAGCAGCTGGAGGTCTGGCGGCCGGACTGGCCGGGTGTTTGAAAGGCCGGCTGGAGTCGGGAATTTCATTTATTTTAAAAGAAAACAATTTCTATGAACGGGTGCAGGGCGCTTCCTTAGTCATTACGGGAGAGGGAAAAATAGACTTCCAGAGCGCTTTCGGAAAAACGCCGGTGGGTGTTGCGAAAGCCGTGCAAAAAATAAATCCATCGATTCCAGTGATTGCGATATGCGGCCAGCTTGGGGAAGGCTTTGAAAGTGTATATGAGGAAGGAATTACAGCCGTTTTTAGCGTCAGCGAAGGTCCTTCCACCCTGCAGGAAGCTCTCAAAGACTCGAAAAACCTGTTAGCACATCTGGCAGGCAATTTGTCTAAATTCTATGGACAAATGATGAATTAGAGCAAAAAATAAAGAAGAGAGAACGAGCAAAAAAAGTCGTAACAAAATGCTTGAAGCTGGATATTATCCGGCTTCTTTTTTATTTTGTCTCCATTAAAACCTCGAACAGCTATTCTATAATTCGTTTAATTTTGCAACTATTTTTAAAAAATCCGCTTTCACAGTTGAATAATTTATTAATATGTTTTATATTTCAACATGTAAGCGTTATTATATTTACTGTTGCAAATTGCAAATATTAAAAGGAGGTTGTATAATGCGTATTAAAGCGAACATGGAGAAAATCCCTGGCGGCATGATGGTCGTCCCATTATTGCTTGGGGCTCTGATTAACACCTTTGCACCTGGTATGCTGAGGATTGGAGGCTTTACCCAGGCGCTTTTTGTCGATGGGGCGCTGGTTTTAATTGCTTTATTTTTACTTTGTGCAGGGGCGCAGATTAATGTAAGAAACGTCGGAACCACTGTGGGTAAAGGGGTCACATTATTAACAGTGAAATGGGTGGTTGGGGCAGCCTTCGGTTTAATCGCCTACGCCTTTGCCGGCACGGACGGTTTATTCCTTGGCCTGGCTCCGCTCGCTATCATCGCAGCTATGACCAACAGTAACGGTGGATTGTATGTAGCGCTAGTCGGCCAGTACGGAAAAGGAGATGACCGGGCGGCCTATTCCATACTGGCGCTTAACGACGGTCCTTTTTTAACCATGGTTGCCTTATCGATATTTGGTGCGATTGGCTTTGTGGACGGCCTGTTCTCGGTTGTTGATTTTGTCGCCGTGCTACTGCCAATTATCATTGGCGCGGTGCTCGGTAACCTGGATGAAGAAATGAGAGATTTTCTGGATTCCGGAAGCAATATGTTAATTCCGTTTTTCGCCTTCGCGCTGGGGATGGGGATTAACTTTGCGGACATTTTAGCCGGCGGGCTCGGCGGGATCGTGCTCGGGCTGATGACTGTATTTCTTACCGGCAGCGCTGGCTACTGGGTATTCAAACTGTTCAACTGGAACCCGATTGTAGGCGCATCGGAGGGCTCTTCAGCAGGAAACTCAGTTGCCACTCCGGCAGCGATTGCTTCGGCCAATGCCGCCTTCGCCAGTGTGGAATCTGTGGCCACTGTCCAGGTGGCAGCGAGCGTCGTAACTACTGCTATCCTGCTGCCTATTTACGTAGGCTTTCTTGTAAAACGATTGGAGAAAAAAGGAAAACTTCAAGCGTATCTTCAATGACATTTAACGTAAAATGAGGGGATTTCAAAACATGAAGTCCTCTTATTTTTGCCAGACGAGGTGATTTTAATATGGATATATGTATTGTGGCTGATGACTTAACGGGAGCCAATGACTCCGGGGTGCAGTGCGCCCGGTACGGCTACCGGCCGTCGGTGGCTGTAAATGCAAGTGATACAAATGCGTTTGTGCATAAAGAAGCGCTTATTATTGACACAGATTCAAGGGAAATGACTCTGTCATCCGCCTACCGGACCGTCAAAGGTGCTGTCCGTCCATTGGCAGAAAGCCCTCCGAAATTAATGTATAAAAAAATTGACTCTACGATGAGAGGAAACATTGGAACAGAATTAGACGCCTTGTATGAGGCTTTTTCCCCGGATTTTATTCTGGTGAACCCCGCATATCCCGAGAACGGAAGAAGGGTGTTAAACGGGGATTTATATGTTAACGGCAAATCTTTAACAGAGACCGGGATATCTACGCTTCCGAATCAGAGCGTCATTTCTTCAGCAGTCATCGATCTCCTTCAGGCACAAAGCAGTAATAAAGCGTATCACCTTACGGAAGGGGAACTATCCTCCGTGGAGCTTCCGGCACTGCTGAAACGCCTGAAAACGGAGGGCGTGGTATATCTCAGCTTTGACGGGGAAACGGAGAAGCAGATGGTAAATCAAAGCCGTGCGCTTGCAGCTGCCGGATATGACCTCATCTGGGCAGGATCTGCGGGGATAATGAAATTTTTACCCGAGATTTATCGTTTAAGCGGGAGCGAATCATCAGCCGGAAAAGCAGACCGGCTGCACGAGTGCGAATCCGTGTTGGTTGTTGCTGGCAGCCGGAGTGATATTACCCAAAAACAAAAAGCTCACCTCGAGGCGGATTATCCCGGGTGGACGGTGCCTCCGGAGATTTTTCTAAACCCAGGGTGGCAATCCAATCCTTCCATCCAAGAAGTGCTCCAGGCGGTCTCGGAGCACAGCCATCCAGTGATGCTTATTTCGACGGATACCACGCCAGAGGCTGTAGAGAACGTGAAAAATAAAGCAGAAGAGATAAATATGCCCATGGTGGAAGCGACGAAAACAATTGCCGAAGGTTTAGGCAAATTAACTCGCCTGGTGTTCGATATTAATACGTTTGATGCGGTCGTCATGACGGGCGGGGACGTAGCGAAAGCAGTGTGTCTTTCGCTCGAGAGTACAGAATTTGAACTGATCCAGGAGTTTGAGCCGGGGATCCCCCTGGGACGGCTGCACGGATATTACCATCCGCTCGCCATAACGAAGGCAGGGGCTTTTGGGACGGAAAAAACATTCGTGCATGCGATCGAAATGCTGAGAGGAGAGATTTTAACATGACAAAGCCAGTTATTGGAATCACGATGGGAGATGCGGCAGGCGTAGGGCCGGAAATTATTGTCAAAGCCTTAGCAGGCCCATCGGTTTATGACTACTGCACGCCCGTGGTAATTGGTGACACCGGACGTTTAGAGGATGTTATAAAAATAACGGGCACCGGCCAGACGGTGGTGTCGATATCGGAGCCCTCGGAAGCAAAAGCGGATCCGGCCGTCATTTATTGCATCCAGGTAGGAAATCTGGACCCGGGTCTTCTATTTGGGCAATTATCCTTTGAGGCAGGAAAGCATGCATTTTTATATTTGGAAAAAGCCGTGCAGCTGGCCATGGCCAAGCGTATTGATGCTATATGTACAGCGCCGTTAAATAAAGAAGCTCTTCAGGGGGCAGGATACAATTATCCGGGGCACACGGAAATTCTTGCGGACCTGACCGGAACAGAGGATTATTCCATGATGCTTTCTGCTCCCAATCTAAAGGTGATTCATCTAACGACCCATCTGGGGCTGAAGGATGCCATTGAAGCGATAACGCCGGAACGCACGTATAATGTGATTCGTCTAGCTCACCACACGCTCTCCAAGGCCGGTGTTACCCAGCCAAAAATTGCCGTGTGCGGCATTAACCCGCATGCCGGGGAAAACGGATTATTCGGCTACGGCGAAGAAGAAAAACAGCTGCTTCCGGGTATTCAAAAAGCTCAGGAGGAAGACATCCATGTGGAAGGGCCGTATCCAGCAGACACTTTATTTTTCCGTGCGGGACGCGGCGATTTTGACGTCGTCGTGGCGTGTTATCACGATCAGGGCCACGCGCCGGTGAAGGTACTGGGCCTGGAGGCCGGGGTGAACATTACGGTTGGCCTCAATTACGGCGTCATACGCACGTCGGTCGATCACGGCACGGCCTTTGACATAGCCGGAAAAAATATCGCGGATGAGCGCAGTCTTCTGGAGGCGCTCACCATTGCAGCGGAGCTTGCTCCTAAATAATTCATTCTCCATAGTGTGCCTTTTTTCGTGTAAAATATGAAGAAAATTGCATTAAAGGGAGTAAGCAAATGTTGAAAATAGGAATTATAGCTCCTTATGAAGGCTTAAAGGAAGTAGCAACCAGGATTAGTGCTTCTCACCAGGAAGTAAGGATAAACGTAGAGTCAGCAGACCTGGAGGAGGCTGTGGAGCCGGCCCGGCGTCTGGAGGAGCTGGGTTATCATGTATTGATCAGCCGGGGAGGGACAGCGCAAATTCTGCGTGAACGGTCCTCTCTGCCCGTGGTGGAAATTGATGTTTCCGGCTACGATATTTTGCGCACGCTGCTTTTGTTCAAAGACTCGAAGGACCCTATAGAGCTGATTGGATTCCCCAATGTCTGCCATGGGGTGAATCAGGTGGCGGAGCTGCTTGGCATATCCATTTCCTATCAGGTTATTCACAGCTCTCAAGAAGTGCAGCAGGCAGTAGAAAATGCCATCAGCCGGAATATTCAAGTTATCATTGGAGACACGGTAACTTTAACAACCGCCCGCCGTTTTGGACTGGAGGGAATCATGATCACCTCCGGGCCGGAGTCGGTGGAACAGGCTGTGGTTCAGGCTAAGGAAGTCGGGAGCGTGCTGCTTTACCAGGAAGCCATGAACACAAGCTATCACCATCTGCTGGAGCATCTACCGGAAAGTATTGCCCTTGTTAAAGAAACAGGAGAATTAATGTTTGCCAACCAGCCTTTTTTAAACCTGTTTCAATTAACATCACATGCAAGTAATTATGCTGATAAAAACGATATTTTACAGAGCTTACATCAAAAAATGCTGAATTACGCCTTCCTTCAGGAAAACTTTAGCATTAATGGACGCAGTGTAATTGCAGAAGGGGAATTTTTAGTTGAAGGAAAAGAAAGGCTTTATTTTCTGAAAATCAGTGATGAAAACAGATACAGGGTGGAACAAAACGGTTTAGTTATTCAGCCGCTTCAGTCAGACATTGTCTCCTTTGGCCAAATTTCGACAGCTGATGAGCGGGTACGTTCCATTGTGGAACGGGCGAAGAAGTTTACGGAATCCGTATACTTTCTCCAGGGTGAAAATGGTACAGGGAAGCGTTCCATTGCTGCTGCCCTGCATCATTATCGTAATAACTATATTGAAAATCAATGGGAAGTAATACTGGACAAAGATTTCGATGAAATGGCGATGAAGCGGCTCGAAGCGATGATTTTATCGGGGAACGGAACGTTTTACATGAAAAACTGGGAGGCACTTTCAGCTGAACGGCTGGAACAGCTTTTTGAGGCTGCCTTTGATTCTGTGGCGGTAATTATTTTTGCTGCTGCAGACACCAACCAACCTCTGCTTCAGGAAAAGTTTCAAAAGAAAAGCATCGTGCTTTCGCTTCCGCCTTTACGGGAGAGAATTGAGCATTTGCCTGAGTATATACGCACCTTCATTGCCAGAAACAATTCAAAATACGGAAAACAGGTGGTGGGAGTGGAAAGCGGGCTTTTGCTGGAATGGAAATCCTCTCGCTGGCCTGGGAACTTGCACGAACTGCAGGAAATGGTTGAAATGGGAGTGAAAAATTCCGAAGGCCCGTACATTTCCAGGGAAGCCGTTCAAACTAATCCAGCATCCGCATATGGCGCCAGGGAACTGCTGGACCTGAATCAGTCACTGGATAACATCGAGAAGCAAGTGATCAACCTGGTGCTGCAGGAAGAAAACATGAACCAGACCCGGGCGGCCCAAAGGCTGGATATTAACCGGTCCACGTTATGGCGCAAGCTTAAAGGCTGAAAAATAAAATTCATATAATGAGAAATAGACAAGCACCTCCACCAATGGGGGTGTTTTTTCTTATGGGAAAAAGCGTAAAGCCTTTTCCTTGCTTTAAAGCGGACTGTACGGGTTACACTGAATGCATCACTTCTCCAGGGATTGCAGAGAAGTGAAGATAAGAACAAACATATTAATGACAAGGTGGGACTCAGCTATGAAAGCAAATATCATGTACGAAGCGGGCGACGTCCGCGTAGAAGACGTACCGAAGCCGCAGCTCGAGGAATCGACAGACAGCGTGTTGAAAGTCGTCGCTGCCTGTATCTGTGGAAGCGACCTGCATCCGTACCGCCATATGCATGCCGATGAACAAGGCGGAGGCGAACCGATGGGCCACGAAGTGATCGGCCGAATCGAAGAAATGGGCTCTGGCGTGACGGACTTCAAGAAGGGGGATCTCGTCGTGGTGCCATTTGCATATGGAGACAACACGTGCCCGTACTGCCAGGAAGGCCTGCAGACATCCTGTGTGAACGGCGGATTTATGAGCGGCTGCCAGGCCGAATACGTACGCATACCTCAGGCGCAGGGAAGCATGTTTAAGCTTCCGGACGAGATCGGTGATGATTCGCCGCTGCTTCCGTCCCTGCTGACGATTTCGGATGTTTACGGCACCGGCTACCATGCCGCAGTCATGGGCGGCGTAAACGAAAACACCACCGTCACCGTAGTAGGCGACGGAGCCGTTGGACTGCTTGCGGTGCTGTCGGCGAAAAAGCTCGGAGCCCGAAAAATCATATTAATGGGGCGCCACAAGGAGCGTACCGACCTCGGAGTGGAATTCGGTGCCACCGACGTTGTTTCCGAGCGTGGAGACGAAGGCATTGCCAAAGTCCACGAGTTGACGAATGGGGAAGGCACCCACGTCGTGCTGGAGTGTGTCGGGCTGATGCCGGCCTATGACATGAGCGTGGGCGTTGTCCGTCCCGGCGGCGTGATCAGCCGTGTGGGCGCGCCGCAGTACGAAGAGGCAGGGGTAGGCTTTGCGAGTCTCTTCAGGCACAATATTACGCTCACGGGAGGGCCCGCTCCGACACGTGCCTATATGGACGAACTGCTGCCGGACATTCTGGACGGCTCCCTCAATCCGGGCCGCGTGTTTGACGTCACGATGGGAATTGACGACGTTCCGGAAGGCTACCGGGCGATGAATGACCGCGAAGCACTTAAAGTACTGGTCAAACCGTAAAATATATATAAAAAGCAAAGGGAAAACACATCAAATTGTGTTTTCCCTTTGCTTTTTATATAATACGATAAGTGTGCCCGGATAACGTTTCAAACCGACAGCACAGAAAGAAAAGATACACCAATGTTCCCCATAAAAATAAGGGCATTAATTGCAAACGTTTTGCAGTAATATTTACCAGCAAAGGAGAGTATGTATGGTTACCTTTTTATTGCTTTGTATAGCGCTTTCAGGCATTGGCCTATGGATGTACGGGCATAGGAAGCGTGCGCGAATGGCGGTGTTTACCGGAAGCCTGGGCGTGGCAGCTCCGCTGCTGTATGTCGCCGGAGGCGGACTGCTGCTGCCGCTTGCGCCGCTGCTGTCGCTCGGGGCTGTTTACTGGACAGTAAATAGAGCCGGCGGGAAGCGCTAAAACCTGTATGTAAAGCAGCCGCAGCAGCTAGCCGTGCTTTCTCTAATCGTTGCGGCAGTAGGAAAGAAAAGAAGCTTTATCATTTGCAGATAATTTTCAAGTGTGCATTGTTGAAATTACATATGGACCTGTGAGAGTATATAAAAATACTGAGCAGTAAGTTCCACAGCCGGCTGGAAAATACTTTCATGCCCGCAGGTCCAAGCGTTGATTCGTACTGGCAAATTCCCTGCCCGGCCCCGGACAAATACATTGCAATCATTATTACGTTTACTTATCGTCTTCCGGGGTTATATATAAAGATATTAGAGAACAGGCAGCGGAGTTGGCAGATGGGGGAAATGAAAGCAGGCATTCGCCGCAAAAATACAAGTATGGGGGCAGGACAAGCACAAGAGCCATGGCGTCACTGAGTACTATCAAACGCATGGTTTCACTGGAGAAGCTTGTGCTATGGAAAGGGGTATTTTTTTATGCAGGACCAATGCGAAAATATTACGCTGGACGACATTATGTTAACGTGTGACGGATACTTACACATTATAATGGAAGGGGAGCGGTCGCTTCATTTGAAAGACAATGACGGCTTCCGCTATTACTACGATAAGAAAACCCAGTGGATTTATGCAGAGAACGGAAGGGGCGGATGGAATTTCCTCGATGTGGTGGAAAAGCCTCAAACCGCTTCCCATAAAGGAGGCACCCTCCTCGAACGAGTGAAGCTGCGGCTGAAAAAGTGGAAATGGGCTTTTGATAATTAATGGCGCTCATGCTTATATGAGCTGAGTTATATGCAGAGACTCCGGATGAGGGGGCCTCTGCTTTTTTATTATCAAAAAGCGGTCCCCATGCCGGAGACCGCTTCGTGGTAATTTTCGTTATTTCATCGCCTGCTGCATTGCGTCAAAGACTTCCGTGTTCTTCAAGTTTCCGGAGAATGCTTCTTCTCCCGGGCCTTCTGCATAAACGGTAATGTCTACAGCGGTGTGATCCGTGCTTGTCCAGTCAATGCCGGAACGTTCACTTAACACGTGGTTAAAGCCAAGCTCAAGCGATTCTGCTTCTTCCACCATGGTTTCTTCTTCGCCCGTCATCGTCATGCCGGTATGCTCTTCAAATACTTCGGCAGGCTCCTCGTCGCCGAGAAGCACCTGCTCCTGCATCGCCGCTCCCGTCGCCTTTACGTTTTTCAGGACGGAAGGATGATTTTCTTCGGTGGCTTCGCTGGCGCTTCCACCCGTGTCGTGGTCACTCGCTACAACGACGAGCGTATCTTCATGCTCCTCCGAGTAAGCTGTCGCTTCTTCCACGGCCTTTTCGAAAGCTTCGGTATCAGACATCATCCATGCAGGGTCGTTGGCGTGGCCGGCCCAGTCAATCTGGCTGCCTTCCACCATCAGGAAAAAGCCGTCTTCGTTCTGCGATAAATGGTCAATGGCCGAGGAGGTCATTTCGGAAAGGGACGGCTGCACCGGGCTCTGCTCCATGGAAGTGTTCATAGCGTCATCCGCAAACAATCCCATGATCCGGTCGCCTTCAGCTTCTTCCATCGCACGCTCGGTTTCTACATATTCAAAGCCGGCATCAATGGCTTTATCCACATAGTTTTCTCCGTCTTCCCGGATGCCGCCTTCAGATTCCGGCAGGAAGTGTTCACGTCCGCCGCCGTACATCAGGTCCAAATTTTCGTTTTCTGCCATCTGTTTCGCGATTTCTGTATAATTGTTCCGGTCTTCTACGTTAGAAGCAAAAACGGCCGGGGTCGCGTGAGTGATCGTCGATGTTGCGACAAGTCCAGTAGATTTGCCCATGTCAGCGGCGTTATCCAGAATGGAAGGCATTGTTTCGCCATCCGGCGTTGTGCTGATCATGCCGTTGTTAGTACGTTCACCAGTAGCATATGCGGTCCCCGCAGCGGCAGAGTCCGTAATAATAGAATCGGCAGAGGAAGTGTCCACTTTGCCGGTCGTCATGTCGCGTTCTTCCCATACCGGCTCTCCGTCTTTATAAAGACTGTAGTTTTTCGACACGCTGTCCGAAAACCCGTCTGGAACCATGAGGATGACGTTTTCCGCTTCCGTTTCTTCCGATGCCTGCTTCGAATTTTCCTTGGCTGCAGTGTCTGCATCATCGTTTTCCGACGCCGCGGCAGTACCAGCAATAAGGCTGCTGGCCCCGAGTAGTACAGCCGCTTTCGTTGAACGCTTCCACTTCTTCATTCAATGACCCCCTATATGTTTGTAACCGTGGATAACTCCACGCCCCTTACTATAAATAGAATTTATGAAGTGAATGTTAGAGTCATTTAAACATCGTGTAAAGGAAATAATGGAACCGGAGCCAAAAGCTTCATAATTAAATTGAATACAGTTTGCGCTGTCAATTAAACAATTGTTTGACTGTTTGCTTAAATAGGTATAGGATTCAATTAAACAACCATTTAATTGTTAAATTGAAAGGAAGATCTTAATGGCTAAAACAACGGAACAGTGTGATATATATTGCTACGACCCGGAAAAGGTGTCCCGTGTCCAGACACAGGTCGGGCAGGTGGATGCGCGGAGTGCCTCCCAGTGGTTTAAAGTGCTTGCCGACGAAACCCGTTACAAAGTAGCTTACGCCCTCAGCGTGGAAGGGGAGCTGTGCGGCTGTGACCTGGCAAATATTTTGGGAACCTCGACCGCCACCGTGTCGCATCATTTACGGATTCTGAAGCAGGCAGGTGCTGTCACCTACCGCCGCGAAGGGAAGCTGGTTTTCTATACTCTTTCCGGCAGCCAGATCTCTCACCTGCTCGGGGGCATGGAACCGGGAAGGGAGGAGACGTCAGTTGGCGTTTAAAGACGAGACCCTTGAACGAAAAACCACCGAAGAAGAAAAAAAGGAAGGATGCTCCTGCTGCAGCGAAGAAGAATCCAGCCGGCCGTCTGCTTCGCGTTCTTTTTCCATCCAGCTGACGCCGGTCGAAGAAACGTCCTGCTGCAGTTCAAACGAGGAAGCCGAGAAGGACAGCTGCTGCACACCGGCCTCAACGACGGAAGAAGAAGAGGAAACGGAAGCTTTTGATGCCGGTGAAAATGCGTATACCTTCCAGGTAGAGGGGATGGACTGCCCCTCCTGTGCAGCGACGCTGCAGAAGGGCGTTTCGCGCCTGGCAGGTGTCCAGGAGGCAAAAGTACAGTACACTACCGGCAGTATGCAGGTATCCACGGATGGGACCGTGGCTCCGGCAGCGATTCAGCACACTGTGCAGCGGCTCGGGTACAGTACGCAGGTGCCGGCAGCGGATACAGGCGAGACCTATAATATTTACGGCATGGACTGCGGCTCCTGCGCGGCCACGGTGAATAAACATTTTGCGCAGCTCGACGGCGTGCGGGATGTGCAGGTGCATTTTACGACAGGAAAAATGGTCATCGACCACCAGCTTTCCCGGGATACCGTGAAACGTGAGGTCGAGCGGCTTGGGTTTGAAGCGGCTCCTGTCACAGAAGAAGACTCTTCTTCCAGGCAGCCGGAGGCTTCCCCGCTCCGCGGAATGACGAACACAATTGTTTCCGGGGCGCTTCTGCTCGCCGGTATTGCCAGTTCACTGACGCCGGCTCCGGCGCTCATTTCGATTCTTTTGTATCTTTCCGTTATTGTGGTCGGAGGCTACAAGCCGGCGAAAAGTGCCTATTATGCTATCAAAAGCCGGTCGCTTGATATGAATGTCCTCATGATGGGCGCCGCCATCGGCGCTCCGCTCATCGGAGAATATTTTGAAGGGGCCCTGGTCGTCTGGCTGTTTGCGCTGGGGAATGCGCTGCAGCAGTATTCCGTCGCGAAAACGCGCAAATCGATCAGCCATCTGATGGATCTGGCCCCGGCGGAAGCCTGGGTGAAAACAGGAGACACGTGGGTCCGGCGTCCGGTAGAGGAAGTCCGGATAGGACAGACGATGCTGATTAAGCCGGGAGAAAAAATTCCGCTGGACGGCACTATCCGCGCAGGCACCTCCATGATTGACCAGTCCCCGATTACCGGGGAGTCGCTTCCGATCGATAAAGCCTCCGGAGATACGGTATACGCCGGTACGCTGAATGACTATGGAAGCCTGGAGGTAGAAGTGACGGCACGACCGGAAAATACGACGCTTGCCAGAATCATTCATCTGGTGGAAGAGGCGCAGGAGCAGCAGGCGCCGACCCAGAGCTTTGTGGACCGGTTTGCGGCGATTTATACGCCGATCGTGTTTGCTGCTGCTATTGCGGTGATTGTGGTGCCGCCGGCCATTGGTTTTGGAGGCTGGTCCGACTGGGTGTACCGGGGCCTGGCGCTGCTTGTCGTAGCCTGCCCGTGTGCGCTTGTCATTTCAACGCCTGTCGCCATCGTTTCAGCCATCGGCAATGCGGCTAAGCAGGGCGTGCTGATTAAAGGCGGGGCCTTTCTTGAAGCCGCCGGTACACTGAATGCTCTGGCCTTTGACAAGACTGGGACGCTCACGGAAGGAAAACCGGTCGTGGAAAAAGTGTATGCGGCAGATGGCGACGCGGACCGGCTGCTGTCGGTGGCGTCGACCCTGGAGGCGTATTCGAACCATCCCATCGGGCGTGCCATTACAGCGTACGCCGGAGAACAGAAAGTGGCCTCCCGGGAAGGAACAAACTTTTATGCAGAGCCCGGGAAAGGGGTGGCCGGTACGATTGAAGGCAAATCGTATGCTGCCGGAAAGCCGGAGTGGCTGAAAGAGAAGGGCGTCCAGATAGAAAAATACGAAGAAGAAATCCAACAGCTTCAAAATGAAGGCATGACTGTTGTGCTGGTCGGCGACGGGGAGAGTGTGCTGGGCTATGTAGGCGTAGCCGATAAAATCCGCCCGATGTCCTCGGGAGCAGTACAGTCGCTTCATAAAAACGGTATTCGCGAGTTGACCGTTCTTACCGGCGACAATGAAGGGACTGCCGCGAAAATTGCGGGCCAGGCAAACATTGATCGGTATATGGCCGGGCTGCTGCCGGAGGATAAGGCAAAAGCCGTACGCACCCTGCAGCAGGAAGGCCGGCGGGTCGGCATGATCGGAGACGGCATCAATGACGCTCCGGCGCTTGCCACCGCCGATATCGGCATTGCCATGGGCGGTGCCGGGGCTGACACCTCGATGGAAGCGGCAGACATTGTCCTGATGGCGGACAACCTTGAAAAGCTTCCGTATACGATCCGCCTCAGCCGGAAAGCGCTGCGCATTATTAAGCAGAATATCTGGTTTGCGGTGCTGATTAAAGTGGCTGCACTGGCGCTGATCGTGCCGGACCTGCTGACGCTTTGGATGGCGGTGCTGAGCGATACCGGAGCCGCCCTTATCGTGGTGGCGAACAGCCTGAGGTTGTTCCGGCTGCGGGGATAGCTCGCCGCGATATAAATGTAAAAGCCAGACGGGCGACCCGTCTGGCTTTTTGCTGTTTAGTTATTCAGTGCCTGGTCGAGGCTTTCAATATTATCTTTCATTAAAGAAACATAGGTGGCATCATTTTCAATATCTTCTTCCATGACGCTGGACAGGTTATGCAGGTAGGCGACATCCGCGCCGATTTCCTCCTGTACCGTTTCTGCTGTTTGAGAAGGAATATTCTGTTCCAAAAGGATGGTATTAATGTTATTTTCTTCTGCTGTAGCAACAATCTCGTTGATTTCCTTTACGGAAGGCTCGTCTTGGGCATTGATGCCGCTGACAGGAATTTGTTCGAAGCCGTACCGCTCTTCCCAATAGCCATAAGCCGCATGGGAGACGATAAACTGATTGCTGTCACTATTGTCAGCTACGTCCTGGAATCCCTGGTCAACGTCTTCAAGATCGGACGCCAGGGCCTGGTAGTTTTCTTCAAACGTTTCTTCCTGCTCCGGCATTTGTTCCACTAATTCGTTCTTGATGCTCTCAGCAGCCTGCTGGGCACGGACTGGGTCCAGCCATACGTGAGGGTCTACGCCGCCGTGGCTGTGCGAGTGGCCTTCTTCACCATGGTTGTGGCCTTCCTCGCCGTGGCTGTGTCCTTCTTCACCGTGGCTATGGTCATCTCCGCCGTGGCTGTGCGAATGTCCTTCAGAGACTTCCAGCATATCCATGTTATTGGTCACTTCGAGCACGGAAACGTCCTGGCCTTCGACCGTGCTCTTCGCTTCTTCCGCAAATCCTTCCATGCCGCTTCCGGTCATAACAAACAGGTCGCCCTCGGCTATGTTAGTCAGCGTCTGGGGAGTAGGGTCAAAGGAATGGGCATTGGAGCCGGGTGGAACGACGTTTTCAACATTCACATAGTCGCCGCCGATTTGTCTGGCAAAGTCCTCCCAGGCAAACAGGGTGGTGTAAACGTCCAGCTTTTCGTTTTGCGCCTGCTGGTCTTCGTTATTATCCCCGGAAGCGTTTTGCTGGTTTTCGTTTCCCGTGCTGCAGGCCTGAAGCAGGACAGCGCCGGCAAGTATAGAAGCACCTAGTGCAGTTTGTTTTTTCATTTATACTCGATCCTTTCTGTAAACAGCTTGCTGATTGAGAGATAATTAGTGGGCGATCATTTCATGAGTAATTTCTTCGCCATTCATATCTGACGGGTAGTAGGTCGGCCAGTTTTCGACTTCCTCCAGCAACTCACCGTTATCGTCCCCCCAATAAAGGTGGTAATGCCCGGCGTCGGTCGGAGCAATGCTGTGATCGCTGAACTGGATGTATTCAGGCATTCCTTCGTCGCCTTCTTCTAATTCGAAGACAAATCGAACGCCGCGGTTGCCGGCTTCGTATTCCAGAATCTCATGGCCGCCGGAAGCGTATCGCCCGGTCATTTCTTCTCCGTCCTTCATGAAGGAAACGGTGCCATCCTCTTCAATAGTAATTTCATCCACGTCGGTCTGGTAGCCTTCCTCGTAATATTCTTTGTATTCTTCCTGCGTCATTTCACCATCTTCTTCCGCTTTGTGGGCGAATACTTCATCGAGCGTGCCGTCTTCCAAATAAGGATAAACAGACTGCCATTCGCCGGCCCAGTCGGAAAGAGGGCGGTCTTCTACTTCATCATTGTAGAAAAAGCCGTTGTAAATGCGCTGGGATTCGGCGTCCTGGGAGTGGCTGTGGTCATGACTGTGATCATGGCTTTCTTCGTCATGGCTATGGTCATGGCTTTCTTCTTCATTACCATTGCTGCTTTCGTTCTGATCGTTACTTTCTTCCTGCTCATTGCTTTGGTTTTCTTCTCCGGAGCTTTCCTGGCTCTGTTCCTGTGATTCTGAAGAGTCACCGCTCCCCGAGCTTTCCTCCGTGGAATTGCCGCAGCCGGTGATAAGCATCGCGCTGACGGTCAGGGCACTTAACCCTTTTACTGGAAATTTCTTCATCATTACCACTCCTTGTAGTTAATCGTATTCATTACGATTTAATAAATAAAAATATAATAGCTTACTAGATGCATGTACTACGTGCAGGCATGCTGGGCTTCCTGTTGAATGCATGCAGCCGCGGTGCGGGCTCCGGCAATATTTCGGGCGGTGGGCCCGATCGCTAAATCGGCCAGCGGTCCGCTGACATACAATCCCCTGGCCCAAACAGGGGAATACGGGGCAAGTGCCGGGTAGCCGCAGGGGGCAAGCGGCAGCTGGCACGAGTTGATTAGCCGGAAGAGAAGAGGATTCTGGGCTGGGTGGTACTGGTCGCCGGTGGCACAAAGAATGGCCCGGGCCTCCCATGTCGCAGCGCTTCCGTGCAGAAGCCAGTGAGACTGGCGAGAAGTGACCCGGCGGATAGGATCCTGCCTGACTTCAAGGCGACCAAGGCCCTGCTGTCGCTGCACCTGGCGGTAAAGATTTTTCGTAATCGATCCGGACCGGCGGGCGCGGGTGATGGCGTGCCGGCGTTCGGAAAATGTCGAAGTGTTTCTGCAAACCTGTCGATATTTGCCGCCCATCCACTCAGGAGCAGCATCATATTCCCACACGCGAAGCGGGTGGCGGAGGGCGAGGGTAACTTGGCCCGGAAAGCGGCGGCTGAGATCCAGAGCCTTCTGAACACCGCTCATGCCGCCGCCAATGACAGTGGCTGGCGGACGAACAGGTTCCGGTTCCTGCTTTTGATGAATATGACAGGCGCCACCCTGATCTGCAGCTGGGAGCCATGAAGGAAGAGAGCAATGCTCCTTAGTGCCCGTAGCGAGGACGACACGCTTCGTAAACAACGTTCCCCGCTCCGTGTCCACCATCCAATAAGCACCGCAGCGGTCGATGTTAAAAGCGTGAGCCTGTTCGAAACAGGACGTAAGGTCCATTTCTTCGATTACCTTAGCGCAATGATGGCGGAACAGGGAGACCGAGGGTTTCTTGCTGGAACCGGAAAAATGACTTGAATAGTAATGATTACGTTTTGCGAAGCTGAATAAATCCCGCACACGAGGGTGAAGGTGATGGACGCCAGGGGAACGCAAGTATTTCATGCCTACCCGTTCGGTCATCGTATTCCAGGCTGACAACGGCCCGGGGCCCGAATCAATCAGAAGCAGTCGTTTGTCCCGTGTTAACGAAGGATCGGCGTATGCCAGGTGGGCGGCCGTCGTGCATCCGTGGATGCCGGCACCGATAATGATCCAGTCAAGCATGCGGATGTTCATCTCCGGAATTTACATGATGATGCGGCGAAACGAGCCAGGGGAAAGGGTCGTGAAAGTCGCTTTCGCCCGACTGCTGTTCCTCCTCGGTCAACAGGCACGCCGTCAGTTCCCGGATCACCTGCTGCTGGTCCAGATGCTGGCCGATAATCACCAGCTCGGTGCACTTGTCGCCGGTTACCGGGTCCCAGCTGGCCTTCAATTCCGGCTGCTCCTCGAGCGTACGCTGCTGTTGACCGTCAGGGAGGGAGGCGACCCAGTACGACACCGGCTCAAGCTGAATCGACATGCCAGCCTGGGAAAGTAACAGCGCCGTATCATTTCGGGTGATGCACCAGATGATGCCCTTCGCCCGGATTACCTGCCTGGGGAAGGCCTCGAGGTACTCAAGAAGTCGCTCAGAATGAAATGGTATCCGGCTTCGAAAAACGAACGAAGAGATATGATATTCCTCCGTTTCCGGCTCATGTTCCTGCTCGAGCTCCTGCAGCCAGCCGGGCGCCTGCAGAGCTTCGTCAAACGAAAATTTCCCGGTGCCGAGCACGCTGGAAGGGGCCACACGGCCAAAAGCCGTTTCAATGATTTCGGCGTTTGGCTGAAGAGCTCTCAGCATGCTTGTTAAACGATGCACCTGCTCCGGCTCCAAAAGGTCCGTTTTGTTTACTACCAATACATCACAAAACTCAATCTGCTCAATCAAGAGATCGGCAATTTCCCGCTCGTCGTCATCTGCCGCGCCCTGGCTGCGCTCCAAGAGCGTTTCGCCTGATGTGTAATCCGACCAGAAGCGTGCGGCGTCTACCATGGTGACCATAGTGTCCAGGCGGCAGCTTCCGCTGAGGTCGATCCCTGACTCCTCATCCTCGTATGTAAACGTCTGGGCGACCGGGATGGGCTCGCTGATGCCGGTGGATTCGATTAAAATGTAATCCACGCCGCCCTGCCCAGCGATCCGCTGAACTTCCTGAAGCAGGTCGTCCCGCAGCGTGCAGCAGATGCAGCCGTTGGACATTTCCACCAGATTTTCCTCCGTGCGAGAAAGCATACTGCCCCGCTCAATCAGGCCGGCATCGATATTGATTTCACTCATATCGTTGACAATGACGGCTACTATCCACTCCGTCTGCTCGTGCAGCAGATGGTTCAGCAGGGTCGTTTTTCCGGAACCTAAATAGCCGCTTAGCACCGTTACCGGTATCGGTGAAGACATACTGGACTCCTCCTCATACATAAACATAAATCGTAATTGTTACGATTTGTATACTTTTATTACTTTATAAAATATTTTTATGTCTGTCAACGCCTGTCTGTAATTTTTAAATGAAGCTTATTTCCATGAAAAACAAAAAATCCCCTCGGAAAGGGGATCGGCTTAAAAAAATTAAAGTAGGAACCTAGGGAGGAGGGCTCACGGTCCTGGACGGTAATTATTTCGCACGATGAGCACGTCACAGGAAGCGCGGCGGACGGTATTTTCAGAAACGCTGCCGAGCAAAAACCGCTCGGTCCGACCCATGCCGGAGGCCCCGGCAACAATCAGATCCGCCTGATATTTGCCGGCTGCTACTTCGGGGATCATCGATTTCGGCGTCCCGTATTCCACCGAGTAGTGCACGGAGGTAAGATCATAGTTTTCCAGTTTGTTTAATGCGCGGTATTCCTGGAGTAATTCGCCGGCTCGCTCCTGGTACACGCTGATGATGTCTTCTGTATAGGGTTCAAGCGATGATAATGACTGGGTGTTCAGCACATAAACGACCTGCGTGCGGCTCTGGAGCCTGGCTGCCATGCTCATTCCGGCATGAAAGGCACTTTTTGAGGCGTCCGAGCCGTCGACGGCAATTAACAGCGAGCGGTAAACGGCTGTGGTGTCACTGTTTTTAACAATCCAGACGTCGCAGGAAGCGCGGCGGACAATGCCAGCAGACACACTCCCGAAGCGCTTTTTCCCGGAGGTGCCGGCCCCGGAGCCGCCGGCAATGATCAGATCGGGCTGAAACGATGCTGCAATGTCTCCGGCAATAACGGTTTTGGGGAGACCCTCTTTAATGAAAATGCGGACATGGTGGATGCCGGCGCTTTCGGCTGTTTCTCTTCCCTGGGTGATGATCGCGCTTCCCTGCTTGTTTAGGGCGTGAAGCATTAAATCCGGGTACTGTTTCCTGAGTTCTTTGATGCTGTGGTAATCAACAATATGGCAAAGGGCGAGCGTGCTGCCGTGGGCAAGAGCCGTCTCAATGCCTTTAGCCAGGGCGGCTTTTGATTCTTGTGAACCATCGAGGGCGACGAGTATCCGGCGGTAGGGAAGAGGCATTAGGATTCATTCCTTTCTTTTTCCCCGCTGCACAATTTACGGAACGTAGTATAGAGAACATAAGCTAAGGAAGTGAGGGAGGCAGCCTGTATCCACCGAAGCTTTGCATGCAGGCGCCGTGCATACAAAATGCCTGTCCAGAGACCGATGGTAAATAAGCAGAATTTCAGCACACCAAAATCAACCACAGAATACGAGCGGGCGGCTTTGTGTATACGCCTAATTAACTGTTTCATCATGCACCTCCATTTATAGAATACAGGCTTCATGACAGGAACAACACAGCAGGGCGGTACAAAAAAGCTTAGGAAGGGACTACATGAGAGGAAAGTGTTCTGAGGCAACATAGTACGTAATCAATCTCTCTTTTTCCCCATAGGCAGCAGGCGCAGCGAGGGGGACAGATTCAATGGCTACCACGTTCATCACCCGCTGCCGGAAACGGATTTCATCTCCTAATTCAAAGCTGACCTCGGTATAATGCTCCAGAAAAAGCTCCTCCTGAAGCTCCATGGCGCTGCCGATAAACCACAGCTTGTTCGGCTCCTCCGTATTTGCAGCAAGATACACGAAACGGACGAGAGAGTATTGTCCTGCCTGAAAAGGTTCAACCGGGCGGGTACGTGCCGATACGCCCATATAACGTGCTCCTTTCAGTAATTATTCAAAATTGCCGGCAAGCGGAAACAGTAAAATAAATGAATTATGGATACATTAATAAAGTAAAAAATACCAGGGTCTTAGTACCTCTACAATTACCAGTATACACGTAAAATAGGTAATTGCATCATTACAAAGTCCTTCAGTATTTACTCACGACTAAATGCATACAAAAAATAATAATGACTGCAAGGCGAAGCTTTCGTGCAGATATGTAATTTCCCCGTAAATGCCTGGCGTGAAAGGCAAAAGCAGCAGTGAAAGAGGAAATGGTTTACCAAGAAAAGCTGCGGCCTGTATAAAAACGATGACATGTTTTATGAATACAGCAGCCAATGAACAGTAAAAAGGACGATGTCGCAGAGGAGGCGTTTCAAGTAATGGAAGGCATGATGCTTTTATGAAACATTAACGAGCGCCTGCCGGCTTAGCCGGAGCGCTTTTTAATGAAGCTTGAGCGCTTGTTTCCGTTATTATCGTTAAAATAAAATACGTTTCCCGAACCAGAACAAGGCCCGTTTTTCCGGGGCGAAGTGGCACTTCATACGGGACAGAGCCAATTCATCGGCTGCCAATGGAGGAAGTGAGACCGTTTGCAGAAGAAGAAAGAAAGCAGGAACAAAACCGGGAACGTTAAATGAAGAAGAAGCTGCCAGCTCAGCCGGCAGCTTCTTCGTTCACGTAGCGGATGTATTTAGTGAGCGTGAGCATCGACTGCAGGCCGAGCCGGTCCATCAGTGCTTCCGGAGACACGCCGCTTTCGAGCTCTCGCACGATGTAGCTGTTGCGGAAATGGGTGGCGGAAATCGCCCGTTCAATCCCGGCGCGCTTGCGCTCCTCGCGGATCATTTTCTGGATCGCCACCTCGGTTAAATTTTTCGGCTGGTCGTTTTCATAGCTCCAGCGGTACGTCTGGCGCTGAAAATCAAATGCGACAAACAGCGGCTCGCCGTCAAAGGACGGGCGCACGGCCTGCGGGATCACGTCGAGGTAATAGTACAGCTGCTTCTGCAGCTCCTTCGTCAGCTGGAGCGTCCGCGGGTTGCCCTCGGTAATGTTAAGCTCGCCGCGGGTCAAATGCAGGTGTTCGATCCGGATGGAGGCGAGCTCGTGCATGCGGAGCCCGTAGTCGTAAAACAGCTTTAAAATCACAATGTTTCGCGGAGCGAGCATCGGGCGCACGGCCTGCTGCTTGTCGGACAGCCCGGAGTCGGACTCGAGCGTATCCATGAGCTGCTTCATTTCCTTCGGGGTAATCAGCTCCTCCTCTTGTAGCACGTTCCAGACGCTGTCGTCGACCGGCAGCTCCGCCATCGGGTTGGAGGCAATCCGCTGCGTGTCGCGCAGAAAGCGGAAGTAGCGGACGAGCACGGTCTGGATGCGTTTGAGCGTCCGGAGCTGGTAGTGGCGCTCCTCGACGAGAATATGGAAATAGGTGGTAATATCGCCAGGGGTGACAGCCGCTTCTTCACCGTCGAGCACCACATCGATGAACCGGTGAAAGTCGGCCAGGTCGTATTCGTAGCGTTTCAGCGTACTCGGTTTGCGCCCCCGGGACTGCAGGAAGGAAAGAAAGGCCTGCATGCCGTCCGGAAGCAGCTCGGGTTGCAAATTCATCATCATTCCTCCTGCTTCGTATGTCGTTTAAGCATCGCGGCTTGTTTGTTTGGCACTTAACCCATATTATAGTATGTAGAGGACAGGAAAAACAGGAGGATCTAAACTATTGCAGGATTTTGAGAACCAACAGGTAGATAAAGAACGGGTTGTACTAATTGCGGTGCACAAGGATGATACCGATGAGGCGACGTTTGAAGCGTCCCTCACCGAGCTTGAACAGCTGGTGGAGACGGCGGGCGGCACGGTTACGGCTGTGCTGACGCAGAGCAGGCGTTCGCTTGATTCGAAAACGTACGTCGGGAAAGGAAAGCTCGAGGAAGCGGTGGCGACCGCCGAAGAGCAGGGGGCAGATCTTTTGATCTTTAACGATGAGCTCTCGCCCGGTCAGATTTCCACAATTACGAACCAGACCGGTTTGTACATCATTGACCGCACCCAGCTGATACTTGATATTTTCGCCGGCCGGGCGGCATCAAATGAAGGGAAAATGCAGGTGGAGCTTGCGCAGCTGAACTACATGCTGCCGCGCCTCCGCGGGCAGGGCGAATCGCTGTCCCGGCTCGGCGGCGGAATCGGCACACGCGGCCCCGGGGAAACGAAGCTTGAAACCGACCGGCGCCATATCCAGAAGCGGATGGACGATATCCGCAGAAAGCTCAAGCAGGTCAAAAACCGGCGCGACCAATACCGCGAACGGCGCAAGGAAAAGAACGTGCTGCAGTTTGCACTTGTCGGCTACACGAACGCCGGCAAATCCACGATTTTAAACGCGCTCACCGAAGCGGATACGCTCGAGGAAAACGCGCTGTTTGCGACACTCGATCCGCTCACGCGCCGGGTGGAGCTGCCGTCAGGCCTCGAGGTGCTTGTGACCGACACGGTCGGGTTCATTCAGGACCTGCCGACCGCGCTGATTGCGGCGTTTCAGGCGACGCTTGAAGAAGTGAAGGAAGCAGAAGTGCTGATCCATGTGATGGACGGCTCGCACCCGCGGGCGGCCGAGCAGGCGGCTACAGTACGCGGACTGTTAAAGGAGCTTGAAGCAAGCCATATTCCGGCGCTCACGGTCGTAAACAAGCGCGACGCCGTTGAAGACGAGCCGGTCGTAGCGGCGGACAAGCCCTCGATTTCCATCTCGGCCCGGAAGAACGAAGACGTGGAGCGTTTGCGGGAATCGATGGAAAGCTTGCTGCTTGAGCAGCTTCAGCCGTACCAGGTGGAAATTCCGCTCGCCGATGGGCACGTAATGCAGCGGTTCAAGCACGAAACGATCGTGCGCGAGGAAACGCTCGATGAAGAAAATGAAAGCTGGATCCTTTCCGGTTATGTGCAGAGCGACCAGGCCATCCACCGGGAAATCAAGCAGTATGCTAAAGGAGATGCCGGGGCCCGATGACACGTGAGATGATGGAACAAAAGCAGCTGCAGCAGGCCGAACGCCGGATTGCGCCGCAGCTTGAAGCAATTGCGGAACGGGAGCTTGTGAACCAGCAGCGGGTGCTCGACATTTTCCGGAAGCACAACGTGTCGGCGTTTCATTTCCAGCACTCTACCGGCTACGGCTACGACGACACCGGGCGCGAGGTGCTCGACCGGGTGTATGCCGATGTGTTCGGCACCGGGGCGGCCATCGTGCGCCAGCAGTTTATTTCCGGAACACACGCGATCAGCACGGCGCTGTTTGCGGCGCTGCGTCCCGGCGGACGGCTTTTGTATGCCACCGGCACGCCGTACGACACGCTGAAGACGGTCATCGGCCTCGACGGAAGTGAAGCAGGGACGATGAACGAATGGGGCATCGGCTGCGACGTGGTGCCGCTTGCCGGCGGCTCTGTAGATATGGGTGCCGTGCACGAGGCGGTCACGCCGGACACACAGGTGATTGCGTTCCAGCGCTCGCGCGGGTACGATGACCGTCCCTCGATCGGCCTGGAGGAAATGAAGGAGTACATGGCGGAGCTGAAACAGGCGTACCCGGAGATCGTGCTGTTTGTGGACAACTGCTACGGGGAGTTTGTGGAAACCTCGGAGCCAGGCCACATCGGCGCGGATTTGATGGCGGGCTCGCTCATTAAAAACCCGGGCGGCGGCATTACCCGCACCGGGGGCTACATTGCCGGCCGGAGCGACCTGATTGAAAGGGCGGGGGCAAGCTTTGCCGCGCCCGGTATCGGCCTCGAAGGCGGTGCGACGCTCGGCATGCTCCAGGAGATGTTTCAGGGGCTGTTTCTCGCGCCGCACGTCGTGGCGGAAGCCCACAAGGGAGCGGTGCTGACCGCGGCGCTGATGGAGGACGCCGGCCTGCAGGCCTCACCGGCCTCCGTGGAGGAGCGGACCGATTTGATCCAGTCCGTGCAGTTTGGCGACCGGGACAAAATGATCCGGTTCTGCCAGGCGGTGCAGCAGTACTCCCCGGTCGACTCCGGCGTCACGCCGCAGCCGAGCGCGATGCCCGGCTACAGCGATGAGGTGATCATGGCCGCCGGCGCGTTCATCCAGGGCTCAAGCATCGAGCTTTCCGCCGATGGGCCGATCCGCCCGCCGTATACGGCCTTCGTGCAGGGCGGATTAACGTATGCGCACGTGAAAATTGCCGTTAGCGAAGCGTTAAAAACGATCCAATAAGCGACAGACGGGCAGGTCCTCCGAAAGAGGGACTGCTTTTTCTGTACATTTGACGGGGAATAGGCGAGAATAGGTAAAGATACAATAAGTTCTGAAAATTTTGATGTAAAAATAGCTTACATGAACTTGACGGGAAAGCTTACATCATGTACGATATACTTAGTTTCAATGAAAGGGGGCGTAACGCATGAATGATCATGTACGCCGGAATACCCCTTTATTTCCGATTGGGATCGTCCAGAAGCTGACGGAACTCACCCCAAGGCAGATTCGCTACTACGAAGAACACGGCCTGGTGTTTCCGACACGGACCGAAGGCAACCAGCGGTTGTTTTCCTTTCGCGACGTGGACCGTCTGCTTGAAATCAAAGCGATGATGGAGCGGGGCGTGAACCTTTCAGGCATCAAGGAAATCTATGAGTTAAAAACGTATTCCGAGGAACCAAAGCAGCCAAAAGCACCAAGAAGTCACGATATGACCGACCGCGAACTGCGCAAGCACCTCCGCAAGGAAGTAATGATGGCAGGCAAATACTCGCGTCCGTCCATGATTCAGGGGCAGCTGTCGCGGTTTTTCGACTAACAGCGGGATTAACTTTTTCCCGGCTGCGGCCGGGGGAAAGATCTAATAATTCACTATTCCAGTTTTAGAGAGGAGTCACAATTAACATGGCAAACACGAGAAAAGACATTTTAAAGTTTGCAGAAGAGGAAAACGTTAAGTTTATCCGTCTTCAGTTTACTGACTTGCAAGGAATTATTAAAAACGTAGAAATTCCGGTGGATCAGCTGGATAAAGCACTGGACAACCTGATGATGTTCGACGGTTCTTCCATTGAAGGCTTTGTGCGTATTGAAGAATCCGATATGTACCTCTTCCCGGATCTTGATACCTGGATCGTTTTCCCATGGACGCCGGAAAAAGGCAAAGTCGCACGTTTAATTTGTGACATATATGAGCCGGGCAAGCCTGGCCAGGACCCAACACCATTTGAGGGCGACCCTCGCGGTATTTTGAAGCGTGTACTTAAAGAAGCAGAGAAATTAGGCTTCACCGACTTCAATATTGGACCGGAGCCTGAATTCTTCCTTTTCAAAAACGATGAAAAAGGCGAGCCGACTACCACCCTGAATGACAAAGGCGGTTACTTTGACCTTGCGCCGACTGACCTCGGCGAAAACTGCCGCCGCGATATCGTGCTTGAGCTTGAAGACATGGGATTTGAAATCGAAGCTTCCCACCACGAAGTGGCGCCGGGACAGCATGAAATCGACTTCAAATACGCAGACGCTATCACGGCTTGCGACAACATCCAGACGTTTAAGCTCGTTGTTAAAACGATCGCGCGGAAGCACGGCCTGCACGCCACCTTTATGCCAAAGCCATTGTTCGGCGTAAACGGCTCCGGCATGCACTGCAACATGTCCCTGTTCAAAGGCAAAGAGAACGCGTTCTACGACAAGAAGACCGATTCCCAGCTGAGCACAACGGCTATGCAGTTCTTAGCAGGTACTCTTGAGCACGCGAAGGCGTTCACGGCGCTGACGAACCCGATCGTCAACTCCTACAAGCGTCTTGTGCCAGGCTACGAAGCACCAGTATACGTGGCGTGGTCCCTGCGTAACCGCAGCCCGCTCGTACGTATCCCGTCCTCCCGCGGCATGAGCACGCGTATCGAAACGCGCAGCCCGGACCCGGCAGCGAACCCGTACCTTGCGATTGCAGCAATGCTCGCAGCCGGCCTGGACGGCGTCAAGCGGAAGCTCGAGGCTCCAGAGCCGACAGACCGCAACATCTATGTGATGGAAAAAGCAGAACGCGAAGAACTCGGCATCGAGGACCTTCCGGCAGACTTGAACGAAGCGCTTCAGCACCTGCTGAACGACGAAGTTCTTGTTAACGCGATTGGCCCGCACGCCATCGAGCACTTCGCCGAAGCAAAAGAAATCGAGTGGGACATGTTCCGCAGCCAGGTACACCCTTGGGAACGCGAACAGTTCCTGTCCACGTACTAAAATCGAGAAAACCCTTCAGCCACAATGGTTGGAGGGTTTTTGTGTTTTATATTATATTTTCATTTTATAAAACGTCCCTAATTACAAGACGTAAAGAACTTGAACAAAATATAACTCAAGAAATTGAAAAACTATAAGGTGAAATTCTACCAGCCCACTGGAGGACATTGAACGACGACACAACGCTGTGATTTGATGTCTTCCTTTTTTGTTAAGAGGTATTTATGAAAAAGAAACGGCAGGAGAAGAAGCAGCAACTGACGGAGGGAGAAATTAAACGTGCCTCAGTTGATTGAAGGGGGATGCAGCTGCTTATTGGTAACCTTACGCTTTTATGGTCATCCTTTTTTATAAATTAATGTAAAAAAATAGAAGGAAATCTTCTAGAATTAACGAAAGTTAAACTTATAGAATGGCAAGACTATTACCTTAGGGGGGATTAAAATGACAGAAAAAATTCAAGTAGGAGATACGTACCGCGATAGGGACAGTGGAAAAGTATATGAGGTAACGAGGTTTAACGGCAACTCTGTAGTGCTCACAAAAGAAGAAACGTCATTAGCTGTGATCCCAATCATGGAAGAAGGAGTTCATTTACCAGGCTTTGTAAAGATATAAGTCACTATTATAATTGTAACGCTTTGGAGAACTTTTTATGCGTTGAGGAAATTCTCCATAAAACATAAAATTAGCAAAGAATTTATAAGTCTTAGTGTGCCCATTGTTTTTTACATGACTTTCATCCCAAATACGCATTTAGACGTTTGCTTCCCCTGTATAAAGAGGTAGAGAAGGATACATAAAAAAATAAGGGATGATAAAAAATGAATAAAGCACATTTGATTACGGAGAAACTGGCGCTGGAGGAAGAGTACGATAAAGGTGAGGTTCCGCACGATGAATACACCGAGCGTGTGGAGGAGCTGCAGCAACAGCTGGAGAAGCCGAACTTTGTAAAATAAATGTAATTATGAAAAGTTAGAATACTATGGTAGTGTGTAAGCAGAAGGTGATAAAATGAGCAACTTTGCTTACATTAAACGCGGAAAAACCAATGAAATTCTCATTGGAGCGTACAAGGAAATCGTCAATGCGTGTTACGGAGAAGATATTTACTCGTTTGATACCGAAGAGGAATTATTTCACAGCATTCAAACGTACCGTCAAAAAGAATATATCATCACCCGCCTGAGCGAATTACCCATCATCGACGCGATGTGGAAAAAGGCAGGAGACGCCCGCTGCGAAACCGAGTAGTGGGTTTTTTTATGTTCAATTGCAGGAAGGTTTTATGAAGCAGCTATAAAAAAGTTCACCTTACATAATAATTTTTCATCCCCCGAAATGAACCTTCCAGACAATATACAACATGGGGAAGACGAAAAATAAACGTTTTCTCTGAAATTTATAAAGAGGTGAAAAGCGTGAGCAAGCATCAGGAACTGCGGGCCATCATGAAGAAAATGAGCGGGCAGGACAGCATCATCACGGTGCCGCGTATCTTTATCGAATATTTGGAGGGCGATCTGAATACGGCGCTCGTTTTAAATCAGCTTGTGTTCTACGCTGACAAAACGAAGCGTACCGACGGCTTCTTTTATAAAAGCTACGGGGAATGGGAAGAAGAAACTGGATTAACCCGGCGCAAAATCAAAGGGTCGATCGATAAGCTGGTCAACAAAGAGCTGGTCACCACCAAGCTGAAAAAGGCGAACGGGGCACCAACGCTGCACTATGCGCTGGATTACGACAAAATGCTTGCTTCCATTACGGCAAAATGTGCAAATCCATCCGAACAGTCTGTCACTAACCCGGATTCGGACAAAGTGTCGGATTCCATAACAGATGATTTGCAGTTGAATTCCACAAATGAATTAAACAGTAGTCGACAGGCCTTCGTCAGCGTTGTTCCGTTTTACGAAGAGAATTTTAGCGGAATAATGACAGCCTATCACCGGGAGCGGCTGGATGATTGGTGTGAGGCGCTTTCCCCGGAGATTGTGCTTCGGGCCTTAGAGATCACCATTCTTCAGGGCGGACGCAGCCTGAAATACGCTGAGCAGATCCTGAATGATTGGCAGCGGTTCGGATGTCGCACACTTGATGATGTAGAGAACTACGAAAAAACGAAAAAACAGCAGAAGGAGGCACGCCGACATGGAAGAAGCAGCCAAAGGCATGCAAGAGGTACTCGCCAGTCTCGAAAAGAAATCAGCGGAAATGAAAAGCAATCCACTCTCGGTAACGGATGGTACCGGCCGGGAAGCTGATTACCAGTGTCCGGTATGTAAAGACCAGACCGGCTGGCTGGAAAAGGTGGAGGGAGTCGAAAAATGGGTCATCTGCCCGTGCATTCGCGAGCGCCGGACGCAGCGGCTGCTTCAATTCAGTGAGATTACCGAAAGCTTCCGGAACGTCACCTTCGGGCAGTTTCAGACCGATAACGTGGATCCGCAGGTAGCGAGTATGAAAGAAGCCGCGCTCGCCTACTACAGCACTTACCAGGAGCTCCGGAAGCATCGGGAGAACAGCATGCTGATCATGGGGGTTCCGGGCTGTGGTAAAACGCATATTTTGACGGCGCTCAGCAACAACCTGATGCAGCGTAAAAAGCTCGAGGACGAGGTCGGACAGCAGCAGGGTGTTTCCGTCCAGTATTTTCCTTACGTGGAAGGGTTCAACGACCTGCGGGACGACTTTAATCTTTTGGAGCGGAAAATGGAGCGCATGAAAAAGGCGGATGTGCTGTTTATCGATGATTTGTTCAAGCCGGTGAAGCAGTGGACGAAAGACGGGCACGAGCGGGTGCCGCGGGCGACGGCCTGGCAGATTGAGCAGATGTACGCCGTGATTAATCACCGGTATCTAAATCACCTGCCGATTCTCGTTTCCACCGAGCTGATCATGGAAGAGCTCGTGGAGGTGGATGACGCGCTCGCGTCCCGAATCGTGCAGATGTGTAAATCCTTCCTGGTGACGATCACCGGGCCGAAAAACGACTTAAACTACCGACTCAAAGGAGTGTATTAAAATGGTGCCAGCGTGCGGGGTAGTAATGCAGGGAAGAAGATTGAACGAAGCGGAAGAACAGCTGCGAATGGAGCGAGTGCAAAGGAACTTGGAGCGCTTTAAAGAAGCGGAACGGAAATTTAAAAGGCAGAAGTTGGTGGCGGAAGGATGAAATCATGACCATAGAAATTTGGTATACATAGAAATTTATTTTTGAAAATAAAAACCCGAATTATAAGCGGCTTTTCTTCAGCACTCATAAGTCGGGTTATTTTGCGTCTATAAAACAACGCAATTTTTATTCGTTTAAGTTAACCTTGGCAGAGTTGCTTCCAAATGCTCCTTCTTGGACCTGCGCCTGCAAACCTTCGGCCTCCGCTACATCTTCATTCACATCAAAGACAACATCACCAGTAGCAGTAGAATCCGGGTTAATTTCTTCAACAAAAAGTTCTGAGTTAAAGTCATCAGCCTCATATGTGTTATCACCATTAAGTAACTTAATGTATGAAGACCCCATGGTAATAGCTTCATTTCCATTGTTTGTTACTTCAACGTCGAGAACAATATAAATGCCACTAGCTTCTTCTTCTAAGCCTTCGATACCTGCAGATGATGCAGTTTCCATGCCATTAATGACATAAGTCACTTCTCCAACCTGAACTTCCTCACCGGTGCCATACGTTTCTTCCTCAGAATCTCCGTCTTCCGACGCGTTACTTTCTTCTGAAGAACCTTCATTGTTACTGCTGTCGCCAGACGATTCCTCTCCGTCTCCGCCAGTAGCCATCACAATGATCATAATAATAATGACCACCAAGACGAGGGCGCCGATGCCTGTCAAACAGCCTTTAAACATTTTTCCCATAAAATTGAACCTCCTACATATGTAATGAAACGAGGTTAATTTTACCATTGGCACTATCAATTGGCAATTATTTTTTCATACTTTTTTCACACGTTATAATACTTTTTACTCAATATTCTTTATTCTGACGTTTCAAGCTGGCTGTCCTGCGCCGGCTCGTTTTCAACCTCAATATCACTATCCTCCGCAACGTCTCCCAAAACCAGCGGGACTTCCGTATTAGGAGCAAAACCATCGAAGCCGCCGTACACCGCTATGGTTAACCCCACCTTCAGGTAGCTGTCCTCTGGGGCTGTGACTAAAAAAGTATTTTTCTCCCCTGAAGGTGCATACATTCTATAAACGCGTTCGTCGTAAGGGTTAAAATTCTCGCCGGGCGAATATTCATGAGTGATCTTTCCCTCTACCACGATAGGGGTGTTTTCTTGCATCCCCTCGTAATACGGCTCAGCTGCGTTCTTTAAATTCTCGTCGAAATCGCTTTCTTCAGGAGGCTGGGCCACTGATTCCTCCGGGGCAGAGCTTTCCTCTGTATTATTACTGTATGGTTCTTCAGAGGTTTCCTGCTCGTTGTTCTCCTCCTCCGGGGAAGCATTCTCTCCCAAACTACAGCCCGCGGAAAAAATACCCATTGAAACACCCATTACGAGCAGCATCATTTTCTTTTGCATCGAATTCCTCCAGGTTGTCCTAAATATAAAACATACATTTTTTATAATACTACTATTTATATTTTTATGCTTTTTGTATAGATTCCTTTATTTAGGGCAGGCGCTCTTGCAGGGCAAAAAAGCTCTGAGAAATCTATTAGGACTTGTAATTTCACATAGTTAGGCATCATTCACTGCCTCTTTTAAACTATGAGGGTCATTATTTGCAAGCAATGTTTTAATGGCTGCGGGAAATGCAGCATGTGCGGTGAAAAGTTAATAAAACTCACTACGAGACAATATGCTAACGCCCGCACGTTTGTACTACTTTAGTACCTAAATTAGCCGGGGAGGTTTGTTTTTGCTTTAGAAAAAGGAACAGAAGAATACATAATAAAATAAGGGATGATAAAAATGAATAAAGCACATTTGATTACAGAGAAACTGGCGCTGGAGGAAGAGTACGAAAAAGGCGAAGTTCCGCACGATGAATATACCGAACGCGTGGAGGAGCTGCAGCAGCAACTGGAGCAGCCGAACTTTATAAAATAAATGCAATGATAAAAAATTAGAATAGTATCTATCGTCAAATTTCAAAGCATGAAAACGTACTGGCAAAAAGAATATATCATCACCCGCCTGGGCGAATTACCCATCATCAACGTGATTTGGGAGAAGACGGGAAATGCCCGCTGCGAAACCGAGCAGCGGGTTTTTATGTCTAATTGGAAGCCGGCCAGAGTGATTTTAGAAAGGCGAAGCGGCATATTAAGAAGTGAGCATCGATGGTGAAAGAATAAATGATAGCTCAGTAAATGATTGCCTTTCATTAAAATCGAGTTAGACCATACAAAAATCAGGGGAAAAGCTAATATATATTGGAGTAGTTCAATGAAAAAATCCGCACGCAAATCGCAATAAGAGGAGACGTTCGATGGAAAACACGAAAAAAGATCTATATCTGAAGGTTAAATCGATGGGGCCGGGAGTTTCTTTCAGCCTGTATGAAAAAAATGAGGAAGCAGCATTCGACGAATTAATTACCGAGGGTTTCGTAAAAGCCAAAAAAATTGATAACAATCCTCAAGGTGTTATTGAGTATCGGGATATTTTTGTCATTTAAAAGGAGGTTTCCCCCTGGCGGTTAAAGGCTATAGTGGCCACTACTAGCAGCAGGAGGGATTTAAATGAACGAGGAAGAAATAAATGCAAAGATAGAGGAGCTCGAACAAGGACTGAACCGTTCCAGTGATACGCTCGAAAATGATCATAATGTGTCTGTGAATAAAACAAAGGCGGCTGACGGAGCGGCTGTCATATATAAATATGGCGGCGAGGATCACACCAATACTGCGGAGGAGCCGACGAATCTTCGGGTGGAATTTGACAGAAGTCCCACCGGCGAATGCACTGCAAAAGCCGTTTTCCAGACCAATCGGCATAACACGGAAATTGCAGGCGGGGAAAAGCCGTTTGAAGCATTGTATTTATCGAATACAGAAGGAAGCACGTGGAGGATTGATGCCCCGGGCGGCAAAGAGCTGGAACAGAATGATCTGGACAAAATCCTGGCGTATACCTTTCAAAGCTATCTATTGGAATAGTGAGTACAAGCCGGCAGTCCTGTTCGGGCTGCCTTTTTGTGTAGAATTAAAAAAGGCTCTGTGCGCACACAGAGCTAGCTGAGGGGATATGCTTTCGCCATGTACTATCATCTTCCACCAAGAAGAGGATATGAGAAAAGTGGTACATGCTCTATAATAAAGCGCTTTCATCATAAAATCACGAGGCAATAGTCCTTTTTTACAAATTGAGCCTATCCTGTTATAAAAAAGGGCCCCGCGGGGAATACGGGGCCAGGCTCAGGAGCGGGATGAAATATTCATCCCACAAGCACTTTATCGGATGAACAGTATTCATTAATGAGTCCTTGGATAGAAATAATATAAAAAATATTAAAAGAAGTTTCTGTCTGCTGCAGACGGCGCTGTTAACGATTGCTGGCTTTTTGAACAGCCTGCTCGACCGTTTCTTTGGAAACGTTGAATTTGTCTGCGGTGGCTTCCACCGGGCTGTTGCCCGAATCAGTACTTTGCCCGTACGCCGGCCCGGCCCAGTAAAAATACATGTCCAGTTCTTTGTCTGTCGGGTAGTTTTCCTCCTGCTTCGGCAGTCCTTCGTTATTAATGGAGCCATACACTGTGTCGATTTCGTGGTTGCTGTAGTCTCCGGGCTCATCGTTTTCGACCGCCTCAATGTCTCCGTGAGGAAAGTAATCTGTTTTCCCGTAAACATACCCGCCGTAATCGATCGCTTCTTTGGCGTCGACAAAGTTGATCGTCAGCAGATGGAACTCTTCTTTTTTCTTTATGTCCATGATCACTTCGTCACTGATGGTGTCGATAACAGTTTCATCAATGGAAGGGGGCGCTGCGTCCGGAATCACATAATAATTTACATAAACAGTGTCATTGTAATTAGTATTTTCGCCCTTGTGCAGCGTATAGGAAGGAATGTCCAGTTCGGAGGCTCCCCCGGTTTGTTCTTTTTCGTATGCCGTGAACTCATCCTCCATCTTTTCGGATAAAACGGCGCACGGCACGCCATCATGATTCGAATCAAGGCCGCCCGGGTCATTCTCAGAGCTGAACTTGTGCTCCGTCCAGTAGGCATACAGCTGCTGATCGTCCTCGAAGTCGCTGCAGCTTTTTAGCGCCGTATTATCTTTGGCCGCTTCTGTTTCTGCAGGGGCAGCTTCCTCCTCGCCGGGGTCATTTATTGGGGTGCCCGCAAATAACGCTGCGGCGATACCAATCAAAAGACCCAGGTAAACCATGAAAGCCGTAACAGCCTTCCATCTTGCACCGGACCGGAACCCGGGCAGCCGGCGCCATTTATGTTTTTTCTGCATGAAATTCCCCCCTGGATACTCGGCATACCCCTCTGCAATTACAGGTGATTGTCCTGTTTTATCTTTTTTAGAAAATATGCTTCCTTCGATTTGAATTCCAGCTCATCGATTTTACTTATAATGAAATGATACCTGGAAATTTCGTTGCTGATTTTTAACCCTTTTAATAACGCATCCACCGCCTGACGGATTTCCGCAGCCTCCCGAAGGCTTTCAAACACGATGACGTTCCGGGTAACCAGTCTTGCTTTATCGTGATTGGCCAATTGGGTAATCAAATCAAACAGGTTGTCATAATTGCTGGTTTTCGTATTGTTGATTAAATCGACACTAATCAGAAAGACTCCCATCGAGCATCCCCTCCTGGACCTGTTGGGACGGTATCTTCGTTCATGTTCAACGTGAAACGGCAAAGCTCCGGGGTCAGTCCTGCTTTTCCTTTTTCTGTCTGGCATAAGTCACCCAGCCGATGTAAATGACAATGAAAGCAGCAATTATCGAAGCCATCGTGTCCTGCCTCCCGTGATTTGTTAAGCCTATTGTACCACAGGGAATTCGAGGAGGGGGTTGTCAAAGGTGTCCGGAAGCTGCCTTTTGGGCATGCAGTGGAAAAATAAAGCGTAAAGGGGCGATGGCGATGTATTATGAACCGGGAACGCGCGTATTCAGCGAGGCGAGGCAGCAGTGGGGCGAAGTGATACTTCAAAACCGCCATAAAGGGCCGCAGTGGTACTACGCGAAATTCACCCCGGTCCGGTCGGGGTGGCATCATGAAAGCGACCTGTGGGATGCGGAGGAGCTGTTCGTGTGCAGCTGGGACCGTCACCGGGCGGGACAAATATGACCGCGCCGGCGTAATTTTATTCTCCCCGGTGGTCGTTTCCCCGGATTAAATGTAAAATAGGTGGCGGTGTTATAAATTTGGGAGGGATCGTTATGTATACATCTATTATCTTTTTCATCGAAGACGGGGACCGGCTGATTGTGCCGAAGTCCAACGAGACCCCGAGCGTGGATGAAATTATTGAAAAGCTGAAAAAAGGCAAAAAGCAGGACCTGAAAATGTCCGAGGCCTTCAGCGAATGGTTCAACACCGAAGTGGAGTGCAAAAAAGTAACCAGCGTCAGCGTCAACTTTATTTAACAGCGAGCATCTGCCTGCGGGCGGGTGCTTTTTTCATCGATTAAAAAATTTTCGGTGGATGGTTGTAAAAAAGGAGGCCCGGGTTCCTTTACTGTACAGGGCGGCAAAAAGCCGGCACCTATTCGCTTCAGGAAAGGATGATGAGCATTGGCACAAGCATTGGGGCATCAGCTGATTACGTACGGGGAGGATCATCTCGGCACGCCGTATGAATTCGGCGGCGACGGCACGGATACGTTTGACTGCAGCGGCTTTGTCCGCTACGTGATCGAGTATGTAACCGGGGAAATTATTCCTCGGACCGCAGCCAGCCAGTCGGAAACAGGGACGCCTATTGCGGAGGAGGATCTGCGGACCGGCGATCTCTTGTTCTGGAAGGACACCCGCTCAGAGGATCTGAACCATAATGAAGTGACCCATGTCGGCTTTTACGTGGACGGACAGACGTTTTTAGGGGCGCAGGGGTCCACCGGCGTGGCGTTTGCCGATTCGACACGCGACTACTGGCAGTCCCGTTACGTCGGGGCACGGCGTGTCGTCGACAGTACCGCAGCCCCGCTCACCAATGTAGGCGGAAAAGGAGACCTGCTGCGGGTGGTCGCCAGCCAGGTGAATTACCGCAGCGAACCGTCCTGGGACAGCGGTGCCGTAGCGGGAAAAGTCACGGAGGGCGAGGTGTTTACGATCGAACGCCGCGTGCCAATGAAGGAACGCTCGGATCTGTTTGAGCTCATCTCCGGTACGTATATTACGACGCATGAAAACTACGTGGAGGTGCTGCCGCAGGGGTAAGTTAATACGGCAGCAGCAATAGAAAGCAGGCCCGGCATGCGCTGCCGGGGCCTGCTTTTTTCGTTTTATTTACGTTTCGCAGCCGACGCCGTCTCCGTCACGGTCGAGATGGCTGCCGTAGCCCGGGTCACCTTCGCGGACCGGGGCGGCCCCTGCATTGCGGGCCGCACCGCAGTTGTCATAATACACGTCTTCAGAGGATTCTTCGCTGCCGGAAGAGCCGGAGTCTTCCGAGTCACTGGGATCTTCGGAAGTTTCTTCGTCACCGTCCTGCTCCTCGTAGCCGTCGTCGGTTACATAATCATCGATCGACCAGATGCCGATGCCGGCCGACCGTGCGTCCGCCTCCGCAGCTTCAAATTCGTCGAGGTACTCCGTGTTTGGTGGGTAGACGGCTACCCGGGCGAGTCCTTCCTCAATCAGCTGCTGGTTGAAGTTTTCCCCGTCCACAAACACGTAGGCAAGCAGCCGGCCGTAATAGTCGCGCTCCTCGACGCCGAGCTCGAGCCGCACGTCTTTGCCGTCCAGCTCACTAGTCGTAAATTCCGCAGCCTCCGGTCCGAACGGCTGCACGCCCATCTGCGGGTGTTTGGTTTCCGGAGTGTCGACGAGAATGAGGCGGATGCGTTCCTCGCCGCCTTCGTATTCTACATCGATTGTATCTCCATCGACGACGTTGGTTACTGTCGCGTTGGTGTCTTCAACATCAGAGGCGGAAGATGTGTCTGCCGATGCTTCTTCTTCGGTACTTTCGCTGTCTTCCTTTGTTGCAGCACTGCTGTCGGACGATGTACTTTCGGTGGTGGCTTCTTCAGTGCTGCTGGCATCTTCCTCGTTCGAAGCGTCTTCCTGTTGCTGATTGTCTTCTGTCGTGTCGTCATTTTTACGGCCGGAGGATTCCTGTCCATCAGCATTTCCGTTATTTTCTTCTGCCTGTTCTTTTGGGTCTGTAGTATGTTCATTCTCCGCCGGTTGCTCGCTCGCTTGTTCTTCTGCGGCCTCGTTGCCGCTTTCCTGGCCGGGCTCTTCACTGCATGCTGTGAGAAAGAGCGTGAGCGCCAGGGTGGAGGATAAAAGCGTTAATGGTTTTTTCAATAGAATCACCCCGCTGCATAATTGGTTAGCATATAAACAGGAAATAGATGGACGTAATGTATGAAAAAAGTAGCGGTTGTTAGTATTAGTAATAGTGTACAAGAAAGCAGAGTAAAAGAAAATAACTAACCTGACAGTGTATTTAGTTGTCTGTGCGCAACAGAATATAACTGCAAAAAAAATACACGCGTGAAAATTCCTATGTCATAAAATGACAGTGAAAAAGCCCTCTGCGTCTTTGCAGCGCAGGGGCTAGAACCAATACTATTTCGGCAGATAGTCGTTTCGCACAATCAGCACGTCACAGGCAGCCCGCCGCACGAGACTCTCCGAAACGCTGCCAAGAAAGAGGCGTTCAGCGCGTCCCATTCCGGAGGAACCGGCGACGATCAGGTCCGCTTCGAATTTGTTGGCGGCCTCGGTTGGAATGACTACCTTCGGTGCGCCGTATTCGACGGAGAAGTCAATGGCGGAAATGCCGGCTCCGACGCTCAGGCTGCGGTATTCCTCAAGCAGGTCCTTTCCGCGTTCTTGGTACATTTGGATAATATCTTCAGTATGGTATTCGGCCGAGGAGATAAACGGCGTATTCAGCACATATACGACCTGAACCCGGCTTTTCTCCCGTTTCGCAATGTCGAGGCCGGCATAGAGGGCGCTGGTAGACACCTCGGAGCCGTCTACGGCAATCAGCACGGAGCGGTACGGCGCCGGCGGCTTTTCGTTTTTAACAATCCAGACGTCGCAGGAGGCATGGCGGACGATGCTCGCGGCAACGCTTCCAAAAATCCTCTTTTCAAACGTGCCGGCTCCGGAGCCCCCGGACAGGATCAGGTCAGCTCCGAATTCGTGGGCAATTTCGCCGGAAATCAATGCTTTGGGAGGGCCTTCCTTCATAAACGTCAGCACGTTTTTCACGCCCTGGTCTTCAGCGCTTTGTTTGGCCCGGTTTAAAATATCGGTGCCGATACGTTCCGACGCGCTTAACAGATCCGGCGACCCCCGGCGGAGCTCGCGGATATTGTGGTAATCGATGATGTAGCAGAACGCGAGCGCGCTGTCGCAGGTGAGGGCGGTTTCAACCCCTTTTTGAAGGGCGTATTCCGATTCCTCCGATCCGTCGAGGGCCACGAGGATGCGTTCATAATGCAGCGTCATTGCAATCAATCCCTTCTGGCTTTTTAGTATACCTATAGTTTAGCTCATTTTTTCTTTCCTGCGTGTGAGGATCCTCACATCCAACCGGGACTTTTCAATTTATACTGGTTTCATAAGCAGTTATAAGTAAAAACTATTACAGCCTGAAGCGGCTGTGAAAATAAAGCACAAAGGAGTTTCGGTATGACGGATGGATTAAAGCATATTACCCGGAAGGAAATGGTGAATGAATGTGGAGATGTGCCGCGTACGCTGCCGGAATTAACGAAAGAAGCGGAGGGCAATTCGGAAATCGCCTGCCTGCTGCCCTTTTACGTGTACTACTTTCATACGTATGAGTGGCAGGAATACTCGTTAATGACAGAGCATGCGCTTCCCGGGACGTTGAACCACGCCGTCTTTATCGCACTTGATACCCCGTCGCTGCAGGCATCGGCGCAGATGAAGCGGTACTTTTACGGGCTGTCTTTCATCAGCAGGCTCCCCGAAGACAGGAAGACGGTGTTTACCCTCGAGGAGTGGACGCTGCACGTCTTCCGGAAATACTACTCTTTAACGACGAAGGCAGCGCTCCCGTCCGGGAACGCGAAGCCGAGGCGGACGGGGATGCGGATTTTCCGGGTCATGTAGACACTGGTGGTAAATATGAGAGCGTTTGCGGAATGAGGGAACATAAAGGAGGACTGGTTGCACATGCAAAAGCACCACTACGAAAATGTCGGGGAAAGTACAACAGCAGCAGGGGAAGAGGAGTATATACGGTTTGTGTACATTTTCAGCGAGCCTGGCCGCCGGGAGGAAGTGCTCTACATTGGTACGAAAGAACATGTTCGAAAGCATGCCCGGGTGGGCCTTTTAAATATCGACCTGGAGCTTGCGGACGCTGTCACGGTAGGGAACCGGACGTTTAAAATTGTCGGGATTGAGCGGGTGGCGCCTTTTGAGACGGTGCAACGGACGTACCGGGGCGGCATGGTGACGTATTATTTTTCGGAAGCGGAGCTGCCGTTATCCTGAAGGCTGAAAACATAATAGAAAATAAACGTACAGAGGAGATGCGATATGTATAAAACCATTCTTGCTGCTGTGGACCGGTCCGACGAAGCGAAACGGGCAGCCCGGACGGCGGTCATGCTTGCCGGCCGGTTTGAGGCGACGCTTGTACTGGCGCACGTGGTGAACGAACGGGATTTCAGCGCGTTTCAGTATTACGTTCCATCCGCCTGGGAGGAAACGAAAAAGACGAACGAAGCGATGCTGGAGCAGTTTACAGCTGAAGCCGAAAGCGGGGGCGTGACGAAGGTGGAGACGGTGCTGCGCTCCGGCGCTCCCAAGTCGACGGTGCCAAGAGAGCTTGCTCCGGAGTTTGGCGCTGACCTGATCGTGACCGGGGCCTCCGGGATGGGCACCGTGGAAAAGCTGGTAATGGGGAGTGTGTCGAGCGGCATTCTCCGGAAAGCCAGAGAGGACGTGCTTGTCGTCCGGAAGGAAAGCGCCGGTGGGTACAAAAAAATTCTTGTAGCTGTGGACGGCTCCGAGGAAGCGGGCCTGGCATTTGAAAAAGGCATCCAGCTCGCGCTCCAGACAGGCGCAGAACTGTTTATCGTACACGTGTTTAACTCGTACCTGCTGTATTCCACCTCCCTGAATGCCCGTATCCTAAGAACGATCGAAGACGACGACCGGAAAATGCTGGAGGACTATAAAGCTGAAGCAGAGCGCCTCGGCGTTGCAGACGTAACGACGTCGCTGCTGTACGGGGCGGCCAAGCTGATTATTCCGCAGGAATATGCCATCCAGCATGAAATTGACCTGATCGTAAGCGGCGCCTCCGGCATGAACAGAACGGAGCGACTGCTGCTTGGAAGTGTGGCAGAAGGTATCGCGCACCGGGCGATCTGTGACGTACTGGTGGTGCGGCAGCCGCTCGAGCACAGAGAGCAGTAAGCTATTTTCCGGAATGGATCAGCCCCGCCCGGTAGGCGTACTCCACCAGTTCCTTTCTCGTTTTCATCGCGAGCTTTTCCATCAGGTTGGTGCGGTGGGCTTCGACGGTTTTCACACTGATCACGAGTGTATGGGCAATTTCTTTATTGGCGTAGCCGAGCGCTATATAGTACAAAACCTCCCACTCCCGCGGGGAGAGCCGTCTCGGGCTGCGGACGGAAGCAGGCAGGTGCTGGGCCTGCATCAGCGCGTGGAAGGAAGCCGAGGTGTAGCGCGTGCGCCGGGCGGCAGCCCGGATAGCCCCGTATAAATCTTCAAGGGAATCGGTGTGCAGCAGGCACCCGGTGGAGGCGCGTTCGTATACCTGCTGCAGGAACGCAGGCGTTTCCTCCCCGGAGACTAAAAACACGGCCGGAAGTAAAGGGCGGCTCGCGATAGCCGGAGTCGGTGATATCGTACCGGCATCGACGACGCAGACTGTCTGCGGGCTGCTGGGCGGAAAAGCATCTGCAGGCGGCCAGCCGGAGCTTTCCCTGGTGACGGTAAAGTCAGAAGCTTCGTCCAGCAGCGCTCGTAACGCTTTGCGGTAAATCGGACGCCTGCTTACTAAAACGATCGCAGTCATACTGTCACCTTCTTATGCATGGTTAGACGTTCATACGGCCAGGCGCTTCGGGAACTACTGCCCAGGCAATTAACCATGAAGTGTTAAAAAAACAGGAAAAAATAATTAAGGGTTTTCCCTTATATTTTTTGAAAATCCCCTTTGATAGTATCATAGTAACACTATTGAAGGAGATGGAAATAATGGGCAGGCCCCTTCAAAGTCTTCCAGTGCACGAAAACCCGGACGGATCTTTTGCAAGTTTGCTGTCTCCTGAAGAATTTGAGCGTTTTCAAGCGCGCACGCACCTGGCGCATAAACGGGCCGGCACGTACCTGTATCGAGAAGAAGACCCTTCGGATTATTTCTATTTTCTCTATGAAGGCACCGTGAAAATCCAAAAAGGCACGAGCGACGGAAAGGAACTGACGATCACGCTGCTCGGACGCGGGGACCTGGCCGGCGAATACGGCAGCCTCCAGGCCGTGCGCCATGATTTTTCCGCCAAAGTTGCCGCCGCCAGCACCGTCGGCGTGATCAAAAAAACGGAAATCGAAGCGCTGATCAGAGACTCCGGCGCCTTTTCCCTGAAAATGATGCGGTGGATGGGCAGCAATACGCTAAAGGAGCAGTCAAAATTCCGGGATCTGCTGCTGTACGGCAAAAACGGGGCGCTCGCTTCCACGCTGATCCGGCTCAGCACGACATACGGAGCCGCCCGCGAGAATGGTACTGTCGTGCTGCAGCTGAAGCTTACCAACGCCGAGCTCGGGGAACACATCGGTCTGTCGAGGGAGGGCGTGAACCGCTGCCTGAACGAATGGAAAAAAGCAGGCGTACTCTCCTATGAGAACGGCCTCATTGTTATTCACGATATGCTCTACCTGCGCCGGCAGTGCAACTGCCCGCTGCACAATCTCTGCTCAAGTGACATATGCCGCCTGTAGCAATTTGAATTCCCCGGTGCCCCGGCAGGCACCGGGGTTTTTAGCGTTTACAAAACCTAGGGCCGCACTACCATTACGCTGCACCCGGCATTTTTTGTCAGATGCTCGGAGACGCTCCCGAGAAAAAGTTTTTCGACGGCGTTTAAACCGGTAGCGCCGGTCACGATTAAATCGACGTGGTATTTTGGCACCACCTCGCTCGGAATCGTTATTTTCGGCGAGCCGTATTCAATGTCAGCCACAACGTCTATAACACCGAATTCCTCCGCCTGCTTTTTGTATTGGTCGAGTCGCTGGCGGGCTTCGTTTTCTGCTTCGCCGATAATTGAAGAGTCGTAGTTACTCATTGGCCGGTGGGCATTTTGATTGATCACCTGGGTAATTACAAGCTGGGATCCCTGGGCTTTGGCAATCGGAAGCGCCGCCTCAAACGCATGACCTGCTTCCCTGGAGCCGTCTACAGCAACCAAAATAACGTTCATTGTATGCATAATCTGCCTCCTCCTGAGTTTATCGGATATACTGTCTACTTCTCGTTTATACAGGTGTTTTCCTGTTGCCGGGGACGGTAAATTACACATTGGCCGATTAAGTCCGGAAGCAGCAGGGAATTCAACCGGTAAATACGCATGGGAGGTGCTTAAACATGCTGAGCGTTACCGCTGCTGAAACGGATCATTTCATGGAGATTGAAATAAGCGGGAAATTGACAGAAGAAGACTACGACACGTTTCGTAAATGGTTTCACTCCGTCAAGCAGGACGACACCCCGATTCATCTGCTGGTGATGGTAACTGACTGGAAAGGGATGACGCTTCAGGCAATAGGCGAAGATCTGAAGTGGCTGCGGCGCATAAAGGAATTTCAAAAAATGGCGTTTGTCAGTGATGAACAGGGCATAAAAGCAGCAGAAGCATTTGGGGCGCTCCTGCCCGGAATTGAGACAAAGTATTTCCGGCAGGCGGAAAAGGCGCAGGCACGCGAATGGCTGGCACAATAAAATCACGAACGGAAAGGAGCCTTTCCTCCGCATGGATGAGGCAAACGTTAAATTAGCTGTACAGGGAGAAAACGAGATCAGAAAGGAACAGAGAACAAGCTTTATTCCCCGCATCGGTGAAACGGTGGCTCTGGAGCCGGATGAAAAATTCAGGGTGATCGATATTGAGTACACGATGTTTGGAGAAAATACGGAAGCGGCAGAAGTCGTCGCCCTCGTGGAACGACTGTAAAGCTCCGAAGCGTCTCTTTAAAAGGGGCGCTCTTTATGGGTTTATTTCCATAATATAATTATGTTAACTAATCAGCAAAATGATTACTACGGCAGTAAAAGCGGGTAAAAGGGATTAACGACCATGAAACGTATTTTAAAGGAGGCAGGGACGTGAATAAAAAGCAGAAAAAGCAGTTGGACAAATTGATTGTCGACTATTTGAAGGACCGGGGAAAATCCCATGAACTGAAGGTAGCAGACGAGCTGTCGGAGCGGTTTGAGGGAAAGCTCCATGCCGCTACCGTACTTGTGAGGATCGACAGAATGAAAAAAAGCAACGATCTGCGCCACGAGGCCAGAGCTGTCCACGATACGATCGTCTGGGCGAAAAAACTGTAGCAGAGCGAGCTGCTGTCAGGCACATCTGCTCAATTCCAAAAAGCATGATTCAGGTTTTTAATTCTGCCGGAACAGGGAAAGACAAGCATTAGGAAGAACGGCAGAACGAAGCCCTACTATCCTACAGCTTACGGAGGAGGCATATGAGAAATGGAAAAAGTAGAATTTCAGTTTATCACGTGCGATAAAAGAGGAGAAATTCCAATAGAAAGCGGCATACTAACGATCGAAGATGACAATACATGGCAGGCAGAGCTGATTAATTTCACCGGCGGCATGGAGCTGTTTTCCGATCAGGGAAACGAATTCCGCATGAAAGATAACGCTCTGGTGGAGTACGAAGGCAAGGGCAAAGCCTCCAAAACCGATAACGAAGAAGCAGAAGGAAATATCGTCATCAAAGGCCAGGGGAAAATTAGCAAATACTAATAAGCATCCCGGGCGGGGTGCTTTTTCAATGGCAAAAATGGCAGCCCGCCTCTGCCGCCTGAGTATGAAAGGAGGATTTTTTTATGGACACGTATTATGAGCATCCCGAATACCGCCCGTTTTTCCCGAATGCGCTGAACGCTTCACATTCCATAGAGATACTGGATTTCGACGGCCTGGCGCTGCTTATACAGATGACCGACGAGGCGGTGGAATCACCGCACCGCCCGGACGCGGACGATATGCTGCACTGGCTGTGGGACATTGGCATCGATTATTTGGAAAACAATAATCCTGGCGACCGCCAGCGGATGGTTATTACAGAAGCAGATATGGAAAACGGGACGTTGATTACTTCCTACGAAAATCTTTTGAAGGAATTTGAGGACAACGGGTACTGATCAGCGGTTAAAAAAACCTTATAGGAGGCAACTATGTCATTTCATAATTCAATAGGGAAAAATATCAGGATCGCGCTTGCGGATATAGCGAAGGAAGACAAAGTGCTGAATCTGATTCTTCCTCCTAAAAGCATGGAAAAATTTATTATCGTAAAAATAGATTCCATTGATGAAATGGGAGTATGGATCGAGCACGAAATAGAAGCCGAGCTTGATGAAAATGATGACGGAGAAAAGCTGCTGCAGACCCAGCGCGAGAAAAAGTTCGTCCGTGCAAAATTCCTGATCAAGTGGCACTACATCGAAGGCGCCTATGCCCCGCTCGATGATGACGTTAACAGCAAAATGAAATTTCTGCGATAAAAGGAGGAGCCGCACATGGACAACTGGATTCACCAATTATCAAGCACCGCACGGCAGAACAAAAAAAACGCGTCCACGGTGGAGGAAGAAAAGCAGATGGAAAGCATACGTGACTGCTCGGAGCAGCTGAGAGGCATGTTTGATGAATTAATGGGCACCATCAACGGCCGGTCGGATTTAAAAGTGGAAAAGGTTAAAGGCCACAAGCATGTGAAATATTTTTACGGGGTTTCCGAGCTCATTGTTGAGTCCGGCGACATTTTCACCCGCAAAGGTTTTCTGGAAATGAGCTTTAAAATCCGCATTAATGACTCTGCCTACAACGTCAGTGACGTCCGGCCCCGCAGCGCTTATTTGAAAGATTTAAATTCATGCAGGTGGGAAACAGAAACAGGCATGGCATTTGATGAAGAACAAGTGTCGCTTTTATTTAAGCAAGCACTGCTTCCTTATATTGAAGAATAAAAACAACAGTGGCAGCCGATATATTTCGGCTGTTTTTTGTGTTATTAAATTGTCGCTTTTAATTTTTGTTTAAAAATATACAATAATAAACAGTCATTAATGTTTCAAATTTAATACACTAAAATAATTTCCGAAGCCCGTGACAGGTTAAAAAGAATCATAAAATAAAATTCATAAATTGAAAAATAATAGTACTTTATTACTTGAAATTGGAGTATTATTAAAGAGAGGGGGAAGAACGATGGCTGTCGTGTATGTTAACCGTCACGTTCGTTATGTTCAGGTATTGTTAAGCGATGAAGGCAGTCTATTGCACTGTTTGACGTGGGAAACCGATGAGGGAGTGGTGTTTGACGTACATGCGCTCGACGACAGCTCGTTTTCCCCAAAGTATGACCGGATTTATGTGCCCTTCGACCAGAAAACAATGACTCTCCATGGAAACACGTATATTTTGTATTAGCCGTAGTTTATATCCAGGCGCCAAGTAGCTGAAACTAAACAATTTTTACTGGTGTTTTATTTTATATACACATTGGTGTGTTGAATATGTTGATGATTTGTTGCTTGTGTAGTTTGATTAATGTTTTATTTTTAAGACAAGGCATGGTTGTTGCTTTACGGATACGGATTATCTATTGGAGCAGGGATTGTGTGCGGATGGTGATGGCTGCCTGGCATTTCCTATGCAAGGGGGTGCAGGAGTGTTATGCTTTGGGCGGGACAGAAGTTGAAAGGAGCTTGTGTTATCTCTCAATTTTCGTATGTAATCGATGAACAAGGCAACGAAGTATTCGTAGGGACGGAAAAAGACATTAAGGAAATGTTTCCGGACAGGGAGAAACATATTTTTAACACCGAAGAAGAACTGCTGGGCGGTATACGTAATTTCCGGGAAAATGAACGGATTATATCCGTGGTGAGCGATCTCCCGGTGCTGAATGAACACTGGAAGGATAAGGACAATATGTAAAACAGCTTTGCTTTTTACTGGGCAGCTTTTGGACGGGCCTGTGATTACCCGGGCTCGGGCCGGACTTTTTGATAAAGTCCGGTTTTTTTATTGATACGGGCGTTTAAAAGCCCGGGCGTAGTATAATGAGACGAGCACCTCCCATTTTTGTTAGAGAGGAAGATGTTTATGAAAAAGAAAAGAAATTCTGCCTGGCTGCTGCTGCCGCTACTGCTTCTGCAGGCCTGGTGGCTTTACCGGGAAGCGGAAAAACAAGGAAAACCCAAATGGAAGTGGAGCCTGTGGGGGTTAACCCAGTTTCCGGTGCCGGCGGTTGCTTTTTATATTGTTCACAAGTGGAAAGAGTGAGCCGGGTGCTTCTAGTTGATGGTTTTAAACCGGCATCCAGGTGTAATAGCATAGTAGGAAGCGAGAAAAATGATGGACCGGCAGCACCTATTAGAGTGAAGGGGCGACAAACATGAAACAGGAAACGCAGGAAATTAACGAAATTATATTGGACGAATCGGCACTGCAGTTTGAATCGGCATACTTGTATCTGGAAACATCTGATCCCGATCGAATCGGAGAAAGTGCCTGGACGATCGCCATTTATAATGTCGAGCAGCAATTTTCCGAGGAATTTACCGGCCGAGACAGCATCAGCATCCGGATCAAAACTGAAGAAGCGGAGTACCAGGGGCTCGTTCAATTTAAGAATATCGAAGGCAGCGATAAGAAGCACTGCCACCTGGACGGCCTTGACGAACTGGTGCAGGTGTAGCGAGTGCCTGGAACGAGGGCGGCAGCTGGGGCTGCCGTTCGTTTTTTATATAGCTGGCCTCCCGATGGACGTTTAATACGCGTAAAATAGGGGATTATAGCTGTGAAAAGAAGATCGATGATTGGAAAGGAGAGAAAAACATGAGTCCAAGAAAAGAAGCGATGGCCCAGCTGGCCGGAAGAGTGGAACGGGGAGAAATTGGAGCGGAATGGTCGCCGGTGGATGAAATCGAGCAGGATCGTTTCCAGGAGCTTGTCGAGCACGGCTACGTCACGTACGCCGACGCTTCCGGGGAAAAGGAAGAGGCGGTCTACAGCGGCATTGCCATCACAAAAGAAGGCCGGGAGCTGTTTGAAGAATATAAGCGCCAGGTAGATGAATAACCTGAACGTATCCGGCGGGCGGTGTTAAACCAGCCGCCTTTTTTCATAGACGCTGGTGAATGCGAAGAAATTTGAAGATTGAACCACCGCCTGGGACGGGAATGGAAGCAGACAGCAACCATAAAACCCAGGAGGATGCAATGCCGACATTAACGCTGGAATCTATTAAAACAGTTACTACAAATGAAGTAATTCATATAAACGATGGCAAGCTCTACGCAGGAGAAGGTCCATTGGAGCGCTGGACAGTGTCCATTATGGACTGTGAAAACAAAGAATTTTTCTATCAGGCATTCAACAGCGCTTCTCCCGCGCTGGATTTGTTTTTCCAGACCGGGGAAGGCTTTCATTTTGGCGGCCAGGTGTACATCACCCGGGCGGATGAGGAAAATATAGAGCTTGAAGGAAGCAGCGCGCTTCAGGAACAGTCTTAATCCCTTCATTAAAAATCGGATCTAAGGAGGATGACTATGCCACAGGAACCGGATTTTTCCCGGGAAGGCTGGAAAGGCTACCGGGTACGCCCGCTCCATTTTGCCGGTGAATCGCTCGAAGTGTATCACGAAACAGAACTGGAGCTGCTCGTCCAGGTGACTACCTCGGCGATGGCAGCTGAAGCAAGTTTAAAGGAAGAAAACGTGCCGGAATGGTTATGGGAGATCGGTATCGATTATCTGACCAGCAAACAGCCGGAGGAAAGAAAACGTCTGGTAATAACTGTGCAGGACGTCACGGACGGCGAAGTAAACAAAGCGTATGAGAATTTACTACGGGATTTTGAAGCACCCTCGATCTGAGAGGGTGCTTTTTGCTTCTATTATATAGAAGAAACAAGGGGGAGCACTGGCAGAAAGAGCCGCAGGAGGAGCTTTTCGCTCGCGGACAGGGAAATTCTTTCAGAAAAAACGGGCAGGTGGCTTCTCGAACGGAAAAAACTGTGGTATAAATAAGTGGAGGGGGTGGATGACAGTGGCTTTAGTGGAATTCAAATGCAGAACGCAGCCGCAGGTGACGTACAGTAGTGACGGTCATGAAATTCATTACAAGGTGATTGAATACGCCGACGGCTATGAAGTGGTGCTTCATTCGATGAGTGATTTTCAGCCGGCCGATGAGAAACTGCTGTTTCATCAGGGAAGTCAGGTCATTCACGCCAAAGAGCATACTTACGTATTAGACACCTGTGATTGTGTATACAGCGGGGAGTCCGATGAAACGATCGATCACTCGATCTGTCACAAACCATATTCTAAATCCATGTAGCGGTTAAACGGAGCTTTCCTTCCCGGGAGGCTCTTTTTTGTGGTAGACGCTTGCGCGCATACAGGCTCATATTTGTAATCATTCCGGAAAAGAGAAAGGGGCATACACATGCTGCATTTTGAAAAAAAGGACCTGCACAATTTAAACCACGCGGAGGCGCCGTACGTCTCCATTTACCAGTACGGAAAAACGGACATCAGCAGCCATCCCTCCGACAGCAGCCGCGTGGGACTGTCCAAGCAGGGTATGATGAAGCTGGTGAACTACTGGATCCAGGAAGGCAACCTTGATGATAACGACAAACAGCAGATTAAAGAATGGCTTGACGAGTAACCTCCGGAAGGCGCGGCAGTGAAATTTCGGGTTTAGCAGGAAGGGCGCCGGGAAAAGGAATCACAATTCACCAATCGAAAAATGAACTTCGGGCAAAGCTCAGTGCTGAAGTCGTTAAAGGGGGAATCGTGATAGCACGCCTGCTTGACTTTTATCAGGGACCGTATGAAGGGAGCCCGGGAGAGTCGGAACATTTCAATGGACCGGTGCTCCACATTTTTGAGCGCGATCAGCTGCTGCTGTCGATGCAGATTACGGCAGAAGCGCTCCAGAAAAATGAGCTCAGCGTAGACATGATGACGGTGTATGAGTGGCTCTGGCACCGGGGGCTTGAATTTATTGAACGGGAAAACATTACGGCAGCCACGGTGGTAATAATAACCGACCGGGATATCGAAAAGGACGAAATCATTACGGATTACCGGACGCTTGCTTTTCGGAGATAGAACAAAACAGGGCGCCTGCATTCAGTGCAGGCGCCCTGTTTTATGGGATTAAAAGATGGTGCGGAAAACGCCGGTGACTCTGCCGAGTATCGTACAGTTTTCTAAAATAATTGGATCCATGGTGGCATTTTCAGGCTGCAGCCGGATAAAGTTTTCTTCTTTATAGAACCGCTTAACCGTCGCTTCCATTTCATCCGTCATTGCAACAATGATATCGCCATTATCTGCGGTCTGCTGTTTTTGGACAACGACAAGGTCCCCGTCAAAAATCCCGGCTTCAATCATGCTGTCACCCTGGATGGTAAGCATGTAGACCTGCTCCTCATCGGTCACCATCCGCTCCGGAAGAGGAATGTATTCTTCGACATTTTCCACCGCAGTAATAGGCTCCCCGGCTGTGACTTTACCGATGACTGGAACATACACGGCTTTGCTTTCGTGAATCGGCTCGCTGCCCTGTTCTTCAAGCTCAAGTACTTCAATCGCCCGTGGCTTTGTCGGGTCGCGGCGGATTAGATTTTTGTTTTCAAGGCGGGCGAGGTGCCCGTGAACCGTGGAACTCGAAGCGAGTCCGACAGCTTCCCCGATCTCCCGTACCGAAGGCGGATAGCCTTTTTCTTTTACTTCTTCTTTTATATAATCAAGAATTTGCTGCTGGCGCTTGGATAGCTTCATCTCCGCACCTCCTTTTGAGGAATTTTTCTGAATAAAGTATAGCATGAGGGGAACAAAAACGCAAACACCCGTTCTAATATTTTTGTTGACGGGAACAGGCATTCTGGTATACTGGATGAATATAAGAACATACATTCTCATTCAGGGGGAACACACACATGAATAAACTAAAAACTTTTACTTCCACGGACTGGACCATGCTTGCCTTGTTTGCATTTGCGCTTATGTTTCTGGTATATTCAGCGGACGCTTCAATCACTCCGGAAACGCTGGACGGCACGGATACAGACCGGCCGGCAGAAATCGTCCATGAAGAAAACCATCCGGTTTTAAAGGACAGGTTAGTCTACCAGGAAGAGCCGTGGGAACGGACAGTGACATTTGACGCTCCCGAACAGTAAAACCCGAACGGAAAGGACCGCAAAGACATGAAAACATGCATTATCTATGCCCGGGTAAGTACGGAAAAAGAAGAACAGCAGTCCTCGCTTGCCAGGCAGCAGGAAGAGCTGGAGGCTCTTGCGGCCGCGAATGGCTGGACTGTACGGCAGACCGTCACCGAACAGGAAAGCAGCTATTCGGTGGAACGGGACGGGCTTCTCCGCGTGTTTGAGCTTCTTGATGATACTGAAGCAGATACGCTGTTAATCACGGACGATACGCGGCTTGGACGTGGAAATGCCAAAATCGCCGTGCTTCACGAACTGCAGAAACGGGGCACGTTCATCTATACGGTAAAAGAGGACGGAGAGCTCGAAATTGCGGATACTGACCATATGATTATGGATATTTTGTCCATCGTCGAAGAACACCAGCGCCGGCTCCATAATTTCAAAATTAAGCGGGGGATGCAGCGGGCGGTGGAAAACGGCTATCATCCGGAGGAAAACTTCGGACTGAACCGGAGCGGCGGGCGAAAGAAAAAAGAAGTGCCCATTGAAGAAATTGTTAAACTGAAGCAGCGGGAGCTGACGTTTAAAGATATTGCCTCTACGCTCCGCGGCCTCGGCTACGATATTTCCAAAGCGACGGTGCACCGCCGTTATAAAGAACACGAAAAGCAGGCGGCCGAAACAGAGCAGCAGTGATTTATTTGCGGGAGCGCCAGGTTTTTAATATAATGATAAAGGAACGCACAATTTAAGGGAGGCAACTTATGCTTTCGAAAGAAAAAATTGACCGGATTAATGAGTTGGCCAAACGTCAGAAATCGACAGGGCTGACAGCGGAAGAAGAAGAGGAACAGCACGCGCTGCGCCAAGAATATTTAAACAAATTCCGTTCTTCATTCAAAAACCAGCTCGAAAACGTCAAAGTGGTGGACGAAGAAGGCACGGATGTCACTCCGAACAAGCTTGAACGTGTGAAACGACGGAACCGCAGCTTCCGGCATTAAGAAAAGGAGGCCTGGTCTTGAAAAAGAGCAGGCCTTTTGATTTTGTTCTTTCTCCGCTAACCCGCTTGTGTAATCGTTTTAAAACCTTTATCATAAAAACGTACATGTACACGGAACCCCCTGCTGAGCCACTTGAGTGGCACGGGTTTCCATAAAAATACATACTGTGGAGGGACATATGCATGGCAATTAGCACAGAACAATTAGCAATCAACACGATCCGGACGTTGTCCATCGAAAGCATCGAAAAAGCCCAGTCGGGCCACCCGGGGCTTCCGATGGGCGCCGCGCCGATGGCATACGCACTCTGGACCAAATCCATGAACCATAATCCGGGCAACCCGTCCTGGTTTAACCGCGACCGCTTCGTGCTGTCGGCCGGCCACGGATCGATGCTTCTATACAGCATGCTGCACCTGAGCGGCTACGACCTGTCGCTTGACGAACTCAAGCACTTCCGCCAGTGGGGAAGCAAAACACCGGGGCATCCGGAATACGGCCACACCCCGGGCGTGGAAGCAACGACCGGCCCGCTCGGGCAGGGACTGGCCATGGGCACCGGCATGGCGATGGCCGAACGCCACCTGGCGGCCAAGTACAACACGGACGATCACGCCGTGGTGGACCATTTCACGTACGTACTCTGCGGCGACGGCGACCTGATGGAGGGCGTGTCCTCCGAATCGGCGTCGCTGGCCGGCCACCTGCAGCTTGGCAACCTGGTGGTGCTGTATGACTCCAACGACGTCTCCCTGGACGGCGCCCTGAACCAGTCGTTTTCGGAAAACGTGCTGCAGCGCTACGAGGCGTACGGCTGGCATACCATCCTGATCGAAGACGGCAACGACGTGGCGGCCCTCGAGGCAGCGATTGAAGAAGCCAAGCAGTCCCCGAAACCGTCCATGATCGAAGTGAAGACCGTGATCGGGTACGGGGCGCCGAACAAAGGCGGCACAAATGCGGCCCACGGCGCGCCGATCGGCGATGAGGAATACAACCTGGTGAAAGAAGCCTACCAGTGGGACTACGACGCGTTCCATGTCCCGCCGGAAGTGACCGAGCTGTTTGCGGAAGTGAAAGCCTCCGGCGCGAAAGCCGAACAGGAATGGAACGAGCTGTTCGCCTCCTACAAAGAGGCCAATCCGGAACTGGGCAGCGAACTCGAGCAGGCGATCGCCGGCGAGCTCCCGAACGGATGGGACGCGAAGCTGCCGGTCTTCACCGATGAAAAAGCAGCGACCCGGGCTGCGTCGGGCGATGTGCTGCAGGAAGTAGCGGCCGCGGTGCCGTCCCTGTTCGGCGGATCGGCGGACCTGGCCGGCTCCAACAAAACGCTGATCAAAGCGGAGAACGATTTCAGCCGCTACGACTACACCGGGCGCAACATCTGGTTCGGCGTCCGGGAATTCGCGATGGCCGCCGCCGTGAACGGCATCCAGCTGCACGGCGGTTTGAAGCCCTTCGGCTCGACGTTTCTCGTGTTCTCCGATTACCTGCGGCCGGCCCTGCGCCTGAGCGCGCTCATGGAGCTTCCGCTCACGCACGTGTTCACCCACGACAGCATCGCGGTCGGCGAAGACGGCCCGACCCACGAGCCGGTGGAACAGCTGGCCGCGCTCCGGGCAATTCCGAACCTGAACGTGATCCGGCCGGCGGACGGCAACGAAACGGTCGCGGCATGGCGCGTGGCGATGGAGAGCGAAACCACGCCAACGGCGCTGGTGCTGACCCGCCAGGGCGTGCCAACGCTCGAAGACACGAAGGACAAAGCGGTGGAAGGCGTGCGCCAGGGAGCGTACGTGATCGGCGAACAGGCCGAGCGCCCGGACCTGCTGCTCGTCGCTTCCGGCTCCGAGGTGTCGCTCGCGGTGGACGCGAAAGCCCGGCTGCAGGACGACGGCTGGACGGTGAATGTCGTCAGCATGCCGAACTTCCACGCCTTCGACCATCAGTCCGAGGCCTACCGCCGCTCGGTGCTGCCGGACGGCGTGCCGGCGATGGCCGTGGAAATGGGCTCCTCCTTCGGCTGGTACAAGTACGTCGGCGCCGAGGGCGCCGTGTACGGCATTGACCGCTTCGGGGCGTCCGCGCCGGGCGGGGAAGTCGTGGAAAAGTACGGCTTCACCCCCGACAAGGTGGCCGAAGCAGCCAGACAGCTGATCAAAAAATAGCAGTGTTTGTGGAGAAAGCAGCCTGCGGGCTGCTTTCTCCTATTTTTAACCGAAAGAAAAACAGAGGAACAGGCGCGGGGACTTTCGAATCGATGCTTTCTTTACCTAAAAGAATGCGTTATAATAAACAAGGTCTGTTTAGAGACGCTAACAACACACACATATATGTTAGGTATTCGGGAAAGGGGTAAGAAGACACATGGGCTGGCTATGGTTAACAATTATCGGCATTGTCATTTTACTGGTTGGTATAGCCATCGGTTTCTTTATCGCAAGAAAAACGATGATGAACTACTTGAAAAAGAATCCTCCTATTAATGAACAAATGCTGCGCGTCATGATGATGCAGATGGGGCAGAATCCGTCCCAGAAGAAGATCAACCAAATGATGAAAGCAATGCAGCGACAACAAGATAAGAAATAACGATCAGCACCCTTCTAGCTTCTGGAGGGTGCTTTTTTATCCATAGAGAGGAGGACAACCGGATGCGCGCTTTTTGGGATTTACGCTGGTTTTTCTGGCAGGAGCGGTTCAAGTACAGCTTTGGGATCCTGCTGCTTATTATTGTAGCGCTGCTGTCGCTTCTGCCGCCGTATGTGGTCGGAGTGGTGGTGGATGCCATTGAGCAGAACCGCCTGACCACGGACATGCTTGCCGGCTGGATGGGAGCGATGATGGCGGCAGGAATATGCATGTACGTTCTCCGGTACGTATGGCGCATTATGATTTTTGGTTCCTCGCTTCATCTCGGGCGCACGCTTCGTTACAATCTGTATCAGCACTTTACACGGATGAGCAGTGATTTTTTCGGTCGGAAGCGGACCGGGGATTTGATGGCGCACGCGACCAATGATATTACCGCGGTGCAGATGATGGCCGGCCAGGGGGTTTTAACGATTGTGGATTCGCTCGTCATGGGAGGCTTCGTGGTACTGGCGATGGCGGTTGGGATCAGCTGGCAGCTGACGCTGATCACGCTTTTGCCGATGCCGCTGATGGCGCTTTTGACGAGCTGGTACGGCCACCTGCTGCATCAGCGGTTTGGTGACGCCCAGCAGTCCTTTTCCCAGTTGAACAACCGGACGCAGGAGAGCATTTCCGGGGTGAAAGTGACGAAAACGTTCGGCTACGAACAAGAAGATATTCAGGCTTTTGACGAGCAGTCGCGGGACGTCGTGGATAAAAACGAGCGGGTGGCCCGGATTGACGCCCTGTTTGACCCGACCATCACACTTATTATCGGGGTGTGTTACCTGCTTGCGATTGGCTTTGGGGCCGGATATGTAACCGATGGGACCATCACGATCGGCCAGCTGACGACGTTCAGTGTTTATTTGGGCATGCTGATTTGGCCGATGCTTGCGTTCGGGTGGTTTTTTAATATTATTGAACGCGGCCACGCCTCGTATGACCGTATTCGGCAGCTGATGGCCGAGCGGACGGATATTACCGACCAAAAGGCCGGGGTGAAGGACGTACCGGCCGGGGTGTTGCAGATAGACATAGACGAGTTTTATTACCCGCGGTCGGAAACGAGGGCGCTTCACGGCATCCGTGCGTCGGTGCAGCCGGGAGAGACGATCGGAATCGTCGGGCGGACCGGCGCCGGAAAAACCACGCTTTTACGGCTGCTTCTGCGGGAGCTGAAAAGCGGGGACGGGGCCATTACCATCGGGGGAGTGCCGGCGGAAGCCTATTATCTGGATACGTACCGCCTGGCGTTTGGAAACGTGCCCCAGGAGCACTTTTTATTTTCGATGACGCTTGCGGACAATATCGCCTTTTCTAACCCTGAAGCCGCCCAGCAGGACATTCAGCGCGCGGCGGGCCTTGCAGCCATTCATGACGATATCGTGGCGCTTCCCCAGGGCTATGCGACAGCGGTTGGAGAGCGCGGGGTCACGCTTTCCGGGGGGCAGAAGCAGCGCATTTCGATTGCGCGGGCGCTTCTTCAAAACCCGGAAATCCTTATCCTGGATGACGCCCTTTCCGCCGTGGACGCAACTACCGAGCAGCAGATTCTCGAAGCGCTGAAACGGGAGCGGGAGGGCAAAACGACCTTTATCGTGACGCACCGCATGAGCACGGTGAAAGAAGCGGACGCGGTATGGGTGCTGGAAAACGGTACCGTCGTCGAAAACGGCTCCCACCAGGCCCTGATGGAAGCCCGGGGCATTTATGCAGAAATGGTGAAACGCGAAGAGCTAAAGGCTCAGGTGGAAAGGGGGGACCGCTGATGCTGCATGAGGATAAAGTATTAACCAAACAGGAGCAGCGGGCGATCGTCAAGCGGCTGTTAAAGTACGCAGCTGTACACAAATGGCTGCTGGCGTCGGCCTGTACGTTTCTAGTGATCGGCGTTGGAGCGGAGCTTCTCAGCCCGTATCTCGTGAAGGTGTTCATTGACAGCTACGTGACCCCGGGCGTGTTCCCCGCGGGCGAATTGACGTGGCTGGCGTCGGTATTTGCGGCAGCTACCGTTCTTTCTGCGGTGATGGTGTACTTTCACACCTACTGGTTTCAGCGGATTGCCCTGAAAAGCATCCAGCAGATCCGGGTCGACGTGTTTTCGAGCGTCGAGGGCGCGTCGATGCGTTTTTACGACCAGACACCCTCGGGGGCGCTCGTAAGCCGTATTACTAACGACACCGAGCGTATCCGGGAGCTGTATATGGAAGTGCTCTCCACGTTTATTCAAAACGGGGTGTTTCTTATCGGCGTACTTGTGGCGATGTTCTTTCTGGACGTCCGGCTGGCAGCGACAGCGATACTGATCATGCCGCTCCTGCTTATGTTAATGGCGCTTTACCGCCGCTACAGCTCCAGGTACTACGGGGAAATGAGCGGCAAGCTGAGCCGGCTGAATACGAAGATTAATGAAAGCCTTCAGGGCATGTCGGTCATTCAGCTGTTTCGGCAGGAAAGCCGGATGAAACAGGAATTTTCCGGTATTAATGATGCCCACTACGAAGCCGGGCTGAAAAGCATGAAGATCGACGGCCTGCTGCTTCGTCCGGCGATCGATCTCGTATCGGTGCTTGCGCTCATCGGCGTGCTCTCCTATTTCGGCATTTTGTCGTTGGAAGGGGCTGTGCAGGTCGGGGTGATTTATGCCTTTGTCAATTATTTTGAGCGCTTTTTTGAACCGGTCAATGAAATCATGCAGCAGATGTCGCTGTATCAGCAGTCGATCGTTTCCGCCGGCCGGGTGTTTCATTTAATGGATATCACGACAGAGGAAGCGGCCGCCGGGCACAAACGCCAAACGGGGGAGGCGTCCCCGAGCGGGGAAATCGAATTTGAGCATGTGACCTTCAGCTATGACGGCGAGCACCCGGTCCTCCGCGACATTAACCTGTCGGTCAAAGAGGGCGAAACGATCGCGATCGTCGGCCACACCGGCAGCGGTAAAAGCTCCATCATTAACCTGCTGCTCCGGTTTTATGACTACGATACCGGCACGGTTTTTCTTGGCGGAAAGGATCTGCAGCGCTGGCCGGAACAGGCGCTGCGCCGGCACGTCGGGCTCGTGCTGCAGGATCCATTTTTGTTTACCGGCACGGTACGGGAAAACATTGCGATGCACAATCACGGGCTAAGCGACGAGGAAGTGCGGCAGGCCGCTGCTTTCGTCGGCGCGGACCGGTTTATTGAAGCACTGCCGAACCAGTACGACGAGCAGGTAGGCGAGCGGGGAAGCTCGTTTTCTAATGGCGAAAAACAGCTAATTACGTTTGCCCGTACAGTCGCCCATGACCCGAAGGTGCTCGTGCTTGATGAAGCCACGGCCAATATCGACAGCGAAAGTGAAGCGGTAATCCAGCAGGCGCTTGCGAGCCTCGTAAAAAACCGGACAACCATCATGATTGCGCACCGATTGTCCACGATCCGGCACGCGGACCAGATCATCGTCCTGCACCAGGGGGAAATTGCCGAACGCGGCACGCACCAGGAGCTGCTTGCCTCCGGAGGGCTGTACGAAAAAATGTACCGGCTGCAGCACGAAAATGAAGAAGTAAGATAAAAGCGGGAACAATTGCGAGCCGCCGCTGCGGGGTGTATCATAAAGGCAGGAAAGCCTTCATGTGATACACCCTATTTTTATAGAAAGGAAGGCGGCCGAAGTGAATACACTGCTGATTATTACGACCCTGACGGCTTTTTTTATGGCTTCAGTCGTGATTGTTATCCGCATGAAAGCCATCAAACAGCCGGCAACATTTAAAAAAATCGTGCTGCCGCCGTTTTTCATGGCGACGGGAGCGTTAATGTTTGTTTATCCTCCGGCCCGTCCCACCGGAATGGAAATCGGGGAGGCACTCTTAGTTGGATTTGTTTTTTCGTTTCTGCTGATGGCAACCACGTCCTTTGAAATCCGGGAACGCGAGATCTTTGTGCGCCGCTCCAAGGCCTTTTCATTTATTCTGGTGGGCCTGCTGATTGTCCGGACGCTCATTAAGCTGATTATCGGCGATGCGATCGAGCCGGCGGTGCTTGCCGGCATGTTCTTTCTGCTCGCCTTTGCCATGCTCGTCCCGTGGCGCGTGTATATGGCCGTAAAGTACAAGCAGCTGGAAAAAGTGCTGCGGCGCGAGAGAGAGACCGGAGATTCCGTGCCTTCCCGCCATTCATCTTAACGAAAGGGAGAAGTGACCATGTCCAATGATGTAAACGAACACCTCCAAAATGAAATACACGGCAAAAAACTGCCTAACGAAGCGGAGCGCCGCCTGTACCTCGACACGTACCGCGAACGCGTCATCCTCGCGCTGACGAAAAAACAGGTAATGGAAAAGGGAATACGACAGGAAGTGCTGAACGCGATGCACGACCGGAAGGCAGCAGAAGTGCTTGTCGACGGTCATCTGAGCCTTGAGGCCCTGCGGCCGTACCGGAAAGCAGCCGAGACCCGCCGCGTGCCTTACCGGCGCGTCACGCTCGATGAGCCGGAGGGCACCTACGGCCTGGTCGTCGCCTCCGACACGGCCATTGACCGCGAGGACGTGTTTGCCGAGGACGAGCCGGATACAGAAGGCGGCAAACCGGAAGCGGACGGGAAAAAACCGTGGTGGAAAAAGCTGCTTGGCCTCTGAAAAACGAAAAAAGAGGCAAGCGTTTTCCGAATTTTTATCCGAAAATATTTATCTTTGAGGAAAGTTTTGCTATTCTATGAAAGTGGGTCGAGAAACAGATCGGGAAAGGCGGCAGTGAAGTAATACAGCTGCAGGCCTTTCTGCTTATCCTCATCTACTTTTTCGACAACGTTATTGGATTGTTGTATAATAGATCAAGAAGGAGGGGTACATATGGCTCAAAATCAAGACGTATTCAATGCTCGCAAGGCTTTTGAATCGAATGGCAAAACGTATTATTATTACGACATTAAAGCTATTCAGGATGCAGGAGTTGGCGATGTATCGAAGCTGCCATATTCCATTCGTGTGCTGCTCGAATCTGTACTAAGACAGTTGGACGGCCACGTAATTAAACAGGAACACGTAGAAAGTTTAGCAAAATGGGGTTCCGAAGAAGGATCCAAGCAGGACGTACCATTCAAACCATCCCGTGTTATTCTCCAGGACTTTACCGGGGTTCCGGCAGTGGTGGACCTTGCGTCACTGCGAAAAGCAATGAATGATTTCGGGGGAGACGCGGATGTCATCGACCCGGCAATTCCAGTTGACCTTGTGGTGGACCACTCGGTACAGGTGGACCGTTACGGCACTAATGACTCGCTGAACCAGAACATGAACTTTGAATTTTCGAGAAACGAAGAGCGCTACAAGCTCCTAAGCTGGGCGACCAAAGCGTTTAACAACTACAGCGCTGTACCGCCGGCTACAGGCATCGTGCACCAGGTGAACCTGGAATATCTTGCCTCCGTCGTACACACGAAAGAAACTGAAAACGGCGAAGTGGACACGTATCCGGATACGCTCGTCGGTACGGACTCCCACACGACCATGATCAACGGCCTCGGCGTTCTAGGCTGGGGTGTTGGCGGTATCGAGGCGGAAGCGGGCATGCTGCAGCAGCCGTCCTACTTCCCGGCTCCTGAAGTGGTCGGCGTTCGTCTCGTAAACTCCCTGCCGAATGGTTCAACAGCGACAGACCTCGCGCTGCGCGTTACCCAGCGGCTCCGGGAAACGAACGTGGTCGGCAAATTTGTGGAATTCTTCGGCGAAGGCCTGGCGGAAATGCCGCTTGCTGACCGCGCGACGATTTCCAACATGGCACCGGAATACGGCGCGACCTGTGGGTTCTTCCCGGTCGACGAAGAAGCGCTCAACTATCTGCGCCTGACCGGACGCGACGAAGAGCACGTGCAGCTTGTGAAAGACTACTGCAAGCACAACCATATCTTCTTTGATCCGTCCGAAAAAGAACCGCAGTTCACCCAGGTGATTGAAATTGACCTCGCGGATATTGAACCAAGCCTGAGCGGTCCGAAGCGCCCGCAGGATTTGATTACGTTATCCGACATGAAAAAACAGTTCAATGAGGCGCTGACGGCTCCAGCCGGCAACCAGGGATTCGGCCTGTCTCCGGAGGAGATCGACAACGAAGCGACCATCGAACATCCAAACGGCAAAACGTCGACGATGAAAACCGGGGCGCTTGCCATCGCAGCCATCACCAGCTGTACGAACACGTCCAATCCATACGTAATGATCGGGGCAGGCCTTGTCGCCCGTAACGCGGTGGAGAAAGGGCTTGAAGTACCGGAATACGTAAAAACGTCGCTGGCTCCAGGTTCCAAAGTTGTTACCCGCTATCTCGACGACTCCGGCCTGATGCCGTATCTGAACGATCTCGGGTTCAACCTGGTCGGCTACGGCTGCACGACGTGTATCGGCAACAGCGGCCCGCTGCTCGAAGAGATCGAAAAAGGGATCACAGACAGTGATCTCCTCGTTTCCTCTGTGCTGAGCGGTAACCGTAACTTTGAAGGACGGATCCACCCGCTTGTCAAAGCCAACTACCTGGCATCGCCGCCGCTTGTTGTCGCGTACGCGCTGGCCGGTACGGTTGACTTCGACATGTACCGTGATTCGTTCGGCAAGGACAAAGACGGCAACGACGTATACTTTAACGACCTGTGGCCATCCGCCGCCGAAGTCAAAGACTTTATCACGCAAAACGTGTCTCCGGACCTCTTTAAAGAAGAGTACGAGAATGTCTTTGACAATAACGAGCGCTGGAACGAGCTGCAATCGGACGAAAATGCAGATCTGTACGACTTTGACGATGATTCCACGTACATTCAAAACCCGCCGTTCTTTGAAGAAATGTCCAAGGAGCCGGAAGACATTAAACCGTTGACTGCTCTGCGGGCCGTGGCGAAATTTGGCGACTCGGTTACGACCGATCACATTTCTCCGGCAGGGTCCATCGCAAAAGACAGCCCGGCCGGCCGTTATTTGATGGAAAAAGGCCTGAAGCCGGCGCAGTTTAACTCCTACGGTTCCCGCCGCGGTAACCATGAAGTGATGATGCGTGGAACATTCGCCAACATCCGGATTAAAAACCAGCTGGCTCCTGGCACAGAAGGCGGTTATACGACCTACTGGCCGAACGGCGAAGTGCTGTCCATCTATGATGCAGCGATGAAATACAAAGAGGAAAACACTGGCCTGCTTGTAATGGCCGGCAAAGATTACGGCATGGGAAGCTCCCGTGACTGGGCAGCAAAAGGAACAAACCTGCTCGGCATTAAGACCGTTATTGCGGAAAGCTTCGAGCGTATTCACCGCAGTAACCTTGTGCTGATGGGCGTGCTCCCGCTGCAGTTCCAGGAAGGGGAAAACGCTGATTCCCTTGGTTTGACCGGGGAAGAGCATTTCGATGTGAAAATTGATAATACTGTAAAGCCGCACGACATGATCGACGTCGTAGCCACTGACGAGGACGGCAAAACGACTACCTTCCAGGTGGTTGCCCGTTTTGACAGTGACGTTGAGATGGATTACTACCGTCACGGTGGTATTCTGCAGATGGTGCTTCGTAACAACCTTGAAGCAGCAGAGGCAAAACGAAGCCAGTAATGGTGTAATGAAGCCTCCGGTTCGCCGGGGGCTTTGTCTTACAGAAATTAAAAATTTCACATACCGTAATGATAAAATTTGTCACACCTTTCTTAACCTCTTATAATAAAAATGAGGACTAACGCGTGTTCAACCAGGGAATACGATAAAGATGACTACTCATTTTCGTCCTTTTCCCGATAGGGGGTGCCTTTATTGCAAATTAATGAGCAAAATAATATTTACGATATAATCGATAGATGGGAAAAAGAAGAAAACAACATTACGGTCAAACGGGCCTATGAATGCATCCGGACGCTGGAGGAGAGCGATCAGCCTTCCGGCTGCGCCCGCGTGTACGCCCTGATGGCCAGAGACCGGTGGAAGCACCAGCGCCGGTTTGATCCGATGATCCGCAACTGGCTGCAAAAAGCAGAAGAGCTCGATGACACGGTGCCGCTTTTGCAGCAGCTGCGGCCGATGGAGCGGATCGACAGCATCCAGGAAAACATTCTGGATACCCAGCTGACGCTGCTTCGCGAAACGGACCCGGCGTCGGCCCGCTACCGGGTGGCTGAACAGCTGCGGGAGCAGTGCCGGCAGATGATCCAGTATCTGGACGATACGCTTGATACGTGGAATCCGGAAGAATTGACAGTAGACTTTTTGAACGAAGTGGAAAACGAGCATTTGCGGGAGCTTCCGTTTCTGCTTGAAAACATTAAGCAGGCGTGTGAGCGGCTGGCGTCGAGTACGCAGACCTACATGGACACTGCATCTGGTTCCTTTTATTCGCCGGAGGCCGTCCGCGAAATCAAAGAAGCGATCAGCCATGTGGAGCAGCTGAAGGAAAAGTGGAATGAAGCGTCGAGCTCGCTCACGAAGGTGGGCGAGGAGTATACCGATCCGCTGGAAGAGCTGAATGACATGATCGGCCTGCACGGCGTGAAGTCCCGTGTGCATAACATGTATCATTACCTGCAGTACCAGAAGCGGCGGAAGGAGCAGGGGTACCAGTGGAAGGATGAACGAAGCCTTCACATGATTCTGACAGGAAACCCCGGCACGGGCAAAACGATGCTCGCCCGCCTGCTTGCTAAAATTTATCACCAGCTCGGCCTGCTTCAGCGCGATGAAGTGCTCGAAACCGACCGTTCGCGGCTTGTCGGCTCGTACGTTGGCCAGACCGAGGAAAAGACGATGGCGCTGATCAAGGAAGCGGTCGGCGGCGTATTGTTCATCGATGAAGCCTACAGCTTAAAACGCGAAGGCATGGCCGGAAACGATTTTGGACAAACAGCGATTGACACCCTGGTGTCTGCGATGACGAGCGGGGAATATGCCGGCACGTTCGCGGTTATCCTGGCCGGCTACCCGGAGGAAATGCGGCAGTTCCTGCATGCCAATCCGGGGCTCCGCAGCCGGTTTCCGGAAAGCAATCATATCCATCTGCCCGACTACAGCATGGATGAGCTGATGGAGATCGGGGAGAAGGTCGCGCTTGAAAACGACTTTTTCCTAAGCGAGGAAAGCAAGCGGGTGCTTGAAGAGCGGATCGAAAAAGAGCAGGTGGATGAAACGTTCGGCAACGGGCGGACAGTCAAAAACATTGTGCTCGACAGCATTTTCCAAAAAGGGGCGGCGATCGGCAATCAGGATTATATCGGCATCGATGACTTTTCGCTGTTGACGGCCGGAGATATTGAGGAACCTGAAGGCGAGCAGCCGAAGGACAAACGCTCCGCCGTCCAGCAGCTTGATGACTTTATCGGTCTCAACCACGTGAAGCAGGAAATGAAAAAGCTCGCCTCCTTTATCCGCGTACAGCAGCAGCGCCGCGAAGAAGGAGCCCCGACTGTGCCGATTCAGCTGCACACCGTCTTTTCCGGGCCGCCGGGCACCGGCAAAACAACGCTTGCCCAGGTGTATGCCGGCATCTTAAAGGAATACGGCTTTTTAAAACGGGGGCACTGCATTGTGGCCGGCCGCAGCGACCTGGTGGCCGAGTATGTCGGCCAGACGGCCGCAAAAACGAAGCGGAAGGTCCGGGAGGCCCTCGGCGGGGTGCTGTTTATTGACGAAGCATACGCCCTGATGTCGAGTTCGCGGAGCGACTTCGGCCGGGAAGCGCTGGATACCCTCGTCGAAGAAATGACCAAGCACGACGAAAATCTGGTGGTTGTACTTTCCGGCTATCCGGAGCCGATGAAGCAGCTGCTTGAAATGAATCCGGGTCTTGAATCCCGCTTTAAAAAAACCTTTTACTTCCCGCCGTACACGCCGGAGGATCTGGCGGAGATTACAGAGCGTTCGGTGGAGCGTTTTGGCTATCATTTTGAGCCGGAGGCGCGCGAGCTGCTTGAGAGCAGGTACGCTGTCTCGAACACGGACGGCAACGCCCGGCTCGCCGAAGACGTAGCCGAAGAAATCTTTCAGCAGCAGGCCTTCCGGCTGTTCCAGTCGGAAAAGAACGATGAAGACCTGCATGAGCTGACGGCCGAAGACGTGAAGCATGCGATTGAAGTACGGGTGAAATCTGAAGGAGAAGAAGGACATGAAGAGCGTTCATACACCAATTGAAGTACGATATGCTGAAACGGACCAGATGGGAATCGTTCATCACGGTTCCTATGTGGTCTGGTGCGAAATCGGGCGCACGCACCATATGAAGGAGATGGGCTTTTACTATCCGGATATTGAAAGGGCCGGCTATTTGTTTCCGGTGCTCAGCATTAACATCGATTACGAAACGCCGGCCGTCTACGGCGAGGATGTGGAAATTGAAACGTGGATTGATTCTTATGACGGAGTGCGTGTAAAATATGGTTATATTGTGACTAACGCCAAAGGACAGACGTGCATCCGGGCGTTTTCAAGCCACGTGTGCGTCCGCAAGGAAACGTTCAAACCGGTAGCTATCCGAAGGGCACTGCCGGACTGGCATAAGGCGTACAGCCGGCTGGCGGAGTCCACGGCCGCCGGGTCTGCCAAAGGCGGTGGAGACGATGGCATTTGGCATTAAAGCCCACGAACTAAAAGCCTGGAAACGAAAGGCCGCGGCGGGAGAAGTGGCCCTCTTGACGCATTACTGGTATGACCCGCGCTTTCCCGACTGTGACACGGTGACGAAAGCCTCCTGCCGCGATGTGGAGACCCTCGCCCGCTGGGGCAGGCAGTACGGGTTGAAGGCCGGCTGGATCCATTACCGGGACGACTACCCGCACTTTGACCTGCTGGGAGACTATGAAGCGCATATTCTCTCGGAAGAAAAGCAGTGGACGCAGATGGAACGGTTTGGCATTCAGGCGCCCCGTTCAACTAAATAATTTAATCTGGAGGCACAATCTATGAATGCAACACAGAATGAAATTATTGAAGCATTGCAAACAACGCCGGAGATTGACCCCAAGCAGGAAATTGAACGCCGGGTGCACTTTCTGAAAGAATACGCCAAAAAAGCCGGAGTCAGAGGCTTTGTGCTCGGCATTTCCGGCGGCCAGGATTCGACGCTCGCCGGCAAGCTCGCCCAGATGGCGGTGGATGAGCTTGAAACCGAGCAGGCCGTGCCGTTCAAATTTGTCGCCCTCCGCCTGCCGTACGGAAAACAGCATGATGAGGACGATGCGGCGAAGGCGCTTGACTACATCGAGCCGCAGGAAACGTATACGATTGACGTACAGCCGGGCGTGGACGCGTCGGTGCAGGCATTTGAACGGGCTCTTGGAACCACCATGTCCGACTTTATTAAGGGCAACACGAAGGCCCGGGAACGGATGAAGGCCCAGTACGACGTCGCCGGAGCCGAAGGGCTGCTCGTGCTCGGCACCGACCACGCAGCAGAAGCGGTTACCGGCTTTTACACGAAGCACGGGGACGGCGCCTGCGACGTGGCCCCGCTGTACGGCCTGAATAAGCGTCAGGGCAAGATGCTGCTGCGCGAGCTCGAAGCACCGGCCTCGACGTTTGAAAAGGTACCGACCGCTGATCTCGAAAGCGACCGTCCCGGCCTTCCGGACGAAGAGGCGCTCGGGCTGACGTACGACCAGATCGACGACTTTCTCGAAGGCCAAAGCATTGATCCTGATGCCCATGACCGGCTCGTGGATATGTATAACAAAACGGCGCATAAACGGGAAATGCCGGCAACGTTATACGATACGTGGTGGAAAGAATAAAAAGCGACTGCGGATGGTCCCCTTGCGGCCATCCGTTTTTCACAAATACGGGAAAGACTAGACGGCGGCCGCGATGTTTGATATATAGATAAAAGAAAGAAAAGGAGAGAACACCGAAATACGTTAAAGGAGAACGATAGCGCCATGCCTATTAAAGTACCTGACTATCTGCCGGCCAAAAATACGCTGGAAAAAGAAAATATTTTTATCATGAATGAAAGCCGGGCCTACCTGCAGGACATCCGCCCGCTGAAAATTGTCATTTTAAACCTGATGCCTTTAAAAGAGCGGACGGAGACCCAGATCCTCCGGATGCTCAGTAATACGCCGCTGCAGGTGGATGTGTCGTTTCTGCATCCGGATACCCACCGGTCCAAAAACACGCCGCGCGAGCATCTGTCGTCGTTCTACAAAACGATCGATGAAGTACGGAGCCGGAAATTCGACGGCATGATCATCACCGGGGCCCCGCTTGAGCAAATCCCGTTCGAAGAAGTGGATTACTGGGAAGAGCTTCAGAGCATTCTGGACTGGAGCGACCAGAACGTCACCAACACGATGCACATCTGCTGGGGGGCCCAGGCCGGCCTGTACCACCATCACGGCATCGATAAGCATCCGCTTCCGAAAAAACAGTTCGGCGTCTACCCGCACTATATTAACGGCCAAAACGAAAAGCTTCTGAGCGGGTTCGACGACCAGTTTTACGTGCCGCACTCCCGGTACACGAAAACAAGACGGGAGGACGTGGAGGCCTGTCCGGACCTGGACATTTTATCCGAATCCGACGAAGCCGGCCTGTATATCGTAGCGACCAAGGACCGCAAGCGGATTTACGTGACCGGCCACAGCGAATACGATGCGGACACCCTGCGCGATGAATTTGAGCGCGATATTCGCCGCGGTCTGGGAACCGAGGTGCCGGAAAACTACTTTCCGGAGGACAATCACCTGTATTCCCCGCTGAAAATGTGGCGCGCCCATGCGACGCTGTTGTTTACGAACTGGCTGAACTATTATGTGTATCAGGAGACACCATTCGACTTTGCCTGAAGCTGTTTCCAATCCGGAAACAGTTTTTTCAGTCCGGGGAAAAAAGATGATATAATAGATGCGTGCAAAAACAGCCGGGAACGACAACTAGGCAGAGACGCCGAAGAATGTGAGCGGAAGATTGGGTGATGGAGTTGGATGCGCTAGACGTATTGATGAATAAAGAACAGATTTTGGTGTACTTTCAGCCGATACTGAGCGCAGATAAGCTGGAGATTTCTGCGTATGAAGTGCTCGGCCGCTTTCGAAATGAGGACGGGAGTGTCGAGACGCTCGAGAACTGCTTTCGGGACCCGGGAGTGCCGTGGGAGTATAAGCAGGAAATTGACCGGGAGGTGCACCGGGCTGCGCTGGAAACGTTTGTAGCTGGAGAGCGGACGGATATGATTTTTTTAAACGTGGACGCGTCCACCATTCTCGGAGACGGAGGAGACGGCCTGGTTGAATTTCTACTTGGGTACGAGGAATGGGGCGTGGCTCCGGCCTCGATCTGCCTGGAACTGAAAGCGACCGATTTTCAGCAGGACCTGTCGCGCCTGAAGCACTTTATACAGTATGCCCAGAGCGCCGGCCTTTCGGTTGCGATTGATAATCTCGGCAAGGAAGCGATTCATCTGGAACAGCTTGCCTACTTGAAGCCCAATGTGCTGAAGGTGGACGTGACGCTTTCCGAAAGTTTTGCGGTACCGAGCATTTACCGGGACGTGCTGCATTCGCTGTCGACGCTGTCGAGAAAAATTGGAGCTTCGCTTTTGTTTGAAAAAATTGAATCGTTTAATCAGCTGAATTATGCCTGGCGCAACGGCGCCCGGTATTACCAGGGATTCTACCTTGAAAAGCCGAAAGAGACGTTCATTGAAAAAGACCAGTTTCAACAACGGATGAAAAAGGACATCCATCATTTTATCGATGTGGAGCGTAAAAAAATCGAAGCCCAGATCCAGTTAACCGCTGAGCTGAACAAGCGGCTGAACGAGCGCCTCAAGCATTCAGACGTGATGGAAGACATCGACGGCTGGACGCTTCGGACCGCAGAGTCGCTCGAGGAAATGAGCTTCCGCGTGTACGTGTGCGACCGGGAGGGATACCAGCTTTCTGGGAACGCTTCGCGCCAGAGCGGCGGCGCGTGGGAATACCGGACGGAAGAGCGCCACCGCAACTGGAGCTGGCGGCCGTATTTTCTGGAAAACATTGTGCGCATGAATTTTGAACAAAGAGGCATTCTTTCCGACATGTATACGGATTTCCACAGCGATGAAATGATTCGGACATATTCCCATCCCATCACGGAGGATTTGTACGTATTTGTGGATATTCCGTACGCATTTTTATATGAAAAAGACTATCTGCTGTAACAGCGCCGGCTTCTCCTGCTACGGAGGAGCGGCGTTTTTGCATCAAAAGGAGAGCGGTAACGGTGCAGCGGCCAACCCTTGAAATGTATCAATGGAATAATGACGCAGTCCGGGCCTTTTTTTCCCGGCATACGTTTTCGCCGTCTGCGGTCAGTGAAGGAATCGAAAAGCTCGAAGGCGCCTCCGGGCCCACGGCAGGCGAAAAGAGAGATTTGCGCCGGCTGAAGGCAAAAAACAGCGCGTCGGCGTACCACGTGCTTGTCTGCGGCCACTTTTCCGCAGGGAAAAGCACGCTGATCAACCGGATGCTGGACGGGGAATGGCTGCCGGCCCATCCGGTGCCGACAAGTGCAAACGTCGTTTCCTTTTCGGCTGGAGACGCTGCCTCCTATAAGGTGACCACCGGCGGACAGACTTCAGCGGTACCGGCCGGAGCGTGGACGAATGCATGGATGATGGCCAAGGAAACCGAACGGGTGGAAGTGAGGCATCCCGAATTGCCGCTGCCGCCGGGAGTGACGCTTTTTGATACCCCGGGCATTGATTCCACCGAAGCCGCTCATCAGCGGGCCGCGGAGTCGGAATGGATGATAGCCGATGAGCTGTTTTATGTGACTGACTACCAGCAGGTGGAGTCGGAAGAAAATTTTTTGTTTCTGCAGCGGTTGAACGAGCAGTATGTCCGACCATGCCTTATCGTTAACCAGGTGGACAAGCATGAGGAAGGGGAGCTCTCCTTCCAGGCCTACCAGGACCGGATCCGGGAAAGCCTGGACCGCCGGCAGATCGAATACGAAGCTGTTTTTTTCGTGTCTGCGCTTTACCCCGAACGCACGGCCGCTTCCTGGGAAGCCCTGCAGAAGAGAATGCTGCCTGCCGCTGCCGGCCAGCGGACGGAGCGCATTCGGCAGACATGCGCGGCGAGAGCGTATTACCTCACCGTGTCCCATCTGCGCCAGCGTCTTTCTGCAGCGGAGCCGGGCGAAGATATCAAGGGCGTTTGGGAAGCGTTTACCACGCCCGGAGACCTTTACGAGGCGGTAGAGGCAGACCAGAACGCCGCCGGACAGTTCAGGCACTGGGAGGCGCAGGGAGAAAAAGCGATGCGCCAGACCATCCTCGATGCCTTTGCCCGTGCCAAGCTGATGCCCTACCATACGCGGGCGGCAGTGCGTGACTATCTGGAATCCCGCCTGGTGACCTTTCGTGTTAAAAGCTGGCTGGGCACCCAAAAAACGACTAAGGTTCGCAGGGACCGGGAAGCCCGGCTGATCAAAGAGCTGAATGAAAACATCAAAAACGAACTCGAAAATCATTTAAAACGGGACATGAAGCAGACCGCCGAACGCTACGCCGGCAGAAGCCTGCAGGTGGAAGCCGCGATTGACGCTATGGAAGTGCGGGCGGATGCTGCCATGCTCCAGGATGCGGAAAACAAGGGGGCACGCCTCACGGAAGCCTATGCAAGAACTTACTGCCGCAACCTGGAAGAAAAAATGCAGACGGCGTACCGCCGGCAGCTTGCTGAATGGATGCCGCTCTTTTTAGAAGCGGCCCGGGACCAGAAGCAGACGGAAGCCCGGCAGCAGGAAGCACAAGCAGCAGCCAACCGGAAAGCCTGGCGGACTTATGAAGACTGGCGCCGCGAATTTTATCAGGCAAAGGACCTGCTTGAGGCCCAGCAGCAGTGGTGGTCCGGGCATGCGGTGCCGCTGTCTCAGGCCGGCCTCGAGACAGAACCGGCAGCGCAGGCAGTAGCCCCCTCTGCGGAGAATAAAACCTATTCGGTAAAAAAATGGTACGAAAACTACCTGGCTGCTTCTGGGGGGAGCCGGGACAGCCCCGATCCGGAGGCGACGGCAGAGCAGTGGCGAAAGCTTGCCCGGCTGGTGAAGCCGTACGTGCCGCTTGAAGGCTTTGCCGAGCGGCTGGAGGCCCGGGCGGCACGGCTCCGGGAGCAGTCGTTCCGGGTGTCCTTTTTCGGCGGCTTCAGTGCCGGGAAATCCACGGTAGCCAATGCCATGGCGGGAGAAACCGTCCTGCCGGTGTCGGCGAATCCAACTACAGCGGCGATCACTCATTTGAAAGCACCGGACGGCCGGCATCCGGACCGGAGCGCAGTGATTTATTACAAGCAGCAGGCCCATGTGCTTCAGGACATGAACGACCTGCTGGCCCCGTTTGAGGTGCGCCTGGATCATGTCACAGAGTGGCACGACCGGTACGATGCTTACGAAGAACAGGCCCGGGCACGGGCGGAAAAAGCAGAAAAGCAGAAGCGGACGGAGCTGGAACAGGAGCAGCTGGAGCCGCTCGCCTTCGATGCGATGCGGGAGGAAGAAAAAAGAAGGCTTGATCAGTACGCCTCCTCCTACGAACAGCAGCAGCGCAGCGCGGGCCATTCGGAGGCAGTCTCCCTCGAAGCCTTTCAGCAGGCGGCTGGAACAGAAGCGCAGGCGATGATGATTGAACGAGCGGACGTTTATCTTGCTTCTCCGTGGACCGGGCAGGGCATGGAAATAGTCGATACCCCCGGTATTCATTCGGTGTATCAGCGCCACGCAGACATTTCCTTCCAGGAAATGCAGCGGGCGGACGCCATTTTGTTTTTATCGTATTACAACCATGCATTTTCACGCGGGGATAAAGCATTTTTGGAGCAGCTGGCTGCAGTGAACCAAACGTTTTCCTACGATAAATTGATTTTTCTCGTAAACGCAGCGGATCTTGCTTCTAACCGGCAGGAGCTCGAGGAGGTGCTTTCGTATGTGCGCGAAGAGCTTGCCGCCATTGGTGTCCGAGACCCACTTGTCCTGCCGGTTTCCGGAAAAGTGTCGCTGCAGGACAAAACGGCCGGCGGCCTGGAAGGGTTTGAGGCCGTGTTTGAAGAGTTTCTTTCCACGACGCTTGAAACCACTGTGATCAAAGAGGGAAACCGGGAGGCCGAAGAGCTCCGCTCCTACGTGGAACGAACGCGGGCACAGGCGGAGCGGACGAATGCCGAACAGGCGCGGGAGAGACAAAACGAAATCATGCAGCTGGAGCAGTTCCTCGCCCAGGACAAGTGGACAGAGTCATGGAAGCGTATCGACAAGCGGCTTGCTGAGGAAACAGAGGAACTGTTTTTCTACGTCCGCCAGCGGTTGTTTTATTATTACCGGGAAGAATTTATGTTTTGGTTTTCGCGGGCGTACTTTCATGACCAGTCCTCGTTTCGTTCCCAGCTGCGCCGGAAAACGACAGAAGCAGTCCAGCAGGTGCTGCAGCGGTTCATGCAGGAAACAAGGGTTACGACGGCGCGGGTAGAACGGTGGGTCCAGCAGGCGATGAATGAAGAGGAACAATACTGGAGGCAGCAGTTGCCGAACCATTTTCGTTATGTGTTTTCGGGAGAGGAAGAAGCTTTTCCGGCAATCGAATTTTCTCCGCCGGAGGTGCCGTTGGTCGCCGAAGCGGTGGAGGGGGAGTGGAAAACGCTCTCGCACCATGATTTCTTCCTGAGAGGGGAAAACAAAGCGTACCGGGAAGTGCTCGAACAAAAGCTGCGGCCCGTGGTCGAAGAAGAACTGCAAATAGTGAAAGCAAACGTCTATTCCTGGGCGGAAGCGGCAGCGGCAGCCCGGTGGAAGCAGCGCACGGACGGCTGGGAGGCGGCGGCAGCCCGGCAGACAGAGTGGCTGAAGCAGGAAAAAACAGAAGATAGCGAGCGGGAATGGGCGCGGCTGGAAGCAGAGCTCCGGAGGCTGGTTGGACAGACAGAGTGAGTGTGTTATACTACAAGTACTCTGCAAGATAAAGGATGGGGACATGAACGGAACAAATATTTTTTTAGACGACGTCCGACAGTCTCCGGATAATCACGTATTGGTGAAAACAGCGGAAGAATGCATGCGACTGCTGCAAAACACGGCTGACGTCAGCCATCTGTCGCTTGACCATGACTTGGGAACGAAGTATTTTAACGGTTTTTCCGTTGTGCTGTATTTACTCGAAAAACAAATTATACCTTCAAAAATTACCATACACTCAGCGAATGCAGTGGGCGGCAAACGAATGTACCGGAGACTAATGGAAGCGCGCAAGTCCGGGGAACTTCCGGAACAAGTGAAGATCCTGCACCGGCCGCTGCCGTTAAATGCCTAAAAAGAAGCCTTCCGGGGCTTCTTTTTTATATAACGGGGGAAGCTTTGCTATAATGGACAATGAAAAAGGAGGGGTAAGCTATGCAAATACAGCTGACCGACCGGGCGGCCGACGCGATTCGCCGCCTCGAGGATAAACAGACGATTACGATTGCCTACGAATTTACGGGCGGGTGCCAGGGGCTGCAGGAATTCCAGCTGCATGCCTCTCCCGGGACAACGCCGGAAGCCAGAGCGGCCGACGAAGACACGTGGCATCTGCTGGAGCCGTCGCCGGTGCTTGACTATCATCCAACTCTCAAATGGATGCTAAAAAATAAAAACCAGACCATTGCCAACAACATTCATTTGTATGAACAGACGGAGGCGTAAGGAGGACAGGTGATGGAGCGTTTAGTGGATATAAAAAACGTCAGCGTGCGGACGAACGGGCGGAGCCGGCTGGAGGACGTTTCGTTTGCAGTCAATCAGGGCGAACACCGTGCTCTTCTCGGCTTAAATGGTTCCGGCAAAACCACGCTGCTGCAGGTGATTTTAGGGCAGGTATGGGCTGCGGAAGGAGAAGTGCACACCTGGTTTGGCCGGCATGGCAGGGTGAACATGCAGGAGCTCCGCCGGGAAATCGGCATTGTCAGTAACGCCCTGGACGATCAGTACCAGCACCGCGCGGGGGAAACTGCCCGCAACGTCGCCTTAAGCGGTTATTTTGCGAGCATCGGTGTTTACGAACAGGCACCGGAGACGGCCATGGAACGGGCGGAGGAAGCTCTGCGCACGTTCGGGGTATCACAGTACAGAGACGTACCGTATGCCGCGCTTTCCCAGGGGGAGAAGCGCCGGGTAATGCTTGCGAGGGCGTGGACGACAGGAGCAAAGCTGCTCCTTCTTGATGAACCCTGTACCGGCCTTGATGTGAAGGGAAGAGAGGAGCTAATCGCAGGGCTTGAAGCGTCGCTGCAGGTCCCGGAGGCACCGACCGTGCTGTATGTAACCCATCACCTTGAAGAGCTGCCGGGAGCCGTAGAAGCTGCAACGATTATGAAAAATGGCCGGGTTCAGGCGGATGGAAAGAAACAGAACGTGCTGACGGATGAAGAGGTTTCCAGCGCGTTTGATGTAGCTGGGAGCATCCAATGGCATGAGCAGCGGCCGTGGTTTATTACGGGAGGAGCCCCGATACGCTGACCGCCGAACGTAGCCGTTCGGTTCTTAAATAAAATTTCAATTATCGTATTTATTATAAAAACAAAATTAAAAAGCTATAAAAAAAAAAGCAAAAATGAAGCCCCATCCTTATTTAGGAAAGGGCTTGAGAGCATATTCACGTATCAAATGAGGCCACAATTTTCCCGCGTGTATGGCCGTCCTGCATTTCCTGTAGTGCTTTCGGGATCTCCTGGAAGCTGATCGTGCGGTTGAGGGAAGGCTTCACTTTTCCCTGCGAAGCAAGCTCTCCAAGCTCCCGTGCCATATAGCCGAGGTCTTTAATCTGTGCTTCATCATCCGAACGGTACACAAATCCAAGTGCCACTTCATGAATCGAAGGGGCGAGCGTTTTTGCTACGTAGTGGGAAAGGTCAGGCCATTCAACCACAGCAATCAAATGCCCGTTAAACGCGAGGTAATCCAGGGCTTCGGTGGCTGTTTCGCGGCCGACCAGATCAAGAACCACATCGACCCCACGGCCGTCGGTTAATTTGTGTACTTCTTCCACCACGTTCTGGCTGCGGTAGTCAATCACCTGATCGGCCCCCAGCTCTTTCACGTAGTCCGCATTTTCGTCCGAACAGGTGGAAAACACGGTGAGCCCAAGATGCTTGGCAAGCTGTACGGCAAAGCTTCCTACGCCGCCGGACCCAGCCTGAATCATAATCGTCTGGCCAGGGCGGAGCGGGGCCTTCCGGTACAGCGACTGGTAGGCCGTGAAACCGGCCGTCGGCATCGACGCTGCTTCCACATGCGTCAGGCCTTTCGGCACTGATGACACCACGTCCGCCCGCGTAGTCGTAAATTCCGCAAACCCACCGTCTTCTGTCATATTTCCATGATAATACACTTCATCCCCGGCTGACCAATCGGTTACATCCGCGCCAACTGCATCGACTACCCCGGACACGTCCAGTCCCGAAACGTGAGGGAACGACCATTCCGGGAGAGGAGATTCCATTAATTTATAATCGACCGGATTTAATCCCACAGCGTGAACTTTGATGCGGAGCTCATGAGCTTCCGGCTCCGGCACCTCCATATCGGTTTCCTGCAGCTGGCCGGGGCCGCCGGCTTCATTTATAACAAGTGCTTTCATTTTATCAGCCTCCTGCTCCTTCTATACCTTCCCGATACGAGACAAAAACATCCAAAAATGAAAAACTCCTGGCTGCAAATCTTTAACACCGGCCGGGCGGGGCCGATATATAAAGTAAAGAGAACCGGGAGGGAAACGGCATGTCTTTAGCAAGTGAAAAAAATATTCTATTGGAATCAGGAACCAACGAGCTCGAAATCGTTTTATTTTCCGTCGGAAACAGCCAATTTGGCATTAATGTCTTAAAGGTGCGCGAAATCATTCGAGAGCATAAAATAGTTTGTGTAAACGATCGATCACCAAAAAAGGAAGTCCTTTTCTAGTAGAATGAAGTTACCGACCACATCCACAGAAAAGAGGACTTCCCTATGAATAATTTTACTACAGATATTGCTCACGCTCTAGTCCAA
>NZ_NPFA01000060.1 GCF_002265875.1 Marinococcus halophilus
TGGAGGAAGCCTGCCGCCGGATGTGCTGCAGTACCGAGCGCTGGAGCTTACGCTCCAGGGCATGGTCATCCACCCGGGACGTGCGAAAAAACCGGGTCACCGATGAATGGTGGGCGTGATGATTCGCAGCTTCCTGCAGGGCCTTCACACTCCCGTTGCGATGCTCCCGGGTCCAACCCTCCAGCAGCTTTTGCATATGCCGGGCAGCTGGGGCAGACATAAAGAACCGGAGGTTCCATTGATCAAAGGCGTTGGCGATGCAGGAGGAATATGATACGGTAGACATGAGGCAGAATCCTTTCTCGATGGTGTTTTGGTCGATGTCATCGTACCGTATCAACGGGGATTCTGTCTCTTTTTTATTGATAATGGAAATAATTGTTAATAAACCCGCAACATAAAAG
>NZ_NPFA01000061.1 GCF_002265875.1 Marinococcus halophilus
CCGCCGAAGGTGGGGCAGATGATTGGGGTGAAGTCGTAACAAGGTATCCCTACCGGAAGGTGGGGATGGATCACCTCCTTTCTATGGAGCATGACCCCGGTCCCGCAGGGACCGGGCAGGGGCCTGGCTTGGCTTTCCTTTTGAGAGACACGATCTCTCTATTTGTTTTTGGCACGTGGGACCTTGACAACCGAATACCGAGACCAACACACAAGCAACACAAGGCGGCCGGTTTACGRACCGGYGGCCGCGTCGAAGAATGACCGCGTATCGAGTGGTTAAGAAGAAAAGGGCGCACGGTGGATGCCTTGGCACTAGGAGCCGATGAAGGACGCGACGAACGGCGAAACGCTCCGGGGAGCTGTACGTAAGCTTTGATCCGGAGAT
>NZ_NPFA01000062.1 GCF_002265875.1 Marinococcus halophilus
ATTTGGTAAATGGTCGTATGTAATTGTAATAATACATGTACGAATCGACTTTTTCGACTATAATAGAAGATGTAAGGGGCATCCGTACGCGGATGCTGAATTCTTCCGACTTTAGCGAGGAATGGAAGGATTCGATCATGGCATTATCCAAGCAGTTTCCTTTCCGGGACATGCTTGTGATAATGCCTTTTTCTTTGGCTGCCTGCTGAAACGCGCGCGAAGTATACTGGGAGCCCTGATCACTGTGCAGGAGGAGACCGTAGGTCTCCCGGCCTCGACAGGCCGCTTCCAGCGTATCAAGCACCAGACTCGTTTCTTGCGTATCCCGTAGCTGATACGCCACTAATTCATTATTGTAT
>NZ_NPFA01000063.1 GCF_002265875.1 Marinococcus halophilus
GTAGGACACGCCGCGGCCGCCGAGCTCCTGCTCGCCCTCGACGCCGAGCTGCTTGTACTCCGCCCCGGTCGCAATAATCAGCGACCGCGTTTTGTACTGCTTGCTGCCGGCATAAACCGTTTTGTATTCCTTGCCGTCCTCGACGCGGGAGACGTCGCCGTAGGCGTACGCCGCGCCGAACTTCTGGGCGTGCTGGAACATTTTCGTCGACAGGTCGGGCCCGAGGATATGGTCAAAGCCCGGGTAGTTTTCCACGTCCTCGGTGTTGGCCATCTGCCCGCCGGGCACGCCGCGCTCAAGCATGAGCGTATCCATTTCCGCCCGCGAGGCGTACACGGCCGCCGTCATGCCGGCCG
>NZ_NPFA01000064.1 GCF_002265875.1 Marinococcus halophilus
TTCGTGCCTGCCATGATGGTGAGCCATTGATGCCCGTAAACGGTCGTCCCGGTCTGATGATCAAAATGGTATCCGCCGTCGTCCATCGGGTGGTGCGCCTGTGACGAAGGTTTCGATTTGGGAACGACGGTATCATCGATGGCGATCAGCACCGGGTTGGTGGAGGARGCCTGCCGCCGGATGTGCTGCAGTACCGAGCGCTGGAGCTTACGCTCCAGGGCATGGTCATCCACCCGGGACGTGCGAAAAAACCGGGTCACCGATGAATGGTGGGCGTGATGATTCGCAGCTTCCTGCAGGGCCTTCAC
>NZ_NPFA01000008.1 GCF_002265875.1 Marinococcus halophilus
GCTTGTTTATGCGGTGATGAACCTCAAAAAACTCGCCACCTGGCGGTGGCGACAGACGTGCGCCGGCCGTTGGATGCTTCTTTTTCCCTCAACAGCACAAACAAAGGCCTCCGAAATTCATTTTCGGAGGCCTTTGTCTACAATCTGAGGGAAGCAGTTTAACTGCTTCCCTATTTTTTATATTTATGGTCTTTTTTCATTTCTAATATGAAAAAGGGCTTTTTCTAATGAGCGTATATTTTTTTCTTCAATTTCCGGTCGCCTCGGGATGGGGGCGTACATATGCTCCGGGTCCTGCCATCTTGTAGGAAGCTCAATGGGAGCACTTTCTCCCCAGCGGCTCCGCCAATCTTCCGGGCAGTTTTGTTCGTACAAGTGGGTCTGTTCACTCATTTCAAGCCACACAGCTGCCCAGGCTCTTGGTACGACTCTCCACATATCATAGCCTCCGCCGCCGACGGCAATCCATCTGCCTTCGCAGTATTCATGAGCTACTTGATGAGCGATGGCTGGGATAGCTTTGTACGACTCAATGCTTAAGGAAAGATGGGTGAGTGGGTCGAAGTAGTGTGCGTCTGCCCCGTTAAGCGTAAAAATGACATCCGGTTTGAAAAACTCGGCAGCTTCACGCAGGGCTGCTTCGTAGCAATGTAAAAAAGACTCGTCCTCAGTAAATGCATCCACAGGTATGTTGATCGAAGTGCCGTAGCCTTGACCGGCTCCTTTTTCGCCAACGCTGCCGGTTCCTGGGAACAGGTATCTTCCTGTTTCATGAATGGAGAGAGTACAGACGTCCGGATCCTCGTAAAAAGAAAACTGGACACCGTCTCCATGATGGGCATCAGTATCAACATATAAAACACGTGCCCCGAAATGCTTACGTGCGTATTCGATAGCAATGGCACTGTCATTATATACACAAAAACCTGAAGCTTTTCCCTGGAAGCCATGGTGCAGGCCTCCGCCAAGGTGAAAAGCGTGAGATGCTTTACCTGAAAGAACGGTTTCTACAGCCTGTAGAGTGCCGCCAACAAGTGTAGCAGAAGCTTCGTGCATATGGTCAAAAATAGGCGTGTCTTCGGTGCCGAGCCCGTAGTTATTTGCGACGCCGATACTCAGTTCACCTTTTCCGGCTGCCTTGACGGCCTCCAGATAGTGCTGGTCGTGCACAAGCATTATTTCTTCATCTGTCGCCATCCGTGAAGGCACAAGCTTATCATCACTGATTGCCCCCATTTCAAGCAGAAGATCAAAGGTGATTTGCTGGCGCAATGGGCTGAAAGGGTGATCATCATTAAATTTATATTGCGGCATATCCGGAGAATAAACGAGGGCGTGATTCATCATGATCCCGGCTCCGGTGTTCTCGGCCATTGTACGGTATAGCCTTTTTCCTCTATGGCAGAGATTAGTCTGCGGGGGTCCATTGTCTGCACCCGAAAGCTCAGCACCTGCTTGTCGGTATCACTGTGCGGAAAGAGCAATACGCTGATAACATTTGTGCCTTTCTCTTTAAAAATCAGTGATAGTTCTGCTAATTGCCCGGATAAGTTAGGGATAACAACATCTATTTGGGAAGACGGCTGATTGGCGCCTGTCATTTTAACTAATGTATGCAAAACGTTAGTTTCAGTTAGTATGCCCACAAGCTTCTCATCTGAAGATACGACTGGAAGTGCGCTGATATCGTTATCATACAGCACTACAGCAGCATCTGCCATTAAATCATATGACATGATTGTGATAACGGGAGCAGTCATAATAGTAGAAACAGGCTGTTCCAATTCTTTTTTATCGTCCCCCGGCTGAAAAATAGATGGGCTGGCATCGCGGATATCCCGGTCTGCGACAATCCCCACAACGTAATCATTTTCGTCAATTACAGGTATATGCCGGATGCGATGTTTTTCCAAAAGCTCTAAAGCCGTACGGATGAGTGTAGTACGTTCAATTGTTATGACGTCTTTAACCATGATTTCTTCCACGAACAAGCAAACATTCCTCCTCTAAACAGGCGGTTAAAACATAAATTTATTAGTGAAACGAACATTATCAAACTGTTGAACATCATTATCTGACACACGGGAGCCTAACCTTACCATTAAACAGTTTGCAGGATGGGAGGATATTTCGGGGTCGTCAGTAGCCATCCATTCAAGACCTCCGGCGTTCATCATTTTTTCCATCAGCTTTCTATACTCCCATACGGTCAACCCGCTGGATTTGAGATCCCAGTGCCAATAGTACTCTGTCGTAATAATAATATAATCTTCCATGGCGTCATCGAGCATAGAAAACTCCAATAGCCGTTTGCCGATTTTAGCCCCTCTGTATTCTTTGGCTATTTCGATGGCCCCTAGTTCGAGAAGACTGTCCAACCGTGCTTCGGACCAGCGCTCTAAAGGATCTGGATAGACAAAAGTGACATAGCCGACAATCGTTTTGCCGTCAGCGACAATGTTAATTCTTCCTTCAGGAAGATCAGCAATGCCAATTAATGCCTTCTTTTGTTCTTCATGAGAACGAAACGCTGTAAGTCCTGGATGAAAGTCATAATCGTGAAGTGTTTTACCGGAAACAGGGCCCTCCATGAGCAGAGTGTGGTTGTTCCATGCGATTTCCCTGGAATAATAGGTCTTTTTGTGAATCATGTACACCATCCTTCATCCACCTATGGTACTGCTTACATTATTATCATATCAGAAAAATACTTCAGATTGGTGGAAGAAATGTGAATATTAAGAAATGAAAGAATTGAACAATATATGAACTTATATTATAATGAATTTGTGCAAATTAAGATCGACAGAAGGGAATGTTTCAAATGAAAGTGCAAACGCTTCCACCAACTGACGGAAATTACAACCTACAAGACTACGAAGAAGCAAAACAAAACTTTGACTGGTCGGAAATTGAAAAACAATTCTCTTGGCACGAAACAGGAAAGGTAAACATGGCATATGAAGCAATTGATCGCCATGCGGAGAATCCTGATAAACAAAATCAAGTCGCACTGCATTATTTAGATGGAAGCCGCAAAGAGGAGTACACATTTGCGGATATGAAAAAATACACAAACAAAGCAGCAAATGTAATGAAAGAAGCAGGTATTCAAAAAGGGGACCGTGTTTTTATATTCATGTCCCGTTCCCCGGAACTTTATTTTGCCCTTCTCGGGGCAATTAAAGTAGGTGCTATCGTGGGGCCGTTATTTGAAGCGTTTATGGAAGGAGCTGTCCGGGACCGACTGGAAGACAGCGAAGCAAAAGCGCTGGTCACGACCCCTCAGTTAGTGGAAAGGGTGCCGTTTGATGATCTTCCCAACCTGGAAACGGTGTTCATCCATGGAGGCGTGGATGATGAAAAAGGCGGTTTTTTGGATTTTGATGCAAGGCTGCAGCAGGCAGGCAGCGATTTCGAACCGGAATGGGTAGACCGGGAAGATGGACTGATCCTGCATTATACATCAGGCTCTACTGGAAAACCAAAAGGTGTTTATCACGTGCATAATGCTATGATTCAACACTACCAGACAGCAAAATGGGTCCTGGATTTGAAAGACGGAGATGTATACTGGTGTACAGCTGATCCAGGCTGGGTAACTGGTACTTCTTATGGTATTTTTGGCCCGTGGCTCGCTGGTGTGACAAACGTGGTACGCGGCGGACGCTTCAGTGCGCAGGATTGGTATGACACACTGGACCGCTACAATGTTTCTGTCTGGTATAGCGCACCAACCGCGTTTCGGATGCTTATGAGCGCCGGAGACGAGCTTATGAAAGACTATGACCTTTCTTCGCTGCGTCACATTTTAAGTGTCGGAGAACCGTTGAACCCAGAGGTTGTACGCTGGGGCGAAAAAGCATTCAATCTCCGTATTCATGATACGTGGTGGATGACAGAAACCGGAGCAATGATGATATGCAACTATCCTGCTATGACCATCAAAGCCGGTTCTATGGGGAAACCTATTCCTGGAGTCTACGGAGCTATTGTCGATGACCAGGGTAATGAACTACCTCCAAACCGGATGGGCAACCTGGCGATTAAACCAACTTGGCCTTCGATGATGCGGGCTATTTGGAATAGAAAAGAAAAGTTCGATAGTTACTTTGAATTGAACGGCTGGTATGTATCTGGTGATTCCGCTTATATGGATGAAGATGGATACTTCTGGTTCCAGGGACGTGTAGATGATGTTATTATGACTGCTGGTGAAAGAGTCGGGCCGTTTGAAGTAGAAAGCAAACTGGTTGAACACCCGGCTGTAGGGGAGGCAGGCGTTATCGGGAAGCCTGACCCTGTGCGCGGAGAAATTATTAAGGCATTTGTAGCTCTCCGGGAAGGATATGAACCTTCGGATGAACTGAAAGAAGAAATTCAAAGTTTTGTAAAGAAGGAACTTGCCGGACACGTGGCTCCAAAAGAGATCGAATTCCGGAAGTCACTTCCGAAAACAAGAAGTGGTAAGATTATGCGCCGTGTCTTGAAAGCATGGGAACTTGATCTGCCAACCGGGGATCTTTCCACCATGGAGGATTAGAGCAGGAAAACGCAAGAAGCCCCTGTACTTAATTATGTACGGGGGCTTCTTTATTTCTAATATTCCTTCGGGTATGATAAATAAAAGAAATGAAAAGGAGGAAGATCGCTTTGGTTGCGTTAATTATCGGTCTTATTCTTTTGTTGGAAAGTTTCTTCTTAATATTTAAAGGAAGTAAAGAAAATCGCCGGTTTTTGCGGACAGCGGGAATAGTTTCAGTACCACTCGCAATATTACTAGTATGGATTGGACTGGCTCAAATCGCATAAGTCTTAATTTCACTACATAACGGTTTTTTGTTTTCTATTCTTCCTGTTCAGAAGAAGAGCTTTCTTCTGTTTCATTTTCAGTACCACTTGAGGCCTCTGGCGAGGAACTTTCGCCAGGGGCTTCGCTATTTGTTGAGGAAGTGCTGGAATCTTCGTCACTCTCGGCATCGCTATCCCCGGAAGGAGCAGAAGAGGAATCCTCCGTGGACTCCTCTTCATCGGTGGATGCGCCGCCGGAGCTGCCGCTGTCCCCGGAGCCGTCCCCGGAAGGAGCAGAAGAGGAATCCTCCGTGGACTCCTCTTCATCGGTGGAYGCGTCGCCGGAGCTGTCGCTGTCCCCGGAGCCGTCCTCAGAAGGGGCAGAAGAATCTTCTTCATTACTGCTGTCGTCAGAGGTTTCACTGTCGCTGCTTCCCTCTGAAGGGGAGGAGTCTTCACTGGATTCTTCTTCGTCTGTAGAGCTTCCGCCATTTTCTGTTTCATCCGTAGTATTCGATTCGTTTGTGCTTTCATCGGAGCTGTCATTGTTTGACGGCTCCTCAGAGTTGTCCTCAGATGTCCCTGAACTATCACTGGAAGAATCTGAAGAAGAATTATCTCCGCCTTCGCTTTCATTGTTTTCATCGGCACTGTTTTCTTCGTTACTGCTGCTGGAGCTGTCGTTAGCGCCAGAGTCACCAGAATTTTGATTATCGTTACCGTTATTTGAAGAATTATCACTGCCGTTATCTTCATCATTATTATCGTTAGAATTATTATTGTTGTTTCCGGAATTGTTGCTGTTGGCATCTTCATTGTTTTCGGAGCTTTCATTGCCGGAGTCGTTATTTCCATTGTTATTATTGGAGTCGCTATCGTCAGTCGAACCGCCAACGTCAACCCCGTTGGAATCGTTTGATTCCCTGCCGTGAGTGTCTACAGCACGAACGGTATATTCTCCATTTCCGTTGGTATCGAATTCCGTGGTTTCACGGTCGATAACATTGCCGGCCTTCTCGCCATCATTAAAGATGCGATAGCCAATCACATCGTTGTCACTAGAAGCTGACCAAGTAAGAGTGCCGCCATCATTGGATACCCCGGTGACCCTGGACGGATCTCTGTTATTTTCAGGAGCATCTTCATCCGGGACAACATTATCCCAGTCGTCCGGCAAATATTCCTGAACCTCTTCTTCATCGCCATCTAAAAGATAATTCTCATTTAAAGAAATGCCGTTTTCCATAAATTCAGAAGGAGTATCATCATAGCCAGGGTAACGATCTCCATCGATAGTTACATATTCAACTTCTTCGAGGCTGTCATCTTCTTCAGTCGGAGCGAATTCTTCATTGAGAATATCTTCATTTACCAGACCCGCTTCTTCACACAAATCAGTAGGCTGTTTGCCGGAAAGTCCACATATTTCTTCTGTAGAAATCCCCTCCGGCTCAGAGAATGTGTCTCCAGCACCGATTAAATCATCTTCAGTGTTAGAAGCGGCATTCATAACATCTGCCCAGATCTGCTGGGTTCTCTGCGAATAAGAGAGTCCCTGTGCGTCTTCAATGCTAATCTGTTCATTATACCCAAGCCACAAACCAAAGGTTACGTTGGGGTTGTAGCCCACAAACCAGGAGTCTATCTGGTTATTTGTGGTACCTGTTTTTCCAGCCCAATCACCGTCAATATTCAGGCGCTCGGGAAGAGAACTTGCTGTGCCGTCTGGGCCTAATACGTCTCGCAGAATATCTGTAATAAGAAAGCTCGTTTGTTCAGAAAAAGGATTGGTGGATTCTTCTTCATGCTCGAATACAGTTTCGTCTGTATTGTCGGTAATAGAAGCCACCATATAAGGCTCATGGTGCTCACCGCCGGCAGGGAAAGTTGTAAACGCACTTGTATTTTGTTCTACACTTACGCCGCGGCTTAGTCCGCCGATCGCAGTGGAAGTAGAAATGCCGTTTTCGACTACATTGCCCATGCCCAAATCAGTAAGGGCTTCTTCTCTTGTCGATTCGTCAAGCATATCAAATACCCGCACTGCCGGTATGTTACGTGATTCGGCTAAAGCGCTTCTGGCATCAATAAAGCCTTCATACTCTCCGTCAAAGTTGTTGAGTTCGTCATCGTCTCCTCCATATTCGGTAGGAATATCAAGCAGCGTCTGCCCGGGATGTAAAATTCCTTCTTCAATTGCCGGCCCATAATCAAGCAGTGGTTTCATTGTAGAACCGTTTTGTCTGCGCGTCTGGGTGGCATAGTTTAACGAGCTTGTTTCAAAATCGCGGCCACCGACGAAACTTAAAATAGCACCGCTGTTATTTTCAATCATCATGCCGCCGACCTGCTCTGCTTCGCCTTCTTTTTCAGGTCCGAAGTATTCATTGTCCTCTACGGCCTGCTGCATCGCATCATAGGTATCTTTATGAACCGTCAGTTCGATATCATAGCCGCCTTCAGAGACTTCCCGGCTTGCTTCCTGGTTATACTGCTGGATGGTCTCCTGGCGCTCTTCGTCTGATAAGTTTTCGAGCTGGACGTTATCTTCTGCAAGCATCTGCTTACGCATAATTTGCGTTGCCCGGCGCTGGGTTTCGTTAATCAGGTAAGGGTACTCCTGGGCTACTTCTTCTTTTGGCTCAGCAAGATTGCTGCGGATATCATAGTTCATTGCTTCATCAAATTCTTCCTGAGAAATGGAGTCTATCTCAAGCATATTATGCAAAACTTCATTTTTACGGTTCAAACCTGCAGAAAGGTCATCTTTAACATCTCCATTACTTTCAAATGGAGTGTATGTGTATGGGTTTTGTGGAAGACCGGCAATATAAGCAGACTGGGCGATATTCAGTTCAGAAGCATCAACACCGAAGATTCCCTGTGCGGCTGCCTGAGCCCCTGCAATATTTTCTCCATTGGCATTCCGGCCGAACGGGACAATGTTCATGTAGGCTTGAAACAGTTCATCCTTAGTGAAATAAGTCTCCATTCGCAAGGCCAAAGCAACTTCTTTGGCTTTTCGTTCAAAGGATACCTCTCTGGTCAGCAGCTGGTTTTTAACAATCTGCTGAGTTAATGTCGAACCGCCCGTTTGAGTAGAGGAATTTGTTACCTCCTGATATGTAGCGCGCATTAATGATTGAGGATTAATCCCGTTGTGCTCGTAGAAAGCTCTGTCCTCTGTGGATAAAAAGGCGTTCTGAAGGTTGGTTGAAACATTATCGAGTTCTACCCGCTGCCTCTCCAATTCCGAAGGCAGTTCTCCTAATTGCTCCCCACTGGCAAAATGAACGGTGCTATTTTCGGCGTAGCTATATATTGATTCCTGCATTTCTTCTTCCGTGTAAGCTTCCTGCCCTTTAACCAAAGAGGCGAAAAAGCCTGCACCGATTGACCCGATAAATACAAAGGTTAGAATAAAAACAATAAATAGGGTTAGAAATGAAAGACCAACAATGCGTAAGGTGTTTCTTGAGCTTGTTTGGTCGTGACGCCCCATAATTAATACGATCTCCCTTCTCTATGTAGCTTTGTCTATGGATTCATACATTGACAGTTTTGAAAGTCTTGTGCTAAAAATAAAAGAGCGCAAACTTGAAAACAAACTATAACATACAGCTATGAAGGATGAAAGTAACCATAGGACCTACAGTCACAGAGAGTCGACGTTTGCTGAAAGTCGACCTGCAGCCTTTGGCGAATTACACATCCAGAGCTTCTTTCAGGTCTTTTTTACCAAAGACCTGAAACGGTGTAATGCATCGTTATCAACATGAAGCCGGGAAGCGTATGCTTCCAATAAGGGTGGTACCGCGGTCATCATCGTCCCTTTTCGTTTTCAAAACGAAAAGGGACTTTTTATGTACCTACACTTATATATCCAAGTTGTGAGTGTTCTTAAACCAGAAAGGGGAAAGTTATGGGCATTTGGGAGGAATTAGAAGAAAGAGGGCTTGTGAATCAGGTGACAGAAAGAGAGGGACTTAAGAATCAGTTAAACAACGGCCAGCTTCGTTTTTACTGTGGTTTTGATCCTACTGGAGACAGCCTGCATATTGGCCACCTGCTGACTATTATTTTAATGCGCCGGATGCAGCTTCATGGGCATCAGCCGATTGCGCTTGTAGGCGGGGGGACAGGTATGATTGGGGACCCGAGTGGAAGAAATGCAGAACGCTCTCTGAACGAACCGGAAATTGTGGAAGGTTTTTCGCAAAAAATTCGAAGCCAGCTCGAAAAATACCTTGATTTTGATGGTGCGTACGGTGCAGAAATTGTGAACAACCACGACTGGCTTGGGAGCATGACCCTGATTAGCTTTCTAAGAGATTTCGGGAAGCACTTCAGCGTCAATTACATGCTTGCGAAAGAATCAGTGGAGTCCCGGATTCAGGAAGGGATTTCTTTTACTGAATTCAGTTATCAGATCATGCAGTCAATTGATTTTTACTATTTGTACAAAAATCATCAGTGTACGCTTCAAATCGGTGGCAGTGATCAGTGGGGCAATATTACTGCTGGTCTAGAGCTGATACGTCGTTTGGAACATGAAGACGCGGAAAAATCTCCTGCTTACGGTATGACTATTCCTTTGGTGACTAAAGCCGACGGCACGAAATTTGGAAAAACAGCCGGGTATGCGATATGGCTCGATCCTGAAAAAACGTCTCCATACGAAATGTATCAATTTCTACTTAATACGGACGATCGTGATGTATTAAAGTTTATACGCTATTTTACGTTTATTGATCAGAAAGAAATGAAAGAGCTTGAAGAAAAAATGCAAACAGCGCCTGAAAAACGAGAAGCCCACCGAAGGCTGGCGCAGGAAATCACCTCGTTTGTCCACGGCCGGGAAGCACTGAATCAGGCTGAAAACATTACGAAGGCTCTTTTTGGTGGAGGAAAGCTGACAGCACTTACAGCAGATGAAATAGCCCAGGGCTTTAAAGATGTACCATCGTACACGATGGAAGCAGAAGAACAAAATCTGGTGGACCTGTTGGTTCAGTCCGGCATAGCTGGCTCAAAACGGCAGGCCAGAGAAGATGTGCAAAACGGAGCCATATATATTAACGGTGAAAGGGAACAGCGTACAGAAAAAACGGTAGCGAATGATGATTTGATTGATAACCGTTTTATTATTATGCGCCGGGGTAAAAAGAAATATTTTCTGATTTTAAAAAACTATAGATAAACACTGGCCGGAAACAGCCGGATAAATATAAAAATCCCGTGCAGACTTTGCACTGACCTAGAAATATGAGACAAGATAAAGCACCTAGCCTTCCGCCGTTCGGTATTCCATTAGCGTGTGGAAGGCTAATTTCGTGAAGGGTCGCTGATAATTGTAATAATACATGTACGTCTGCACGTTTTCTAGTATAATAGTAGACCCTCTTGGGGTGCGGAATCCTTCCGACTTTAGTGAGGAATGGAAGGATTCAATGACGGCATTATCAAAGCAGTTGTCTCGGCGACACATGCTTGTGATAATGCCTTTTTTGTGCGCTTCTTCCTGAAAGGCATAAGACGTGTACTGGCATCCCTGATCGCTATGAAGGACCGTGCCGTTGATTTCCCAGCCGGCGTAGGCCCGTTCCAGGGTCTCGAGTACCAAGGCCGTATCCTGTCGACCGGGGATCGTATACGCCAGCACTTCATTGTTGTAAAGGCCCATCATAGTGGATAAATACCACATGGTTTGTCCGTACGGTAGGTACGTGACGTCCGTGGCCCATTTTTCATTCGGCTGCCGGGCCTGAAACTGTTGATTCAGCCGATTTGGCACCACCATATCGGAACGTCCGGCGGATTTTAGAGCCCGTTTAGGTTTGATTTGGCACTGAAGGTCGTACTTCTGCATGATACGCTGTAAAGTGCACCAATGGGCATGATTGCCATGATCTTTTTCCAATAGTCCCCGGATGGTCCGGTGCTCCACCCGAAACTGCAGGGAACGGCAGAGGGCGATGACCTGCTAGTCGAGCCCGGATGGCTCCCACGACTTCCGACACCAACGGTAATAGGTGGCACGGGGCGCCCCAAACATGTGACACAAGAACGTTACCGTATATGTTTGCCGGTGCTGGTCGACGAAGGCGAGGAAAACTTCCGGGGCCACCTCCCTTCGAGTTCCTGGTACTTTCCCCGCAGTGCCTCCTTCATTTCGTAGTACTCCACTTGCTGTCAACCGGTCGATTTCGCTGTTTTACGGTCCTTTGCCGTATGTGTACTGCTTGCCAACCGGCTGACGAAAGCGATACTCTTCTCCGTTTTGGACCAATCTGGCCCACTGCTTGATTTGCGATCCATTCTTAATGCCGAAGGCACCCATAAGCGACTGGTTGCTCCCTCCTTCCTCCTATTTAAGCCGAAAGACTTCCCGTTTCACTTCTGCTGGATACCGTCGTTTGCTTTCTCCCATAAGAAAAACACCTCCATCTGTCGATCCTACTACGAATACGACGTGAGAGGTGCTTTTATTAGTCTCATTTATTTAGGTCACTTCATTTCCTGCACAGGGTTTTTTACTATTAACGAAAGTAGTGCTTAACTGTCTTGTCATCCCTTTTTATATCATTGTTTAAACAGTATCATTTCAAAACGGTTCCAGGTGCACTCACGCTGAAGCTTCGGATAATAATTGAACGATTTCTTCCTCTCAATCTAAGAAGGGATGACCGTAAATATCTAAAATCGTTTGAAGTGTATTTTCCAGACTTTTAGCAATAACTTTTAAAATTCCTGCTCCTTTCTATGACACAATAGAAGTTTAACATGAGTATATCGCAATCCACGAGGAGCGAACGGTTTTGTATTGTATCTTTCTAAAAGAGTAGATAATCTTTGAATTCGTAATGGACTTGCCATTTTTAATCAAAATGACAAGTTATTCTTATTTTGCAGATTAATTAACAATTATTTCTATAGATAAGAGATCGAATCTCTGGTTCTTTATGCCCGCTCCGGTTGTCCGGTATATGCAAAAGCTGATAGAAGGCTGGACCCAGGAGCATCGCAACGGGAGTGTGAAGGCCTTTCTGGAATCCGCCAATCATAACGCTCACCATTCGTTGGTGCCCTGGTTTTTCGCATAGCCCAGGTGGATGACCAAACTACAGCGCTTGGTGCTGCAGCATGTCCGGCGTCAGGATTCCTCCGCCAACTCGTGTTTTCAAAACTGCAACATAAGAGTATGTTTATTTTTAAGATAATTAATATTGAGGTTCTAAATTTTTTGTCAGACAACTATTTGTTAAGTTTATTTGCCATTCAAAAAACTTAGTATTTTTACAAAATTAGAAATAATTATGATATATTAGTCTTGCGAATATATTAATTTAAAGAAAGGGTGGTTTTTTTGAATGGGGGACCAAAATAATATACAGGAGGAGGATAATCATTGAATGAAATTGAACTATTGAGCAAATCTTTAACGAAAAGTGAAGCCGTGCAAATTTGTAAATATTTTTCTATCCACGCTCAAGGATTTACTTTTAACATTGAAAAAGCTCCAGAGCCAATGCTAATATCTGCAATTCGAAATGAGCTTAATAAGGCAGGGAAAAAGAAAGGAAAACGAGGAAAGAAACATACTTCAATTGGAGATATATATGAATTCTTTATAAAAAGTGACATAGATAAAGTAGAAACCATTAAAAAAATGAGTTTTGAGGATTTTTGTTTTCAGATTGAAGTCCACCCTTGGCAAACTTCAAAAGCAACCATTATTTCAATATTAAGAAAAGAATATGCAGAAATTTATAACCAATATTATAGTCAATTACTTCATAATATTGAAAATAATAAATTTATTTTAGAAGGTATTATTAATGAAACATCAAGTCGGGAAAAGCTAGAATTGATTAGAGAAAACTTGCAAAGCGACCTCAAAATTGAAAGATTATTAAAAAGTTTAAAAGAACAACTTGTCAAAGAGTTAGGTAAGGAAAAAGTTGAAAGAATGTCTAGGAATGTTGCCATGAGCGAAGATAATTTAGCTAAAGAATTAATCGAAGCTAGAGTAAGTGAAAAGTATATTCCGCTGACCATGTATTTACTTGAAAATGAAAATTATAAATTAGCAGAAAATAACCTATATCTAATACATGTGATTATTATTTATTTTACTCAATTAGAAGAAAAACATAAAAATGAATTGCAAGACAAACAAAGAAACATTTATGAATATGAAAAAGAAGTAAAAGAGTACCAAATCCTAAAAGAAAATTACGCTAAGATTAAAAAAGAAAATGACTATCTTCAAGATAAAATAGAATACTTGGAAAATGAAAAAAGACAGTTAACTAGTCAATTACAAAATGAACAACAAGAGAAAAAAAGATTAGATCAACAACGACAGAATTATTACCAAATTATACTACTCATACAAGAAAAGTTGCAGTTTGAGAATGTTTTGATTGTAACCAATGACGATATATTTGATCAATTTGAATGGTTTAAAAAGCGTACTGTAAGTATAGACGATTTTTCAAAGCATTTACGGCAAGACAATATTATGTTTTTTCAAGAGCACTGCTTTTGTATCACTCGTGTATCATATGAAAGCACGGAAAAATGGAGAAGACACGAAAATTATCTTAAACAAAAAGAGATTAACTTTGTTGAATTGTCAGGATTTAATTTCATGGATTATTTAGATCAGATAATTGAATTCATTTATCAAAAGGAGCAGATAATTTTATGACAGACATAGTCGAACGCAAGGAACTTAACCTAAAAGAGAAAAATAGAATAGAAAAATCTTATATTGTAGGAAAGTTGGCAGAAGATAGTCTTAATCTTCCTCGTTTAGGGAGAGATCCGGGCAAGGCTGTTACAATACAAGGGAACTATGGAAGGGAATCAATAATTTTTTATATTAAGCCATTATCGAAAGAGCCTCAGATACTTCAGACTCATTTAGGAAAACCTTCCACAGAAGTTTATATAGGTTTTGATAATAAAAATATGAGGTACTTAGAGAGATACGGTTATACCCAGCAAGAAGATTCAGTCAATTTTTTACGTAATCACTTCAAAAATAGATTAATTTTATTTAAGCCATTTTTATCATATGACAGAGCTAGGGACAAATACCACTATAATTTAGAAATTGTACTTGATGAAAAAATTGATGAAGAAGTTGCTTCATCAAAACATTATGTGGCAATACCAAACTATACTCACTATTCTTATCAGATGTTTGAAAGTAGATTAATGAGCGGTAATCCTATAGAATTGACCAATTATAATCATACTATGGATATTCCGGAATTTATAACTTGTGGAGAATACCTTTATTTAATCCAAGATGAAAACGTTTTCCGTAAATACGAAATGAATGATAATTTATATATTTGCGAAAATCCGGAAGGAATTCGTCGCATTGAAAAGCCCTCAAGTTTTGAGAGTTATTTAAGATTAGGCCAAAAAGGAATAAACTTTGCCCCCGTTGAAGAAAAGAACAAGTGGGTTGATGAATGTAATGATCGCGGAGAAACTGTGCCGATGGTTATGAAGTACCGTAATGCAAAAAACAAAAAAGCAGTAGAAAAAGAAGAGAACAAAAATGAAGTAAACTTTAATATCTTTAAAAGTGATGATAATTCGGACATCAGCGAAAGTGATTTTATGAAACGGTTAGATTATTTAGCGCGTAGTAAAAAATTAAGATATTCCGTAGATGATTTGTATAATTTTCATACCTCAGTGAAAACATCGAATTTTACAATTCTAGGTGGAATGAGCGGTACCGGTAAAACTGAGCTAGCTCGGTTGTACGCTGAGGCTCTTAAAATGGAGGAAGGAGATAACCTATTATTTATACCTGTGAAACCTTCATTTACTGAGCCAAGTGATTTATTGGGCTTTCTAAATCAGCAAACTGGAGTTTATCACGAGAGCGAAATAGGTTTGGCTTCTTTCTTATACAAAGCGAGTCAAAATCCAAATAAGATGCACATGGTTTTATTTGATGAAATGAACTTAGGTCAAGTTGAACACTATTTTAGTGATTTTATTTCCATATTAGAGTTTCAGAATGAGAAACGTCTTTTACGTTTGTTTAACCAAAATGTTAATTGTGTGCAACTACACTTTGCAAATGGGATTGAAATTGGTAGTAATGTACTTTTTATTGGGACTGCAAATTTTGATGAGACCACAAGAGATTTTTCAAACCGTATGTTAGATCGTAGCAATGTCATTATTCTTGATAAATTATCTTTTTTAGAAGCGAAAAAGTATGAAGAGGAAAAAGTTGATACAGTTGAAGATTACGAAGAAAAAGAGAAAACTGAAATTAGGAGCCCTAATGTTCCTATTACCACTGCAAACTTTGTATCTTGGATAGAAAAGAATATTTCTATAGCTGCTTTGGAAGATGACGAATTGAGTATATTAGATAAGTTGCATGATGAGATTAGTAACTATGATTCTCAAACCGGTGTGTCGTTTAGAATTGTAAACCAAATTGCTAGTTACTTACAAAATGTACCAAAGAATGAAGAAGATGTTCCTTTTATAGATCGCAAAGACGCCTTTGACTATCAAATTAAGCAACGCATATTATCTAAAGTTAGAGGGCACCAAGATCAAATCGAAGATTTGGTGGGTATTTACCAAGAGGATTACCAACCTGGACGAATTAGAATGATTTTATCAGAAAATGAAAGTTTAAAGTGTGAAAAGTCAATTGAATATTTGAAACAAAAAGCGAAAGAGTTGACTCAAAATGGCTATACATTGTAACGGTGAAAAGATACCGATAACATTATATTTTCAAGATAACTTTTTTAATAAATATATTGTGGATCAACTGTGGAAAAAAGAAGAGGAAATAGATTTTAGTGCTATTCCCGTTTTAAAAGAAAATGCTAGAATTGCATACTGTTTTAAAAAGGACGATGTAGAAGATGAACACCATGCTCAAGTGAAAATTAACACAAGTCGTTATACTGAATCCGACGAACTTGAAGTAATTCAAAAAGGCGCAACTACCGACAAAGATTTCCTTTGTCAGATTTATTCAGGTGGCGATCAGGAAGAATTCCCTTGGCGCATGGGGGTTTATTTCTTAGAGGTGAATTATAAAGGGAAAATTTATAAAGGAGGGATTTATGTACTTCCTTTGCACTTGGATAAGAATCAGGTCGAATCTGTTCATCAATATTTAGATCAACAAGTAAAAGATATAATCTATGACTTTGTATTTAGTAATCAATCTCTATTGAGAGAAGAATCAGCTGATTTACCTCAATATTGGTATTATGACTATACAAGATATTTAAAAAAACATTACGCCAACTTTTCTTATTCTATAACTAAAATTCTTAAGCTCCCACATAATCAGATAGTAACTAATTATTCACCCTCTTTGAACGCTATGAAGATGGACCATAGGAGTATTAGGTGGGCTAACACCACAAAGGGACTGGCTAAGAATGCCAGTTCAACGCAACAACCGTACTATTTAAATAAGCGTAAAAAGCTAGAGTACAATACTAAATATAACCAATGGTTAAATCATATTTTGTTGAGTTGGAAAAATGATATAAATGAAGTTGAAAGATTAGTTAATAATGATTACAAGCAGGTTCAGAAAAAATTAAAATCCATAGAAGAAGATATAATTCAATACAAACAAAGAATAAAGTCTTTGGAGAGCAGACAAGACGCAGGGGAAAATGCCAAGCGTGACGTGAAAAGTAAAGAAAAAATGGCGCAAAAAGATTTACGCCAAGCAAAAAGCCAAAGCCAAAATTTAATGGATTTTTTAAATGTATTAAAGAGATGGAAATATAGGATAAATTACTCTTTGAGAACGCCTCTACTTGAACAAGTGGAGCGTACTTTTCGAAAACCTATTTTAAAAAAAAGAACATATGTGGCTATAGACCAGATATTTCACAATGCGAAAAAATTAAAAAAGGAAGATGGAGAAGTAAAAACCTTCTCTCCTATTTTGAAACAGACTTGGCAAATTTACGAATACTTTTGTTTATTTAAAGCTTTAAATATTTTAGAAAAACAAGGATATACAACAGTTCAAGGATTAGATGAAAACATTTTAAATGTTTACTTAGAGGACCGTATACCTGAAGGTACTCAATTTATATTAAGAAAAAATAATCGCGAAATTCACGTGTGGTATGATCATTATCACGCAAACTCTGTAGAAGAAGCTAACGAAAATGACGAACTCTTCTACACGTTGAATTCAAAGAAAAAACCTGATATAAAAATAGACTTTTTCGAAAAAGAACATGATAAATTAACATTAAGACATTGTGTTGTTTTGGATGCCAAGTTTTCAAAATTCCACAATATATTTAAAAAGAATTATGTTAATAAAACCACAGAGCAATTAGCCTCTTATTACTCGTTTTTTTATAATGGAACAGAACGAAGAGGGACTTGTGTAGATCAAGTAGTATGTTTATATGCTGGTGTTGGAGTTAAAGATGTCCAAATCGAAAAACAACCAATTACTTATTTGAAATTCTTTCCGCAAGAAGAAGACTTTTCACAGACTATAGGTGAAAATGAACTAAATCAACTCTTAAGAGAATATTTGTAGACTGATTACAAGGAGTGATTGACTCTTTCGTTTCTATATAGAAAGCTTGGGGATTCATTAAGGCTCTAACATGAGAAGCATGAGGCGGGGTGATGAATTTTAAGGTTGCTTTCCTTCTAATGATACTATACCTTGTGCTCTAAAAATTTTTCTGAAATAAAATGAAAAAGCCCTTGAAATGTTGGCTCACCAACTTTTCAAGGGCTTTTTGAATATTATCTTGTCAACTACAAAGTTTAACGAGAGTAGTACTCAACGATAAGTGCTTCGGAAATTTCCGCAGGAAGCTCAGAACGTTCAGGATAGCGGCTGTAGGTACCCTGAAGGTTATCAGCGTCAAACGTAAGGTATTCCGGGACGAAAGAATTTGCTTCAATTGCGTCCTGGATAGCGCTCATGTTGCGGGATTTTTCACGAACACTGATGGTTTTTCCAGGCTCTACACGGTAAGACGGAATATCTACACGATTACCGTCTACAGTGATGTGGCCGTGGTTAACCAGCTGGCGTGCGCCACGGCGCGTGCGGGAAAGACCGAGACGATAAACAAGGTTATCGAGACGGGATTCAAGTAAAATCAGGAAGTTTTCGCCGTGTACACCAGGCAATTTGCCAGCGATATTAAATGTGCGCAGAAATTGGCGCTCATTTAAGTTGTACATGAAGCGGAGTTTCTGTTTTTCCTGCAGCTGCACACCGTATTCGGATAATTTTCTGCGCTGCGTTGGGCCATGCTCTCCCGGCGGGTAAGGGCGTTTTTCGAGTTCTTTTCCTGTACCACTGAGAGAGATGCCGAAGCGGCGGGACTTTTTCCAGGTTGGACCTGTATAGCGTGCCATAATGGCATCCTCCTCTATAAAAACAAATTTTGGTATAAAAACACTGTTGGCGAATCTCCCGTCATGCTCATTTTGCCCTCGTATGTCTTCGCCCCGACAGCTAGGGGTTACGCAACACACCTTGCAAGGAGCAAGGAGCAAAATGGAAAGCACATGCCAGGCTTGCCCAGGCTGTCTTTTACACAACCGTCATTATAACTTTTGACAGTTATCAAGTCAATACGTTTAAACTGAAAAGAAGTGCGTGAAATGAATTGACGGTTTCTGAGGAAATCAAAAATACCGGGGGTGCTTAAATTGAACACCCCCGGTTGTTTGGAACGGGAAGATTAATTTCCAGATGGAAACAGCCCTTTTTCAATTTCATCGGCAAACTGGCGTAAAAAGAATGCTTCTTGTTCGGAAAAACGGTTCAGGACCGGACTGTCAATGTCGAGCACGCCGTATACTTCCTTTTCAGGAGTGAACAGCGGGACCACTACTTCCGACTGGCTGGCAGCGTCGCAGGCGATGTGGCCGGGAAAGGCATGGACATCCTCGACGCGGACCGTCTGTTTTTTCTCATAAGCAGTACCGCAAACGCCCTTGCCCGGGGTGATGCGGTTGCAGGCAGGGAGTCCTTGAAACGGTCCGAGTACCAGTTCATTTTCTGCCTCGCTCCAGATATAGAAACCCACCCAGTTGACGTTAGATAAAAATTGATTAAGCAGCGCGGAAGCATTAGCCAAATTGGCGGTCGGGTCATTTTCTCCGGAAAATAAAGCTTTCGCCTGCTGACATAAAGTATGGTAGCTTTTTTCTAAAGACGTGTCGTAAGAAACTGGTTGAAAAGACATAAATATCCCTCTTTTATTGTTGTAATTGTCCTGCAGTGAGAACTGAAATATCTGTGCTTCCTGCTAATAATCCTGAAGAGGCGTGGGCATCGGAACCATACACAAGAGGTATCCCCATTTCCGCTGCAGTCTGAATTACGGATGGATGCGGATACGGCTCGAGGCAGCGATGTTTCGTTGTCCCGGCGCCGTTTACATCAAGTTCAAAGCCCCGGAGTTTAATTTCCTGCAAAATAGATTCGATAGTGTCTCTAACAAGGAAATCATGATCGTAATTTTTATGAAATTTACGAATGAGCGTCATATGGCCAATTCTTTTTGGCGCGTATTTTCCAAGGGGGGTCCGGATAGAGCGGAGCACGGCGTCGTAATACAATTCCGCTGCCTTTTGCGGTGACCCGGAAAGACGTACGTAACGATCAAAGTGACTTGGAGAAAAATCTATACATATATACTCGCTATTTATTTTAATGAAATGAGAAGAGAGAATGCAATCATCAAGCTCAGAGCCGTAAGTGTCCATAAATGTCTCTGTATTTTTCTCGAACCCTTCAATAAAATCTACTTCCAGCCCTTTTTTGATAATAATGTCATTAATATATTCTAATTGAAGATCGTTTAAGACATCTAAATACTGATCGAGCTTTTCGATCGGCATGGCGCTGTCTTTATCAGGCACAGGGTCGGTAAAGCCTTCAGGCAGAGGAGCATGCTCAGTAAAACTAATCGTTTTTATTCCATTGTTAATACAAGCTTCAATATAGGTATGAAACGAGTCTTTGCTTCCATGCGGGCAGAACGGAGTATGGATATGGCCGTCACGGGTGATTGGCATAGGTACAATTTCCCCTTTTTATGGAAAATATAATGAAAAATCGAATGTTGTAGATAAGGAAATAAGGAAAATAGATTTTCTCAAAATTTTCTTTATCGTCATATAACAATCAGTGCGTTTACATGTTATCATAAGTTAAAGCAAACATAATTGAAAAAATATTTTGTTTACATTCATTTCTACTAAAGTATGAGATAAGTATAACCCATAACGTGTAAATTATTGAAAAACAAGGATGCACAGCGGGAAAAACTGGAGTGAGGAATTTGGCGACAACAATTGTAATTATAGTTCTGGTTATTATTATCGCCGCGTTTGTTATATACGGAGCATGGGGACGCAGACGCATTTACAGGGAAGTAGACCGCCTGGAGGACGCGAGGGCGAATATGGCTGACCAGCCTGTGGCTGAAGAAATCGCGAGAGTCAAAGGCATGACGATGTCGGGAGAAACAGAAGAAAAGTTTGAATCGTGGCGTAAAGACTGGGATGAAATTGTAGGAAAGCATCTGCCGGATATTGAAAAGGCCCTTTACGATGCCGAAGAAAAAGCAGATAAGTATAAATTCAATCAGGCTTCGGAAATTACTACTGCTGTCGATACGCAGCTTGCCAGTATTGAAGAAGAGATCAACAACATTTTCCTTGAAATAGAAGAGCTAGTACATAATGAATCTGAGAACCGCCGGGGCATTGAAGAGTCCGAACAGAAATACGAAGAAATAAAACGGTTTGTCTCCCAAAACTGGCATACACTGGGCAGGACTGCGCCGCTTTTTGACCAGCATATGCGCGATCTCCAGTCTTCTTTTGAAGCTTTTTACCAGGCGGTGGAACAAGGAAATCAATTTGAAGCGAAGCAGCTTAGGCAGGGGCTCGATGAAGATTTAAAACGCGAAGAAGCATCGCTGTATGCAGTTCCGGATATGCTTGCTAAAGTACGGCGGCGCCTACCCGAGGAATGGAAATCCCTGCGTGCAGGCCTCTATGAAATGGAAGATCAGGGGTATGCGATGGGTGCATTTGCTTTTGAACAGCGGCTGAATGAAAATGAAGCGGAAGCTGAACAATTGCAGGCCCGCATTGAGAATCTTGACCTGGACGGTGTGGCAGAACGGCTCACTGAAATGGACGCTTACAACGAAGAAGTGTACCGTATTCTTGAAGAAGAAGTGGAAGCCCGCGCAGAGGTCGAACGGCTGCTGCCGAAGGCTCATGAAGGACGGGATCAGTTATCTACGCGGATGCAGACGCTATTGGTGGAAAAAGAATTTATTGAAGCCAATTATCGTATCCCGCCGGAATCCGAACAGTTGATTGCTTCATCAAAGCGACAGGTTGATGGGATAAGAAAAAGCGTATTACAATTGCAGGAGCAAAAAGAAACCAAAGAACATTCTTATACACATATTGAGATGGAATTAAAACAAACTCTTGAAAAACAGGAAGAAGTAGAAGCAGGAATCCAGGAAGCAGAAAACCAGCTTGGCGTACTTCGGAAAGACGAGACTCAGGCAATGGAAACTCTTGAGGAACTAAAACGCCAAAATCGCATTGAAGAAATGAGAATGCAGCGAACAAGACTGCCCAAGCTTCCGCCGATACTGCTGAATGAAAAAGAATCGGCAAACGACAAGATCGCCCATGCCACTGCAGCCCTTTCCGAGACTCCGCTTGAAATGGCCCAGGTGCGCGATTCGGTGGCCCAGGCAGAAGAAAGCGTCCGTACAGTTTCCACCATGCTTCGGCGCATGGAAGAGCAGGCGCTGATGACGGAGCGTATCATTCAACGAGGGAATTTATATCGCATGAATGCTCCGGATCTCGACCAAAGCCTGAAAGAAGCAGAAAGTGCTTTCCGCAAAGGTCAGTATGAGAATGCGCTGCAGGTGGCTTCGTCGTCTGTGCGGGAAGTGGATGACCGGTTCGTTACAGAAGTGCTGCAGGAATCTAACGTACAGCTGACAGAAGCATAATCGACAAGCAAATAGCTAAGAAGCCTGAACTCAGGCTTCTTTTTTATGATGTTAATGAATGCTGGGAGGAATTTGAAATGTATTTTGATAATAGTGCGACGACCCAGCCCTACGAAGAAGTGCTGAGCGCATACAAAAAAGCGTCCGAAAGCTATTTTGCCAATCCCTCGTCTTTTCACCACAAAGGTGGCGAGGCTGAACGTCTGCTTGAATCTGCGAGAAGCCAGATAGCCCGAGAACTAGGCGTAGAGGCAAAATGCTGCTTGTTCACAAGTGGTGGTACAGAAGGGAACAACATAGTGATAAAAGGGGCCGCAGCCTCGAGGAAAAATATTGGGCGCCACATTATAACTACAGCCGTCGAACATCCGTCAGTGATGGAAAGCTGTGTCTATCTAGAAGAAAAAGGGTATCGAGTTACATACCTGCCGGTGGACAGAGAAGGACGCATCAGCGTTGAAGAGGTGCGCAGGGCGCTGAAGCCGGATACTATTCTTGTTACAGTTGGACACACGAACAGCGAAATCGGAACGGTACAGCCCATAGAAGCTATTGGAGAAATGCTTACGCACTATCCTAACGTTTATTTTCATACGGACTATGTGCAGGGGGCAGCTAAAAGCCCGCTAAATATTGAGAAAGCAGGGCTGGACTTTGTCACTGTTTCAGCTCATAAATTTCACGGATTGAATGGAACAGGAATGCTGTATAAGCATCCAAGAACAACGCTTGAGCCATTAATGCATGGAGGCGGGCAGGAAAACGGGCTTCGCTCAGGAACAGAGAATATCGCAGGAGCAGCAGCTATGGCCAAAGCGCTTCGCTTAGCGAAAGAAAATTATGCTGCAAACAGCAGGAGAATTGAAGAATTAAAGAAATGGACTGCTGCACGGCTGAAGAAAAGCGGCGGAGTGCTCAACTCGTCTGTTTCACGAAGCTCCCCTTTTATATTGAATGTTTCCTTCCCCGGTATCAAACCAGAAGTGCTCGTTGAAGCACTAGCGGGGAGAGGCGTTTCCATTTCTACCAAAACGGCATGCGCATCGAAAAACTCAGAGCCTTCTGCGGTTGTACTTGCTGTTACAGGGGAACAAAAACTAGCGGAGAGTGCGGTGAGAATAAGCTTCTCTGCGGACACACAGAAGCAGGAAGCTGATTATTTATGCAGCATATGTGAAGAGATATTGCCACAGTTAAAAAAGGTTATGGAGGAACAGCAATGAGAGAAGAGTATTTATTAATTCGTTTCGGAGAGCTTGCTTTAAAAGGTAAAAATCGAAAAGAATTCGAGCGTCAATTAAGGGAAAACATTGACCATGCGGTGAAAGGCTTTCCGAGCTGCGAAGTAAGGCGGACATACGGGCGTATTGCGGTAAACCTGCTCGGCGAGCCTGCTGAAAAAGTAATTGAGGCAGTAAAACCGGTATTTGGCATATCGTCAATCAGCTATGCAAGAAAGGCAGATCTAACAGAAGAGGAAATACAGCAGACGGCCCATCAAATGTTTTCGGAATACGAGGGCAGGAAAACAACCTTCAAAGTAGAAGCAAGAAGGTCCAACAAAGATTTTCCCATTCATTCGACAAAGCTTGCCCCGAGTGTTGGCAGCTATATTCTTCACCATACTGAGGAAGTCGAAGTGGACGTTAAAGACCCGGATGTCACCGTGGAAATTGATGTGCGCGAACAAGGGGCGTACGTCAGCTGCGGGCGGATCCCTGGAGCGGGAGGGCTGCCGACAGGTACAAGCGGAAAAGTAGTGAGTATGCTTTCGGGCGGTATTGATAGTCCGGCTGCTGCATATTTAGCCATGAAACGGGGAGTGACGATCGAGGCTGTTCATTTTCATAGCCCGCCGTATACAAACGAACGGGCGAAACAAAAAGTAGAAGACATCGTTCGGGCCCTTAGCCGGTTTGGTGGAAATATCAATCTCCATGTGGTGCCTTTTACCCGGGTTCAGGAAGCTATCCGGAGCCAGGTGCCGGACGATCATACAATGACAATTACAAGGAGGGCCATGCTTGAAATCGTCACAAAAATAGCAGAGCAGGAAGGCGCCAAAGCAGTAATAAACGGGGAGAGCCTGGGACAGGTAGCGTCACAGACGCTTGAGAGCATGAATGTCATTAATCAGGTCACGAATATTCCGGTACTGCGGCCGTTAATTGCTATGGACAAAGAAGAGATCATCAGCATCGCAAAGCGTATAGGCACATATGATATTTCCGTACGGCCGTATGAAGACTGCTGTACCGTATTTCAACCGGAAAGCCCGGCGACCAAACCGAAAATTGGTTTAGTCTATAAGTATGAAAAACGTTTAAATAAAGAAGAGCTGTTTAATGAGGCGGTAGCTGAAACGAAGACTATCTCTTTGTCTAACGTAAAAAGTGAAAAAGAAGAATTTGAAGACCTTCTTTAACGTATTTTTTTATTTAAAAGTATGGTATAAAATGGAATTTTATAAGTCCTGAAACAAAACGGGCCTTCGCCCGTAAAAAGGAGAGGCGGTTAATGCTGTGAAAACACTTTGGTATAACGGAAATATTTATACGATGGAAAAAGAAGGAGAGCAGGTGGAGGCAGTCTTAACTTCAGATGGAATCATTGAAAAAGCAGGCAGCCTGTCAGAGATAGAAAAAGAGCTGCAACGTCCATCTAGCCGCCGGGTAAATTTAAATGGAAGCACAATGTATCCGGGATTTACCGACAGTCATTTACATATGATCGGGCTGGGGGAAACGATGATCCAGCTGGATTTGTCAGAGTGCACCTCTGCAGAAGAAATGGCTGCACTGATTAAGGAGAAAACAAAAGAAATTCCTGCCGGAGAGTGGGTCATCGGAGAAGGGTGGAACGAAAACAATTTTCCGGACCGGAAAATTTTCCACCGGGAGGAGCTTGATGATTTAGTGCCCGGCCATCCATTGCTTTTGACCCGGATATGCCGCCACGCAGCACTGGTTAATACACGCGCCCTGGATGCGGCTGGTATTGATAAAGACACCCCGGACCCTGAAGGAGGCATTATTGTTAAATCGAGGCAAGGAGAGCCTACAGGTTATCTGCTGGACCAGGCAGCCGATTTAGTGAAAAATGAAATACCAGAGGTTTCCGAAGAATACCTTCACGATGCACTCGGGAAGGCGGTTCGCTATATGCATCAGTGCGGACTGACCGGTGGCCATACTGAAGACCTTAATTACTATGGCGGGTTTAAGAGAACATTGAATACGTTTAGAAATATTTTGGCAGACACTTCTTTTCGGGCCCATCTTCTCGTGCATCACGAAGTATTTCCAGATTTTATACAGCAGGGTCATGCTTATGGACTCCTTGAAAACAACCTGGAGCTAGGTGCCATGAAAATATTTGCAGATGGAGCACTTGGCGGGCGCACAGCCCTTCTCAGCCGGCCTTACAATGATGCTCCTGAAACGGCCGGAGTGGCCATTCATTCGAGAGAAGAGCTAAAGCAGCTGGTTGCGGATGCCCGAAGGGAAAATATGCCGGTGGCTGTTCACGCTATTGGCGATTTGGCTTTGGAATATGTAATTGATGCTTTAGAAGCCTGGCCTGTGCCGGAAGGAGTAAGAGACCGGATCATTCACGTCCAGATCGCAAGAAAGGATTTGGTGGAAAGGTTAAAGGCTTTGCCGGTGGCGCTTGATCTGCAGCCCCGGTTTGTGCTTTCGGACTTCCCCTGGGTGGAGGAGCGTCTCGGTAAAGAAAGGCTTTATTATTCCTTTGCGTGGAAAACGCTTCTTGATCAGGGCATTGTCTGCGCAGGCAGTTCAGACGCGCCTATTGAATCGGTGGATCCGAGAACCGGGATTTATGCAGCAGTGGCCAGAAAAAACCCGGGGGAGAAGCATGATGGATATAGACCGGAAGAAAAATTGACTCCTTACGAAGCGGTGGATCTCTATACCGGCGGCAGCGCAAAAGCGATCAGCCGGGAGCATGATTTGGGGAGAATCGCCCCTGGTTACAAAGCAGACTTTACAATACTCCAAAACGATCTGTTTCAAATTGAACCAGAAGAGATATTAACAACTGAAGTGGAAGCAACCGTTGTAGGGGATGAAGTCGTCTTTTACCCGGAAAAAAGCAGTATTGAAATTATTAACGAGAGTGAGGAATAATGATGAATGCAAAAAGATGGTTTGCTTTACTGGCGGCAGCGGTGCTTCTTATCGTTTCCCTGGGTGCCCAGACAGCTTTTTCACTGTGGAATACAGTATCGAACCAGGCGCAAAATCAGCAGAATCAGGAAAACATAGTAAAAAGGGGTTCTTCGGATAACCGAATAGCCATGCTTGATGTAGAAGGTACGATTCAATCCTCAAGCGGCTCGGGAGCTTTTTCCGGCGAAGGATATAACCATGAAGAGTTTCTGAGCAACCTGGAAGAAGCCGGGTCAAGCGCAGACGTGGACGGCATTATTATTAATGTGAACAGCCCGGGCGGAGGAGTTGTTGAAAGTGACGAGATTCACGATGCCGTCGTTGAGGTGCAGGAAGAAGAAAATAAACCTGTGTATGTATCAATGGGAAATACGGCGGCTTCCGGTGGCTACTACCTGGCGGCGCCTGCAGACAAAATTGTCGCTCACTCGGCTACTATTACGGGATCGATAGGGGTAATTATGTCCTCCCTGAACTACTCTGAATTAGCTGAAAACCTGGGAATTGATAGTGTAAACATAACCAGCGGCGAATTTAAAGACATTGGCTCCCCTACAGAAGAAGTTACGGAAGAAGACCGTGAAATTATGCAGGGAATCGTTGACGATATGTACGAAGACTTTTTGCAGGTCGTGATCGATGGAAGAGGCTTTAGTGAAGAAAAAGCACGGAATTTAGCTGACGGCCGTATCTATACTGGTGAGCAGGCAGAAGAAAACGGACTGATCGACGAGCTTGGAACGACGGAGGACACCATTTCCATGATGGAAGAAGATCTTGAACTGGGGGATGCTACGGTGGAACGTTACACTTCAGACGGATTCAGCTGGCAGTCGCTGCTGCAAAATACTGTGCAGGGAATGTTCATTTCTGATGAAAAGCTGCTTGGGCTTCAGGAATTGCTTAAATCAGTCGGAAGCGCCAGCCCGCGGCCAATGTATTTGTATGAAGGATAGGAGGGATAACGATGACCACGACTACAAACGGCCGCTATCCGGAAGATGAGCAGGGAACGGAACAAAAGGACCCGGCAGAAAGCAACCGTGGCGGTAATTCCTTATATGGGAAGCCGGCCAAACAAAATTCCCGCGAAAGTGATGGCACGAACGAAGATCTGTTCGCGGGATTTTGGATGCGCTTTTGGGCATACCTTACCGATTTGATAATTCTTTTTTCGTTAAACGGCCTTCTTCTTTCTCCTTTTTACTTTACTGGAGAAGGAGAAATCTGGGGATTTATCACTTTATACGCTGTGTGTAATGCGATAATTACCTACGGCTATTTTGTGTTAATGACAAAATTTTATGGCCAGACACTCGGCAAAATGATTTTCGGGCTGAGAGTTGTCCGGGTGAACCGGGAAAAATTAAAATGGTCTGACATTATTTTCAGGGAAGTTGTTCTGCGCTTTGCTTACCGAAGCCTCGTTATTACAAATCTGGCGTATATTGTGGTAGCCTTCACACCACAAAAGGCAGGCATCCATGATATGATTGCGGACACGAGGGTCATTCATTCAAGAAAATAAGGCCCGAGGATAATAGTGAAGGAGGAGTAAGATGACAGCAGTAACATTTAAAGAAAAACCTGTAACACTTGTAGGAGGCAGAGTAGAAGTCGGAGACAGCGCTCCCGATTTCACTGTACTTGCTAATGACATGACTCCGGTATCGCTAAGTGATGCTTCTGGTAAAGTAAGGTTGATCAGCGTAGTGCCTTCCATTGATACCGGTGTCTGCTCGCAACAAACACGGAAATTCAACGAAGAAGCTGCTTCGCTTGAAAATGTAGAAGTATGGACTATCAGCTGTGACCTTCCTTTTGCCCAGCGGCGCTGGTGTGCTGCAGAAGGTATTGAAAATGTGCGGGTCCTCTCCGACCACAAAGATCTGGATTTTGGAAAACAGTTCGGCCTGGTAATGGACGAGATGAGACTGCTGGCGCGTTCTGTAATTGTAGTAGATAGTGAAGGAAAGGTTTCTTATAAGGAGATCGTTTCAGAAGGAACGAACCACCCTGATTATGAAGCAGCAATTAACGCGGCTAATAATACAGACTAAGGAAGAAAATGGCGCCTGCAAAGGCGTCATTTATTTTGTGCAGATACCAGGGAAGTGATTGTGCTTTTTTCTGTTTTCATTACTTCTCTTTACAGAACACATCTGCTATACTGGCGTATTGTAAAGCGAGAGCGGAGAAGCACTACGCTGCAGAAGGAGGGCTTGTCATGACCGAAACGACACCGGTGGAGCAATTATTTGAATTGCTGGATGACCTTACGAAAACGATACAGCAGGAGCTGAGCATAACGTATTTAGAAGCGATAGCCGAAGCCGGGGAAGATATCTTTCAGGGCACAGTGGTTCAGCGTATATCTGCCGAGGAAAAAGAACGCCTCGAGCAAAGCCTGGAAGAGAAAATGCCTGAAGCAATGGAACAGGAAGATATCCGCAAAGCATTTCAGCTTGCCTTGATTAAAGGAATGAAGCAATCCGTGCAGCAGCACCATGCTATTACCCCGGATGCCGTGGCTATTTTCATGGGATATTTAGTCGACAAACTAATGAATGGCCGTAAAGAGTTTGTAATCGCAGACCCAGCCGTAGGCACAGGGAATCTTCTCTCAGCTGTATTAAATCAACTGACGGAAAAAAATATTGAAGCATACGGTTCGGAAGTTGACGAAACGTTAATCAAGATTGCCTATACGCTGGCGAACCTCCAGGAACATGCTGTTCAGCTGTTTCACCAGGACAGTATTGAACAATTTGGCGCTTCCGCTCCGGATGTAGTGATGAGTGACCTTCCAGTCGGTTACTACCCGAAAAACCAAATTGCCGAATTGTACCAGATGGGCAGTACGGACGGAAAATCCTACGTGCACCACCTGCTTGTGGAGGGGATGATGAACCGGCTGAAGCCAGGAGGTTTTATGGTACTTCTCATCCCCAACAATTTGTTTGAAGATGAAAAAGCAGCGGAGCTTCAGGCGTATGTGAAAAGACATGCGCATACACTCGGGCTTCTTCAGCTCCCCGAAACAATGTTTCAGGCTAAAGAAGCCTCCAAAAGCATATGGATGCTTCAAAAGAAAAGTCCTGAGGTAAAGCAGCCAGGTCAGGCGCTATTGGCAGAACTGCCGTCGTTCAGCCGCCAGGAAGCTCTTCAGGATATGATGAAGCGAATTAATGACTGGTTTGTACAAGAGGGGTTTATCAATAAATAAAGAGAGTAATGTTTAGGAGTGGAGAAAGAATGTCTACCATTATTGCTATTAATGCGGGGAGCTCCTCGCTGAAATTTCAGCTTTTGCAAATGCCTGAAGAAACAATTATCACTAAAGGGGTCGTCGAACGGATTGGCCTGGAGACGCCTTTTATTACGGTAGAAGTAGAGGGAGAAAAGAAAACCGAATACCCATCACTGCAAAATCACGAAGAGGCTGTGAAAGCTTTACTGAACTCATTAACAAAATATGATGTAATTACCGACGTGAATGATATTGAAGGGGTAGGCCACCGGGTAGTTCACGGAGGAGAAACCTTTTCAGATTCTGTCCTTATTACAGATCAGGTGCTGAATGAACTCGAAAATGTAAGCGAACTGGCACCGCTTCATAATCCGGCCAACATTGTCGGTATTAAAGCGTTCCGTGATATTCTTCCGGACGTTCCCTCTGTAGCGGTGTTTGATACAGCGTTTCACCAATCGATTCCGAAAGAAAAGTACCTGTATGGCGTTCCTTATGAATACTATGAAAAATACGGCGTGCGTAAATACGGTTTTCACGGAACTTCTCATAAGTATGTCAGCCAGAGAATGGCAGAGTTAATGGACCGTCCGCAAAATGACCTAAAAATTATATCGTGCCATATCGGAAACGGTGCCAGTATAACAGCCGTGGATCACGGTATTTCGGTCGATACCTCAATGGGCTTTACACCGCTTGCCGGCGTGATGATGGGAACTCGTTCGGGCAACATTGATCCCGCCCTGATTCCTTATTTAATGGAAAAAACCGGCCAGACAGCTGCAGAAGTTATTGATACACTGAATAAGAAAAGCGGGCTGCTCGGCGTAAGCGGCGCATCCAGTGATTTGCGGGATGTCGTTCAGCAGGCGGAGGAGGGCAGTGAAAGAGCCCAAACCGCTCTGGATGTTTATCTGACACGGATGCATAAATATATTGGTACTTATGCAGCCAGTATGGATGGTGTTGATGCAGTTATATTCACTGCTGGTGTAGGGGAAAACAGCGCACTGGTTCGTGAAAAAGTCATGGAAGGCCTTGAATTCATGGGCATCCAAATTAATAAAGAGAAAAATGGACAGGCTTCGGGTGAAACGTTCATCCAGTCGGACTCTTCACGCGTGGCTGTGGCAGTAGTTCCTACTGATGAAGAAGTTATGATCGCCCGCGATACCGTCCGGCTCGGTCAAATCCAATAAGTAAGAGGCAACTCCTGTTTCGATGAAGCAGGAGTTTTTTGCAAAATATATGATATTTCTGCATATATTCTCTGTATAATGGGAAATAAGGAGTAACAGTACTTTGAAAGGAGACAGACATATGCAAACAGCCGAAATGCGCTGCAAACTTCCTGTCTCAGCATTAGCGGAGCGCTGCGACCCGCGCATGTTTTCCTTTCATACGACGAAAGAATTAACAGACAGGACTCAGGGAATGATTGGACAAGAGCGTGCAGTGAAAGCTATGGAGATGGGTTTGGATATTCAGGAAGAAAACTATCACATGTTTTTAACCGGGGCGAGCGGCCTTGGAAAAACGACATACGCCCGCAGAAAAGCAAAAGAAGCAGCGGAAAAAAGACCGGCGCCGGCTGACTGGATTTATACATATTCTTTTGAAGACCCCCGGAGGCCGAAGGTAATAAGCCTGCCCGCCGGCATGGCTGTGCCGTTTGCTAAAGATATTAAAGAGCTAATTGAGGATCTGCAGGAAGAGATCGCGACGACGCTGCGCAGTAAATCATTTGAACGGAAAAAAGTAGCTATGGCGGAAAAGCACGAAAAAGCAATTAATGAACACTGGGAGAAGCTTGAAGAGGAAGCCTCTGTGAAAGGATTTGCTCTCGAAAAAACAGAAGAAGACATCGTTGCAGTTCCGCTTAAAGAAGACGGGGAGCCTCATAGTGATGAAAGCTATAACGAGCTTTCAAAAAGCCGGCAGGACTATATAATGGAAGAGTCACAGACGATTACCAGACAGGTAAATGACTTTTTGAGGCAAAAGCAGGTGGCAAAGCGTGTTTTAAGACGCCAGCTCAGGGAAGCAGACGAGCAGATGGTGCAAACATCCATTCAAGGTTTTATTGCGACTTTAAAGGACGAATATATCAATGAAAGCTTACATAATTTTTTGTCGGACATGGAAAAAGACATTATTCAGCACTGGCAGGAATTCCTACCTGTAAAAGAAACGCAGGAAGGCCGGCCGCCTGTATCGACTTTTTCGTTCCGTCGTTATGAAATTAATATTTTAGTGGATAATAGTGATACTTCCGCAGCGCCTGTCGTTTATGAGTCTCACCCGACATATGTCAATTTGTTCGGGAAAGTGGAAATTGGCCGCAACGGGGGGAGTCCTACGGATTTTTCCCATATTAGAGGCGGCGCTCTTCATAGGGCAAACGGCGGTTTTTTAATACTGCATGCTGCCGAATTGATGTCCCATCCGTTTGCATGGAAAGCATTGAAAAGAGCTATGCGGATGGGCTATATCCGGCTTGAGACCCCCTATGAGGATTCCGATATATTTGCAAGCACTTATTTGGAACCGGAGCCAGTGCCTTTTCAGGCAAAGGTTCTCCTGGTCGGGACCAATGCGTTATACCAAAAATTGCAAAAAGAAGATGAAACATTCCGCAAGCTTTTTAAAGTAAAAGTGGATTTTACTACTATGATGGAGCGGACGAAAGAAAACATATGGCAGTACGCCACTTTTTTGGCCTGTTTTTGTGAAAATAAACGGCTGCGCCCCCTGGCATCAGAAGCAGTAGCAAGACTCATTGATTACAGCACCAGGGAAGCAGGACACCAGCGCAAGCTCTCCATTAAATTTCACGAAGTAACATCTCTATTAATTGAAGCGGATTATTGGGCAGCGCAGGAACAATCGGCTATTATTGAACAGGCCCATGTGCACGCTGCTTTAAAAGAAACAAACTATCGGTCGGCTCAGCCTGAAGCGGCTATTCACGAGTCGATCGAGGACGGAACAATCAATATCGCGACGAGCGGAGAAAAAGTTGGCCAGATCAACGCGTTGGTTGTTGCTCATACAGGAGACTATTCATTTGGTTACCCGACTCGCGTTACGGCGCGAACGTATGCCGGGAGTGGAGGCATCGTTAATATCGACAGGGAATCCCAGCTCACAGGTGCTTTTCATACGAAAGGCCTCCATACGCTGACGAGCTATCTGCAGGCAGAGTTTGCAAGCGACCGGCCGCTGCCGCTTGCAGCAAGCATTACTTTCGAACAATCCTATCATTTGGTAGACGGTGACAGTGCTTCAAGCACGGAACTGTATGCTCTCCTGTCTTCTCTGGCTGAAGTGCCTCTCCGCCAGGATATTGCCGTAACTGGAGCTGTTAATCAGTTCGGTGATGTGCAGGCGATTGGAGAAGTGAACGAAAAAATTGAAGGATTTTATTATGTATGCAAAAAGCAGGGACTCACAAAAACTCAGGGTGTAATTATACCGACGCAGAACGCTAAGCACTTAATGCTTCGAAATGAAATTAGGCGGGCAGTGGAGGCCGGTGATTTCCATATCTGGGCGGTGAACACGGTGAAAGAAGGCATGGAAATACTTATGAGTGAACATGCCGGTGAGGTAGGAGAAAATGGATTTTACGCTTCTAACACTGTTTACGGTAATGTGCAGCAGCGTTTAATGGAAATGGCAGAAAAGCACCAGGAATAAATGCAGCAGAGAGGCCTGCTTAGGCGTCTCTGCTTATTTGTGTGTTTATCCGGCTGGTTAACAGAAGTATACAAAGTCGTTTCTGATTCATGCATGCACATACATCAGGTTGCATGTTATAGGGCGGATAACGCATAAAATATCAAAAAAATAAATTTTTATACTAAAAAATTGTATTTTCCGGTTGCAAATTCTTTGTGGGCTTGTTAAAGTAATGAAAGAAGTTGAATACAGTAATCATAAAACAAAGACGACAGTCTTTTAATTTTTTCAAAATGATGTATAAAAATAATTTATCAAGCATTAATATTCAATTATAATCTGGAGGGGAATAAGAATGGCAGACAAAAAAGTAGTTCTCGCCTATTCAGGCGGTTTGGACACATCAGTAGCAATTAAGTGGTTGAGCAGTCAGGGTTACGAAGTAGTAGCGGTAGGCCTGGACGTAGGAGAGGGGAAGGATCTGGAATTTGTAAAAAATAAAGCCTTGGAAGTAGGGGCTGTACAGTCATACACAGTAGATGCGAAAAAAGAATTTGCCGAAGATTTCGTCCTTCCGGCCCTGCAGGCACATACGCTGTATGAACAAAAATATCCGCTCGTATCTGCATTATCAAGGCCGTTAATTTCAAAGAAACTGGTTGAGATTGCCGAGCAGACAAATGCTGATGCCGTAGCGCATGGCTGCACTGGTAAAGGAAACGACCAGGTAAGATTTGAAGTCAGTATTCAGGCTCTTAATCCTGACCTCGAGGTACTCGCACCTGTTCGGGAGTGGGGATGGTCGAGAGATGAAGAAATCGCTTATGCAAAAGAAAATGACGTGCCTGTACCTGTAAACCTCGATAATCCATATTCTGTCGATCAAAATCTCTGGGGCAGAAGCAACGAGTGCGGTGTTCTAGAAGACCCGTGGGCTACACCGCCGGAAGGCGCGTATGATTTAACGAATCCACTCGAAAAAACACCGGACGAAGCAGACATCGTCGAAATTGAATTCAAGCAGGGCAAGCCAGTGGCGCTTAACGGCCAGGCTTATGAACTGCAAGATTTGATTCTGGAATTAAATGACGTTGCTGGCAAGCACGGCGTGGGCAGAATTGATCACGTGGAAAACAGAATGGTAGGAATTAAATCAAGAGAAATTTATGAGTGCCCAGCAGCTATGACGCTGATTCAGGCGCACAAAGAGCTTGAAGACCTCACGCTCCCCAAAGAAGTGGCTCACTTTAAACCGGTTATTGAAAAAAAATTAAGTGAAGTAATTTATGAAGGACTGTGGTTCTCCCAGGTACGGCCAGCGCTTGAAGCGTTTTTAAAAGAAACGCAAACTAACGTGACAGGCATTGTACGGGTGAAATTATTTAAAGGCCATGCTATCATTGAAGGAAGAAAATCAGACTACTCCTTGTACAATGAAAACCTGGCTACCTACTCCACGCACGACGAATTTGATCATAATGCAGCTGTCGGATTTATTCAGCTGTGGGGTCTGCCGACCAAAGTACAAAGTGCAGTTAACAAGAAAGGTGTTAATGTATGACCAAACTATGGGGCGGGCGCTTTACAAAACAAGCGGAAGAATGGGTGGATGCCTTTGGGGCATCCATTCCTTTTGACCAAAAACTGGTGGAAGAAGATCTCCAGGGAAGTATTGCGCACGTACATATGCTGAAGAATCAGGAAATCATCACCGAAGAAGAAGCAGCCGAAATCCATCGCGGACTGGAAGCGGTGCTTGCCAAAGCAAAAAATGGAGAATTGGAATACTCGATCCAAAATGAAGACATTCATTTGAATATCGAGAAGTTTTTAATTGATGAAATTGGCCCGGTCGGCGGCAAGCTCCATACAGGCCGGAGCCGTAACGATCAGGTGGCTACAGATGTTCATCTGTACGTAAGAAATCACACGCACACTGTTATGCAGTCTATCCGGGCCCTGCAGCAGGCGCTGCTTTTGCAGGCAGAGGAGCATGTCGAAACCATTATCCCTGGATATACCCATTTGCAGCGGGCACAGCCTATCTCTTTCGGCCATCACATGATGGCTTATTTCTGGATGCTTGAGCGGGACTACGGGCGCTTTGAGGACAGCTTAAAACGCACGAACATTTCTCCTCTCGGAGCAGGGGCCCTCGCCGGCACAACGTTTCCTATCGACCGCCGCCAGACGGCAGAGGAGCTCGGCTTTGATGATATTTATCAAAACAGCCTGGACGCTGTAAGCGACAGGGACTTTGCCCTGGAATTTATGAGCGCGGCGTCCACTGTTATGATGCATTTGTCCAGATTGGCTGAAGAAATGATCTTCTGGTCAAGCCAAGAATTTCAATTTATTGAACTCGATGACTCTTTTGCGACAGGCAGCAGCATCATGCCGCAAAAGAAAAATCCGGATATGGCAGAGCTTATTCGTGGAAAAACCGGACGGGTGTATGGAAACCTTATGGGACTGTATACGCTTTTGAAGGGGCTGCCGCTTGCGTATAATAAAGATATGCAGGAGGATAAAGAGGGACTGTTTGACACCGTGCGCACCCTTGAAGGCTCTCTGGATATTTTTGCGGGAATGGTGGAAACGATGGAAGTTCGTACAGAAAAAATGGCGGAAACCACGAGCAAAGACTTCTCTAATGCGACAGAACTCGCGGATTACCTCGCCGTTAAAGGAGTCCCGTTCCGGGAAGCTCATGAGATTGTCGGCAAATTGGTGCTTGATTGCATTCAAAGCAATAAGTATCTTGCAGATCTTTCCATGAATGAATTTAAAGAAGCAAATGAAGCCTTTGAAGAAGATATCTATGAGGTCTTAAAGCCTGAGACGGTGGTAAGCCGCAGAAATAGTGAAGGCGGTACCGGCTTTGATCAGGTCCGGTCTGCCATCGAGCAGGGGAAAAAGGTAATAAAACAAAAGTTATAAATACAGATGCTGTCCCGTCCGGAGTAAATCTTTGGGCGGGGTCTTTTTAATGTGGAAAAGAATGCCGCCTGGGCGGAGATAAAAAATCCCGCGTCCGTATGGACACGGGGCCTTAGCTGGCAGTTATTTACGTACAATTAAGACGTCACATTTCGCATGGCGGGCAATGGCTTCCGAAACGCTGCCAATAAAGACGCGTTCAACAGCATTCAGACCGGTAGCCCCAGTGATAATTAAATCTGCTTCATAGTTTTTGGCCAGCTCACGCGGGATCTTTGTTTTTGGAGAACCGAACTCCAATGAGGAGACGACGTCAGGAACCCCTGCATTTTCTGCTTCTGCTGTATAGTTCTCAAGCAGTTCGTTGCCATATTCTTCTGCTCGTGCAATAATAGTACGGTCATACCGTTCCATTGTGGCAAATGTTCTCGTATCAATAACATGAGAGATGATTAGTTTTGCCTGCTGCTCCTGCGCAATCTCAACAGATTTTTTAAAAGCTGTTCTGGATTCGTCTGAGCCATCGACGGCAACAATAATAACTTCGTATCTACTCAATGCCATCCTCCCCTTTTGTCGTAGGATTTCTATTTCCTGTAGATAATTTTCCCTATTTTTTTAATTTAAAACGATAGTGTGTAGGTAAAAGGATGTGCCGGGAAAACAGAACAGAAAATGTTCAAATAATTTTCATTATTACATAACTAATGGATGACATAAAGGCGGGTGAATAACGATGAGGCACGCGTTAATTACAGCAGGCACGAAAGGCCTCGGCCGAAAAGTTTCTGAAGCTTTAAAAGAAAAAGGTTATACGTTGACCGTTACTTACCGGAAAAAAGACGAGGCTTACTATAAAATGAAAGAGCAGTGGGAAATGGAAAGCAGCCGCATCCAGTTCGTCCAGGGGGACATGGCCTCAAAGCAGGACGTAGAGCGGATGGTGGAAGAAGCTTATTCAGCCTTTGGCCGACTTGATATCGTCGTAAATAATGCTGGCCCTTACATATTTGAAAAAAAGCAGCTGGCAGATTATTCCGATGAAGAATGGCACCGGATGGTTGATGGCAACCTGAGTGCTGCCTTCCATTTGGCAAAAAAAGCGATACCGATTATGCGCCGGCAGCAGTTCGGCCGTTTTATTACTTATGGTTTTCAGAGTGCTCCTACAGCGCCGGGATGGCTTTATCGTTCAGCATATGCAGCGGCGAAAAGCGGCCTGGTGTCTTTGACAAAATCAATTTCTCTAGAAGAAGCATCCTACGGTATTACCGCAAACATGGTTTGTCCGGGCATAGTGACAGAAGAGTTTAAGGAAGCGGATATACATGCAGGCAGACAGGTGAGTGACCATTCTGTTCCTGTTGGAAGGCCAGCAACGGGCGGCGACATTGCAAGAACTATTTTATTTTTAACGGATGACGATGCGGATATGATTACAGGCTCTGTAATTGAAGTGACCGGCGGGATAGATGTGCTTCATAAACGCAGGTAAGTGGAAGGCAGTTTAAGTTAGGCTGGTAAAAGGTATAGTTCCCCGGAAACAGTTTTTGATTGCGGAGGAGGATATACATGAAAGTATCTTATCATGGTCATTCAGTAGTAAAGATTGAGACAAACGGCAAAACAATCTTAATTGACCCATTTATTACAGATAACCCATTAACTGATTTAAATGCGGACGATGTGAAAGCAGATGCCATTTTGCTGACTCATGGTCATTTTGACCATGTCGGAGACACAGTGGATATCGCCAAGCGAAATAATGCGCTTGTAGTGGCACCGTTTGAACTGGCTCAGTATCTTGGCTGGCAGGGCGTAGAAACGCACCCAATGCATATTGGCGGCGGCTATACGTTTGATTTCGGCCACGTACAGTTAACTCAGGCATTTCACGGTTCCGGTTACTTCCTTGAAGAGGAACAAAAGATTATTTATACGGGTATGCCAAGTGGCATTATTTTCGAAGCGGAAGGAAAGAAAGTGTATCATATGGGCGATACCGGCTTGTTTTCTGACATTAAGCTTATCGCGGAAAGAAACAATATTGATCTTTTATTCGTCCCTATTGGTGATAACTTTACAATGGGTCCTAAGGATGCCAAAACGGCAGCGGAATGGGTGAATGCGGATTATACGGTTCCAATCCACTACAATACCATGCCGCCTATCAAACAGGATCCGCAGCAGTTTGTAGATTCCCTTTCTCCACTGAAAGGAAAAGCACTGGAAGCCGGCGGCTCGATTGAATTATAGAATTTAAAAAACCGTTCAGTCATTAAAACAGACTGAACGGTTTTTTTTAATACAATTGCCGGCAGGCAGTTGAAGGGAGGGTTTCTGAACCGTATAATGTAATAGTACAGATAATGAAACAGAAGTAATACAGTTAGAAATTTACGCGGACAGAGCGCTACCGGTAAGTGCGTAAATAAAAAGGAAGGTACTGTGCCTATGGCAACCAAACATGAACAAATATTAAATTACATACTGGCCCTGGACGTAGGAGAAAAAATTTCCGTCCGTGGAATTGCAAAGAACCTGGAAGTAAGTGAAGGTACAGCGTACCGTGCAATTAAGGAAGCAGAAAACCAGGGAATTGTCAGTACGATTGAACGAGTCGGCACGATACGTATCGAAAAAAAGCAAAAAGAAAACTTCGAACGTCTAACCTATGCTGAAGTAGTTAACATTATTGACGGCCAGGTGCTTGGGGGCAGAAATGGGCTTCATAAAACCCTGAATCGCTTTGTGATTGGTGCCATGAAGCTTGAAGCGATGATGCGGTACGTGGAGCCCGGGAACCTCCTCATTGTCGGTAACCGGTACCAGGTGCATAAACTTGCCCTTGAAGCAGGAGCAGCTGTTTTAATTACCGGCGGATTTGATACGAATGAACATGTCATTTCTCTGGCGGATGAACTGGGCCTGCCGGTAATTACAACGACGTATGACACGTTTACGGTAGCTACCATGATTAACCGGGCGATCTATGACCAACTCATTAAAAAAGAAATTGTGGTAGTAAATGATATTTTAATTCCGCTACAGGATACGTATTTTATGACGGTGGATAATACAGTGGAAAAATGGCATGAAATGAACCAAAAAACCGGCCACAGTAGATATCCGGTGATCAGCGAAGACATGAAAGTTCAGGGAATGGTAGCTGCGAAGGACGTATTAGGCGCTTCGGTTCAGACTCCTATCGAAAAAGTGATGACAAAATCTCCAATTACGGTCAGTGAACGGACGTCTGTGGCTTCGGTAGCCCATACGATGGTATGGGAAGGTATCGAACTGCTTCCGGTAATGGACGATGCGAAAAAGCTGCTTGGAGTTATCAGCCGGCAGGACGTATTAAAAGCACTGCAGATGGTTCAGCGCCAGCCACACGTCGGGGAAACCATTGAAGATACGGTAACAAGCCGTTTCCGGGAAGCCCCTCCTGGATCGGGATTTATGTTTGAGTGCGATATTACGCCGCAGATGACCAATGCGCTCGGTACGGTGGCAAACGGGGTTATCATGTCTCTTGTTACGGAGACAGGCCAACGTCTGCTTAGAGACTACAAAAAAGGCGATATGGTGGTAGAGAATGTAACACTTTACTTTATCCGGCCGGTACAGATTGAAAGCAAAATTGAGTTGAACGGGAAAATACTTGAAGTGGGAAGAAAACACGGGAAAGTGGATGTGGAATTGTACTATGAAGGCGCGATCGTCGGCAAGGCGATGATGATGGTACAGCTACTCGACCGCTGATCGATGGGGGATAGACAATGCAAATATTTCAGGCAATCATACAGACGATAGAGCAGTACGATAAAATTATGATTTACCGGCACGAGCGTCCCGATCCGGATGCTCTCGGCTCCCAGGCGGGCCTGGCTGCGTGGATTAAAAAGCAGTTCCCTGACAAGCAGGTGGGCACTACCGGAGAAAATGAGCCTTCGCTTTCTTTTTTAACGACTATGGATGAACAATTGACTGAAGTGGATGCCGAAACGCTGGTGATTGTTTGCGATACTGCCAATATGGCAAGGATCGACGGCAAAGGCTGGGACCAGGGAGCAGCGGTTATTAAAATCGATCATCACCCGAACGAAGATCCGTACGGGGAACCGATGTGGGTGGATACAAAAAAAAGCTCCACGTGCGAAATGATTACAGAATTGATTCTGTTTGCCCAAAAATCCTACGGATGGACAGTTCCGAATGAAACAGCCCGGCTGTGCTACGCCGGCCTTATTGGAGATACCGGTCGTTTTCAGTTTAGCAATACTACGCCAAACACGATGCGCATGGCAGCTGAACTTCTTGCGTTCGATTTTGAACCGGGAGCAATTTATGCTGAAATGTATAAGAACCCTGAGAGCCTGGTGCGTCTACGCGGAGAGGTACTTCAAAGCTTTACCCTGACAGAGGATGGGGCGGCTTACATGTACCTAACCCAGGAAATGCTTCGTAAATACGGCATAACCATCAATGAATCCTCAGCAGTGATCAATTCGTTTGCAGACACAGAAGGGGTTGTTGCATGGGTGTTCTTTGTAGAAGAAGAACAGGGGTCGTACCGGGTGCGTTTTCGTTCGCGCGGACCGGTGATTAATCAGCTTGCTGTTAAATACCGCGGGGGCGGCCACACTATGGCAGCAGGAGCCAAAGCAGAAAACAGGCAGGAAACAGAAAACATTATACAGGCGCTCGAGGACATCTGCCGGAACTGGAAGCATAGATAAAACGCCCATCACCTAGCCGGCCACAGGGAGGATCAGGAATATGTCACTGCACGTATATTCGGAATACAGCATGTTGCAAAGCACTATCAGGCTAGAGAATCTCGTCCGCAAAGCAAAAGAATACAGCTGGCCGGCAGCTGCGGTCACGGACCGGGACACGATGCACGGGGCAGTGGCTTTTTACCGTCTCTGCCGGCAGTACCAGGTGAAAAGCCTTCCAGGAATAGAGCTGTGGGTTCAGGGAGATGGCGCAGAAGACCAGGAATTCCCGGTAATTGCACTGCCGCAAAACAACGGGGGATACAAGCAGCTCATGCAGTGGGCTGGGGACAAACAACAGGACAAGCAGGTCACATGGGAACAACTGGCGGATTCTGCCGGTTGTCTTTTTATCCTGCCGCTTGAACAGAGCGAACCCGGCACCTTCAGGAAAAGCAAAAATGACTTGTATGCATTTTTTGAAAAATGGAGCAGACGGTTTGCGCCTGGTGTTCTTTGGCTTGAAGCCCCGAAAATGGAAGAGGAAATGGAGTGGAGAGAGGCAGCGGAACGATTTGGCATCTCCATGGTGGCTTCTCCGTTGATTAATATGCAAAAATCTGAAGAGGCACGGGCCTATAAACTGCTGCAGGCAGTGAAGGACGGCAGGGTCTGGAAAGATACCGTAATTGACCGGAAGCCCTTTTCACTGGAAGTGTGGCAGGAGAAGGCGACTGAGATGTACGAAGCCGGCCATCTCAATAACTGGAGAAAAATAGCTGACAAATGTCACGTAGACCTTTCATTAGGTGAAACGCACATGCCGGTATTTCCAACCCCCGGGGAGCAGCCAGCTTCTCTGTATTTAAAAAAGCTAGCGGAAAAGGGAATGCAAAAACGTTATAGTACTGTTTCAGAACATGCGCGGGAGCGGCTGAAGCATGAACTTAGCGTTATTATTGATGCCGGGTTTGCAGATTATTTTTTAATTGTGCAGGATTTTGTTGCGTTTGCTAAAAAACAGGGGATGTATGTAGGGCCTGGGAGAGGCTCGGCCGCAGGGTCGCTTGTGTCCTACCTTATCGGCATTACGGATGTGGATCCTTTGCAGTACGGTCTTCTGTTTGAGCGGTTTCTGAATCCGGAACGGGCTGCGCTTCCGGATATAGATATTGATTTTCCGGACCATCGGCGTGAAGAGGTACTGCAGTATTTGCGGACAAAATACGGGGAAACATGCGTAGCGCAGATTGTTACATTCAATACGTTCGGAGCTCGTGCTGCGATACGGGACGCAGGCAGGGTGCTTGAAATTCCACAGGGACTCATTAACCGGACAGCAGGCATGTTTTCAGGGACCGATTCTATAGCCGGAAAAACAGCCAGTGATAAAAAACTGCAGCAGTGGCAGCAGACTGAACCGAAGGTGGAGTCACTGCTCCGGGCTGCTTCCTATTTAGAAGGCCTGCCGCGCCAAACGTCCATTCACGCGGCCGGTATTGTATTAAGCAGTGGCCGGCTTGACTCCTACACTCCTTTAATGGATAGAAATGGTGTGCTCTTACTGACCCAGTACCCGATGGAAGACCTTGAAGCGCTGGGGCTGGTGAAAATTGACCTGCTGGGGCTCCGGAATTTAACGCTGCTTGAATATATGACCGAAGCAGTCCAAAAAGAAAAAAATGATTTTCAATTAAGGCACATTCCAATGAATGATAAAAAAACTTACCAACTGCTGAGCGAAGGGAAAACCAACGGCATCTTCCAGCTTGAATCAGCAGGGATGAAGTCTGCTCTGCAGCAGATCCGGCCCGACCGCTTTGAAGACATTGCTGCAGTGAGCGCACTTTACCGGCCGGGACCAATGGCTCAGATTCCTTTGTATGCAGAACGTAAGCATGGAATAAAAGAAATGCCTGCTCTTCCTGAGCATATTGAAGATATTGCTGGATCCACATATGGCATCATCGTTTATCAGGAGCAGATTATGCAGATTGCTGTAAAAGTGGCAGGGTACTCAATGGGGGAGGCGGATTCCTTCCGGCGGGCTATCAGTAAAAAAGACGCTCGTGAAATGAAAAAAGAAAAAAAGCGTTTTCTTGAAAAAGCAGGGGCTTCCGGCGTGCTGACAGCGGAAGCAGAAACAATTTTCAGCTGGATTGAACAATTTGCCAATTATGGTTTTAATAAGAGCCATGCGGTGGCCTATAGTGTGATTTCCTATCAGCTGGCTTATATCAAAGCTCACCACCCGGCCGTGTTTTTTTCATCGTTGATGTCAGGCCATGTGCGAAGTGAAGAAAAATTTCTGGAATACCAGCGGGAAGCAAAGGAAATTGGTATTGAGCTGCTCCCCCCTTCAATCAATCAAAGTGGTTATGGTTTTCGTATTGAGGAGGGGAATCTTCGTTTTGGCTTGAATATTGTTAAACAGGTAGGAAAAAGTAATATCCAGATGATTTTGAAGGAACGAAACAGCAGCGGGCGTTTTGAATACTGGCTTGATTTTCTTCACCGGGTAGATACTAGAGCGATTGGGCGGCAGGGATTTGTATATCTGATCCAGGCCGGTGTGTTTGATGAATTTGAAGTGGAACGGTCTACGCTGCTCGCTTCACTTGATCGTTCACTGCGGATAATTGAAGGGGAACAGGAATTTCAGGAATTTGGCACAGAACTGGCTCCTCGGATGCGCTGGATCGAGGCCGCCCCCCTTTCCTGGGAAGAGAAGCTCGAAATGGAAAAGGAGGCCTCCGGTTATTACTTAAGCGGCCATCCACTGGAGGCGTATAAGGAACTTTTTGCTGCCTTCGAGTTATGGGAGCTTGGAAGCTCTCTTCCCGTGGATAATCAGCTGCGCTGGGCTGGCGGGTTTGTGAGGACGGTGAAGACTGTGCGCACCAAAAATGGACAATCCATGTGCTTCCTGACGATAGACGACGGGACTGGAGAGCTTGAAGTGGTAGTTTTTCCGAATGTTTACCGGAATGTAAAATCACTGCTTGCAGAAAAATCAATTCTTTTGGTTCAGGGACGGACAGACAAGCAGTCCCGGGGGGACAAGATGATTGCGGAGAGCTGCCTCTCTCTGCCGGAAATCGAAAAACAGGCAGAACACACGCTGTATGTTAAATTGCCGGAAGATGAGCAGGGACAAGTGCTGCGCCGGGTCAAACAAGTACTTCGGCAATCGCCTGGAGCGGTGACGGTCCTCATCTATGACGGGCAACAGGGACGTGCTTTCCAGCTTGAAAACAGCTTAAAAACGGACGCCGGGGACACGTGCATGCGAGGACTTGAAAAGGTTGTTTCAAAAGAATCCATTATATTAAAATCAAATAAAGATGCCGCTGACTGATTATTCTGTTATAATAGGTAACGTTTATAATTAAATTGAACGAAACACTGAATGTGCTTCTGTAAGCACAGGGTTATCATTAAAATATAAAAAATGCTGAAGGAGAGTGGCACTATGCCTACCACCCGCGAAGAAGCACTACATATTCACAAACAGAATCAAGGGAAACTCGAAACCGTATCGAAAGTACCGGTGAAAAATGGAAGAGATTTAAGCCTGGCATATTCTCCGGGAGTAGCTGAGCCCTGCAAAGAAATTTTTGATGATAAACAAAAAGTATTCGAATATACAATGAAGGGCAATATGGTGGCAGTCGTTTCTGACGGCTCAGCCGTGCTTGGGCTGGGCAATATCGGCCCGGAAGCGTCTCTTCCGGTGATGGAAGGAAAAGCGGTTCTTTTTAAATCATTTGCCGGTGTGGATGCTTTTCCTATCTGTCTTGAAACAAATGATGTAGATAAAATTGTAGAGACGGTAAAGTTAATGCAGCCAACATTTGGCGGTGTCAACCTGGAAGATATTGCAGCCCCTAACTGCTTCGTTATTGAAGAGCGCCTAAAAAAAGAAACAAATATTCCTGTATTTCATGACGATCAGCACGGCACAGCGATCGTTACCGTAGCCGGCTTGATCAATGCTTTGAAGCTCAATAAAAAGCATTTGTCTGAGATACGGGTAGTTATTAACGGGGCAGGATCAGCGGGAATTGCCATTATTAAGCTTCTGCGCCGTTTCGGGGTGAAGGATGTCATTTTATGCGATTCTAAAGGCGCTATTTATGAAGGCCGTCCGGAAGGCATGAACGACATGAAAGCAGAAGTCGCAAAAGTAACGAACAATGAGAATGTTTCCGGCGGGCTAAAAGAGGTCGTTCAGAACACAGACGTGTTTATAGGCGTTTCCGTAGCGGGAGTACTTTCAAAAGAAATGGTAGAGTCCATGAATGATGACCCGATCATTTTTGCGATGGCCAACCCGGACCCCGAGATCACACCGGATGATGCTAAAGACGCTGGGGCAAAAGTGATCGGTACCGGCCGTTCCGATTTTCCAAACCAGGTAAACAATGTGCTGGCCTTTCCGGGTATTTTTCGCGGAGCTCTCGATGTGAACGCCACTCACATTAACGAAGATATGAAAAAAGCAGCTGTATACGCTATTGCAGAGCTGATTACGGAAGATGAACTGAACGAAGACTATGTAATTCCAAACCCGTTTGATCCAAGAGTCGCTCCGGAAGTAGCTGCGGCGGTGGCAAAAACAGCCATGGAAACAGGCGTGGCGAGGAAAAACGCCGATCCGGAGAAAATCAAAGAGAAAACCAGGGCTCTTTCCGATATTGAAGAATAATAAAGGCCTATAGACCTAACCATTGAAGATGTCTGGCTTTTCCTATGTATTAGAGCTTGTCTGTGATAAACTATGTGGGAGACTAATAGCAGGAGCGATCGCTGACAAAACGGTCGCTCCTGATGTACGTCTGCAAATAAAACAACAGCGCTGCGTTATGTACACCAGCTGAACGGTGAAATACATTCCGGGACGCTGCAGTCTGCTTGCGTTTCTATTATTTGCGGAGCAGCCAAGCATTAAATATGAAGAAGGTGTCTTTATGATGATCAAAGATTTATTCAGTAAAAGGCGAAAATATGCTTCAATGCCGGCTGAAAGGGAACAGCCGAAAACCATGAACGAGGGCGTTATGACAAAATGTCCCAAATGCAAAACAATTGTTTATACAAAAGAATTAGTAAAACATGCCAATGTCTGTATGCATTGTGGTCATCATATGCCGATGACTCCTTCCGAACGGATTGATTTGATCCTTGATGAGGATTCTTTTCACGAGCTGAACCCTCATATGGTCTCGGCAGACCCTCTGGAGTTTCCGGAATACAAGGAAAAGCTTGAAAAGGACCAGAAAAAAACCGGCCATAAGGAAGCTGTCGTCACAGGAGAAGGAACGATCGGCGGCACCCCGGTGGTCCTGGGCGTGATGGATCCGGCATTTCGGATGGGCAGTATGGGCTCGGTAGTTGGAGAAAAAATCACCCGGGCAATCGAGCGGGCCCTTGACCTCCATGCCCCGTTCATTCTGTTTTCTGCTTCGGGCGGAGCCCGGATGCAGGAAGGGATTCTCAGCCTCATGCAGATGGCTAAAACCAGCGCAGCACTGAAAAAAATGGATGAAGCAGGGCTTTTGTTTGTCTCAGTTATGACCCATCCCACCACGGGGGGCGTTTCTGCAAGCTTCGCCTCTCTTGGGGATTATAATTTTGCCGAACCTGAAGCATTGATCGGCTTTGCCGGCAGAAGAATAATTGAACAGACGATCCGCCAAGAGCTTCCCGAAGATTTTCAGACAGCAGAATTTTTGCTTAAACACGGCCAGCTTGACAAGGTGCTACACAGGCAGGATATGAAAAACACTTTGTCTGCGATCGTGCAGATGCATACGTGAAGGGAGTCAGTGCCAATGGAAAATCATCTTCCTTTTGAAAAACCAATCATGGAGCTCCGAAACAAAATCGATGAATTAAAAAGCTTTACAGATGAGAAGGATATCGATTTAAGCGGAGAAATAGAGAAATTGGAACAGCGGCTAGAGCAGCTCGAAGCCGAAGTATATAACAATTTAAAGCCGTGGCAGCGTGTGCAGATCGCAAGGCACCCGGAGCGCCCCACCACTCTCGATTATATCGACAGTTTGTTTGAGCAATTCATCGAATTGCATGGCGATCGTCTGTTTGGAGATGACGAAGCGATTGTTGGGGGCATCGCTTTTTTTGAAGGAAGCCCGGTGACTGTCATCGGCCATCAACGCGGACGAGATACGAAGGAAAACGTCCGCCGGAATTTCGGGATGCCGCATCCGGAAGGGTACCGCAAAGCGCTTCGGCTTATGAAGCAGGCGGAAAAATTTAACCGTCCGGTGATCTGTTTTGTCGATACGAAGGGCGCTTATCCTGGAAAAGCGGCGGAAGAGCGCGGCCAGAGTGAAGCCATTGCCCGGAATTTGATGGAAATGGCTGGCCTGAAAGTGCCGGTAATTAGTGTTGTTATCGGAGAAGGCGGCAGCGGAGGCGGGCTTGCGCTTGGAGTGGCGAACCATGTACATATGTTCGAAAATTCATGGTACTCGACCATCTCCCCTGAAGGTGCTTCCTCTATTTTATGGAAGGATGCTTCATATGCCCGGGAAGCTGCAGAAGCTATGCGTATTACGGCTGGAGACTTACAAGAATTTGGTGTGGTTGATGAGATTGTGAAAGAACCCCGGGGAGGGGCGCATCATGATCCAAAAGAACAAACGGCTATTTTACGGAAGACGCTTCAACAGTCTTTAAAGGACCTGCTTGTATTAACGCCGAATGAATTAATAGAATCAAGGTATGAAAAATTTAAGCAAATGGGCACGTTTGAAGAAAGTGATTTTTAGGAAAGCGCCGGGTGGCGCTTTTTTTGTGAAATAGAACCGCTCCTGCTGTTCAGCTGCAATTGAAAAGAGGTGCGGGCAACTGTGCGAGATGGCAATTTTGACTTGGTTTTTTAATAATAGCAGCTTTCGAAAATATAATTACTTTTGTGTCATCGGGTCTATAACGGGTATAATGATAAACAGGAATGCAAAGGGAAGGAGTTATGGAATGAAACGGATTGGAGTGTTAACGAGCGGAGGAGATTCGCCCGGAATGAATGCAGCCATACGTGCTGTTGTTCGGAAGGCGATCTACCATGATCTTGAAGTTTATGGCGTGCAGTACGGCTATGCCGGGCTGATCGAAGGTGACATTGAAAAAATGGAGCTTGGCGACGTAGGTGATATTATTCACCGCGGTGGAACAAAACTATATACTGCCCGCTGCGAGGAATTCCGCACGCCGGAGGGACGACAGAAGGCTGTAGATCAGCTGAACGCAAGAGGCATTGAAGCTTTGGTCGTTATAGGCGGTGACGGCTCGTTCCGTGGAGCGGAAAAATTAACTGAGCTTGGCTACCCAACGATTGGAATACCAGGGACCATCGACAACGATATTCCGGGCACAGACTATACAATTGGTTTTGATACAGCCTTGAACACAGTTATTGACGCGATTGATAAAATCCGGGATACCGCCACTTCACATGAACGTACATACGTTATTGAAGTAATGGGCAGAGACGCCGGTGATCTCGCTCTCTGGTCCGGCCTGGCCGACGGTGCCGAGACGATTTTAATCCCAGAGGAAGAGTATGATATGGATCAGGTAGTCAGCCGTCTACGTCGCGGACATGCGAGGGGTAAGAAGCACAGTATCATCATTATCGCCGAAGGCGTAGGAAGCGGCACAGAGTTTGGCCAGAAGATCCAGGAAACAACGAATCTCGAAACAAGGGTAACCGTTCTTGGCCACATTCAGCGTGGAGGGTCACCGACCGGTTTTGACCGGGTACTTGCAAGTCGTCTCGGCGCAAGAGCTGTTGAACTTCTTTTGAATGGAAAAGAAGGAAGAATGGTCGGTATCGAGAAAAATGAGATCGTTGATAAATCGATTCCAGAAGTGCTTAAGCAGAAGCATCAGGTGGACTCTGGCATGTACAAACTATCCCAGGAGCTGTCGATTTAATTCCGGGGCAAAGGCTTTACCGCGGATGAAAAGTTTCTATGATACAATAAACTAGGATTTCAGAGAGAGAACAGGAGGAAGATCATGCGAAAAACAAAGATTGTATGCACGATAGGACCGGCAAGTGAAGCGCCGGAAACGCTGGAAAAATTAATTAAAAACGGGATGAATGTAGCGAGGCTTAATTTTTCCCATGGGGATTTTGATGAGCATCAGGCCCGGATTGACAGCATTCGCGAAGTTTCTGCCCGGCTGAAGAAAAATGTGGCAATACTGCTTGACACAAAGGGGCCGGAAGTACGTACTCATACGATGGAAGGCGGCGCCATCCAGCTTGAAAAGGGACAGCCGTTGATCATCAGCACGGAAGAAGTCGTCGGCACAACAGAAAAAATCTCCGTTACTCACGGTGGTTTAACCGAAGATATGGAAGTCGGCAAAAAAATTCTTCTCGATGACGGACTGATTGAGCTTGAAGTAACCGGTATCGAAGACAAAGAAGTTCATACGAAAGTGCTGAATAACGGCGAACTGAAAAACAAAAAAGGCGTTAACCTCCCGAACGTGAAGGTCAATCTGCCAGGCATAACAGAAAAAGATGCGGATGACATCGAATTCGGAATTAGAAATAACGTCGACTTTATTGCCGCTTCATTTGTACGCCGGGCTTCTGATGTTTTGGAAATTCGCGAGCTCCTGGAAAAACACGGAGCAGAAGATACGTTCATCGTGCCGAAAATTGAGAACCAGGAAGGCATCGACAACGTCGAGGAAATTCTTGAAGTGTCCGACGGGTTGATGGTGGCGCGCGGAGACATGGGCGTTGAAATTCCGCCTGAGGAAGTGCCGCTTGTACAAAAGCGCCTGATTAAACGCTGCAACTTCCTCGCCAAGCCGGTAATTACAGCTACGCAGATGCTTGATTCGATGCAGCATAACCCACGCCCGACGAGGGCGGAAGCAAGTGACGTGGCAAATGCCATTTTTGATGGTACAGACGCTATCATGCTTTCCGGAGAAACAGCAGCGGGAGATTATCCGGTGGAATCAGTAGAAACCATGAGCAATATTGCGCTGAGAGCAGAGTCTTCGCTGCAGTACCGCAATACACTGGACGAAAAAACAAAAGAAAGCAAGCCTTCAATTACCAACTCCATTGGGCAGTCCGTAGCCTACACCGCCCATTCGCTGAATGCTTCGGCGATTCTTACCGCTACCGAAAGCGGGTATACCGCACGTATTGTTTCGAAATATCGTCCGGAGTCGCCGATTATTGCGGTTACAAGCAATGAACGCGTCTACCGCCGGCTTGCGCTAATCTGGGGCGTCCAGGGACTGTTGGGCACGAAATCCAGTACCACCGATGAAATGCTTGATGTAACTGTAAGCAAGGCTCTATCAGAAGAACTCGTCAGCCGCGGAGATCTTGTTGTTATTTCTGCCGGGGTGCCTGTAGGAGAAACGGGAACAACCAACCTGATGAAAGTTCACGTAATCGGTGAAACGGTCGCCAAAGGACAGGGCATTGGCCGTTACACCGCAGCGGGAAGAGTAGTCGTTGCCGGAAGCGCAGAAGAAGCAAACGCCAAAATGACAGAAGGCGCCGTGCTCGTCACCCAGGCAACAGACAAAGACATGATGCCAGCCGTTGAAAAAGCGTTGGCAGTTGTCACAGAAGAAGGAGGATTAACCTCCCACGCCGCGGTGGTAGGCTTGAACCTGGGTATTCCTGTAGTAGTTGGTGTAGAAGAAGCCAGAAGCTTATTTGAAGACGGCGAAGAAATTACTGTCGATGCTTCAAGAGGCGACATTTACCGCGGGCACGCCAGTGTGCTGTAAGCGGTTCTGATTATTCTTTTTGGTCTTGCGGCGCCTGAGTTACGCCGGGGGCTGGATAAAAACTTAAACGAAGGGGGGCGGGCAGATGGCTAAATGGTTTTTATTACTGCTGATTATTATACCGGCTGCAGAAGTAGGGGTGCTAATATTAGCCGGCAATACGATTGGTATATGGCCGACAATTGCACTCATTATTGCAACCGGCCTGCTTGGGGCCTGGCTGGCGAAACGGGAAGGCCTGCAGGTGTTCCGTACGCTGCAGCTGCAGACACAGCGGGGAGAAATGCCTGGAGATATTGTCCTCGATGGTGTATGTATTCTTGTCGGCGGTACGCTGTTGCTCACCCCAGGCTTTATCACAGACGCTCTTGGCTTCAGCCTGTTGATCCCGTGGTCGAGAAGAGGAATGAAAGCTGTGTTAAAGAGATGGTTTAAAAAAATGGTAGATAACGGGAATATAAGAGTAATGGGGCGCAGGTGGTAATCCTGACGCCCCGCCCGCCCGATTGAAACTTCTGAAAACTTTCCGGGCGCACATGACATGAAATTGTCAAATGTGGTAGGATTATTAGGAGCGTTTAATTTGGAAGGATGACCATGCATTGTTATCGCAAGCCTCAGTTTTTTTACTTATACTGCTTGCGGTGGGAATTTTCGCAAAAAACCAGTCGCTAATTGTAGCCGTTGCTGCTTTAATTGTTATTAAATGGACAGGGCTGGGCGATAAAATATTTCCGTTTATGCAGGCAAAAGGCATTGAAATTGCTGTTACTATTTTGACGTTTGCGGTTCTGGTTCCTATTGCTACCGGGGATATTGGCTTTCGCCAGCTCGGCGAAGCAGTTCGTTCCTATTATGCATGGATTGCGCTTGCTTCAGGCATTCTGGTGGCTCTTATCGCCAAGGGGGGTGTAGAGCTGCTTCAGAGCGACCCGCATATTACCACTGCACTAGTGCTTGGAACTATATTAGCAGTAGCTCTGTTTAACGGTATAGCCGTCGGCCCTCTAATCGGGGCTGGCATCGCATATATTGCGATGAGAGCCGTAGAGTGGTTTTCCTCTCTCGGTGGATAACGGCTGAATAACAGCCGGGGTGTTTCTCCGGCTGCCTAAACAGGGAAATAGTCATTATTGTGTACACAATTGAATGCGCTACACCTCCAAAAAGTAGCAGTACAATGGGTTTTTATGACAAAAACAGACCAACCGTTCTGTTTTGAAACGTATGTTTTATTAAAAGGAAAATGTAAGCATTTTCTTCTTCGGTACATACGTTATACTTTTTGAATTAAAGGAGAGATTGTGTAATGAGTTCAACTCGTGGTTTAGAAGGCGTTGTAGCTACAACTTCCAGTGTCAGCTCCATTGTTGATGATGTGTTAAAGTATCAGGGATATCATATTGATGACCTGACAGAGCATGCATCTTTTGAAGAAGTTATTTACCTGCTTTGGTACGGAGAGCTTCCAAACAAAGAAGAATATAACAACTTCCGCCAGTCGCTCATGGATAATATGAGCGTTCCGGATGAGGTCTTTGATTATATGAAACAGTATTCAGTTGATAAAGTGCGTCCTATGGCTGCCCTTCGTACTGCAGTGTCCCAGTTAAGCTTATATGACAGTGAAGCTGACGACATGAGCGAAGAAGCAAACCAGCGCAAAGCTGTGCGTCTGCAGTCACAAATTCTATCTCTCGTCACAGGCTTTGCAAGAATTCGAAAAGGTAAAGATCCAATCAAACCCGATCCTGCACTGAGCTTTTCGGCAAACTTTATGTATATGCTAAACGGAGAAGAGCCAGATGAAACGTCCATCAAAGCATTTAACAAAGCGATGATCCTGCATGCCGACCACGAGCTGAATGCTTCAACCTTTACCGCCCGTGTATGTGTGGCTACCCTTTCGGATATGTACTCTGGAGTCACAGCTGCTATCGGGGCATTAAAAGGCCCGCTTCACGGTGGCGCCAACGAGCGTGTGATGGAAATGCTTACAGAAATCGGCACTCCTGAAAATGTAGACAGTCATGTGCAGAAGCTTCTTGATAACAAAGAAAAGATTATGGGCTTTGGCCACCGGGTATATAAAACCGGTGATCCGCGTGCCAAGCATCTGCGCGAAATGTCCCGCCAGCTGACAGAAGTGACCGGAGAATCGAAATGGTATGACATGTCGATGAAGGTTGAAGAAAAAATTGAAAATGAAAAAGGATTGCTGCCAAACGTGGACTTCTTCTCGGCGTCCGTATATCACAGTCTCGGCATCGACCATGACTTGTTCACGCCAATTTTTGCTGTCAGCCGCACGTCCGGATGGATTGCCCATATTCTTGAGCAGTATGAAAACAATCGTTTAATCCGTCCGCGCGCCGAATACGTTGGCCCGGAAAACAAAAAGTATGTTTCTCTTGAAGAGCGGTAAGAAAGACTTTAAAAAGCAGCACTTCGCTTGTCTTGCTTTCAGCTTCAGCAGCCCCGGGCACGGTCCAGTGCCCGGGAAAAGTAAAGGTTTATTATATTAAAGGAGGATTTATTCATGTCTAATGGAGAAAAAATTCAAACTAGTAATGGTAACTTAACGGTGCCAAACGAACCGATTATTCCGTATATCGAAGGGGACGGCATCGGCCCGGACATCTGGGCAGCAGCGGAGAAAGTATTGGATGCAGCTGTAGAAAAAGCCTATAACGGAGAAAAGAAAATTCATTGGAAAGAAATCCTTGTAGGACAGAAAGCTTATGACAAAACAGGCGAATGGCTTCCGGAAGAATCCCTGGATGCTATCCGTGAATACTTAATCGCTATTAAAGGCCCACTCACTACTCCTATCGGTGGAGGCATCCGTTCCCTGAACGTGGCGCTGCGCCAAAAGCTTGACCTGTTTACGTGCCTGCGCCCGGTTCAGCACTTTACAGGAGTGCCTTCTCCAGTGAAGCGCCCGGAAGACGTCAACATGGTGATTTTCCGTGAAAATACAGAAGATATCTATGCCGGCATTGAATTCCAGGAAGGCACGGATGAAGTGAAAAAAGTAATCGACTTCCTGCAAAACGAAATGGGATCCGAAAACATCCGTTTCCCTGAAACATCCGGAATCGGCGTAAAACCTGTTTCCAAAGAAGGTACTGAGCGTCTCGTGCGTGCGTCAATTCAATACGCTCTTGATGAAGGCCGTGAAAGTGTAACCCTCGTACACAAGGGTAATATCATGAAGTTTACAGAAGGCTCCTTCAAAAACTGGGGTTACGACCTTGCGGAGCGTGAATTCGGGGATAAAGTCTTCACATGGCGCGAATACGATGAAATCGTAGAAAAAGAAGGCAAAGAAGCAGGAAATGCTGCCCAGGATAAAGCGGTAAGTGAAGGCAAAATCATTGTAAAAGATGCTATCGCAGACATCTTCCTGCAGCAGATTCTGACACGTCCGAAAGAGTTTGATGTAGTAGCCACGATGAACTTGAACGGCGACTATGTTTCCGACGCCCTCGCTGCACAGGTTGGCGGTATTGGTATTGCGCCGGGCGCCAACATCAACTATGAGACAGGGCACGCTATTTTCGAAGCGACACACGGCACAGCGCCAAAATACGCCGGCCTGGACAAAGTAAATCCATCTTCTGTAATCCTGTCCGGTGAACTGCTCCTTCGTCACCTTGGCTGGAATGAAGCTGCCGAGCTTGTGCTTCAATCCATGGACAAAACCATCGGAAGCAAAGTCGTTACTTATGACTTCGCACGCCTGATGGACGGAGCAAAAGAAGTGAAGTGCTCTGAGTTCGGTGACGCTCTAATCAGCAATATGTAATCCAATCAATTGATAGGAGATGAGCACGCATGGCTATTACGCGCAGAAAAGTATCAGTTATAGGAGGCGGCTTTACAGGCGCTACTACGGCTCTTATGGTTGCCCAGAAAGAGCTCGGGGATGTAGTGCTTGTAGATGTCCCGGACAATGAAGGACCGACAAAAGGGAAAGCACTCGATATGCTCGAGTCGACTCCGGTAAATGGGTCGGATGTTAATGTGACCGGCACCTCGGATTACGCTGATACAGCTGGGTCGGACATTGTCGTAATTACAGCAGGTATTGCAAGAAAGCCGGGAATGAGCCGGGATGATCTGATTAATACAAATGCAAAAATCATGAAATCTGTCACAAAAGAAATTGTGAAACATTCACCGGAATGCATTATTGTCGTGCTCACGAATCCGGCAGATGCAATGACGTATGCTGTGTATAAAGAATCCGGCTTCCCTAAAAACCGTGTTATCGGCCAGTCCGGGGTGCTCGATACGGCACGTTTCCGCACATTTGTTGCCCAGGAGACCGGTATTTCTGTGGAAGACATCCAGGGATTCGTTCTTGGGGGCCACGGAGATGACATGGTACCGCTGATCCGTTATTCGAACGCTGGCGGAGTGCCGCTGACTAAGCTCATATCCCAGGAACGTATTGACGCCATTATTGAACGCACACGCAAGGGCGGAGGAGAAATTGTGCAGCTTCTTGGTAATGGAAGTGCGTACTATGCCCCTGCTGCTGCTCTTACAGAAATGGTCGAAGCTATTTTGAAGGATAAAAAGCGCGTGCTCCCATCTATTGCTTATCTTGAAGGCGAATATGGATATGATGATCTTTACCTCGGAGTCCCGACCATTCTTGGCGGTAACGGACTGGAAAAAATTATCGAGCTCGAGCTGACAGAGGAAGAACAAAACCAATTGAATACTTCTGCTGATTCTGTTCGTGATGTCATGAAGGCCTTACCGAACGATTAAAGAAGTACTGCGGGCTGCCTGTATCGTACAGGCAGTCTTTTTTTGCTTGCAGACGAAAAGCGATAAACATTGAGCTGTACTGTTCGCTTATAGTATGATGAATGTGACAGATGCAGCAGCTCGGGAAAATAATCAGGGCCAAGGGGGGCGCTGAGAGGCGGAGGGTTCATATGGCAACAAGGTTGTTGGTAGTAGACGATGAAGAATCTATCGTAACGCTGTTAAAATACAATCTCGAACAGTCGGGATACACGGTGGATACCGCTTATGACGGCGTGGAAGCAATCCGGAAAGCACAGCAGGTAAAGTACGATTTAATTGTGCTGGATCTGATGATTCCAGAGATCGACGGCCTCGAGGTGTGCCGGAAAATCCGGACTGAAAAAATACAGGTTCCAATATTGATGCTTACTGCAAAAGACGAAGAATTTGATAAAGTGCTCGGTCTTGAACTTGGAGCCGATGATTATATGACAAAGCCGTTCAGCCCGCGCGAGCTGGTCGCCCGTGTTAAGGCCATCATGCGTAGAGTGGACTATTCCGGGCAGGAAACGGAAATGGAAAAAATAGAAAGTAAAACCATCGGTCACTTAACAGTATATCCGGAAAATTATGAAGCATACGTGCAGGAAGAAGCACTTGAACTGACTCCGAAAGAATTTGAACTGCTCGTCTACTTAATTAATCATAAAGGCCGGGTGCTTACGCGTGACCAGCTATTGAATGCAGTATGGAATTACGAATTTGTCGGAGACACGAGAATTGTCGATGTACATATTAGTCATCTACGTGAAAAAATTGAACCGAATACGAAAAAACCGGTATACATCAAAACAGTCCGTGGTCTTGGCTATAAATTTGAGGAGCCCGCGCCTGCATGAAGCGATTCCGCACCCGCTTGATTGTAGCCTTGATGGCGATTATTTTAATCGTTTTGACCGTCGTGGGGCTTGTGATAGGGCAAATTGTCCGTTCCCTTTATGTGGAGGAGCTCGAGAATAGTCTGGAAAGAGAGGCCAACCTTTCTGCCTCTATTGCTGAAGAGCGGGAGGAAGGAAACTGGGAAGCACTGGCCCAGAATATAAGCAGTCAGCTGGATGTCCGTGTGACGATTTTGAATGAAACCGGAGAGGTTATTGGAGAAACAGAAGCTGAATCAGAGGAACTCGACAATCATTTCGGACGTCCGGAAATAGAGGAGGCCCGTGAAAGTGGTAAAGGAAGTAACATCCGATACAGTAATACGCTGGAAGCAGAGCTTTTATATTACGCGGTGCCTTTTTCGTATGAAAACTATACGTATTATATGAGACTTGCGATACCTGTCGAACGGATTAACGCGATTAACTGGCTGATTTGGGGAACGTTGATTGGCTGCTTTGGTGTAGCGCTCTTAATCATTTTATACATTACAACCAAAGTGACAAATCAATTGACCAAACCGATCACCCAGGCTACAAAAACGGCCAATGAACTGGCTAAAGGCAATTTCAGTGCCCGTGCTTATGGAAGCGCCCAGGATGAGGTTGGCCAGCTGACCCGCTCTATTAACGTGCTCGCATTTAACCTTGAAAGCGTGACAAAGGAAAACCAGGAGCAGCAGGAACGGCTTGAGACCCTGATTAATACGATGGAGAGCGGGCTGGTTTTTATAAACAGCCGCGGCGAAATTACACTGATGAATGCCTATTGCTCCCGCGTTTTTGAAGAGGATACAAGTGAATGGCTCAATTTATTGTATTATGAAGCGATGGATGAAAAAGAGATCATTAAGCTCATCCAGAAGATATTTTTAACTGAAAGCCGGACGAGCGCCACCGTCCAGATGCTGCATGAGCTTGAAGTGCGTTTTTTCCATGTATACGGGGCACCAGTACTTGGAGAAAATGAAGAGCTGCGGGGTATCGTACTCGTTTTGCATGATATTACAGAGTTGAAAAAGCTTGAGGAAGTGCGAAAAGATTTTGTGGCTAACGTTTCGCATGAATTAAAAACACCGGTGACATCAGTAAAAGGCTTTACCGAAACGCTCCTTGACGGGGCCATGCATGATGAAGCGTTAAGCAGGCAATTCCTGGAAATTATGTGGAAAGAAAGCGACCGGCTTCAGGATTTAATCAGTGATCTGTTGGAACTTTCAAGAATTGAACAGGATTACTTTGAATTAAACCGGACCCGTTTTGACATGAGCAGCACAATAACAGAAGCCCTGCGGCTTCTTGAATCTAAAGCGATCGATAAGCACTTGCTGCTCACTTCCCGTATTGACACTGGAATTTATATGGACGGGGACGAAGCCCGGATAAAACAGATTATTATTAACCTGATAAACAATGCGATTATTTATACTAAAGAAGGCGGTGAAGTGCAGGTCCGGCTGTTTGAAGAAGCGGAAGAGGCAGTGCTTGAAGTGGAGGACAATGGCATTGGCATTAGTCCCGAACAACTGCCGCGTATTTTTGAAAGGTTCTATCGTGTTGATAAAGCCAGAAGCCGCGGCTCTGGAGGCACTGGACTCGGGCTGGCTATTGTTAAACACCTGACGGATGCCCATGGCGGGCGTATCGAAGTGCACAGCAGAAAAAACGAAGGGACGACATTTACACTGCGCTTTCCGAAGTCACGGAATATGGAAGAGGAAGAATTTACAAATTCTTAATCTCTAATCCATAAGTCATTTACATTTATGTTATAACATAGTGGTCGAACGGGTTTTCATCCGCTGCTTGTTTCTGCAGCGGGCTGCATCCCCTCTGGAACGAAAGCACCCCTTGGCTTTCGTTCTTTTTTTGTGCTTTTTCAAGTGGACGTTCTGACGCTGCACGCGGTGTATGATAAAATATAACGATGAACATGAAAGTACATTAGGTGCTATACATAAGAAGCCGGTTTGGCTTTTTGAAATAAGGAGGACAATAATTTGAGTAAACTAGTGTTATTGGATGGAAACAGTATTGCTTATCGGGCATTTTTTGCCCTGCCTCTTTTAAATAACGATAAAGGCGTTTATACCAATGCCATTTACGGCTTTACAACCATGCTTTTGAAAATTTTAGAGGATGAGGACCCAAGCCATGTGCTTGTCGCATTTGACGCCGGGAAAACAACTTTTCGCCATGATACTTACAGTGAGTATAAATCCGGCCGGGAAAAAACGCCCTCTGAGTTATCCGAACAGCTGCCAGTTATTCGTGAGGTACTGGACGTTTTTAAAGTTCCTTACATCGAGAAGGAAAACTACGAAGCGGATGATATTATCGGTACGCTTTCGAAGCAGGCCGAAGAGGAAAACTGGGACGTGCGCATTTATACCGGGGACCGGGACCTGTTGCAGCTAGTCAGCCCCCGTGTTCACGTTTCCTTTATCAAAAAAGGAATAACGAATACGGAATTATACGACCCGGATGCCATTCGGGAGCGGTACGGCCTTGATCCTCTTCAAATCACTGATATGAAAGGCCTTATGGGAGACAGCTCGGACAATATTCCAGGCGTCCCGGGGATCGGGGAAAAGACCGCATTAAAGCTGTTAAAGGAATACGGCTCTGTGGACAAAGTACTGGAATCCATTGATGAAATTTCCGGGAAAAAGATGAAGGAGCGACTCGAAGAGAATAGAGAGCAGGCGAAAATGAGCAAGGAACTCGCCATTATATACCGAAATACCCCCCTCGATCTCGAGCTTTCGAAATTAAAGCATGAAGACTACGATGTAAAAGAAGTAACGGATCTTTTCCGTGAGCTGGAATTTCAAACGCTGTTAAATAAATTTGACGATGTGGATGAAGCGCAGCAGATCTTCGATGAACTGGCGTATAAGCATGTTACAGACGTCCAGGAGGACATGCTTGTGTCTCCGTCGGCTTTGGTTGTGGAAGTGCCGGAAGAAAATTACCATCACGGGAGCATATGGGGGATAGCAGTTATCAACGAAACCGGACGGTATTTTATTTCCACGGAGAATGCACTGCAGAGCGAAGCATTTCAGGCATGGGCTAAAGACGAATCGAGGGAAAAATATACATTTGATACAAAACGTGCCGTGGTTGCTCTTGGGTGGAATGACCTGGAGCTTCGGGGGATTACCCATGACACATTGATTGCTTCGTATTTAATTGATCCCTCCGTATCGTCTCATCATGTGTCTGATATAGCGAAACGCCGGAATCTGCAGGTAGTGGATACCGACGAAGCTGTGTACGGCAAAGGGGCAAAGCGCACCAAGCCGGAGGAGAAAGCACTGGCAGAGCACCTGATCCGTAAAGGTGAAGCGGTCTACCGGCTTCAGGGGAAAATCGAGGAGGATCTAAAGCAAAACGAGCAGCTCGAACTGTTTAAAGAACTGGAAATGCCGCTGTCGCTCGTGCTCGGACAAATGGAAACCCAGGGGATCTGCGTGGACCGTTCCCAGCTTGAGACTATCGGTGATGAACTGGACGGCCGTCTTGCCGAGCTTGAAAAAGAAATTTATAAACAGGCTGGTCGTGAATTTAACATTAATTCACCGAAACAGCTTGGGCCGATTTTATTTGAAGAGCTTGAGCTCCCTGCTGTTAAAAAAACAAAAACTGGCTACTCCACGTCGGCAGATGTACTCGAAAAGCTCCGGGATCAGCATGAAATTATTCCAAACCTGCTGTTGTACCGCCAGATTTCGAAGCTGAGATCTACGTATATCGAAGGACTTTTAAAAGTAATTCACCCATCCACCGGCAAAATCCATACAATGTTTAACCAGGCAATTACCCAGACAGGCCGGCTGAGTTCGACAGAGCCGAATCTGCAAAACATTCCGATCCGCCTTGAAGAAGGCCGGCGTATCCGGAAAGCTTTTATTCCTTCTGAATCCGGGTGGTCCATCCTCTCGGCAGATTATTCGCAGATCGAACTCCGGGTGCTCGCTCATATCGCGGACGATGAAGGACTCAAAGAAGCCTTTCAAAACAACATGGATATTCATACAAAAACGGCGATGGATGTTTTCGGCGTCGGGCAGGACGAAGTGACATCAAACATGCGCAGAAGTGCGAAAGCCGTGAACTTCGGGATTGTTTACGGGATCTCGGACTATGGGCTTTCACAGAGTCTTGGCATCACGAGAAACGAAGCGAAAGAATTCATTGAAAGCTATTTAAAAAGCTATCCTAATGTGCAGAACTACATGAATGATATTAAAGATGAGGCCAGGCGCGACGGGTTTGTTACGACGCTTCTGCACCGCCGCAGGTACCTCCCCGACATGAACAGCCGCAATTTTAACCAGCGCAGCTTTGCTGAAAGAACGGCCATGAATACTCCTATTCAGGGGACGGCTGCTGATATTATAAAAAAGGCAATGGTGGATGTAAGTAAAGCCCTTGAAGAAAAAGGCTTAGCCAGCCGTCTGCTGCTTCAAGTGCATGACGAATTGATTTTTGAAGTGCCACAGAACGAAGTGGAAATCATGCAGGAGCTTGTGCCGGAGCTGATGGAACAGACAATTGAGCTGTCGGTCCCTTTAAAGGCAGACGTGGCCCAGGGGCCGACATGGTACGATGCGAAATAAGGAGAGGAAAGAATGCCCGAATTACCGGAAGTTGAAACGGTCCGCCGGAACTTAGAACAGACGGCCGTTGGAAAAACCGTAGAAAACGTAAAAGTATACTGGCCAAACATTATTAAGCGGCCCGATGACCATGAAGCCTTTTCAATGATGCTTGGGGGCAAAACGATTGATCGGGTGCACCGTAAAGGAAAATTTTTAGTTATTTATCTCGAAGATCTGGCAGTTGTCTCCCACTTGCGCATGGAAGGCCGATATGAATGGAGTGACGGCGGGGAGCCGGATAAGCACACGCATGTGCGTTTTCATTTCACCGACGGCACGGAGCTCCGCTATCGTGACGTACGTAAGTTTGGCACCATGCATGTATTTGACCGCGGCGAGGAATGGGGCGAAAAACCGCTAAATCAGTTGGGAGCGGAGCCCTACCTTGATCCGTTTTTTACAGCTGAGTATTTGAGCACCCGTTTTCAGAAAACATCACGCAGCATCAAAGCAGTACTGCTCGATCAATCGATTATTGCGGGCCTTGGGAACATTTACGTGGATGAAGCACTGTTCCGGTCGGGCATTTTGCCTGACGCTCCGGCCGCAACTCTTAGTGAGCCAGTCATAGAGGTGCTTCGAAGGCAAATAACAGAAGTGATAGAAGAAGCAGTCAAACAGGGAGGGAGCACAGTGCGTTCCTATGTGAACGGGGACGGGCAGGCTGGTGCGTTCCAATTAAACCTGTATGTATATGGAAGAAAAGGAGAGCCGTGCAAAGTGTGCGGGCATGAAATCGAGCGGGCCGTAGTAGCGGGCAGAGGTACTCATTACTGTCCAGTATGCCAGACGAAGGAGGGGAAGAAATGGTTATCGGCCTTACAGGCGGAATAGCAAGCGGTAAATCACTGGTGGCAGACACTCTTCGGGAGCAGGGGCTTCCCGTGATTGATGCGGATGTAATTTCACGGGAAGTGGTGGAACCAGGAGAGCCTGCCCTTGAACAGATTATTGAGCATTTTGGTCCGGAAATCCTTCAGCTTGACGGGACGCTCGACAGAAAAAAGCTAGGCTCGGTCATTTTTAATGACACGGAGAAACGTCAGGTGCTCAACCAAATCATCCACCCTGCTGTCAGGCAGCGTATGATGACCAAACGGGATAATCTTGTGCGTGAAGGGAACGAGCATGTGGTGCTTGATATTCCGCTTCTGCTTGAAAACAATTTAAATTTTCTGGTCGACCGTGTGATCGTCGTTTACGTAAATGAATCGACACAGAAGCAGCGGCTTATCGATCGTGATGGCCGGGGCGAAGAGGATGCAGCTGCAAGAATCAAATCGCAGATGCCCCTTGAAGAAAAAAGACATCTGGCAGATGCAGTAGTTGATAACTCGGGCACAGAAAAAGAAACAAAAAACCAGGTGAACGAACTGCTCCGTCAGTGGAAAATAATATAAAAACGTATGCATAGCCACTTTCCTTAAAAGAAAGTGGTTATTTTTTAAAAATAGGTTGCAAGAATACGCTATCAATGTGTTATACTATTTTTAGATTTTACTTATAAAAGTATAACATATTTCCAGAGGAGGATATTAAATGAAAACAAGCATAGCGATCAACGGTTTCGGACGAATTGGGCGTATGGTTTTTCGAAAGGCAATGATGGACCCAGAAGTTGAAGTGAAAGCCATCAATGCTATGTATCCTCCTGAAACACTGGCTCACCTGGTGAAATATGATAGTGTGCATGGCCCGTTTCCGCTTGAGGTGAAATATGAAGGAGACGAAATGGTAGTGGGCGGTAGAAGGGTCCGGCTGCTTCAAAACCGAAATCCGCTTGAACTTCCGTGGGAAGAACTTGGCGTAGATATTGTGGTCGAAGCGACAGGCAAATTCAACCGCGGCCCGGATGCTGAAATGCATATAGAAGCTGGGGCGAAAAAAGTAGTATTAACCGCTCCGGGAAAAGAAGTCGATACCACTATCGTGATGGGCGTAAACGAAGAAGATTACAATGCGGAAAACCACCACGTGATATCGAATGCTTCCTGCACGACAAACTGCCTTGCGCCGGTAGTAAAGGTGCTTGAAGATAAAATCGGAATTGAAAGCGGTTTAATAACGACCGTGCACGCATACACAAATGATCAAAATAACATGGACAACCCCCATAAAGACCTGCGACGGGCAAGAGCCTGCGGACAGTCGATCATCCCGACGTCTACCGGGGCAGCTAAGGCGCTCTCCGAGGTGATTCCTTCCATGGAAGGGAAAATGAACGGTATGGCGCTTCGTGTACCGACACCAAACGTGTCGCTTGTGGATATGGTAATTGACATGAAGCGTCCGGTGACGGAAGAAGAAATTAACCAAACGCTTAAGGCGGCATCAGAACAAGAGCTTAAAGGAATCATTTCCTACTGTGAGGATCCGCTCGTTTCAACGGATTTTAATGGAAATGAACATTCATCGATCATCGACGCGCTCTCCACAATGGTAATCAACGATCGCCAGGTTAAGGTGCTTGCCTGGTACGATAATGAGTGGGGCTACTCCTGCCGGGTCGTAGATTTGGTAAAGATGGTTGGTGAACCAGCTGTAGGCTATTCTTCTGTTGCTTCGTTTTAAAGATCGTCAATATGGGAAAGCGTCCCGTAAGCGGGGCGCTTTTTGTTTATTTTTCTGCAATATCGTACGCGGAAGCTACAAAGCGTATATAAGCATTGAAGAGAGATATGCAAGGTTCAAAGCCTCTGCACTGGAAAACTGGTTGCAAATTGCAAATAAACATCGTATACTGGATTTCGTGCCTGCATGTCGTTGAACTTAATGGCAAAAATGCATGTTTTTCAGACATCTCCAGGCCTGCTAACGGTTACTGCAAGGGTTAGTGCCAAATTGGACTAACTTTCCCCCAGAGTAACCTTTAAAACGTGACGGGCCGATGAAATAAAGCGACCTAATGATGGAAGAAAAAGAAACAAAGGGGGAAACGTACCATGGAAACAATGGGACGCCATGTCATTTCCGAGCTGTGGGGTTGTGACGAAGAAACTTTAAACAATGTAAACGCAATCGAACGTATTTTTGTAAACGCCGCTTTGAAAGCAGGCGCTGAAATAAGAGAAGTAATCTTTCATAAATTTGCTCCGCAGGGTGTGAGCGGAGTCGTTATTATTTCAGAATCGCATTTGACGATTCACAGCTTTCCGGAGCATGGCTATGCCAGCATTGACGTGTATACGTGCGGCGATCACATTGATCCGAACACGGCAGCAAAATATATTGCAGGCTCACTCGGTGCCGAAGCAGAAGAAACAATAGAGATACCCCGTGGTACAGGGCCTATCCGCGTGCAGCGCCCGGAAGCAAACGCCTTATAACGCGTATATGAACACCGTTCAAGCATACGATGTGCTTGAACGGTTTTTTATTGCCCGCAGGAAGAGGAATTCAAAGAAATACGCAAATTGTCATCTTCCTGACAGGAGCTAGTGTGATATGATAGAACCAATAAAAATAGAGATCGTCCATCAAATTGGAGATGATAATAATGAAGTGCCCAGTATGCTACTCCAATGGCACACGTGTATTGGATTCGAGGCCGAGTAATGAAGGCCGGTCCATTCGTCGCCGTCGCCAGTGTGATACGTGCCACCACCGCTTCACTACGTTTGAGATTGTGGAAGAACTGCCGCTTGTCGTAGTGAAAAAGAATGGAAACCGGGAGGAATTCAGCCGGGAAAAAATGCTAAGGGGCCTGATCAGGGCCTGTGAAAAGCGGCCGATCCCGATGGAAACGCTCGAGGGTATTGTCTCAAGGGTGGAAAATAAACTGCGGGAAGAGGGACGGACGGAAGTGAAAAGCGAGGAAGCTGGAGAGCTTGTCATGGAAGAACTCGCAGATATTGATGAAATCGCCTATGTCCGTTTCGCTTCTGTCTACCGCCAGTTCCGTGATATAAATGTATTTATCAATGAGTTAAAAGAGCTGATTGATAAAGAAAACAAAGAGGATTCATCTAAATCATAAAAAGGAGGGCGGCGCTTTGAGTCTGCATTGGATGGAAGTAAAACCGGTGGACGGGTACTATGTTCGCACAAGCAAAGAATTCAGCGAGAGCACCGATAAAACAATGTCTATGCTCTACCAGCCGTTAGTTGGAAGCAAAGCGATCGCTCTCTACCAGACCCTGCAGAATAAATTGGAAAAAGACTGCTATGAAAGCTCCGAAGCCACCCATCACGAGCTGATGGCTTTTTTGCAGATGCCTCTAAATGAAATTTATGCCGCCCGGCGCATGCTTGAAGGCATTGGCCTTCTCAGAGTTTATGAATTAGAGACACAGGCGCAGGACAAAACATTTGTTTATGACATCCAGCCTCCAATGTCGCCGCGGGCTTTTTTCCAGGACGACGTTTTAAGCGTATTTTTGTATAATCGCCTCGGAAAAAACAAATACATTCAGCTGCGGCAGCGCTTCGGTATTACAGCTGTACCTGAAGAAGCAAAAGAAATTACGGCTTCCTTCAATGAAGTGTTTGCTTCTCTGCATGCGTCGGAAATGGCTTCCGAACCGCCTCCGGCGGAAGAAGGGACTGAATTTATAGGAGGCAGTGAACCATCGCGTCTGCAGCTTGAAGAGAATGGGTTCGATATGGAACTATTAAAGGCTTCACTTCCTTCCTTTCTTAACAGCACGCAGCTGTTAACGCCGTCGCTGCAGCAGACTGTCCGCCGTCTTGCTTTTGTGTACCAGCTCTCACCGATTGATATGGGAAAAGTGATTCAGGAGTCTTTATCGGCAGACGACGAAGTAAATATAGAAGACCTGCGCAGAAAATCGAAAAATCATTATCGCATGGAGCACGGGGCAGCTCCCCCGGCGCTCGGGAATCGTGCGCAAACAGAACACAGGGAGCATACCCCGGCAAAAGGACGTCCCCTGTCTGAACAGGAGCAGATGAAGCAGTTTTATGAACAAACCTCCCCGGTGACTTTTCTTCGCTCTGTTGCTGGCGGAGCCACAGTGCCGGAGTCTGATATCTACCTTGTTGAAGAGCTTTTGTTCAGCTACCGTTTATCCCCGGGAGTGGTCAACGTGTTGACCGATTACGTGATGCAGAATAACAATATGAAATTAAGCAAAGCGCTCGTTTATAAAATTGCGGGCCAGTGGACAAGGAAAAAAGTACATACCGTAGAGGACGCCATGAAGCTTGCGAAAGAAGAGCACAAGCAGGCCCAGGAACGAATGGCGCCTAAAAACAATTATGCAAACAAACGGCAGCAGGGGTATGTTCGAAACGATAAGCTGCCGAAATGGATGGAAAAAGAAGAACAGTCGGAAAATAAGCCAGCAGAAGATGTAAATACCGCGAGGGATGAACAGCTTTCGAAGGAAAGGGAACGTTTTGAGGAAATGCTGAAAGAACGCCGGGAAAGAGCGAATCGTTAAACGAAAGGAGGCAGCTGGATGGATTCGATTGGTTCCTCGTTAAACGGATGGATGGATAAAGGCTGGAAAGAGCGGATGGCAAGACTTGAAAAAGAAGTATTTGCCTATCCGGGAGTGATCGATTTTAAGCACCGTCATCCGCACATACCTACGGAAGAATACGAAAAAAATAAGGCGGCTTTATTTGAATACAAACGGGAGCGCAGCAACTGTGATGCCTGTCCAGGGCTTGAAAACTGTCCCAACCTGATGCAGGGGTATCAGCCAGAGCTGATGGAAGACAAGGGAAAAGTAACGGTTGCCTATCACCGCTGTTCATTAAAAGTACACGATGACGAAAAGAAAAAAAGGCAGTCGCTGATTAAAAGCTATTATATTCCGAAAGAAATACTGCACGCTTCCTTTGACCAGGTGGATATGGACCACCAGTCAAGAGCGAAGGCCGGGACCACAGCACTTCATTTTGCATCGACCACCGTTCCCGGTGAAGATGGAAAGGGCCTTTACCTGTACGGAAAATTCGGGGTTGGCAAAACGTATATTGCCGGGGCTATTATGAATGAATTGGCAGAGCGGAGTATTGGCTCGATGATTGTGCATGTGCCGGACTTTTTCCGGGAGATTAAAGAATCGTTATCGGACAATACCGTACGGGAAAAGGTGGACAGCGTTAAAGGTGTACCGGTACTCGTCCTCGATGATCTTGGAGCCGAGTCGATGAGCGCCTGGACAAGAGATGATATTTTAGGCGTCATTCTACAGTACCGGATGATGGAAAAGCTGCCTACCGTCTATACGTCTAATTATGATTACAGTGAACTTGAAGAGCATTTGACCTATTCCCAGAAAGGCGGAAATGAGCGGCTGAAAGCAAAAAGAATAATGGAACGGATCCGTCCGTTCACAGAAGAAGTATTTATGGACGGGCAGAACCGCCGGGGATAATTGGTAATATACAGGACATTCTATGTGTATAATACAAATAAATATGCTAACATGATGATAGCGCCCAGCATGCAGAAAATGGGTTGGATTCGCGGTATTTTCATGCGAGCGCCACAAAGGAATTTTCTGGAGGGTATACAAAAATGAGCATTGATGGAATATTAGAACGTGCATTAAACGGAGAACGACTGACCATGGACGACGCTGTGCGCTTGTATGAAAGCGATGAAATAGAAAAAATGGGAGCGGCAGCAAATGAAATTAAAAAACGTTGGCATCCCGAGCCTGTTGCTACCTTTAACATAGGACGAAATGTCAATTACACCAACGTCTGCGATACATTCTGCCGCTTTTGTGCATTTTATCGCCGCCCGGGCTCAGAAGAGGGCTACCTTCTTTCAGATGACCAGATTCTGCAGAAAATTAAAGAACTCCAGGACGTTGGAGGAGACGAAATTTTGATGCAGGGAGGGACCAACCCGAATCTCCCATTTGAATACTATACAAACCTGCTCAAGAAAATAAAAAACCATTTTCCGGATGTGACGATGCACTCGTTTACTCCGGCAGAGGTGTACAAAATGATGGAAGTATCCGGCCTCTCCTTGAGAGAAGTACTGACGGCTCTGCATGAAGCAGGGCTCGACTCTCTTCCTGGCGGCGGTGCCGAAATTCTTACAGAGAAAACAAGAAAACGGATCAGCCGGCTGAAGTGCACGGCCGACCAATGGATCGACTGCATGAAAATGGCTAAAGAAGTTGGCATGCACGGTACCGCAACGATGGTCATCGGCTTTGGCGAATCAAACGAAGAACGGGCCGAACACCTTTGGCGCATTCGTGAGGCCCAGGACGAATCCAACTGCTTTTTGGCATTCATTTCCTGGACCTTCCAGCAGGACTACACGAGCATGAAAGGCGAACGTATTACACCAGAGGGTTATCTCCGGAACGTAGCCATTTCGCGCTTATTCCTGGACAACATCCCGAACTTCCAGTCCTCGTGGGTGACTGCTGGACCAGAGACAGGGAAGCGCTCCCTCTCCTACGGCTGTAATGACTTTGGCAGTACGATGATGGAAGAGAACGTCGTTTCTTCAGCGGGCACCACCCACAAGGTAAACATCAACCGGATCCTTCGTTTAATACGGGAAGCAGGCTACACGCCAGCGCAGCGGAATACGAAGTACCATACACTCCGTGTGTTTGAAGGAGAAGAAAACAGCGAAAAAGACTTTGTTATGCAAAATTAACTACTGGTTGCATGATAAGGAGCTTTTCGCTATGCTGAAATAGCGAAAAGGAAAATGCAAAGAAGAGGACATGAAAATAAAACAGGCGTCCCAGAGAAGAGAACCGCGGCTGAAAGTTCTCCACGAACCGTTTTATTTTTACCCCCTCGGAGCTCCGGCAGGGAACCTTAGTATCTGTCGGCGGGTCCCCGGCCGTTACCCGGATAGAGTCGTCTCTGCGAGTGGGGCGGAAACTAGGGTGGAACCGCGGCTGAGCCCGCCCCTTTCGAGGGGCGGGCTCTTTATGTATTTTTCTGTTTATTACAGTTACAAAAGGAGGACAATTCACATTGGCAGAACAGACAATCAACCTCATATTTCCAGACGGAAATGAAAAATCATATGACATTGGCACAACGACAGAGGAAGTAGCCGGCGGGATCAGCTCCGGACTGAAAAAGAACGCACTGGCAGGGAAAATGAATGGAAAAATGGTCGATCTCCGCACGCCACTTAGGGAAAATGGACAGATCGAAATCATCACGTACCAATCGCCGGAAGGGCTTGAAGTACTCCGGCACAGTACGGCACATGCGATGGCCCAAGCCGTGAAACGGCTTTTTGATGACGTACAGCTTGGGGTGGGGCCAGTAATTGAAAACGGCTTTTATTACGATATTGACATGCCGCATCAGCTAACTCCGGAAGACCTGCCAAAAATCGAAAAAGAAATGAATAAAATCGTCGATGAAAATCTTGAAATTATTCGTGAGGAAGTGTCCCGGGACGAAGCGATCCGCTTTTTTAAAGAGCTTGGCGATGAATTGAAGCTGGAATTGATCGAAGACATTCCGGAAGGAGAGCAAATTGCACTATACCGGCAGGGCGAATTTGTCGATTTATGCCGGGGCGTCCACGTGCCGCAGACGTCTAAGCTGAAAAAGTTTAAGCTGATGAATATTTCTGGAGCTTATTGGCGCGGGGACAGCAATAATAAAATGCTTCAGCGTATTTACGGGACGGCGTTTGAAAAGCAGTCCCAACTGGATGATCACTTGAAAATGATTGAAGAGGCTAAAGAGCGGGACCACCGTAAAATAGGCAGAGAGCTCGACATATTCACGACCAGCCAGACAGTAGGCCAGGGCCTGCCGCTTTGGCTTCCAAATGGCGCGACGATCCGTCGGATCATCGAACGCTATATTGTAGATAAAGAAGTGCGTCTTGGCTACGACCACGTGTATACGCCGGTGCTCGGCTCGTCTGAACTCTATAAAACATCGGGCCACTGGGACCACTACCAGGATGATATGTTTCCTCCGATTGAAATGGATAATGAAACACTCGTACTCCGGCCGATGAACTGTCCACACCATATGATGGTGTACAAAAATAAGAAACACAGCTATCGCGATCTGCCGGTACGCATTGCAGAGCTTGGAACAATGCACCGTTATGAAAAATCCGGGGCGCTTGCCGGACTGCAGAGAGTACGGGCGATGACGCTAAATGACGGGCATATTTTTGCCCGTCCTGACCAGCTGAAGGATGAATTCATCCGTGCTGTACGGCTCGTTCGTGAAGTCTATCATGACTTTGGCATCAAAGATTACACCTTCCGGCTTTCCTACCGGGATCCGGAAGATAAAGAAAAATATGTGGACGACGACCAGATGTGGGAGAATTCCGAACGTATTCTTAAAGAAGCGATGGATGCTATTGATGCTGAATATGTAGAAGCCGAAGGAGAAGCAGCATTTTACGGCCCGAAGCTGGACGTGCAGGTGAAAACAGCGATGGGCAAGGAAGAGACGCTTTCGACCGTCCAGATTGACACCCATCTGCCTGAACGCTTTGATCTCACGTATGTCGGAAGCGACGGCGGCGAGCATCGCCCGGTAGTAGTCCACCGGGGAATCGTTTCCACCATGGAACGCTTCATCGCTTTTCTGCTTGAAGAATATAAAGGCGCCCTGCCGACGTGGCTGTCTCCTGTCCAGGTAAAAATTATACCGGTCTCTCCTGATGTGCACCTTGATTATGCCAAAGAAGTGGAATTGGCGCTCCAGGCCTCAGATGTCCGGGTGGAAGTGGATACAAGGGATGAAAAACTCGGCTATAAAATCCGTGAAGCCCAGACGCAAAAAATACCTTACATGCTTGTGCTCGGAGACAAGGAGCAGGAAGCAAACGCCGTAAATGTACGAAGGTACGGCCAGCAGGACTCAGAATCGCAGCCGTTAGAAGATTTTGTGGAAAATGTAACTGGGGCCATTAATGAATATCGCTAAAATGGTTGACGCTTTATTGGCTCCGTGCTAAGATGTCCTAGTGTGAAAATAATTAATCCCTAAAGAAGAAGCGCCCGCTTCTCACCTGACCGACAAACGTTGGCTGGTTTTTATCAATATATTGAATGTGTAGAGCATATATTCTGTATACGTGTGGGCGCTTCTCTGCTTCAGAGGGTGCCTGCACGTTTTTTCGTTGTGCCAATGGTAAGCATTTGCGTGGAAGCCCCGCGCACTAAATTTCTGGAGGTGGCTTATTATTCGTAAGGACCAAAAGGTAAACGAGGGCATCCGTGCCCGTGAAGTTCGACTCATCGACGCTAACGGAGAGCAGCTTGGAGTAAAATCAAGAAATGAAGCTTTAGAGCTGGCCGGGAAAGAAAACCTTGACCTCGTTCTTGTCGCTCCAAATGCGAAACCGCCTGTCTGCCGTATTATGGATTACGGTAAATACCGTTTTGAACAGCAGAAAAAAGAAAAAGAAGCCCGGAAAAAGCAAAAAACGATCAATGTTAAAGAAGTTCGTTTGAGCCCGAGCATCGAAGAACACGACTTTAATACAAAACTTCGCAATGCACGGAAGTTTTTATCTAAAGGCGATAAAGTAAAAGCAGCTATCCGCTTCCGCGGTCGTATGATCACCCACTCTGACATTGGTAAAGAAGTACTGGACCGGTTTGCGAAAGAGTGTGAAGACGTGAGTACGATTGAAACGAAGCCAAAAATGGACGGCCGCAGCATGTTCCTCATGCTTGCTCCAAAAGCAGAACAGGAACGTGAACAAAAAGAAGAATCCAGCAAAGAAGAGTAGACAGCGGTTTTTCCCGTTATATTAAAAAAGGAGGATGTCACTTATGCCAAAAATGAAATCTCACCGCGGAGCAGCAAAACGTTTTCGCAAAACAGGAAGCGGCCGTGTAAAACGCGCACGCGCATTCACGAGCCATATGTTTTCGCATAAATCCCAAAAGCAAAAGCGTAACCTTCGTAAACCGGAGCTTGTTTCCAAATCCGACTACAAGCGTATCAAGACACTACTGCCGAAAACGAAAAAATAAGCAAGACCAAATAATTAATATAAGCTAAGGAGGGGTTGACGATGCCAAGAGTAAAAGGCGGATATGTGGCACGTCGCAGACGTAAACGAGTATTAAAACTCGCGAAAGGATATAGAGGTTCAAAGCATACGCTGTTTAAAACAGCGCAGGAACAGGTAATGAAGTCCCTGCAGTATGCTTACCGGGACCGTCGCCAGCGCAAACGCGAATTCCGTAAGCTCTGGATCGCGCGTATCAACGCAGCAGCGCGGTTGAATGGCTTGTCTTACAGCCGCATGATGCATGGTTTGAAGCAGGGCGGTATTCAAATGAACCGTAAAATGCTCGCAGACCTCGCGATAAACGACGAGAAAGCATTCGCAGAACTTGCTGAAAAAGCGAAATCAAACCTAAACTAAAATGCAAAAAAGCGGAGCGCCCGTCAATAGGGCGTTCCGCTTTTTATCGTTTTCCCGGCCGCTCCGCTTCAAGCTGCTGCATAAACTCTTTCACCGGGCTGTTCCATTCAATGGCAGCCTCCGGGTAAAGAGCAAGAATTTCCCGCTCAAGGAAGGTGAAATCCTCCCGCTGGAAGCCGCGCAAATGCTCACTTTCAATCACCCAGAGCGAAATCGTAACCACTTCAAATGCTTTTTCGGTCGTACCTACGTATTTCTCTCCTTCAAACATGACGCCTTTATGCGTAGCGAGCAGGTTTTTACGTACGTTTTGCTGGTCATCAAGCAGATAGAATTGTTTTTTTTGATGGGCGGCTTCTAATTTTCTTCTTGAATTATTCCAGTATTTCCAAAACGAATATATGATTATAATGAGAGCAATCAGCAACAGCAGTCGCAAAAGAATTCCCAATCTTTACACCCTCCTTTGCATATACCGGATTAAGCGTACATGAGCCTCAGCATTTCTAATATATACGCACAGTATATTAAAAAGTTTCACCTGAACCCGGGCAAGATAGATTATGTTTGAGCCCCGGGGCAAAGTTCTTTATACTGAATATGGAAGAACCTGTACCACACTGCTTGTATTGATGAGAATATTAGTTTAAGACATTAATGATATTTTCCCTTTGCATGTGTGCGTAAAACAACCATACATAAAGGAGGCAGCATGAAATGGCAGAATTAGATCCGACATTGCAGATGCTAAAAGACCTCACGGACGCAAACGGCGTTCCGGGGAACGAACAGGAACCGAGAAAAGTGATGACTCAGTACATTTCACCGTATGCTGATGAAATGAGTACCGATCGGCTCGGAAGCCTTATCGCTAAAAAAACCGGCCAGGCGGGCGGTCCGAAATTGATGATCACCGGCCATCTGGACGAAATTGGTTTTATGATATCGGGGATTGATGAAAATGGTTTCTTGAAATTTCAGACTCTTGGTGGATGGTGGAGCCAGGTGATGCTCGCCCAGCGGGTGAGGGTAATGACGAAAAAAGGAAATATTACTGGTGTCATCGGTTCTAAACCACCGCATATTCTACCGGCAGAGCAGCGCAAGAAAGCGATGGAAATTAAAGATATGTTTATTGATATCGGGGCTTCGAGTAAAGAAGAAGCAGAATCCTTCGGCGTACGCCCAGGCGATTCGGTCGTGCCGGTATGTGATTTTGAAGTGATGAATAATGAAAAGTTTCTAATGGCAAAAGCCTGGGATAATCGCATTGGCTGTGCCATTGCAATCGAAGTACTCAAACGTCTCGAAAACGAATCCCATCCGAATGAAATTTATGGTGTCGGTGCAGTTCAGGAAGAAGTCGGCCTTCGCGGTGCGAAAACAGCAACCAACCAAATTCAGCCCGACATTGGCTTTGCTGTTGACGTGGGCATTGCCGGTGACACTCCGGGTGTGGCAAGCAACGAGGCTAAAGCAAAAATTGGCAAAGGACCGCAGCTTTTGATGATGGATGCTTCTGTTATCGCCCACAAGGGACTGCGTGATTTCGTTGTAGGAGTAGCTGAAGAAAAAGAAATTCCTTTTCAGTTCGACATGATGGCGAACGGAGGCACCGATGCCGGCTCTATTCATTTATCCGGAGAAGGAGTGCCATCGATGGCTATTACAATTCCGACCCGCTATATTCATACCCATGCGGCTATTCTGCACAGGGATGACTTTGAGCATGCCGTGCAGTTAATCGTAGAAATTGCTAAGCGCTTAGACCGGAAGACAGTAGATTCGTTAACGTACGACGCATAAAAATAATAACCTTTCCTTCCATTACGGATGGAAAGGTTATTCGTTTTCTTACTGCCGCCAGGCAAAATGTGCTACGATGAGAGAAAATACTGGGGGAGACAACGAAGTGAAGCGGATAGAGTCGGCAAAAAATCCAAAAGTAAAAGAAATAAAAAAACTTCATAAACGTAAAGAACGGGAAAAATCGGGCCTCTTTTTAATTGAAGGAGACCACGCGTTAACAGAAGCCGTGCAGTCGCAGGCCTGGATTGAAGAAATTTTCATCGAAGAACACAAAGAGTGGCCACAGGTTTTTAATGAAATACCAACTCCGGCAACGGAAGTAACAGAAAGCGTCATGAAAGAAATCAGCTCGACCGAAACGCCGAAAAATATCGTAGCTGTATGCAGGGTTCCTGAATTTTCCAATGTCAAAAGCGGCGGGTATTCTTTTTTTGTTTTAGTCGACAGCATTCAGGACCCTGGCAATTTGGGAACAATCATCCGGACGGTCGACGCGCTTGGAAAAGGTGTAGTTGTTCTCGGGGCAGGCACAGTGGATGCATACAATGCAAAAGTGGTCCGGGCGACGCAGGGATCACTGTTTCATGTTCCGGTTCTGCAGGAGGATCTGGGCGAATGGCTGGAATGGCTGCAGGAAACGGATATTCCGTGCTTTGGGACTTCACTTGAAGAAGGAACGTCGTATTCAGCCCTGGAGCCGCAGCCCTATTTTGCGTTAATCATTGGCAATGAAGGAGCAGGTGTGCAAAAGAAATGGCTCGAGCGGACCGATCAGAACCTGTATATTCCGATCCCGGGACAGGCAGAATCATTAAACGCTGCGGTTTCAGCCGGCATCCTGCTGTACCATTTGAAGCAGACGGATTGGTGATGGTTGCAATTGGGCCGGGCTTTTTCTATAATAATGCATATTGAAACGTATAAACACAAATGCGCAGATGAAGAGTAGTAGCATTGCTTCCTGCTGACCAGGGAAAAGGTATCGTGGACTGAAAATACCTTACAGTAAGGATTTGTGAATTCACTTCGGAGCAGCCGCTGGAGTATTCCTCGTGGAAGAAAAGCGTGCCGGAACCTGTCGTTACAGGAAAGTGAGCTGTGCACTGCAGCTAACAAGGGTGGTACCGCGAGCCTTCGTCCCTTTTCAGGGAGAGGGCTCTTTTTATTTGGCATAAAAATGGAGGGAACCAGGATATGATAGAACGTTTGGAAGAGCTGCAGCAGGAAGCGCTGCAGCAGATTGAAAAAGCTGGAGATACAAAAGAATTGGAGCAGGTGAGAGTAAAATACTTAGGAAAGAAAGGTCCTATTACGGAAGTGCTCCGGGGAATGGGGCAGCTGTCCAAGGAAGAGCGTCCTGTGGTCGGCCAGAAGGGAAACGAAGTACGTGAAGCCATCCAGGAGCGTCTGGAGAAAAAGACGAAAATGCTTGCTGACGAAGCATTAAAGGAAAAACTCAAAAATGAAACGTTGGACGTGACACTTCCCGGACGCCCGGTCCAACGCGGGGCGAAGCACCCGCTGACAAGCGTGGTTGAAGAAATCGAAGACATATTTATCGGGATGGGCTTTGAAGTGACAGAAGGCCCGGAAGTAGAAACCGACTATTATAACTTTGAAGCGATGAATCTGCCAAAAGATCATCCGGCCCGGGACATGCAGGACTCTTTTTATGTCAGCAGCGATCTGCTGATGCGTACGCAGACCTCTCCCGTCCAGGCCCGTTCGATGGAGCGTCACCAAGGCAAAGGCCCGGTGAAAATCATCTGCCCGGGCAAGGTATACCGCCGGGATGATGATGATGCTACCCATTCCCATCAGTTTATGCAAATTGAGGGGCTGATGGTTGACGAAAATATTCGAATGAGTGATTTGAAAGGAGTGCTTGAAACATTCGTGAAGGAATATTTCGGGGAGGAAAGAGAAATCCGTCTCCGCCCGAGTTACTTCCCGTTTACAGAGCCATCTGCAGAGCTTGACGTTTCATGTGGCATCTGTGCAGGTGAAGGCTGCCGCATCTGCAAGCATACTGGATGGATCGAAGTGCTCGGGTGTGGAATGGTACACCCGCGTGTGCTTGAAATGAGCGGCTTTGATCCCGAAATCTATAGCGGCTTTGCCTTTGGCATGGGAGTGGAACGGTTCTCCCTCTTAAAATACGGCATCGATGATATCCGGCATTTTTACACGAACGATATGCGCTTTTTAAAACAATTCACTCGAGTATAAAAGGAGAATACAGACATGTTGATCTCATATAAGTGGCTGAAAGATTATGTAGATATTGAAGATATTGCTCCCGAGGAAATTGCCGACCGCCTGACTACGGGAGGCGTAGAGGTGGACGCTCTGTACCGGCGCTCCGAACCAATTGAGGGATGTGTGGTCGGCTACGTTGTCGAGGCCAAAAAGCACCCCGACGCTGATAGTTTAAACATCTGCCAGGTGGATCAGGGAGCAGAGACGGTGCAGATTATCTGCGGCGCTGATAATGTGGCGGCCGGGCAGAAGGTTGTAGTTGCAAAGCCAGGCACCGTGCTGCCTGGGGGCATGGAAATTAAAGCGACGGACATCCGCGGCCAGGAGTCCAATGGCATGATTTGCTCCCTCCAGGAGCTCGGTATGGAAGCAAAGCTGGTTCCAAAACATGTGGCTGAAGGCATTTTTGTTTTTGATGAAAATCCGGAAACCGGTTCGGACGCAATAAAAGCCCTTGGCTGGGATGACACGGTAATGGATCTCGATATTACGCCAAACCGTGCCGACTGCCTGAACGTCCTCGGGGTTGCATATGAAGTAGCAGCCCAGCTCGACCGTACCGTGAAGCTTCCTAGGACCTCTGTAAAAGAAAGCGATAAATCTGCGTCGGCTGCGGTCAATGTGAAAATCGAAAACGGGGAGGACACCCCTTATTACGGGGCGAGAGTTGCCGAAAACATCCAGGTGAAGCCTTCTCCGTATTGGATGCAGAACCGTTTGATGGCTGCAGGCATCCGGCCGATTAGCAACATCGTGGACATTACCAACTACGTGCTGCTTGAATATGGACAGCCGCTGCATGCGTTTGATTTTGACGCTTTCGGCTCTGACGAAGTACTTGTGCGCAGAGCGTTCGAAGACGAAGAAATACAGACGCTTGACGGCAATAAGCATCACCTTTCAAGTGCACATTTAGTCGTAACCAACGGCACAAAGCCGACGGCGCTCGCAGGAGTGATGGGCGGAGAGCACTCAGAAGTCGGCGACGGGACGACAAATATCCTGCTTGAAGCAGCTCTGTTTCATCCGTCATTAATTCGCCAGGCCTCCAAAGATACACGGATACGAAGCGATGCAAGTGTCCGTTATGAACGGGGTCTCGACACAGAAAGGGTAGAGCAGGCAGCAGACCGGGCAGCGTATTTGTTTGCTGAACACGCGGGGGCTTCTATTCTGCAGGGCATCGAACAGGAGGATCATCGAAAGCCTGGCGGCCGGTGGGTCACGGTGAGCGACCGCAGCATCAATCAGCTGCTGGGAATGGAGCTCAGTGGTTCAGAGATGGTCCATATTCTCGAACGCCTTGGTTTTCAAGTGGCTGATAAAGAAACGGGCAGTATCGAAGTATATATCCCAAGCCGACGTCCGGATATTCACATCGAAGAGGACGTGGCGGAAGAAATCGCCCGTATGCACGGCTATCAGGACATTCCGAGTACACTGCCAAAAGGGGCAACGACGGCTGGGAGTTTAACGGCGGAACAAAAAAGAAAGCGGACGGTTCGCCGCTTTTTGGAAAGTGCCGGCTTGAGTGAAGCTGTCACCTATTCCCTGACGACTGCCGGCTCTGCCTCACGTTTTACGCTTTATCCGGAAAAGCATACGATGGAAGTGACTATGCCGATGAGCGAAGACCGCAGAGTGCTGCGTCAGAGCCTGATTCCACAGCTGCTTGAAGGAGTCAGCTATAACCGCAACCGCCAGACGAAGGACATTGCCCTATTTGAAATGGGCTCGGTGTTTCTTTCCGAAGAAGAACGTGCCGCCGTTCAGCCGGAAGAACGCATTATGCTTGCTGCGGTAGTAAGCGGCAGGTGGGAAAGCCACTTATGGCAGGGAGAGACAAAAAGAGCAGATTTTTATGTGATAAAGGGAATTGCAGAAGGCATTCTTGAGGAACTGCACGTGGAAAGCCGTGCTTCGTTTACTCTGGCTGAACGCAGTGATATGCATCCCGGCCGCACAGCTGACATCCAGCTCGATGGAGAAACAGTGGGCTATGTCGGCCAAATCCATCCAACGACCGCCGGGGATTGGGATATTGCCGAAACGTACGCTCTCCAGGTTGATTTAACGTCCCTGCTTCAGGCAGCTGAAACACCGGTGCGTTATCAAGCGCTGCCGAGGTTTCCTTCCACTACCCGCGATATTGCGATCGTCGTAGATGAAAGCGTTCCTGCAGCTGACGTGAAAAATGTGATCGAGGCCGCAGGCGGCAGCACATTATACAGCACTTCTTTATTTGATGTTTATCAGGGCGAAAATTTGACGCCCGGCAAAAAGTCCCTGGCGTTCACCCTTGTGTATCTGGATCCGGAAAGGACGCTGACTGATGAAGAAGTCACCTCTGCCCACGACCAGGTCCTTCGCATGCTGGAAGAAAAAACGGGGGCAGAGCTCAGGCAGTAAATGGCTGGCGGGCATCTGGCGGTTTAACGAAGCAGCTTCACAGGGAAATATATTCAGAGCCTTTTTATTCTGTTACTATTAAAGAAAAGGCACACTTAAGAACAGGGGGCGGAAAACGTGGCTGATGATCAAAGTAAAAAACGCACTACGGTTACAATATACGGCCAGCAGTACACGATTGTCGGTGATGAACAACCCTCGCATATTAATCAGGTAGCCAATTATTTAGATAAGAGAATGAAGGAATATAAAGCATACAATCCTTATTTGGATACAACGCGCCTCGCGGTTTTGACGGCTTTAAATGTAGTGGATGATTATATTAAACTTAAAGAAGAAGTGAACAAGGACAAAGATTCTGAAGGATAATGCTTATGGAAATAGTAATAGATGTTCTGCTTGTTGTGATTTTAATCGGCAGCTTTTTCACGGGGCTTCAGCGGGGCTTTGTTCTTCAGCTGCTCCGCCTCGTCAGCCTGGTTGCAGCATTCGTTGTTGCGTTTTTATTTTATGAAGAAGTGGCACAGATGCTAGAACAATGGATCCCCTACCCGTTTGGCCAGCAGCCGGAAGGGTCGTTCCTGGCTGCTTTTGACACCCGCAGCCTGTTTTATTATTCTATCGCTTTTCTTCTCTTATTTGTTGGCACCCGTATTGTTGCCGGCTTTTTAACCGGAGCGGCAGGCGGTATCGCCAGGCTGCCGGTGCTGAGAACGATCAATTACTGGCTTGGCGGTGTGCTAGGTGTACTGGAAACGTATGTTATTTTATTTATTGTTCTGGCTGCAGCAATGCTGATGCCATTTCCGGCCCTTGAACCAGTAGTGAATAACTCGGTAATCGCGAACTTTATATTACATGACACCCCATGGCTTTCCGGCTGGTACGAGCAAATCATGCCGGAAGAGCCCGGGAACATGGATGGCCCAATAGAGAATGAAGGTTGACTTCCCTGCGTGTCACAGGGGAGTCTGTTTTTATGTCTTCAGCACGGCGGCATGAATTTAGACAGAATTGTTAACTCCCGTTATACTCAAAAAAGAATGCCTAACATGATTAAAGCTGACGTGTGGAGGAGATTAGCATGAATAAAAAAGATCTTATCGGTCATTTGGAAACAATCGCTGTATATATGGAAATTAAGGGAGAGAATCCTTTTAAAATTTCTGCCTACCGCAAAGCAGCACAGGCACTTGAATACGATGAGCGTTCGCTGGGTGAAATCGATGAGGCAGGCACTCTGAAGGGCATCGGTAAAGGAACAGCTGCTTTAATAAAGGAATGGCGGGAAAATAACGGGGAAACTGAATTGATGAACACTTTGACAGAAGAAGTTCCGGAGGGGTTGATTCCGCTGCTGAAGCTTCCAGGGCTCGGAGGAAAAAAAGTGTCAAAGCTTTATCAGGAGCTCGACATAACAGACCGGGACTCACTGGAGCAGGCGTGTTTAACCCACGAAGTTCAGAGTCTCGAAGGCTTTGGGGCGAAAACGGAGCAGAAAATACTGGAAGCGCTCGCGGAGGAAGGAAAGCGTCCGGAACGGCTTCCGATTGCCTATATGCTTGAAATGGCCCAAAAGCTCGAAGCGTCTCTTGAAACAGTGAGAGATGTACGAAAATATGCGCGGGCGGGCAGTCTTCGCCGGGTGGAAGAGTCAGTGAAGGACCTGGATTATATTATGAGTGTAAAAGATGCGGAACATGTTCGTAAACAACTGGTAGAGCTGCCCGAAGTAGCCAAAGTCATTAACGATGGCACAAGCAAGGTCAGCATTGAAATTAAAGGGGAATATAATGTTCAAGTAGACATTCGTCTGGTGGAGGAAGAAGATTTTGCGAGCACCCTGCATCATTTCACCGGCTCTAAGGACCATAATGTGCAGATGCGTCAGCTCGCAAAGGAACGAAATGAAAAATTAAGCGAATACGGCATTGAAGACAAAGACGGACGTAAAACAACGTTTCAGGATGAAACCGAATTTTACGCTCACTTTGGCCTGTATTTTATTCCGCCAGAAGCACGACTGGGAAGAGGCGAAACGGATACGTTCCAAGAGCCGTATCCTTATATAGAAAAAAAACACATCCGCGGTGATCTTCATATGCACACTACGTGGAGCGATGGCTCTCTTTCAATTCGGGAGATGGTGGAAGAAGTGAAAAAACACGGCTATGAATGGCTGGCGCTCACGGACCATTCCAAGTATCTCCGCATTGCCCATGGACTGGATGAAGACAGAATCCGCAGGCAGATGGAAGAAATACAAAACGTCAGAGAAAAAGAAAAAAATATTCAAATCTTTGCCGGTATTGAAATGGATATCCGGCCTGACGGAACGCTTGATATTGACGATGACGTGCTCAAAGAGCTCGATGTTGTCATTGCTTCCATCCATTCCTCCTTTTCCCAATCAGAAAAAGAAATTATGAACAGGATGGAGCAGGCTCTGAAGCATCCGGAGGTAAATGTGATTGCACACCCTACGGGAAGGCTGCTGGGACGCCGGGATGGGTACAAGGTGGACTTGGACCGGCTGATGAAGCGTGCCGGCGAAACGAATACGGCACTGGAGCTAAATGCCAACCCCAACCGTCTTGATCTCTCAGCCGACTGGCTGAGAAAAGCTGCCGAGCACGATGTCCGTATTGCAATCAATACGGATGCCCATAATTCTGGAATGCTTGATCATATGGATGTTGGCATATCTATTGCGAAAAAGGCACTTCTCCAGCCAGACCAGGTAATAAATACGATGTCTGCAGAGCAGTTAAAGAAATGGCTGCAGCATAAGAAACAATAGAACAACCAAAGAGGTGAGCATTGGTGAATGATAGAACACTTCGTGTGCTGGAATACGAAAAAATGAAGGAACAGCTGCAGGCTCATGCTGGTTCGACTCTGGCAAAAGAGCGGATAGAACAGTTGCACCCCTACCGGGAGCTGGGAGAAGCGAAAGAAGCACAGAACTTCACCGCAGAAGCGGCCAAAGTAATCCGGCTGCGGGGGCAGGCGCCGCTTGGCGGTATACGCCAGATCCACGCCCACGTGCGCCGGGCGCAAATCGGAGGCATGCTGAACGCCGGTGAGTTGAACGAGGTTTCGGATACGCTGTACGCCGGGCGCCGGATACGCTCATTTATTCTGGATATGACAGAAGAAACGGTGGATCTTCCACTGCTTGAAGGTCTGGTACGTCAGATAGTGACGCTGCCGGAGATTGAAAAGCAAATCCGGGATTGTATAGATGAAAACGGGGTGGTTCTTGACAGTGCAAGCTCTGCCCTGCGCGGCCTCCGCCAGCAAATGAGAAGCCTTGAATCGTCGGTACGTTCGAAGCTTGAACAGTATACCAGGTCACCGGATCAGCAAAAACGACTGTCGGATTCCATCGTAACGATACGTAATGACCGGTACGTGCTGCCGGTGAAGCAGGAATACCGTTCGTCTTTTGGCGGTATTGTCCACGATCAGTCTTCAACAGGGGCTACTCTTTTTATTGAGCCGCAGGCGGTCGTTTCGATGAATAACGAACTAAGAGAGGCAAGAGTGAAAGAACAGCGGGAAATTGAGCGGATTCTTCAGGAGCTTTCTTCGTATATTGCTGAAGATGGGGAAGAGATTCTGGTGAATATGAATACGCTGACCGAACTTGATTTCACATTCGCAAAAGCCTACTATGCAAGAGACCAAAAAGCAGTGCAGCCGGAACTGAACGATGAAGGCAGATTCCGGTTTATGGAGGCGCGGCATCCGCTTATTGACCCGGAAGAAATGGTGCCGCTTGACCTGGAACTTGGAGACGAATTTGGAACTCTTGTTATTACCGGACCTAATACAGGCGGCAAAACCGTAACGCTGAAAACGGCTGGGCTTCTTACGCTTATGGCCCAGTCCGGGTTGTTTGTGCTCGCAGAAGAAGAAGCAGAAGCTGCTGTATTTTCGAAAGTATTTGCCGATATTGGGGATGAACAATCGATTGAACAAAGCTTAAGTACGTTTTCATCCCACATGACAAATATTGTAGATATTGTTAAGCAGGTGGACAGCAATTCGTTTGTACTGTTTGATGAAATAGGCGCCGGCACCGATCCGGAAGAAGGCTCGGCTCTTGCGGTCAGTATCCTGGACTATGTTCAGGAGGCCGGAGGGAAGCTGATCGCCACCACACATTACAGTGAACTGAAGGGCTATGCGTATAACCGTGCCGGGGTGATGAATGCAAGCGTTGAATTTGATGTGGAAACATTGAGGCCGACTTACCGCCTGCTTGTGGGCGTGCCAGGCCGAAGTAATGCATTTGCCATTTCGAGGCAAATTGGCCTTCCTGATGCCATTATTTCGAATGCGGAAAAAGAAATGAGCACAGATACAAAACAGGTCGAAACAATGATTGCTTCCCTGGATGAACAAAGAAAAGAAACAGAATCAGTCTGGCAGGAGGCGGATGACCTCCGGCAGGAAGCGGCCAGACTCTGGCAGGAATTAAATAATGCCTGGAACGAAGTGCTGCAAAAACGGGACCAGATTATCGCAAACGCCGAAGGCAAAGCGAAGAACGAAGTTGATAAGGCGAAAGCCCAGGCGGAAGAAATTATTGCTGAGCTGAAGGAAATGCAGAAAGAAGGGGCCGAGATTAAAGAGCACCGCCTGATTGAAGCCCGTCGCCAGATGGAACAGGCGGCTCCTGCGATGACCAAAAAGCAAAAACAAGTGAAACAAAAAGCACAGAAGGAGCGTACCTTTGAAGTAGGGGATGAAGTGAAGGTGCTTCGCTTCGGACAGCGCGGACACATCGTGGAAAAAGTGAATGACAACGAATTCCAGGTGCAGCTTGGTATTATGAAAATGACAGCGAAGCCTGAAGAAATGGAGAAGCTTAAATCAGAGCCCGCTAAAGAGCCCAAGCGACAGGTATCCACAACTTCTACAGCCGCCCCGGCCAGGCCCGAGCTGGATTTGCGTGGTGAAAGGTACGAGGATGCGGTGCAGCGCCTTGAAAAATATCTTGATGAAGTGGTGCTGGCTGGCTACCGTGAAGTCCACATTATCCATGGCAAAGGCACGGGGGCGCTTCGTAAAGGCGTAAAAGAATATTTAAGAAACCATCCCAGTATCAAATCCACCAGAGATGGCGGCATGAACGAAGGCGGGATCGGTAACACCGTGGCAGAACTTAAATAAGCGGAGGGGTGCATGTGGATGTGTGGATGGACAATGCTTTTATAAATACAGCCGGGAACTTCAGCGTTGCTGTGCTCTCTCTGGTAATCTTTTTGTGGATATTTGAAATTATTACCCCGTATCGTAACTGGGAAGAAATAAAAAAAGGAAATATCGCTGTCGCTCTTGCGACCGGCGGAAAGCTGTTTGGGGTATCCAACATTCTTCATTATTCCATCATGCACAATGACGGCATCTTGTTTATGCTCTTGTGGGGATTTTTTGGGTTTGTACTATTAATTTTAAGCTATCTTATATTTGAATTTCTTACTCCCATGTTTAAAGTCGATGAGGAAATCAGTAAAGATAACCGTGCAGTAGGAATCATTTCCTTTATTATTTCCGTAGGAATATCTTTTGTAATAGGAGCCGGGATTATCATTTAAATAGAAAAAAATGTAATTTATTAGCCACAAATAGTTAATTTTTTAGGACTATTTAAGTGCGTTTCGGTTGACATTCCTGCGCGGATTATGTACATTTAGAACTAACTTAAATACTATGCCAGTATTACCCAAACGCAAGAAGCGCCTTACTCTGTTACGAGAGTGAGGCGTTTTTAAAGGCATATTTCGTCAGGGTGAAACGAAAACCGGCATGATGGATGGTTTTGTTTGAAAGGGTGACGGATAAAATGGGGAAAAATCCAAACAGAAAGCATGCACAGATCATCGAAGCAGGAATGAAAGTGATAGCTGAGCACGGTTATCACCAGGCGAAAGTGTCGGACATTGCTAAAGAAGCAAAGGTAGCAGACGGAACTATTTATTTGTATTTTAATAATAAAGAGCATATATTAATCTCTATTTTTGAAGAGAATATGCAGCAGTTCATGCAAAAGCTGGAGATAATTATGCAAAAAACCATTTCTGTCAAAGAGCAATTGTTTGAAATGGCCCAGCTGCAGCTTGAATTCATGGAAAATCGACCGGAGCTCGCTACGCTTGCCCACTTTGAACTTTTGCAGACAAAAGGGGAGATCCATGACAATATGCAGCGCATACTGTCTCCATTTTTTCAGGCGGTTATTGATATTATTAACAGGGGAAAAGAAGAACAGGTCTTCCCTGGATCACTTTCCACAGAGATTGGCAGGATCTGTTTTGTCGGGATACTCAATGAAGCCATCACTACGTGGGTGATGGAAAAGGGAAGCTATTCGCTGGCAGCCCAGGGCCCGCTGCTTTCGGAAATAATGTATCAGGCGCTGCGGACAGAAGTATAGCCCAGGCAGCACCATTGGAAAAGTTTAAGCTAAACGTTAGCCAGTAAAGCGCGGGAATGCTATAATAACGAAGAATAAATGCAAAGATAGAGATATAAAGGAGGAACCATTCATGGCTATTGTCAATGTATCGGACCAAAACTTTGCAGGTGAAACGTCCGACGGAGTAGTACTTGCGGACTTTTGGGCACCGTGGTGCGGGCCTTGTAAAATGATCGCTCCAGTACTAGAAGAAATCGACACAGAAATGGGCGAACAAATTAAAATTGCTAAGTTGGATGTAGATGAGAATCAGGAAACAGCCGGAAAATACGGCGTAATGAGCATTCCAACTCTGATGATCTTTAAAGACGGCGAAGTCGTCGAACAGGTTGTCGGCTTTCAGCCTAAAGAACAACTGGTGGAGCTTTTGAACAAACATTTGTAAAACACGAAACTGCTGGTCTCTGGGCCGGCAGTTTTTTGTTTCCTTTTCTTTAAAAGAAGGAAAACACCATAGATACTACACGCCAAGAGGGGTTGGGCACATGACTCAATTAAAGGAAAAGCTGGCGATTCTGCCGGATCAGCCTGGCTGTTATTTAATGAAAAATAAACACGGTACCGTTATATATGTAGGTAAGGCAAAAGTGTTAAAAAACCGGGTGAGATCCTACTTTACCGGTTCGCATGATGGAAAAACCCAGCGGCTTGTGATGGAAATTACCGATTTCGAATATATTATGACGTCCTCTAATCTAGAAGCATTGATTCTTGAGATGAACTTAATTAAGAAGTATGAACCAAAATACAATGTGCTTCTTAAAGATGATAAGTCCTATCCGTATATTAAAATTACCAACGAAGAGCATCCACGCCTTATTATCACGAGAAAAGTAAAAAAGGACGGGGGGAAATACTTCGGCCCGTACCCGAATGCCGGTGCGGCAAATGAAACGAAAAAACTGCTCGACCAATTATATCCGCTGCGTAAATGCCGGACGATGCCAGACCGGGTCTGTTTGTATTATCATATCGGCCAGTGTCTGGCTCCATGTGAGTTTACGGTGACAAGAGACCAGTACGACGATATGATTCAGCAGATCGCCCGTTTTTTAAACAACGGCCACCATGAAATCCGGGCGGAGCTTCAAACCAAAATGGAGACTGCTTCCGAACAGCTGGAGTTTGAACGGGCCAAAGAACTGAGGGACCAAATACAGCATATTGACTCTGTGATGGAAAAGCAAAAAATGTCTGTAAAAGACCAGGTTAACCGAGACGTCTTTGCCTACAGCTATGATAAAGGCTGGATGTGTGTGCAGGTATTTTTTGTGAGACAGGGAAAATTAATTGAAAGGGACGTTTCCCTTTTTCCAATGTATCAGGAGCCGGAAGAGGATTTTCTAACCTTTCTGGGACAGTTTTATATGCAGGAGCAGCACATGAAGCCATCGGAAATATTCATCCCGGGCTCAGTAGATGCAGCGATAGCTGAACAGTTTGTAAATGTGCGGGTTCAGCAGCCAAAGCGCGGCCAGAAAAGAGAACTGCTTGATTTGGCGGAGAAAAATGCGCGGCAGGCGCTCAGTGATCGATTCGCATTGATTGAACGGGATGAAGAGCGGACAATTAAAGCGGTTGAACAGCTCGGAGAAGCAATGGGCATTGATACGCCATACCGCATGGAAGCCTTCGACAACTCAAATATACAGGGCACAGATCCAGTAGCGGCAATGGTTACTTTTGTAGACGGCAAGCCCTGGAAAAAAGGATATAGAAAATATAAGGTCAGAGACGTGCAGGGACCGGATGATTATGCGTCAATGCGGGAAGTCGTACGAAGAAGATACATCCGCCTGTTAAAGGACGAAGCCGCGCTTCCGGATCTAATTCTTATTGACGGCGGAAAAGGACAGTTAAGTGCAGCTGTCAGCGTTATCGAAGACGAACTTGGCCTAAATATTCCCGTAGCCGGGCTTGCCAAAGATGACAAGCATCGAACGTCAGAGCTTTTAATGGGGGAGGAAGCTGCAAGAGTGCCGCTTGAACGCCACAGCTCCGCCTTTTACCTGCTGCAGCGCGTTCAGGATGAAGTGCACCGTTTTGCGATTACATTTCATCGCCAAACGCGTGGAAAAACGATGTTCTCTTCCCTTTTAGATGATGTTAATGGAATTGGACAAAAACGGAAGCAGATGCTTTTGAAGCATTTTGGATCGGTGAAAAAAATGAAGGAAGCATCCTTTGAGGATTTTAAACAACTTTCGCTTCCGGATGACGTTATTATGGAACTGATGAAAAGGCTGGAAGAAGATTCTACACTTTCCAAATAAAAAGCGTTCGCTGATGCGTATCAGCGAACGTTTTGCTTTGAGACAGCGGTTGGATTACTCCCATTTAATATGCATAGTGATAGATTTTTGCTTTTCTTCTATGTAGGTTTCGGCGTACGTATTTTTCATCTGTGACCATTGCTCTGCCAAAAATCCGCCCTCTAACGCTTTCGTATATGGAGCTTCCTTGGCATAGTAAGACAGTTCAGCGATGGCATCCTTTTTTCTTTCTTTTTTCCATTCGATCTCACCCCAGCCGGCATCGCGGAAAAAATCAGCTACTTCCGCCGGTGAACTGCAGGGATAGCGGCGGGCAAGCTGTTTACCCGCCCAGTATAATATTGCATGCTCGTCCGAGCCTAAAATATCAGGGAGGACATTTTTTCGAAGCAATTCATACCCGAAGGCAGTTGATTTATTTGTTTCTTCTTCCATTTCCATCACCACTTTCTTCATCTGATATTATACATGCTGGAGTTGGAAATCTCTATAGATTCCCAAAATCATACATGATATACTAATGCACGATTATGACGGAGGGACCGATATGAAAAATATTTTTGCAGAAAAAATGACGCCATTTCGTATGATCATCGGTGCCTACGTTTTTTCAATGCTGTTGTTCAGTTTATTGCTCTGGCTTCCTATTTCCCACCAGCCGGGGCATGAATTAACATATATCGAAGCTTTATTTACCTCAGTATCAGCTGTTAGCGTAACCGGCCTGACAGTCATTCAGGTATCTGACACGCTGAGCGCTGTCGGGATAGCATTTTTAGCGCTGGCAATGCAGGTAGGCGGCATTGGAATTATGTCACTCGGCACCTTTGTGTGGATGGTTTTTGGAAGAAAAATTAATTTATCTCAGCGATTACTGATTATGGTGGACCAGAATCAGTACAAGTTTTCGGGAATGGTCAAGCTAATGAGGAACATTCTGCTTCTTGCTTTAGGGATCGAAGCAATGGGGATGCTGATACTTGGCACCTACTTTCTGCGTTACTTTGATTCAACCTGGGAGGCTTACTACCAGGGAGGCTTTGCGGCGTTGAGTGCTTTCACCAATGCCGGCTTTGACGTTACAGGACAGTCTCTCATTCCGTTTGCTGAAGACTATTACGTCCTGTTTGTGGTAATAACATTGATTTTTGCTGGAGCTATTGGATTTCCGGTTCTGATGGAGGTCAGGGAATACTTAACAAACCGAGAACGCTTTAATTTCAGCCTGTTCACAAAAGTGACGACGACTACTTATTTTCTCGTGTTTGTACTTGGTGCCGTCAGTATATGGGCGCTTGAATTCGGATTTTATTATGACGGCATGGCATGGCATCAGCAGTTCTTCTTCTCGATGTTTAACTCTGCGACTACAAGAAGTGCTGGATTATCGGTGATGGACGTTTCGGCGTTTTCCATGCCGACGCTTCTGCTGATGTCCGGCTTAATGGTTATTGGAGCGAGCCCGTCGAGTGTGGGGGGAGGTATCCGTACTACTACACTTGCGGTAATGTTTTTAACCATTCGAAGCTTTGCGCTCGGACGTTCAGATGTAAAAGTGTTCAACCGCCAGATTGACCCGGAGGATAAGCAGCGGACTTTTATTGTCATTTCCTTTTTTATTGTAGGGCTGCTTGCAGCGATTACTTTAATCAGTGCCTTCGAGCGTGGCAATACGGAAGTAGAATTAATTGATATTATTTTTGAAACAAGCTCGGCCTTCGGAACCTGTGGACTTTCCACCGGATTAACGGATGACTTTTCCACTCCGAGCCATCTGTTGCTCATGTGCCTGATGTTTATTGGACGCGTAGGGATTTTAGTGTTTTTATTCTCGGTGAAAAAGAAAGAGACAAAATCTCATTATAGATATCCAATAGAACGCATAATTATTGGCTAGCCGGGGAGGATGTCCTCCGGCTTTCTTTATTGACGGGAGAGTGAAGCGCATAAAGAATGAATAACATACATTTGAAATGCTGTATACGTTTTCTTGACGGGTAATTTTAGGGGGAGTACAATTAACGTAACGTTTCGTACAATTCCTTGAATATTTCTTTTCCATTTTGTGACTAATTGGTTGTATCTTGCATGCATATGCATTTTGCACTAATGGAAAAGAAGCAGGAAGCGCAGCCGGCATATATGTACATAGAGAACGGAAAGCTGTACTTCTGTTTATTGTGCGGGCGGTGGAAAGTTCAGCAAGGGGGTAATGGAGCCGGAAAAGAAAGCATTACAGACTAACAGGATGGAGAGAGAATTTTTATGCTAATGGAGGAGGATGAATATGGCTTTAAATAAGGAATTTGCCGCCCGGAGGCTGCACTCGCTTCTTGGTATCATTCCAATTGGACTGTTTTTGATGCAGCACTTTGTAGTAAACCATTTCGCGACAAGGAGTGCTGAAGCATTCAACGGTGCGGCTCACTTTATGGAAAACTTACCGTTTCGTATCTTTTTAGAGATGTTTCTCATTTATATTCCTATATTGTTTCATGGTATTTATGGACTTTTTATCGTATTTCAGGGTAAAGCAAACGCGAAGCGCTTCGGCTATTTCCGTAACTGGATGTACATTTTTCAGCGTATCACCGGCGTCTTCCTGTTGGTGTTCATTACCTGGCACGTCTGGGATACATGGGTGCAGGCGCAGTTCTTTGGCGCTGAGGTGAACTACCAGATGATGGCGGACATTGTAGCGAATCCTTGGATGCTCGCATTTTACATTGTAGGCATACTGTCTGCTACCTTCCACTTTTCTAACGGTTTATGGTCCTTTTTGGTTACATGGGGCATTACGGTTACACCAAAAGCCCAGCTGGCTGCAACATACTTTACGCTGGTCGTTTTCGTAGCAATGTCTGTGATTGGCCTGCGGGCTATTTTTGCATTCGTATAAGATAAGCTTTTTACTAAACTAAAGGAGTGAAACATCCGCATGAGTAATGGAAAAGTTATTGTCGTAGGCGGCGGGCTGGCAGGACTGATGGCAACAATCAAAGCCGCTGAAGCAGGTTCTCAAGTGGACTTGTTTTCAATTGTACCGGTAAAACGTTCTCACTCTGTCTGTGCTCAGGGCGGCATGAACGGTGCTGTCAATACAAAAGGGGAGGGCGACTCTCCATGGGAACACTTTGATGATACTGTATATGGAGGCGACTTTTTAGCAAATCAGCCTCCAGTGAAAGCTATGACAGAAGCAGCGCCAGGGATTATACACCTGATGGACCGCATGGGCGTTATGTTTAACCGTACTCCGGAAGGGCTGCTTGACTTCCGCCGTTTTGGAGGCACGCAGTTCCACCGTACGGCATACGCTGGTGCTACGACGGGACAGCAGCTGTTATATGCACTGGATGAACAGGTTCGCCGCTATGAGGTGGAAGGCCTTGTTAACAAATACGAGGGCTGGGAATTTCTTTCAGCTATTCTCGATGAAGAACAAACCTGTAAAGGCATTGCCGCCCAAAATCTTCGTTCGATGGAAATTGAAACATTCCGTGCAGACGCGATCATTATGGCTACAGGCGGCCCCGGCATTATTTTCGGAAAATCTACGAACTCAATGATTAATACCGGCTTTGCTGCTTCGTCGCTTTATTTGCAAGGTGTTAACTATGCCAACGGCGAATTCATCCAGATTCATCCTACTGCTATTCCCGGCGACGATAAACTCCGTCTGATGAGTGAATCTGCGCGCGGGGAAGGCGGTCGCATCTGGACATACAAAGACGGCAAGCCATGGTACTTCCTGGAAGAAAAGTATCCGGCTTATGGTAATCTGGTTCCTAGGGACATTGCCACACGCGAAATCTTTGATGTTTGTGTTAACCAGAAACTGGGCATTAATGGAGAAAACATGGTTTATCTGGATCTTTCCCATAAAGATCCGCAGGAGCTTGATGTAAAACTCGGCGGTATTATGGAAATCTATGAAAAGTTCATGGGTGATGATCCAAGGAAAGTTCCAATGAAAATTTTCCCTGCCGTACACTATTCCATGGGCGGCATGTGGGTAGATTATAATCAAATGACAAACATCCCCGGCATTTTCGCCGCCGGTGAGTGCGACTATTCCCAGCACGGTGGTAACCGTCTTGGTGCCAACTCTCTGCTCTCCGCTATTTACGGCGGCATGGTCGCCGGGCCGAATGCAGTAGAATACGCCAACGGCCTGGAGAAATCAGCGGAAGATCTTTCTTCTTCGCTTTTTGAAACAAAGAAACAGGAAGAACAGCAGGAGTTCGACAAAATTATGAATATGGACGGCACTGAGAATGCATATGCACTTCATAATGAACTTGGCGAGTGGATGACAAACAATATGACCGTGGTCCGGCATAATGATAAGCTGCTTGAGACAGATGACAAGCTCCAGGAGCTTCTCGAGCGCTGGGAAAATATCAACATGCACGATAGTTCCAAATGGAACAACCATGCGGCCATGTTTACGCGCCAGCTTAAAGGAATGATTCATTTGGCCCGCGTGATGACTCTGGGGGCTTACCACCGTAATGAAAGCCGCGGTGCGCATTATAAGCCAGAGTTTCCGGAGCGTAATGATGAAGACTTCCTGAAAACGACGAAGGCTCAATACAACCCGCAGACTAATCACCCTGAATTTGAGTATGAAGATGTCGACACTTCGCTGATTAAGCCGAGAAAACGGGACTACTCCCAGGCAAAAGCATCTTCTGAGAAAGGAGCAAGTAACTAATGAGTGATGCACAAGCACAAGAAACGCGTAACCCGGAAGAAACCGACGCAAAAAAAGTGAAGTTTATAATTACCCGGCAAGACGACCCGGACAGCCCCTCCTATGACCAGGAATTTGAGGTTCCTTACAGAGAAAATATGAACGTCATTTCTGCTCTAATGGAAATCCGTAGAAATCCTATCGACAGCCAGGGCAATCAGGCGAACCCTGTTATCTGGGATATGAACTGTTTAGAGGAAGTATGCGGTGCATGTTCGATGATTATTAACGGAACGGCCCGCCAGTCCTGTACTGCCCTTATTGATCAGCTTGAGCAGCCGATTCGTCTAGAACCGATGAAAACATTCCCGGTTATGAGAGATCTTCAGGTAGACAGAAGCCGGATGTTTGATTCGCTGAAAAAAGTGAAGGCATGGATTCCAATTGACGGCACATATGACCTGGGCCCTGGGCCTAGAATGGCAGAGAACAAACGTCAATGGTCATATGAGCTTTCCAAATGCATGACGTGTGGAGTATGCCTCGAAGCCTGCCCGAACGTAAATGATAATTCTTCGTTTATCGGACCGGCAGCTATCTCCCAGGTTCGTTTATTCAACTCCCACCCGACAGGAGAAATGAATAAATCCGACCGGCTGGAAGCTTTGATGGGCGAAGGCGGCATCAGCAGCTGCAGTAACTCTCAGAACTGTGTGGAAGTATGTCCGAAGGGGATCCCTTTAACAACTTCCATTGCAGCGATGAATCGTGAAACAAACATTCAGTCGTTTAAAAACTTTTTTGGCGGCGGAAACTAATACAATAAAAAGGCAGCCCCCGGGCTGTCTTTTTTATTATATTTATGAAAAGTCACTGACCGTTTTGCCTGCCAATACAGCGAAAGCAGCTTTGTTCACTATAAGAAAGCCGGCTGCTGCGCCTATTCTTGTTTCCCATAAAACTCAGTGGTACAATATAACAGTATTTACATACTGAAACCGTTGATAATAGCAGTGTACAAGGCTCCGGGTTTATGGAGCAGATCGCAGTTGCGACTTTATTAAGGGTGAAGTACAATATAAAAAGCCTGCTTTCCAGAAAAGCGCACATGGTGCGTGCTTCTTAGTGAAAGCGATCTATATTGAAAAGGGGTATAAATCATGCAGGAAAAAACATTCACTATTACAAACGAAACAGGAATCCACGCGCGTCCGGCGACGCAGCTTGTAAACAAAGCCGGCCAGTTTTCTTCAGACATTTCTTTAGAATACAACGGCAAATCGGTAAACTTGAAATCCATCATGGGCGTTATGTCTCTCGGCGTTGGAAAAGGATCCGAGGTAACGGTTAAAATTGAAGGCAACGATGAAGAGGAAGCGATGGAAGCAGTGGATCAAGTGATTAAAGAAGGGCTTGGAGAATAATGAGTGCCAGCCTGACAGGGATTGCTGCCTCAAAAGGAATAGCGATTGCAAAAGCTTTTCTTTTGGAAGAACCGGAATTAGACGTAAGTAAAAAAACGGTGGATAGCGCCCAGGACGAGATCACAAGATTTAAAGAAGCAGTTCAGGAGTCCAAGCATGAACTTCAGGTGATTAAGGAAAAAACACTTCAGGACATGGGAGAAGACCAGGCGGAGATTTTCTCTGCCCATCTGCTCGTTCTGGAGGATCCTGAGATTATGGATGGTGTCTCCAGTAAAATTACGGAAGAGAGCGCCAATGCAGAATATGCTCTCAGCGAAGTAGCCAATATGTATGTGGATATGTTTGAGAACATGGATAATGAATACATGAAAGAGCGCGCCGCAGATATCCGGGATGTGTCAAAACGTGTTCTTATGCATTTATTTGGTCTTGAGAACACCAGCCTGGCAACGATTGACCAGGAAGTAGTAGTTATTGCTGATGACCTGACCCCGTCTGATACGGCCCAATTGAACGAATATGTTCGAGGCTTTGCTACAGACATCGGCGGGCGTACGTCTCATTCTGCTATTATGGCCAGATCGATGGAAATTCCGGCTGTCGTGGGCACAAAAGAAGCAACGGACACGATTAATCAGGACGACCTTTTGATTGTAGACGGCCTGGAGGGCCGGGTTATCGTTAATCCAAGTGATGCCGAAGTCCAGGAGTACAAAGAAAAGCTAGAACAGTTTAACCGCCAGAAAGAAGAGTGGGCGAAGCTGGTCAACGAGCCGACGGAAACAGAGGACGGGCACACGGTAGAACTGGCAGCTAATATTGGTACCCCGAACGACCTCGACGGCGTCTTAGCTAACGGAGCAGAAGGCATCGGTTTATACCGGACAGAGTTTTTGTACATGGGCAGAAATGAACTTCCTTCTGAAGAAGAGCAGTTTGAGGCTTATAAAGAAGTGCTTGAGCGCATGCAAGGAAAACCAGTAGTTATACGTACGCTTGATATCGGCGGCGATAAAGAACTTCCATACTTGGATCTGCCAAAAGAAATGAATCCGTTTCTCGGCTTTCGAGCGATCCGTCTGTGCCTCGAAAAAAAAGATATGTTTCGGACACAGCTCCGCGCTCTCTTGCGGGCGAGCTCCTACGGGAAGTTAAAAATTATGTTCCCGATGGTTGCTACAGTAGAAGAAGTCCGTGAAGCCAAAGCGATGCTCGCGGAGGCAAAAGAAGAGCTCCAGGGTGAAAATATCGAAGTTTCCGATGATATTGAAGTAGGTATTATGGTAGAAATTCCTTCCACAGCGGCGGCAGCAGAAATTTTTGCTAAAGAAGTGGACTTCTTCAGTATAGGTACTAACGATTTAATCCAATACACACTTGCTGCGGACCGGATGAGCGAAAAAGTTGCTCATCTGTATCAGCCTTACCACCCGGCGATTCTTCGTTTAGTTAAAAACGTAATCGACGCTGCTCATAAAGAAGGCAAGTGGGCAGGAATGTGCGGCGAAATGGCTGGCGAACCTGCAGCGGTTCCTCTTCTGTTAGGGCTAGGATTGGATGAATTCAGCATGAGCGCCACCTCAGTGCTCCCGGCAAGAACCCAGCTGCGTTCGTTGAAGAAAACAGATGCAGAAGGGCTTGTAGAAGAAGCGATGAAATGTGCCACAGCGGATGAAATCGCTGAGCTTGTGGAAAACAGAGGGTTTATCATTCAGTAAGCAGGACGCAGGCAAGTGAAAAGTCTGGAACCGTTGATAGGTTCCAGGCTTTTTTGTGGGTGATGAAACGCTCATTTTCTTGTATACTGAAAAAGTTGATGTTCCTGAGTGAAAAAGCTCTTTACAAAAATTATAATATTGGTAGTAGTCCTGAGGCAGGGCATAGAGTGAAAAAACCTGGTTAGTCCAAGTCCGGACAACACGGGCTGAAAATGGAGAGAAGCAAACATGAAACAACCTATTGGCGTTATTGATTCAGGCCTCGGAGGCCTGACTGTTGCCCGGGAAATTTTAAGGCAGCTGCCAAAAGAAGAAATGATATACATAGGGGACACTGCCAGATGTCCGTATGGCCCGCGGCCGATTGAAGAAGTAAGGATCTTTACCTGGCAGATGATTGAGCGGCTGCAGTCTGAGAATATTAAAATGCTTGTGATCGCCTGTAACACAGCAACAGCCGTGGTTCTTGAAGAAGTAAAACAGGCGTTGGACATTCCGGTCGTAGGTGTAATAACTCCTGGAGCCATCTCCGCACTGAAAGTAACAAAGACAGATCAGGTAGCCGTTATCGGTACGAGTGGCACCGTCAGCAGCGGCGCATACGAACGGGCCTTGAAGTCCATAAATGAAGAGGTAGAAGTCACCTCGCTTGCATGTGTGCCATTCGTTCCGCTTGTTGAGCAGGGGCAATGCGAGGGGAAGGCCGTTCTCGATATCGTGAAGCAGACACTGCTGCCATTAGAGCACGTTTCGTATGATACGCTGATTTTAGGCTGTACTCACTACCCATTGCTTGAAAGTGTCATCCAGGAAGCAGTTGGGCCGGACATCCAGTTGATTTCCTCCGGCGATGAAACAGCCAGGGAAGTAAGCACGCTGCTTAATTATCATGAAACCTTAAATGCGGGAGATATTCCTCCAATTCACAGGTTTTATACTACAGGCCCTGAAACAGAATTCCGAAACATAGCAAACCAATGGATGGACCAGCATATAGAACAGGTAGTTTCTATTCGGCTTGATACTAGCGGAAGGTTTACCGGGAGTGAAAAGAAAGGAAGATTGTATGAATCGATTGGACGGAAGGGAATGGAATGAACTTCGTTCTATTCAAATTGAAACAGATTATTTAAAGCATCCTGAAGGCTCGGTGCTGATTTCCTTTGGACAGACAAAGGTGATTTGTACGGCGAGTATTGAAGAACGGGTCCCCCCTTTTATGCGTGGGGAGAAAAGAGGATGGATTGCGGCAGAATACTCGATGCTGCCACGAGCGACTGAAACCCGTAATATCCGGGAAGCGGCACGGGGCAAGCTTACGGGAAGGACTATGGAAATTCAGCGCTTAATTGGGCGTGCGCTCCGGGCGGTAGTGGATCTAAAACTTCTCGGTGAACGCACCGTATGGATTGACTGCGATGTCATTCAGGCTGACGGAGGGACTCGTACCGCTTCGGTAACAGGAGCCTTTATTGCACTTGCTATGGCTGTGCAGTCCTACCACGAGCAGGGGAAATTTAAAGGCTTTCCCATAACGGATTATTTAGCGGCTGTATCTGTAGGGCTTGACGCTGAACAGAAGACCATCCTCGACCTTGCTTATTCAGAAGATTCACAGGCAAATGTAGATATGAACGTAGTGATGACTGGAAACGGGGAATACGTAGAAGTACAGGGTACAGGGGAAGAAGCCTCGTATACAAGAGGGCAGCTTAATGATATGCTCGATACTGCAGAGACAGGAGTATATGAGATCATTCAGCTTCAAAAGCAGGTTATTGGGCCCGCAGCGGCTTCTATCGAAGAAAAGTTTTCAGATGATGGCAGCGGAAGGATGGTGTAATTGAAAACGATCGTAATAGCTACAAAAAACGCTGGCAAAGTAAAAGAGTTTGAACACATGTTTGGCAGTCAGTATAAAGTGGAATCTTTACTGGAGAAAAAGATTGACGATATCCCTGAAACAGGCGTTACCTTTGAAGAAAATGCCATTATTAAAGCAGAGGCTGTGAGAGACCATCTCAACTGTACAGTGATTGCAGACGATTCAGGTCTGGAGATTGATGCTTTAGACGGCCGTCCGGGCGTGTACTCTGCCCGGTATGCAGGAGAAAACAAAGATGACGAAGCGAACATGGAAAAAGTTTTACAGGAATTAAAGCATATTCCTCGTGATAGACGCAGCGCCCGTTTTGTTTGTGTGCTGGCCGTGGCACTGCCAGACGGAAGTGTGCATACATTTACGGGAACGTGTGAAGGGGAAATAGCAGAGGCGCGGGCTGGAACTAACGGTTTTGGTTATGATCCTGTGTTCTATTTGCCAGGCTACAAAAAGACGATGGCAGAGTTGAATGCAGAAGAAAAGCACCGTATCAGTCATCGGGGCAGGGCGCTTGAAAAGCTTTGGGCTCAGGGCCGGAAGCTGCTGCTGGACAGCTGAAAATAATTTTATGAATCATAAAGAGTTGGAGGCAGAATCAATGGACATTTTAGTGGTAAGCGACAATCATGGAAGCGAAGAAGTATTAAAGCAGGTACTGGACCGTCATCAGGAAGGAGTAAGCGCTGTGCTGCACTGCGGGGATTCGGAAGCCTCGCCGGATGACAAAATGTTAAATAATGTGCACATCGTACAGGGCAATGTCGACAGTCCGGGAAATTTCCCTGATGAATTAACGGTAGATGTGGGGCACATTAAAACGTATCTTACTCACGGACATTTATACCAGGTAAAAACATCGTATGCTTCGCTCTTTTCTAAAGCTGAGCAAATCAACGCTGACCTGGTATGCTCCGGCCATACTCACGTAGCTGGGGCGTTCGAAGAAGACGGAACAATTTTTGTGAATCCCGGAAGCCTGCTGCTTCCGCAGGAACGGCCCGAACAGACGTATGCTATCGTAAATGTCTCCAATCAGGGCCAGTCGATTAACGTCCATTTTTACGAGAGAGACTCAGGCAATGAACTTCTTGATCTTTCAAAAAGCTTTCCGTTTCCAGAGGGTGAATAAAATCCCTCTGGAAACCTTTATTGACTTTTAAGGAAAAATATTTTAACATAATGAATGTCGCAAAAAACAGATGTCCCAGTAGCTCAGCTGGATAGAGCAACAGCCTTCTAAGCTGTAGGCCGCAGGTTCGAGTCCTGCCTGGGACGCCATTTTTAATTATCGATATGTTCAAGGGACAGAAAAGGGGCCTCCTTTTCTGTCCCTTTTATTTTACTTTCAAACCGCTGTTGGAAAAGAGAAAAGCGGAAAATATGGAAGATTATATTTCAGCATAGTGGACACTGGAACTTATATCTGATGCAGAAGTACAAATTATCTAAAAAGTTTATTTAAAATGGTTGACCACAAACTAGATTGGGCGTAATATATACGTCAAACGTTAAAAATGTAGTCAGAGAAAGAACATTTGCCTTTTGAGGGTGTACACATTACCCTGTTAAATTAGAAAGGCAGACGATAGATTGAAGGGACGCAGAGGTGATATCAGTGTCGGAACAATGGATATTTTTGGACGGAGAATTCGTCAAAAAGGAAGATGCCAAAATCTCCGTATATGATCATGGTTTTTTATACGGCGATGGCGTTTTCGAAGGCATTCGCGTATACAATGGCAATATTTACAAGCTGGATGAACACCTTTTGCGTTTATACCACTCTGCGAAATCGATCATGCTTGATATACCTCAATCTAAAGAAGAGATGACGGAAATCATCAGGCAGACACTGCAGAAAAATAAACTTGAAGATGCTTATATCCGGCTTGTCGTTTCAAGAGGCGTAGGAAACCTTGGCCTGGATCCTGCATCGTGTGCAAATCCTTCTATCATAGTTATCGCAGAGGAGCTTGCAATCTATCCAAAAGAATTTTATGAGCACGGCCTTGAAATTGTGACAGTGGCGACCCGGCGGAACCGGCCGGATGTGTTAAGTCCTAAGGTGAAATCATTAAATTATCTGAATAATATACTGGTGAAAATGGAAGCAAGCCTGGCCGGCGTCAGTGAGGCATTGATGCTGAACGATCAGGGGTATGTCGCGGAAGGGTCCGCAGATAATATCTTTATTATTAGAAATGGAGCGCTGATGACGCCGCCGGGATACATTGGAGCTTTAGAGGGAATCACCCGGCAGGCGATTCTGGAAATGGCTGCAGACATGGGATACGACGTGCGCGAAGAGGCCTTTACAAGACACGACGTCTATACCGCCGAGGAGGTCTTTCTGACCGGCACAGCTGCAGAAGTCATTGCCGTTGTGAAGGTAGACGGAAGAATAATTGGGGACGGGGAGCCGGGAGAAGAAACAAACCGTCTTCTGCGCGCTTTCAGACAGAAAGTAGTAGAGGACGGAGTAAAAGTTTATTCAGACAATTCCCGCATAGAGATTGGCTAATTGACTGAATAGATGTACAATATAATTAAATAGTATTGAGAAATCGACGACAGGGACCAGTAAATAATGTATTTTCCTTCACAGAGAGCTGCCGTGGCTGAAAGAGCAGCAGGAAATCGTATTGAACTCCCCCTTGAGAGCTTTCCTGAACCTGAGTAGGGAAAGCCGGATGCCGAGTGGGCCTCCGTTATGGCAAACCGAACCGGAAAAGCGGTTCTTAAGGCAATAAGTGCGAGCTTATTGTAAAAAAGGGTGGTACCGTGAAAAGCAGACGTCTTTTCGCCCCTTTAGAGCAGCAGCAGCTGTCTATTGGAGGTGAAAGGGCGTTTTTTATTATCCAGTAGTTCCCTTCTCGGAGGGCGTATATAGAGGCAGGCAGTGAGAAAGAAAAGATTTGAGTATAAAAGGAGGAGCGAGTATGAATACAAGAGTGAGAGAAGTAAAAGGGCGCGAACTGAAAGACGAAAACCAGGAAATGAGTGGCTCAAGCATGCTGATCCAGGCTTTGGCCAGGGAAAATGTAGACACTATTTTCGGCTATCCCGGCGGGGCTATTCTTCCCACTTACGACGAAATCTACCGTACCGGTATCCGTCATATCCTTTCGCGGCATGAGCAGGGGGCCATTCATGCAGCAGAGGGATATGCAAGAGTTTCAGGGAAGCCCGGTGTGTGTGTCGTAACGTCAGGACCAGGAGCTACAAACGTGGTCACCGGCATTGCTGACGCTATGATTGACTCTCTCCCTCTTGTGGTTGTGACCGGTCAGGTAGCTACCTCCGTGATTGGTACGGACGCTTTTCAGGAAGCAGATATCCTGGGTATTACGATGCCGATCACGAAGCATAATTTTCAGGCACGAACGGTAGAAGACCTGCCGAGAATTATCAGGGAAGCATTCCATATTGCTACCACAGGGCGTCCGGGACCGGTCGTAATTGACCTTCCTAAAGACGTATCCATTGCCTCTGGAATGTTTCATTACGATGATGAGCCGAACCTCCCTGGCTACCAGCCAACGTACACACCAAACAAACTTCAGATCCGCAAGCTTGCCGAGGCAGTAACGAAAGCCAAGCGTCCGGTAATTCTCTCCGGAGCGGGCATTCTGCATGCCGGTGCTTCCCCGGAACTGCTTGAATTCGTTGAACAGCAGCAGATTCCGGTTGCTTCAACGCTTCTTGGACTTGGCGGATTTCCAGGTACTCATGAACTGGCGCTTGGCATGGCCGGAATGCACGGAACGTATGCAGCCAATATGGCCCTCCACGAAGCTGACCTGCTTATCAATATTGGCGCCCGCTTTGACGACCGTGTCACCGGGAATCTGGAGCACTTCGCCCCGCAAGCGACAGTCGCCCACATTGACGTTGATCCGGCAGAGATCGGTAAAATCATTGAAACGCATATCCCGGTAGTGGGGGATGCCAAAGAAGCCCTTCGCCTTTTGAATGAAGTAAACCCACAGCCTGGCGAAAGCGTGCGCTGGAGAATGAAAGTGGACGAATGGCAGCAGGAATTCCCGCTCTGGTACAAGGAAGGCTCTGAGTATATTAAACCGCAGAAGCTTACAGAGTTAGTGTATGAGAAAACTAATGGCGAAGCGATTATCACGACGGACGTTGGCCAGCACCAAATGTGGGCTGCCCAGTATTATAAATTCGACCATCCGAACGCCTGGGTGACAAGCGGAGGACTCGGAACAATGGGATTCGGGTTTCCAGCTGCAATCGGTGCCCAGTTTGCTGAGCCGGACCGTCAGGTGGTAGCTATTCTTGGAGATGCCGGCTTTCAAATGACAATGCAGGAGCTATCGATTCTGCAGGAGCTGAATCTGCCGGTGAAAGTGCTTTTGGTCAATAATGCCTCCCTTGGTATGGTCCGCCAGTGGCAGCAGCTCTTTTATGAAGAGCGGTATTCGAACTCCCTGTTCCCGATCCAGCCGGATTTCGTGAAAATGGCGGAAGCGTACGATATTAAAGGGTACAAAATCACTGACGAAAATGAAGTAGCAGGAGTGCTTGAAGAAGCATTTAATTATAATGGCCCGGTGGTTATCGACTGCAGAGTACACGAAGAAGAAAATGTGTATCCGATGATCGCTCCCGGGCAGGGGCATCATCAAATGGAAGGAGTGAAACCATGAGGCGGACCATTACAGCGACAGTAAACAATACAACAGGAGTAATGAACCGCATTACGGGCCTGTTTGCCCGCCGTCATTTTAATATTGAAAGCATCACGGTTGGGATGACGGAAAACCCGGAGGTGTCGAGAATGACATTCGTGGTGAACGTGAGTGACCAACGGGGGCTCGACCAGGTCATCAAGCAGCTGAACAAACAGGTGGACGTACTAAAAGTCCGTGATATTACCGATGAAGCGATTGTAGCCAGAGAACTCGCGATGATTAAAGTCATGACAGGTTCCGGCCAGCGTGGAGAAATATCGGATTTAATTGCCCCGTTCCGTGCCACAGTCATCGATGTCGGCAGAGAAAGCGTCACGATTCAGGTAACTGGGGACACACCGAAAGTAGAGGCGCTCATCGATCTCTTAAGGCCGTACGGCATTAAAGAAATGGCCCGCACGGGTGTAACGGCTTTCCAAAGAGCTACGAAAAAAAGCAATGATCAAACCAGGTATTCCATTATTAATTAATGAGTATTCATAAAAGGAGAGGTTCTAGCAATGGCAAAGGTATTTTATAACAACGATGTAAATGAGGCAGCACTTCAGGAGAAAACAGTAGCAATCGTAGGTTATGGCTCTCAGGGCCACGCCCACGCCCAAAACCTTCGCGAAAGCGGCGTTCACGTTATCATTGGACTTCGCAGAGGAAAGTCATGGGACAAGGCGTCGGAGGATGGATTTGAAGTATATTCTGTAAAAGAAGCGTCAGCAAAAGCAGACGTTATCATGATCCTCCTTCCGGATGAGTATCAGCCGACGATCTACACAGAAGAAATCAAGCCGGAGCTTAAAGCTGGAAAAGCGATTGCGTTTGCGCACGGTTTCAATATTCATTTCAGCCAGATTGTGCCACCGGAAGATGTGGACGTATTCATGGTAGCACCTAAAGGGCCGGGACATATTGTGCGCCGGACATTCGAACAGGGAGCCGGTGTGCCTGCCCTGTATGCTGTGTATCAGGATGCAAGTGGAAATGCCATGAACTCTGCACTTGCTTATGCAAAACAAATTGGCGCCGGTCGTGCCGGTATTTTAGAAACGTCTTTCCAGGAAGAAACAGAAACCGATCTCTTCGGGGAACAGGCTGTTCTTTGCGGCGGAACGTCCGCGCTTGTTAAAGCCGGGTTCGAAACGCTTGTTGAAGCCGGATATCAGCCGGAAATTGCCTATTTTGAGTGCCTGCACGAGCTGAAGCTGATCGTTGATTTGATGTATGAAGGCGGTCTTGAAGGTATGCGCTATTCTATTTCAGACACCGCCCAGTGGGGAGATTTCCAGGCTGGACCGCGCATTGTAACAGAAGATACCAAACAGGCCATGAAAGGCATTCTGACTGATATTCAAACCGGCCGTTTTGCTAAAGGATGGATTGCAGAAAACCAGGCGAACCGTCCAGAATTCAACGCTACCAACGCCCGGGAAAGAAATCACCTCGTTGAGCAGGTAGGCCGTGAACTCCGCGAAATGATGCCGTTTGTTAACCCAAATTCCAAGGGAGTGTAATGCTGTGAAAAACATTAACGTTTTCGATACGACGCTTCGAGATGGAGAGCAGACGCCGGGCGTCAACCTGAACTTTGAAGAAAAGCTTCAAATTGCGAAACAGCTCGAACGTCTGGGTGTTGATATTATTGAAGCGGGATTTCCAGCTGCTTCTAAAGGCGACCTCCGTTCTGTAAAGGAAATCGCGGATACTGTCAAAAACAGTTCAGTAACCGGCTTGTCCCGGGCGCTTACTTCTGATATCGATGCCTGCTGGGAAGCGTTAAAAGGAGGGGCGGAGCCAAGAATTCACGTGTTTTTGGCTACTTCCCCCATCCATCGTGAGCACAAGCTTCATATGACACAGGCACAGGTAATTGAGACAGCGGTTAACGCGGTACGCTATGCAAAAGAACGTTTTGCCAAAGTCCAGTTTTCTGCAGAGGATGCCTGCCGGACAGAGCTGCCATTCCTGGCAGAAGTCGTCGAAGCAGTTATCGATGCCGGCGCCGACGTAGTGAACCTGCCGGACACAGTCGGCTTTATTATGCCGGAGGAAATCCGCAGTATGTTCCGCTATATTAAGAATGAGGTACCGAACGCCGATAAAGCTGTACTGTCAGCGCATTGCCATGACGATCTCGGCATGGCGACCGCTAACTCGCTGGCTGCTGTAGAAGGCGGCGCCGAGCAGGTGGAATGTACCATCAACGCGGTTGGAGAACGTGCTGGCAATGCTTCGTTGGAAGAAATTGCAGTTGCTCTGCATATCCGGAATGATTTTTATGGCAAATCGACCAATATTACGCTAAACGAAATTAAACGGACGAGCAGCCTTGTCAGTTCCCTGATGGGTATGCAGGTTCCAAACAACAAAGCCGTCGTCGGCGACAATGCTTTTGCCCATGAATCCGGTATTCATCAGGACGGCGTATTGAAAGAAACGTCAACGTATGAAATTATTACGCCGGAGCTTGTCGGTGTAGAAGCGAACCGGATGGTGCTCGGCAAACTTTCCGGCCGGCACGCCTTTAAAGAAAAAATTATTTCTCTTGGTTACAATGCCACCGAAGAAGAGATCAATAAAGTCTTCAAATCATTTAAAGAACTGGCAGATAAGAAAAAAGAGATTACGGATGAAGATATTTTTGCTTTAATGGCCGATGAGAAAGCCGGCGATGCGGTAAAATACTATACTCTTGAAACTCTGCAGGTCACGTATGGAACCGCCAATATACCAACTGCTACGGTTACGGTATTGGATCAGGCAGGAGAGCGCCTCGAGCATGCAGGTACTGGCTCGGGAAGTGTGGAAGCTCTTTACAACACGCTTGAAAAAATTGTTGGTGAAGGATTTACACTTCAGGATTATCGTATCCAGTCCACCACCGGTGGCCGCGATGCGTTAGCAGAAGTATTTGTGCGCCTGGCATTTGAAGAAACAGAATCAAGTGGACGCGGAACAGATAACGATGTGCTTGAAGCTTCTGCAAAAGCGTATATTAACGCGGTGAATCGTGTAATGAACCAGCGGCGTGCAGAAAACCAGCCGAAAGTAGCAAATATATCCACGCCATAAAATAATTACTGAAGCAGCGGACAAGGGAGAGATCGAGATGGAAAAGAAGATTGCGATCCTGCCCGGTGACGGTATCGGACGGGAAGTAACAGAGGCTGCAGCTCAGGTGCTGAAGCAGGTTGAAACATCGTTTAACCATTCATTTACGTTTGAGTATGCAGATATCGGCGGAGGTGCGGTGGACAAGTACGATGACCCGCTTCCTGCTCATACGCTTGATATTTGTAAAAAAAGCGATGCCATTCTGCTCGGGGCAGTAGGAGGCCCGGCGTGGGACCACCTTCCGGGAGAAAAACGTCCGGAAAAGGGGCTGCTCCGCATCCGTAAAGAATTAAGACTGTTTGCCAATCTGCGCCCGGTCCGCAGTTTCAAAAGTTTGCTGCACAGTTCGCCTCTGCGTGAAGAAGTTATTGATGGAGTCGACGTGATGATTGTCCGGGAACTAACCGGAGGTCTCTATTTTGGTGAGCCGAGAGAACGCCGGACCATCGATGGGGAAGAAGCAGCGGTGGACACATTAGTATATAAAAAATCAGAGATTCAAAGAATCGTTCAGCAGGCTTTTGAAATTGCCCGTTTACGCACGCAAAAAGTAATATCAGTTGATAAAGCGAACGTTCTTGAATCAAGCCGCCTGTGGCGGGAAACAGCCGAAGAAACAGCCAGAGATTACCCGGACGTGGAGCTTGAGCATATGCTTGTAGATAACGCTGCCATGCAAATTATGTATGATCCCAAAAAGCTGGATGTCATCGTAACGGAAAACATGTTTGGAGATATTTTAAGCGATGAAGCGTCCATGCTGACAGGGTCACTCGGCATGCTGCCGTCTGCGAGCATAGGCAGTGAAAAGCCAGCTTTATATGAACCGGTCCACGGGTCGGCACCTGATATCGCCGGAAAGAAAATAGCCAATCCTCTGGCTACGATCGCTTCAAGTGCCATGATGCTGAAATATTCATTCGGCCTTCAGAGAGAGTCAGATGTCGTAGAAGAAGCTATTGAACAGGTACTTTTAGAGGGGCTTCTTCCAGCAGACCTAAGCAGGGGTGAAACCTCTGCTGCCTCGACCGACGAAATCACAAAAGCTGTATGCCGTCATATTGAAAGGCTGGCATTAAAATAATAAAAGGAGGAAGTTCCATGAAGCCTAGAACTATCATTGATAAGATCTGGAATGAGCATGCAGTTCGTGCCGAAGCCGGTAAACCGAATTTAATGTATGTTGACCTTCACATGGTCCACGAAGTCACGTCCCCGCAGGCCTTTGAAGGACTCCGGCTGAGCGGACGCCCGGTAAGGCGGCCGGATCTGACCTTTGCGACGATGGATCATAATGTGCCGACGTTGAACCGGGAGTCTATTACAGACGCCATTTCGAAAAAGCAGATTGATACTCTTTTTGATAACTGTAAAGAGTTTGGCGTGGAGCTTGCTGATATTCACAGCCCAAATAACGGTATCGTGCATATTATCGGTCCAGAGCTCGGACTGACCCAGCCAGGGAAAACGATAGTTTGCGGTGACAGTCACACGTCTACTCACGGTGCTTTTGGAGCTCTTGCTTTTGGAATTGGTACAAGTGAAGTGGAGCATGTGCTTGCCACGCAGACGTTGTGGCAGTCTCCTCCGAAAACGATGGAGGTCCATGTGGATGGAAGACTGGGCACCGGGGTAACAGCCAAGGATATTATTTTGTCGATCATTGCAAAATTCGGCGTTGATTTCGGCAGCGGTTATGTACTGGAATATACAGGCGAGGCAATCCGTGGACTGACAATGGAAGAGCGGATGACGATATGCAACATGTCTATCGAAGCCGGCGCGCGTGCCGGTCTGATCAGCCCGGACCAGGTAACGTTTGATTACTTGAAAGGCCGCCGATTTGTACCGGAAGGTGCAGCGTTTGATGAAAAAGTGAACCAGTGGCGCCAGCTTGCTACAGACGAAGGAGCCGAATACGATGAACGCGTGGTGATCGCCGGAGACGAAATTGAGCCAATGGTAACATGGGGGACCAATCCATCTCAGGGTGTAGGTATCCATGGCACCGTTCCGTATCCGGAAGACGGCAGAAATGCCACTGAAAAAAAAGTGATTAAAACATCGCTGGATTACATGGCACTGGAGCCCGGGACGAAAATTACAGATATCCATGTGCAGCATGTGTTTCTTGGTTCCTGTACTAATGCACGGATCGGAGACCTTCGTGAAGCTGCTAAAATTATCCGCGGCAACAAAGTAGCTGAGGGCATCCGGGCAATGGTGGTGCCGGGCTCCCAGCAGGTAAAGCTGCAGGCGGAAGAGGAAGGACTCGACCAGGTATTCAAGGAAGCTGGATTTGAATGGAGAGACTCGGGGTGCAGCATGTGCCTCGGTATGAACCCTGATTTCGTGCCGGAGGGAGAGCGGTGTGCCTCCACCTCCAACAGGAACTTTGAAGGCAGGCAGGGAAAAGGTGCAAGGACACATCTGGTCAGTCCGGCTATGGCAGCAGGAGCTGCTATTTATGGACACTTCGTAGATGTGCGCAATTTAGATAAAACAGTTTCGTCATAAGGAGGGACCGGGATGGAAGCACTCACGGTGCATGAAGGAAATACGGCTGTACTGGAAAGGGCTAATGTGGACACAGACCAGATTATTCCGAAGCAGTTCTTAAAGCGCGTGGAGCGTACTGGGTTCGGTCAATTTTTATTTTTCGACTGGCGTTTCAAGTCAGACGGGGAAGAAGACCCTTCTTTTGAACTGAACTATCCATCGGCAGTCAATGCTTCGATTTTGATTGCTGATCACAATTTTGGTTCAGGCTCGTCGAGGGAACACGCCCCGTGGGCCCTTCAGGACTATGGGTTTCGGGTTATTGTCGCACCCAGCTATTCAGATATTTTTTACAACAATTGTGTTAAAAACGGTATACTGCCGGTAAGACTGCCCGAAAATCAGGTTTATGAACTGATGCAGAACGGGAAGAATAGAGAGTACCACTTAACAGTAGATTTACAAAATCAGCAGATCTCTGATAAAAATGAAGGTTTTCAGGCGACATTTGAAATAGATCCTTATTGGAAAGAGATGCTGTTAAACGGATGGGATGAAATTAGTATTACGCTTCAATATGAAGAAGACATCGAAGCGTATGAAAAACGGGTCAAAGTTTAACGGGATAGGCGGCCCATAGCGGCCGTCTTCTTTTGTACATTAAGATTTGCTGCATAGCTTTATACATATATATAATTTGACCTGCCCGCCCGAAAATGTATGATCTACTGGCATAGCGGATTTGCACAGAAGGAGGCTTCAGATGGGTAAAATGCCGAAGCAGAAGGTTGTTTCTTTCCCCGGAACAGCCAGCCAATTGGTTAAGCAGGGACTTGAACAACTGAAAGCGGGGGAAAAAGAACAGGCAGTACATGTGTTTCGTCATGCACTGATGCATGACAGTGTTAACCCGGATGCTTCCTATGGTCTTCTGTTGGCGTATGCTGAAGCAGGGCAAATGCAGAAGGCAGCCGCATGGGGGGAAGAGCTGCTGCAAGACAGGACCAGTGATTTTCTCGAAATCCTGCAAGTATATGTGCCGGTCCTGGCCCAACTGGGCAGGTACGACCAGGTAGTTGAAACGCTGGACGAAGTACAGGAGACAAAAAGCATCCCCAGCCATCTTCGGGAGCAGTTCGAGGAGTTGTATACCCTGGCTGGCGGAATGATGCAGACGGAAGTTGATACAGAACAATATAATAATCCAATACTGGAGGACCGTTCTTCGCTGCCGGTGGAATGGGAAATGATACTTCAAATGGGCACGGAGGAGCAGAAACTGAATGTGTTAAACGTGCTTCGAAAAGAAGGGCCGGAAACATGGATGTCTGCGATAAGGGAGCTGCTTGCCCGCCCGGAGACTTCTCCTTTAATGAAGAGTTTCCTTCTGCTGCTCTTAAAGGACTGGCAGGTCGAGGAGACTATATGGGTGGAGAAGCTGGGAAGGAAAGGGGAATTTGCCCCCTCGACGCTGCCGGCTTTGGAAGAAAGCAGTTCATATAAGGAGTCCTCGTTTCTGCTGGACAGCTCGCTCAGCGACAAAGACCCGGTTCTTCTGCAGCATGCAAAAGAGCTGCTGCAGCAGCTGCTGTTGTACTACTATCCTTTCCCGCCTTCAGTCCAGATTGAAGTGCTGGCAGCAGTTCTGCACTTCGAGACGCTCCGGCAGTTTGAACCGCTCCCGGACGAACAGGGTATCAGGGATTTTTACGGGGTGGCTGAACCAGGATTTAAGTCGATGCAGCAGGAATATGAAAGGATTCAGGGGTTCATTCAGGAAATCTGAAACACCCCATTTGAGAGTATTGTTTAATCCCTTGTGGGAGTAAGTTTAGCGGAAAATGATTCATTCATTGAAATGGTTTAGTGTTATGTTATAATAGGGTAGTTGTTTACACGGTAGAACCTAGTTATTTGGAGGGAATTTGAATGAATGCCAGTTGGGAAAAGAAAGAAGGAAACCAGGGAGTCTTAACCGTAGACGTAGAGTCGGAACGGTTTGATAAAGCTCTGGATCAAGCATTTAATAAAGTGAAAAACGATGTATCTATTCCAGGATTCCGTAAAGGAAAAGTACCGCGGAAGCTTTTTGAAAGCCGTTTTGGAGTAGAGTCTTTATATCAGGACGCATTGGATATCCTGCTTCCGGATGTTTATGCCGAAGCAGTGGATGAAGCGGGGATTGAACCAGTTGACCGGCCGGAAATTGATGTGGAAGAAGTGGAAAAGGGCAAAGACCTGAAATTCACAGCAACAGTTACCGTGAAGCCGGAAGTAGAGCTCGGCGAAATTAAAGGGCTTGAAGTAGAAGAGTTCGATACCTCTGTATCAGATGAAGAAGTGAATGAAGAGCTTGAAAATCTTCAAAGCAAATATGCAGATCTTGCCGTGGTCGAAGAAGGCGAAGTTCAGGACGGGGATACTGCTGTACTTGATTTCGAAGGCTTCGTAGACGGAGAAGCTTTTGAAGGCGGCAGTGCGGAAAATCATTCGCTTGAAATCGGCTCCGATTCCTTCATTCCAGGATTTGAAGAGCAGGTTGTAGGCATGCAGCCGGGTACAGAAAAAGACATTACGGTTACTTTTCCGGAAGAATACCATGCTGAAAACCTTGCCGGGCAAGAAGCTGTCTTCCATGTCAAACTTCATGAAATCAAGCGTAAAGAGCTTCCAGAGCTCGACGATGAATTCGCGAAGGACGTAGAAGAGCACGAAGCAGAAACACTCGACGAACTTAAAGAAGCAGTGCGCCATCAGCTCGAACATGATCGTGAGCATGAAAAAGAGCATCACGAGCGTGACACAGTAGTTGAACAAGCAGCGGAGAAAGCTTCAGCAGAAATTCCGCAGGCAATGATCAACACAGAATCCGACCGTATGCTTCAGGAATTCAGCCAGCGTCTCCAGTCCCAGGGAATGACTCTTGAAATGTATCAGCAGGTTACTGGTACGGACGAAGAAGGCATGAAAGAGCAGTTCCAGCCGGAAGCTGAAAAACGTGTCCGCATGAATCTGACACTCGAAGCTGTAGCCGAGCAGGAAAACCTCGAAGCAAGTGAAGAAGACGTGGAAAACGAACTTCAAAAAATGGCTGACATGTACCAGCGTGATAAAGAAGAAATCCGCAGCCTCATCGAAATGCAGGGCGGCGTGGATATGTTGAAACAGGATCTTCGTCTGCAGCGTGCGATTGATTACCTTGTAGAGCACAGCAAAACTGTACCGAAGAAGGAAAAACCAGAAGCTGAAGAAGCCGAAAGCGAATAAGGCATAAATGCTGTAAAAATCCTGAGGGTGAAGTGTGCCTTCAGGATTTTTCCGCCTAAAACGCTCAAAACCCAATTGTTTTGACCTGCGCAGGGCGGAGGGTATTGTTTCGATTTCCATAGGAAAGTATGATACAATTCAACTCAAGCGCAATAATTGTGTTATTTAAAAATCTCCTATATAGTAAACGAAGAATTAATATTTGTTTGTAGATAGAACAGAGAATATGCCGCGCTGAGAAGAATAGCTGGAAGGCTCAATCAGACGGTTTGATTGTATACATTACGCTGTTTCAAGCGTTTCATATTTAGGTGAGGGGTGAACCAGTTGATTAAATTCAATGAAGAAAAAGGTCAGTTGAAATGTTCCTTCTGTGGAAAAACTCAGGATCAGGTTCGTAAACTGGTCGCCGGGCCCGGGGTATACATTTGTGATGAATGTATCGAACTGTGCACGGAGATCGTGGAAGAAGAATTAGGTTCAGAAGAAGAAGTGGAATTCGAAGAAATTCCGAAGCCGTACGAAATTAATGAGACACTTGATGATTATGTTATCGGCCAGGAAAGAGCGAAAAAATCACTTTCTGTAGCGGTCTATAATCACTACAAACGTGTAAATTCGACTAAGAAAACCGACGATGTGGAGTTGGCCAAAAGTAATATAGCGCTTCTAGGCCCGACCGGTAGCGGGAAAACGTTATTAGCCCAGACGCTGGCCCGTATTCTGAACGTCCCGTTTGCGATCGCGGATGCGACTTCTTTAACAGAAGCAGGGTACGTAGGCGAAGACGTGGAAAATATTCTGCTGAAGTTGATCCAGGCAGCTGATTACGATACAGAAAAAGCTGAAAAAGGGATTATTTATATTGATGAAATCGATAAAGTAGCCCGTAAATCAGAAAACCCGTCTATTACTCGTGATGTGTCCGGGGAAGGGGTGCAGCAGGCCCTCCTGAAAATTCTGGAAGGAACAACAGCAAGTGTTCCACCGCAAGGCGGCAGAAAGCATCCTCATCAGGAATTCATCCAGATCGATACAAGCAACGTGCTTTTCATCTGCGGCGGTGCATTTGATGGTATCGAGCAGATTGTAAAAGAACGTCTCGGCCGTAAAATTATCGGTTTCGGAGCGGAATCTGAAAATGCAGAGATGGGCCACGATGAATACATGAGCCGGATTCTGCCGGAAGACCTGCTCCGTTATGGCCTGATTCCTGAATTTATCGGCCGTATCCCGGTTATTTCCAGCTTGTCGCAATTGGACGAGGAAGCATTGATTGAAATTCTTACGCAGCCGAAAAACGCGCTCGTTAAGCAGTATCAGAAGCTGCTGGAAATGGACGAAGTGGAGCTTGAATTCACTGAAGACGCGCTACGTGCGATTGCCCGCAAAGCAATTGAGCGTAAAACCGGGGCTCGGGGACTTCGTTCCATTATCGAAGGCATCATGCTTGATGTCATGTATGATCTGCCTTCCAAAGAAGAAATTGTTTCCTGCACTATTACAGCAGAAAGCGTAGATAGTGATGGATCCCCTCTTCTAAAAACAAAAGACGGCAAAGAAGTGACATTAAAACAGTACAAACCGAAAGAAAGTGCATAAACGGTTTTTCGCCTGAATGAAAAGGGACCTTATACAGAAACCCCCGCATCCGTATGGTGCGGGGGTTCTGATTATTTATACATAGTATTTATACGCCACTTCCTGTCAATGAGTAATGTTTCATAGACAGTAAATTTATAAATAGGATAAAATAAATAGTATACCTTTAGAACGTAACAACTGTATTATTGCCCAGCAAACGAACATAATTTGACGATAGAGGTGTTAATGAATGCCAAATACAACCACGATCTCCATTCCGATGCTGCCGCTTCGCGGGCTGCTTGTTTTCCCTTCGATGGTGCTTCATTTGGATGTGGGAAGAGATAAATCAGTAGAAGCCCTTGAACAGGCTAATGCGAAAGACAGCCGCATTCTGCTCGTAACGCAGAAAGATTTATCAGTAGATAATCCGGGAGAAGCTGATGTGTATCATGTCGGTACGGTGGCAAAAATCAAGCAGATGCTGAAGCTTCCAAACGGAACTATCCGTGTGCTGGTGGAAGGTCTGGAACGCGCAGAAATAAAAGAGTTTATCGACAAAGACGATTTTTTCGAAGTGGAAATGGAAGTACTGCCTACAGAAGAGCATACAGATTCGGCTGAAGAGCAGGCGCTTATGAGAAAAGCACTCGAGGCTTTTGAACAATACGCCACTGCCTCCAAGCGTATTTCCAGTGAAACAATACAGTCGGTGCAGGATATAGCAGGAGCTGACCGGCTCGCTGATATGATCAGTTCCCATCTGCCGTTAAAAGTGGCAGAGAAGCAGGAGCTGCTTGAACAGTTCACTGCATCGGAGCGGCTTCGTAAAATTATCGATATTCTGCAGAAAGAACAAGAAGTATTAGGACTTGAAAACCAGATTGGCCAGCGCGTGAAAAAATCCATGGAAAAGACGCAGCGGGAATACTACCTGCGCGAACAAATGCGGGCCATCCAAAAAGAACTCGGAGAATCTGATGGAAAAGAAAGCGAAGTCGATGAACTGCGGGAAAAAATTCAGCAGGCAAACATGCCGGAGCAGGTTCAGGAAAAGGCCGAAAGGGAGCTCCGGAGATACGAAAAAATGCCTGGGGCTTCTGCAGAGACTTCCGTTATCCGGACATATATCGAATGGCTTGTGGATATACCGTGGTATGAGGAAACTGAAGACCAGCTCGACATTAAGCGTGCCCAGCGTGTGCTCGACGAAGATCATTACGGCCTCGAAAAAGTCAAAGACCGGGTGCTCGAGCACTTAGCTGTACAACAGCTGACAGAATCAGTGAAGGGACCTATTTTGTGCCTTACCGGACCGCCAGGTGTTGGAAAAACATCCTTAGCACGTTCCATTGCCCGCTCGCTCGACCGTAACTTCACGAGAATGAGCCTCGGAGGCATCCGGGATGAAGCAGAGATACGCGGCCACCGAAGAACGTATGTCGGCGCTATGCCCGGACGCATTATTCAGGGCATGAAAAAAGCTGGAACTGTTAATCCGGTATTTCTGCTTGACGAGATCGACAAGATGGCAAGTGATTTCCGCGGAGACCCGTCCTCAGCCATGCTTGAAGTATTAGATCCGGAACAAAATAATACATTTGAAGATCATTATGTGGAAGAGCCGTACGACCTTTCCAAAACGATGTTTATCACCACCGCCAACAATATGAATTCCATTCCTGAGCCGCTGCTTGACCGTATGGAGGTTATCCGAATAGCCGGGTATACCGAAGTTGAAAAAGAAGGCATCGCCAAAAATCACCTTGTAGAAAAGCAGATTAAAGAGAATGGCTTGACAAAGGGCAGTATTCAATTCCGGCAGGGGGCTCTTTTGAAGCTGATCCGCGAGTACACGAGAGAAGCAGGCGTCCGGGGACTGGAAAGAGAAATTGCAGCGGTTTGCCGGAAAGCAGCAAAGCTGATCGTTATGGGTGAAAATAAAAAGGTAGTAGTAACGCCAGGGAAAATTGAAGAACTGCTTGGACGTCCAAGATACCGCTATGGACGCGCGGAAGAAGAAGACCAGGTGGGGGCAGCTACCGGCCTTGCCTATACCTCGGCTGGCGGCACAACTCTATCTATCGAAGTTTCTCTTGCAAAAGGAAACGGCCAGCTCCAGTTAACCGGAAAACTAGGCGATGTTATGAAAGAATCCGCCCAGGCCGCTTTCAGCTATATTCGGGCAAAAGCGGACGATTGGGGAGTGGATCCTGATTTTCAGGAAAAATGGGATATTCATATCCACGTCCCGGAAGGAGCCACTCCAAAGGACGGGCCTTCCGCTGGTATTACGATTGCAACAGCCCTGGTGTCTGCATTGTCCGGACGAAAAGTGAAAAAGGAAGTAGGAATGACCGGAGAAATCACTCTGCGCGGCAGAGTGCTGCCGATCGGCGGACTGAAGGAAAAATCAATGAGCGCCCACCGGGCCGGTCTAACGACGATCCTAATACCGGCCGATAATGAAAAGGATCTGGAAGATATACCGGAGAGCATCAAAAAAGACATTACATTTATCACGGTGAAACATCTTGATGAAGTGTTAAAAGAAGCATTGGAGGAGAAACATGAAAGTTCATAAATCGGAGCTGGTGATAAGCGCGGTCAGCCCTAAGCAGTACCCTGAGGGGGGGCTTCCGGAAATTGCTTTGGCCGGAAGGTCCAACGTAGGGAAGTCTTCATTTATTAATTCCCTGCTGGCAAGAAAAAATCTGGCCCGGACTTCCTCAAAACCCGGTAAAACACGCACGCTCAACTTTTATAATATCGAGGATCGTTTTTTGTTTGTAGACGTCCCCGGCTACGGCTACGCGAAAGTTTCAAAAAGTGAGCGGGCTGCCTGGGGCGAAATGATGGAAGAATATCTTAAAAGCAGAGATGTGCTTAAAGCCGCTTTTTTGATTATTGATTTTCGCCACGAGCCGACAAAAGATGATATCGCGATGTACGATTACCTGAAATTCCACGAGCTTCCGGTAGTCATTATCGCCACAAAGGCGGACAAAATTACAAAAAACAAACGTCCCCGGCATTTAAAGCGTGTCAAAGAAACGCTTAATCTTAAATCAGAAGACCAGACGGTGGTGTTTTCTGCAGAAACTGCCCAGGGAAAAGATGAAGCGTGGCGGGCTATTGAGCAGTTTATTTGAAAATAAAAAGTGGAAGTTATACATTGTAAAAGTGAGTGAATGATAAATAAAGCAGAAAAGAAACTGTCAGCCCTTGTTCACAAATTAACGCTAAAAGATAAATAGTTGTGTGATACAATGGGTTGTGTGAAGAGTGGAATGTAAAAATAGAGTTGAACATCTGGTGGTTGCATTAAACATGGTATTGATGACGCAGGGGGTGAAGATACGAACATGCATATTATTGTCGCTGGATTAGACTATAAAACAACTCCAGTTGAAACGAGAGAACGATTGGCTTTTCAAGAGGATACGCTTCCTCAGGCACTGCAGGAGCTTCGTGATATGAAAAGTATCCTGGAATGCGTCATCGTATCTACTTGTAACCGGACAGAAGTGTATGCGGTCGTCGATCAGCTGCACACAGGAAGACATTTTGTGAAAAAATTTCTCGGCCGCTGGTTTGAAATGCCGCAGGAAGAATTCGGTCCTTTCCTGAATATACGTGAAAATGATGCAGCAGTGCAGCATTTATTTCAGGTCACAAGCGGTCTGGATTCCATGGTGATCGGAGAAACGCAAATACTGGGACAGGTGAAAAATGCGCTTGCTACTGCCCATGAAAATGATACCACCGGCACAATATTTAACGAACTGTTTAAACGTGCAGTCACGTACGCCAAACGGGCCCATCACGAAACAGAAATTAATGACAATGCCGTTTCGGTCAGCTATGCGGCTGTAGAGCTTGGAAAAAAAGTAGTCGGCTCGTTCAAAAATAAACGCGTGCTTGTTCTGGGAGCCGGAAAGATGAGCGAATTGACAGCTAAACACCTGCATTCGGGCGGTGCTGCCGAAGTGACGGTGTTTAACCGCACGTACGAAAAAGCAGAACAGATTGCCAGACAGTTTAATGGAAAAGCAAAATCGATGGATGAGCTTACTAATGCGCTTGTACAGGCAGACGTGTTGATTTCCTCCACGGGATCGGATGCGTATGTACTGAGTAAAGAACAGGTTGCTTCCGCTAACAAGAAACGAAAAGGCAAGCCGCTGTTTATGGTGGATATTGCTGTGCCAAGAGATCTTGATCCGGCACTGAATCAGCTCGATAACGTTTTTCTGTATGACATTGATGATCTGCAGGATATCGTAAATTCCAATATGGAGGAACGTAAAAAAGCTGCGGCACTGATGGAGAGAATGATCCATGCCGAAGTGTCGGACTTCAAGGACTGGGTACACACGCTCGGAGTGGTGCCGGTGATTTCAGCTCTGCGCACAAAAGCTTTGGCAATCCAGGCAGATACTATGGAAAGCGTAGAGCGTAAACTTCCGGAGCTTACGGAACGGGAGAAAAAAGTATTGCGCAAGCATACGAAAAGTATCATTAATCAAATGATCAAGGATCCGATAACAAAAGCAAAAGAAATGGCTGATAATAACGATGCAGAAGAAATGCTGCAGCTGTTTACTGAAATCTTTGCACTTGAAGAGGAAGTAGAAGAAGCAAGAGCAGCAGAGGAGCGCCAAATACGCAAGGAAGAAGCGGAGGAGGAATGGAATGCCTCTAGAGAATCACGCGGATTCCGCCTTCCGTATGCTTACGCGACAGACGTCGCTGTTCGTTCCTAAGAGAGGGGCGTCAGGATGGTTGCAGCCGAAGGAATTATTTATATTTTAACGATTGTACTATACGGCCTGAGCGTCCTTTGCTACTTCGTTGATTTTTCCCAGACCAACCGGAAGGTGAACCGACTCGCCTTCTGGTTGCTTTCTATTGTCTGGGCGTCGCAGACGGCCTTTTTAGTACTTAGAATAATTATGTATGACCGTGCGCCCGTAATAACGCCTTTTGAAGGCATGTACTTCTACGCCTGGTCTCTTGTAACCATTTCACTTATTGTGAATTGGTTTTTTCGAATGGATGTACTGGTTTTCTTTTTAAATGTGATCGGTTTTTTACTGATGACGTTCAGCTCGTTTTCGTTTAATGGCGATATCCCAAACGAGCTTGAAACACTGCTGCTATCTGAAACGCTCGTTGTGCATATAATTTTTATTCTGCTTTCTTATGCTTCGTTCACACTGGCATTTGTATTCTCAGCGATGTATGTGCTGCAGCACCAGCTTTTAAAAAGAAAGCTGTGGGGGAAACGGTTAATCAGGATGGAGAACCTTCCGAAAATGGAAAAGCTGGCAGGCACGACCACAGTGATCGGAGTCCCTCTTTTATTCGCAGGGCTGGTCTTTGGTTTTCTCTGGGCAGGCAGGTGGTACGATGCTCTTCCCTGGCAGGATGCGAAAGTGATTGGCTCGATCATTCTTCTTAGTTTTTACAGCACGTATATTTATTTACTGGCTGTTCATCATTGGCGCGGTTACCGAATGGCGCTTTTAAATGTTGCTTGTTTTGTGGTTTTACTGATTAATTATTTTATCTCCAGTGATTTGAGTCAGTTTCATATATGGTACTTATAATAAATAAGGATGCTTAGAAAGGAATGGCTAGACGCATGCGGACAATTACCCTTGGTACGAGAAAAAGTAATCTGGCTTTAAAACAGACGGAGTGGGTGCAAAAAGAGCTTGAGAAGCTGGACCTTCCTTATCGCTTTGAAGTAAAAAAAATTTCCACAAAAGGTGACCGTGTTCTGGATCGAACGCTTTCCAAAGTTGGCGGGAAAGGACTTTTTGTAAAGGAAATTGAACAGGCGCTTACAGACGGTGAAATCGATATAGCTGTGCACAGCATGAAAGATCTTCCCGGGGAGATGGCGGAAGGTTTCGAAGTTGGTGCGATGACAAACCGTGTGGATCCAAGAGACGCCTATATTGCAAACGATCATGTAAAATTTCATAATCTTCCGCTCGGGGCTGTGATCGGTACAAGCAGTCTGCGACGCACTTCTCAAATTAAAGCGGAGCGTCCGGATTTGAACGTTCAGTGGATTCGGGGCAATATTGAAACCAGGCTTCGAAAGTTGCGGGAGGAAAGCTTCGACGCTATTATTCTGGCGGCTGCAGGCCTCGAGCGTATGGGCTGGAGCGATGAAATTGTAACAGAATTCCTGGACCCTGCTATGTGCGTACCGGCTGTAGGACAGGGAGCGCTTGGTATTGAATGCCGAAGCGGAGATGAAGATATATTAAAGATCATTCAACATCTGCATGATGAGCCGGTAGCGGTATGTGTAGCTGCGGAACGGGCTTTCCTTAAAGCAGTAGAGGGTGGATGTGCGGTGCCGATCGGCGGGTATGCTACTTTAAATAAACAGGGGAATGTGCAGTTAACTGCGATGATCGGCTCTACAGACGGAAAAAATATACTGAGGGAAAAGCTGACAGGCGATAATCCAGAGGATATGGGCAAAAAAGCTGCTCATGCCCTGCTTGGACGAGGCGGCAAAGAAATTCTGGAACAGGCCCGGGAAGAGATGGGGGAAGAGTAGTGACAGCAACAGTGCTGGTGACAAGAGGGACCGGCCAGAATGCAAGTCTGGTGCAGGGTCTTCAGTCTGCAGGCTGTTGTGTTAAAGCGGTGCCGGTTATTACTACGGTGCCAAGATACAAACAGGAGGAGGAGGCAGCAGAGCGCTGGAAGAACGGCGATATAGACTGGATGCTTGTTACAAGCGTGAATGCCGTCTACTATTTGGCAGGATGGAAAAAACGGTATGGTCTTGGTATTCCTGACGGTTTAAAAACAGCTGCTGTAGGACCAAAAACCAGACAAGCGTTGGAACTGGAAGGCTTTCAGGTAGAGCTGATGCCGGAAAAATATAACGCCGTTTCGTTAGCTGAATCAGCCGGGCGGGTAATCGACCGCCGGGAAAGTGTACTTCTTCCTCAAAGCGCCCAGGCGGCTGACACCTTGTACCGGTTGCTGGCAGCTCAGGGTATCAACATTTGGGTGTGGCATTTGTATACAACGGTACCTGAAGAAAAAAATAAGTCCCTCCTTCAGTCTGTCTTAAAAACCCGGGAGATCGACGTGCTGACAGCGGCGAGTCCCTCCTCTATAAATGCGCTGCACCAGCTTGCAGGTGCTTACCGGCAGGTGCTTTCAGCTATTCCCGTAGTGGCAATCGGTCCCTCGACCGGACGCGCTGCCCGCGAGAGCGGCTTCAAGTATGTTTATGAAGCAGAGGTCCATTCCGTCGAAGGAATCATAGAAAAAACCAAGGAAATCATTTAGGAGGCTTCACATTGACTGATTTACATTTCCGCCGGCACCGCAGGCTGCGGACGACGCCGGGTATAAGAGCAATGGTAAGAGAAAACGAACTAAGGCCCAACGATTTAATCTATCCTATTTTTGTGGTCGAAGGAGAGAATGTGCGTAAAGAAGTACCGTCCATGCCGGGCGTTTACCACGTTTCTCTGGATTATTTGAATGCAGAAATGGATGAGTTGGAATCTCTCGGAATTCCGAGCGTTATCGTATTTGGCGTGCCTCATGAGGAAGAAAAAGATGCAGAAGGGACGCCGGCTTTTCTAAAAAACGGTATCGTCCAGCGGGCAATCCGGCAGATAAAAGAACACAATCCGGAGTTAACAGTAATTGCGGATACCTGTCTATGCCAGTATACGGACCATGGACACTGCGGGGTGATTCATGGAGGCTATGTGGATAACGATGAATCGCTGAAAAACTTAACAGAAACTGCCGTGTCCCAGGCAGAAGCCGGGGCAGATATTATTGCCCCGTCGAACATGATGGATGGCTTTACAGCGGCGATCCGGGAAGGACTTGACCGGGCTGGGCACGTCACGGTCCCGCTGATGTCCTACACAGTTAAATATGCCAGTGCCTTTTACGGGCCTTTCCGTGACGCGGCTCACAGCACGCCTTCGTTTGGGGACCGGAAAACCTATCAGATGGACCCTCCGAACCGGCTTGAAGCGTTGAAGGAAGCGGAAACCGATGTCGAAGAGGGAGCCGATTTTCTTATCGTGAAGCCGGCTCTTGCTTATCTCGATATTGTGAGAGAAGTGAAAGAGCGCACCGGTTATCCAGTGGTAGCGTATAATGTGTCCGGGGAATATGCGATGATTAAAGCTGCTGCCCAAAACGGATGGGTAAATGAAAAAGATATAGTTATGGAAAAGCTGACCAGCATGAAGCGTGCCGGTGCGGACCTGATCGTAACCTACTTTGCCAAAGACGCTGTCCGTTATATGCGGGAAGACAGTAAATAATAAAAACAAGCTCTGGAATGTATTCAGTCCAGGGCTTGTTTTCGTTATAATAAGGACGGGAATAGCAACAAGATAACTTTAAGTATTCAGGAGGTATGACATGAAATCGTATCATAATTCAATACACGCACATGAACGCGCAAAGAAAGTAATGCCGGGCGGCGTCAGCAGCCCTGTGCGGACATATGAATCTGTCGGCCATCCGGCCGTTTATATGGACGAAGGCAAAGGTTCCCGCATTAAAGATATCGACGGAAACGAATACATTGACTATGTGATGTCCTGGGGACCGCTTCTTCTCGGGCATGCGAATGACCACGTGGTCGACAGCTTGAAGATCGTGGCTGAAAAGGGTACGAGCTTTGGAGCCTCGCACGTAACCGAAGCCGGCCTGGCAGAGCTTGTCGTTGACCGGGTACCATCTATTGAAGTAGTACGGATGGTGAATTCGGGCACGGAAGCGACCATGAGCGCTCTGCGCCTAGCCCGCGGATTTACCGGCCGGGATAAAATCGTGAAAATGGAAGGCTGTTACCACGGCCACGGGGATTCCCTTCTTATTCGAGCCGGCTCCGGTGTTGCTACGCTGGGGTTGCCGGACAGCCCGGGCGTCCCGGGCTCCATTGCCCAGAACACGCTGACGGTTCCGTACAACGATCTCGACAGCCTGCAAAAGGCATTCGACGAGTACGGTGACGAAATTGCCGGAGTTATCCTCGAGCCTGTTACCGGTAACATGGGCGTTGTCACCCCCGGAGAAGGGTTTTTGGAAGGCGTTCGTGACATTACGAACCAGTACGGAAGCCTGTTGATTTTTGATGAAGTTATGAGCGGCTTCCGGGTGGACTATAACAGTGCCCAGGGCCACTACGGCGTGACGCCTGATCTCACGTGCCTTGGAAAGGTCATTGGCGGCGGCCTTCCGGTGGGAGCCTACGGTGGCCGTGCCGATATTATGCAGCAGATTGCGCCGGACGGGCCTATCTATCAGGCAGGCACACTTTCCGGCAATCCACTGGCGATGACAGCCGGACTTGAAACGCTCAGGCAGGTGGACGAAAAAAGCTACGAAACGTTTCGTGCCCGTGCTGCCCAGCTTGAAGAAGGACTGAACCGGGCGGCTTCTAAACACGGTATCCCTCATCAAATTAACCGGGCCGGGGCAATGATCGGCTTGTTCTTTACCGATGAACCCGTTGTTGACTTTGCCTCTGCGAAAAAATCTGATTTAGGGATGTTCGCCCGTTATTTCCGTGGAATGATGGCAGAAGGCATCTCGCTTCCGCCTTCGCAGTTCGAAGGGCTGTTTTTATCGACAGAGCACAGTGAAGAAGACATCGAGCGGACCATTGATGCGGCTGACCGCGTCTTTGCAAGCCTGGCTGCAAATAAAGAACACGGGGAAGACAGTTGACGCATGGGTCTTCGTTTCGTAAAATAAAGACACTAAAGCAATATTAATAATAAAAGCAGAAACAGGGAGGAGTACGCACGCAGGTTCGTTGTACAGAAAAAGAATCCAGGGCTGAGAGATTCTTTAACAACCCGTGCGGAAAGTCGCCCTCGAGCTTCTTTTCTGAACGCATACAGTAAGAAAAGACGGTAACCGCCGTTATGGGAAAGTGCCTGCTTGGCAGCGGGTATTAAGGTGGTACCGCGAAAACTCTTCGTCCTTACTGGGGATGAGGAGTTTTTTTATGAGAAGAAAGGGGATTTGTATGGGAAAACAAGAAATGGAAATGGCGAAAAAGTATGCTCCAAAAGAAACAGAGAACCGCTGGTATGAGTTTTGGAAAGAAACCGGCCAATTTGAAGCAGGCCAGACAGATGGCACCCCGTATACTATCGTTATTCCGCCGCCGAATGTGACCGGCCGGCTTCACCTCGGCCATGCGTGGGATACAACACTTCAAGATATTTTAATCCGCATGAAACGCATGCAGGGCTATGACGCTTTATGGCTTCCGGGGATGGACCATGCTGGTATCGCCACCCAGTCCAAAGTCGAGGCGCAGCTGAAGGAAGAAGGCACAAGCCGATATGAGCTCGGGCGGGAAGCGTTCCTCGAAAAAACGTGGGGGTGGAAAGAAGAATATGCAGATTTCATCCGCAGCCAGTGGGCCAAGCTCGGGCTGTCACTCGACTATTCGAGAGAGCGGTTCACGCTTGATAAAGGCCTGTCGGAAGCGGTGCGGGAAGTGTTTGTTTCATTGTATGAAAGAGACCTTATCTACCGGGGTGAATACATTATCAACTGGGACCCTGAAACGCAGACGGCACTTTCAGATATTGAAGTGGAATACAAAGAAGTGCAGGGTCACTTTTACCATATGCGTTACCCGGTTAAAGGCGAAAACACCTCGATCGAAGTAGCGACGACCCGGCCGGAAACAATGCTCGGCGATACGGCAGTAGCCGTACACCCAGAGGACGGTCGTTATAAACACCTTATTGGTAAGACAGCCGTTCTCCCCGTGATTGGAAGAGAAATTCCGATCATCGCAGATGACTATGTAGACATGGATTTTGGTTCAGGGGCAGTGAAAATTACGCCTGCACATGATCCGAATGATTTTGAAATGGGCAACCGCCATGATCTGCCGCGCGTGCTTGTGATGAATGAAGACGGCAGCATGAATGAAAATGCCGGCGTCTACGAAGGCATGGACCGCTTTGCCTGTCGTCGGCAGTTGACGAAGGATTTAAAGGCAGAGGGCATTCTGTTTGATATTGAAGAACATATGCACTCTGTCGGCCATTCCGAACGGAGCGGCGCCGTAGTTGAACCGTATCTTTCCACGCAGTGGTTTGTAAATATGGGGCCGCTTGCGGACCAGGCCGTAGAGCTTCAGAAGAAGGAAGAAAAAGTTACCTTTGTGCCGGAACGCTTCGAAAAAACGTATCTGCAGTGGATGGAAAATATCCGGGACTGGTGTATTTCCCGACAGCTGTGGTGGGGGCACCGTATCCCGGCCTGGTATCATAAAGAAACAGGTGAAATTTATGTCGGGCGCACGGCACCGGAAAACCCAGAAGAGTGGAAGCAGGATGAGGACGTGCTTGATACCTGGTTTAGTTCGGCTTTATGGCCGTTTTCCACTATGGGCTGGCCGGAAAAAAGCACAGACTATACGCGCTATTACCCAACCAGTGCGCTTGTCACCGGCTACGATATTATTTTCTTCTGGGTGTCGCGGATGATTTTTCAGGGGCTGGAATTTACCGGAGAACGCCCGTTTGAGGACGTGCTTATTCACGGCCTGGTACGTGACAGCGAAGGACGGAAAATGAGTAAATCCCTCGGCAACGGGGTGGACCCGATGGATGTTATCGATCAGTACGGGGCGGACGCTCTGCGTTTTCTGCTCGCTACAGGCACAACGCCGGGCAACGATATTCGTTTCCAGTGGGAAAAAGTAGAGGCCAACTGGAATTTTGGCAATAAAATTTGGAACGCCGCCCGGTTTACGCTAATGAATGTGGAAGGGGTAACGGCAGAAGACATCGAGCTCAAAGGCACAAAAACGGTAGCAGATCGCTGGATTTTACACCGGCTGCAGGAAACAAAACAGAACGCCACCCAGCTGATGGAAAAATATGAGTTTGGCGAAGCCGGAAGGACGCTTTATAACTTTATTTGGGATGACCTCTGCGACTGGTATATCGAAATGGCTAAACTTCCACTGTACGGCGAAGCCGAACAGCCGAAACAAATGGCCCAGTCCGTGCTTGTTCATGTATTCGACCAGACGATGCGCATGCTTCACCCGATGATGCCATTTATTACAGAAGAAATTTGGCAGCACCTTCCTCACGAGGGGACGTCGATCATGAGTGCTTCCTGGCCGACAGCAGACCCTCAGCTGTTTGATGAGGAAGCGGTACGTGATATGGAATTAATTCAGGAGGTTATTCGTTCAGTCCGGAATACACGGGCGGAAATGAATGTTCCACCGAGTAAAGCAGTGCCGATGAGCCTGAAGCCGTCCAGCAGCCAGGTCTTGGAACGAATCGAACGGAGCCGGGACTATATTGTACGGTTCGGAAACCCGGAGACATTGACTATTGATGCGGCACTGGAAGCTCCGGAAAAGTCCATTTCTCACGTTCTGAGCGGGGCAGAAATCTTTCTGCCGCTCGAAGGCTTGATTAATGTAGATGAAGAAATAGAGCGTCTGCAGCGGGAAAAAGACAAGCTCGATAAAGAAGTGGAACGGGTCACTAAAAAGCTGAACAACGAAGGATTTGTCAGCAAAGCTCCTGCCCACGTTGTTGAAGAAGAAAAAGAAAAACAAAAAGATTATGAACAAAAAAGAGAAAAAGTAACGGCCAGAATGAAAGAACTGCAAAAAAGCTAAGCAGCAGCCGGCCCCCGGCCAGGGGGCCTGTTGCATGGCTGTTTAAAGGGAGGTATATTTTGCACACATATAAAGAAGCAGAAGCATGGGTGCACTCACTCGAAACGTTTGGTATCCGCCCGGGCCTTGATCGGATGAATATGATGCTTGAAGCTGTCGGCAATCCGGAACGCCGGCTGAAAGGCATTCACATTGGCGGTACAAACGGTAAAGGATCTACCGCAGCATTTACGAGAAGCATTATGACAGAAGCAGGCATTGTCTGCGGGTCATTCACCTCGCCGTATATCCATCATTTCCGTGAGCGGATTGCGACAGACGGAGAGCCGATCAGTGAGGAGGATTTTTTGGAGCTTGCTGCAGTACTCCGCCCGGTAGTAGAGAGTATTGCGCGCACCCCGTTTGGTTCGCCGACGGAGTTTGAAGTGATTACTGTCATCGCGGCAATGTATTTTGCCAGAAAAACGTTTCCGGACGTAGTCATATGGGAAGTTGGCCTTGGCGGCCGCCTGGACGCTACTAATGCGATCCACCCTATGGTGAGCATTATCACAAACATCGGGCACGATCATCAGGGAATACTCGGGGACACGCTCGAAGAAGTAGCCCGGGAAAAAGCCGGTATTATTAAGGGCGGGGTACCTGTAATAACGTGTGAACAGAATGAAGAGCTTGCTGGCATTTTTGAGGAAGCTGCCGATTACCAGCGTTCGAAATTTTACCAGCTTGGCCGTCAGTTTCATGTCCGCCGCCTCGCACCATCAGAATCGGGAACCCAATTTTCTTTTTATTCCCTGCTTGGAGACATGGAAGATCTCGAAGTGTCCATGCTCGGGGAGCATCAGGTAGAGAATGCGGCAGCCGCTGTGATTACTACACGTTATTTGAAAATGTATTACGCACTGCCCGCAGAAGATGAGCACATCCGGACCGGCCTGAAGAAAGCATCCTGGCCGGGAAGACTTGAAAATGCGCCTGGCGAACAGCGTGTCCTTTTCGACGGTGCTCATAATGAAGAAGGCATGAAAAGTCTTAAAGAAGCATTAAGACAGCACTATCCCAACAGTCGTTTCCACTTTATTGTTGGCATGAAAGAAGATAAATTACAGGCACCGGTGCTCGACCAGCTGGACGGATTGAATATAAAATCTATCACAGCAGTGCCTTTTGATTTTCCACAGGCAGCAGCCCCGGAAGATATTGCGGCAGCCAATTCGGCAGATGTTCAACAAGCCCGGAGCTGGCAGGAAGCATGGGAAAACGCCAACACGGGCCGGGGACAGGAAGACGTGGTCGTGTTTGCCGGATCCCTGTATTTCATCTCCCAGCTGACGCAGGAGTGGAATCAATAATGAAACGAAAAGCAGAAGCACGCCGGCTTCTGCTTTTTTAATATATTTTCGAGCTAATAAAAAGAAATTCATGCTATAATAAGAAAAAAATGGAAGAGGTGTTGTGATGAGCATATTGCTCGCTGTATATATTACAGCGGCAGGGATGATAGTGAGTTCCTTCTGTAATGTCGCCGGCATGCGTCTGGCTGCCGGCGGGTCCGTGTGGCGGCCCCCTTCGCGCTGCCCGGTATGTATCCAGCCGATCAAAAAAAGAGATTTAGTCCCCTGCTGTTCATATTTGTACCTGGGCGGTAAATGCCGTTTCTGCAAAAACCGTATTTCTGCGATTTATCCTCTTATGGAAGGCGCCGGTGGTGTCTTGTTTTTCCTCGCTTATGCCCGCTTCGGGCTGACGGCAGAATTCGCTGCAGCTTTACTTCTTATTTCCTACCTTTTTATTATTACTATCAGTGATATTACAGCCATGCTCATTCCAGACAGGGTGTCGCTTCTGTTTTTACTTGGAGCGGTGCTTTTAAAATTTTTCTGGTTGGAAGAGCCTGCCTGGACCGAAAGCTTCATAGGCGCAGTCGCCGGTTTTTTCCTTTTATCAGCCATTATCATGACGACAAGAGGAGGGATGGGCGGCGGTGACCTGAAAATATTTACCGCTCTCGGTTTTTTCTTTGGGCCTTGCCTGCTTGCCGTCAATTTTGCGGCTGCTGTATTTACAGCCTCTATGGTTGTTTTCCTCCTGTATCCTTTTGGCATTTTTAAAATAGGAAAACCTTTCCCCTTTGCTCCCGCTATTGCCGCTGGCGGCATATTTACTTTGTTTGCCGGAGAAATATGCCTGAAGTGGTACCTATCGTTTTTGTAACCCCCATTTTATATCCCCGCACATGAAGGAGACGATTACTAATGAATGTAACTGTAATGCCTGCTGGAAAAGAACCGTTTCGGCCCCGTGAGAAAATGGAACATAAAGGAGCGGAGGCGTTGACGGAACAGGAACTGCTGGCCGTGCTTCTCCGCACAGGTACAAAGCAGGCGCCGGTACTAGAAGTAGCTGCCCGGGTAATGGAACGCTTTGACGTTCTGCCATTATTGAAAGAAGCTACCAGAGAAGAGCTGATGGAAATCCCGGGAATTGGAAAGGCGAAAGCACTGGAACTGCAAGCAGCACTCGAACTGGGAAAGCGTATCTTTCGTTATTCTTACCCGGACAGGTACGTTGTTCGTTCTCCGGAAGATGCAGCAGAATACATGATGGAAGATCTAAGGTTTTTACAGCAGGAGCATTTTGTAGTATTATGCCTGAATACTAAAAATCAAATTATCCATAAACAGACATTATTTATCGGCAGCCTGAATTCAAGTATTGTCCACCCAAGGGAGCTATTTAAAGAAGCTCTGCGCCGTTCAGCAGCGTCGATTATCTGTCTGCATAATCATCCATCCGGAGATCCGGCGCCGAGCAGTGAAGATATTCAGGTAACCAAACGGGTGGCAGAATGCGGCAGACTGCTGGGCATTGAGCTGCTTGATCACGTTATCGTAGGCGATCACCGCTTTGAGAGTATGAAAGAGCAGGGTTTTATGTAAAACAACAGATTAAAAATTATTTGCTTTCTGAAAAAAGAGGAAATTGGCCGGCGTGAAAATACACCTATCTAAAAAAACAGGTGCATTGACCCTATGTTTTTCAAATAATTTTCAGTATAATAAAAAATAGTGCATGCAGGGGCAATTATAATTTAATGCATATTAACGGGGCGTCAGAAGTGCGAAAAATCCGCAGATGACACTATTCATCTAAAGGCCGCTGAACGCCCACTACATACAGGCATTCTGGGGATGCCGAAAAACATTATCCAACATAACAATTTATTAGACAATTTAATGATAATACCTGCTGAAAAAAGGCTGTCATGCATTTTGCAAGACGAGAGGAGATATACATAGATGTTTGGAACGAGAGACCTGGGGATCGATTTAGGTACGGCAAATACGCTCGTTTACGCCAAAGGAGAAGGAGTCATTCTTCGTGAACCCTCGGTGGTGGCCATACGGACAGACACGGGAAATATTGAAGCTGTAGGTCACAGTGCAAAAAACATGATTGGGCGTACGCCAGGGAATATTACGGCCATACGTCCAATGAAAGACGGCGTCATTGCTGATTTTGATACGACGGCTACCATGATGGAATATTTTATTGGGCAATCGGTCAAAAAACGTTCTATATTCTCAAGAAAGCCGAACGTGATGGTGTGCGTGCCGTCAGGTATTACAGCAGTTGAGAAGCGGGCTGTAGAAGACGCAACCAAACAGGCCGGGGCAAGAGAAGCCTACACGATTGAAGAACCGTTTGCAGCAGCCATTGGAGCTGACCTGCCCGTATGGGAGCCTACGGGAAGCATGGTCGTTGATATTGGGGGCGGAACAACAGAAGTGGCGATCATTTCTCTCGGTGGAATTGTCACAAGTCAATCAATCCGTATTGCCGGTGATGAAATGGATGAAGCAATCATCCAGTATATAAGAAAAACCTACAATGTTATGGTTGGAGAGCGTACAGCAGAAGCCATTAAGCTTGAAGTCGGTGCTGCTGCTCCTCCTTCAGAAAATGAAAACAATGAAATGATGGAAATTCGTGGGAGAGATGTAGTGACCGGACTTCCCAAAACAGTTACAATTACCTCTGAAGAGATTTCAGGCTGTCTTAAAGACACGGTATCGACTATTATTGACACGGTGAAGAGTACACTTGAGCAGACGCCGCCGGAATTGGCCGCGGATATAATGGACCGCGGGATCCTGTTAACAGGAGGAGGGGCGCTTTTGCAGCACATTGACCGGGTGCTCAGCGAAGAAACAAATATGCCGGTTTTAGTGTCGGAAGAGCCTTTGGATTGTGTGGCACTTGGTACAGGACGCGCTTTAGAAAATATTCATTTATTCCGCTCGAAAGCAGGTATTACATCCCGCTCAGGCCGGAATGCTTAATCTATCTTTAGAGTAGGTGGGTAACCATGCCGCACTTTTTTAACAACAAGCGATTAATCATCTTGATGGTAAGCATTATTCTTCTTGTTATACTCATTGGGTTCTCTATGAGAGAACGGGAATCGGTGCCGTGGCCGGAAGAGTTTGTAAGAGACTCTGTCGGTGTCTTTCAATCGACCATCAGCCGCCCGGCTCACTTTGCAGCAAATCGCTTCGAAGCTGTGGAAAACCTGCTGGATACATACGAGGAAAATAAAACCCTCAAACAGCAGCTCGAAAAGTATGCTGCCACTTCGGCAGAGCTTGAAAATACCCGTCAGGAAAATGAAACGCTCCGGGAATCATCAGAGACGCAGGAAATGCTGAGCGACTATGAAAGCCGGCAGGCGCTTGTTGTCTACCGTAATCCTGACCGCTGGACACAGACGATTGGCATCAATCAGGGTACTCAAAACGGTATTGAACAGGATATGGCTGTCGTTACAAACGAAGGTCTTATCGGGCGTGTAGCAGAGGCTTCCGAATTTTCCTCCACGGTCCAATTGCTATCAGACGGAGAACGGACAAACCGTATCAGCGCCAGCGTTGATACTGGTGAAGATCCAGTCAACGCCTTTATTGAAGGCTGGGACGAAGACCGGGATGGCCTCATGCTCCGGAAAATTCGCAGCGATGCAGAAATTGAAGAAGGCCAGCAGGTGGTTACATCAGGAATGGGCGGGGCGTTTCCAAGCGGTATCCCGATTGGTGAAGTACAAAGCGTTGAGCCGGATGAGTACGGTTTAACGTACAATGCCCTTATTGAACCAGCGGCAGACTTCAGTGACCTCACGTATGTGAATGTTTTAGACCGGAGCATTGAAGACTTGAGTGAAGAATTCCCTTCACTCGAAGAAGATCAGGAGCAGGAAAATCAAGAAGAAGAAAACGTGGACCCGGTCGGTGAAGAAGGCGGCGGAGAGTCATGACGCGCTTTCTTATCCCCGTATCGATCTTTTGCTTATTTCTTGTCGAAGGAACGTGGTTTGAAATCCTTTTTCCACAGGAAAATGAAAGTGGATGGGTGTGGATGCCAAGATTTGCGCTTATCGGGGTGGTTTTGACCAGCATATACCGCGGCCCGGTCGCAGGAGTATGGGCAGGTGTTTTTGTTGGTTTTCTCTATGATTTTACGTACACGCAGATTCTCGGTATCTATACGTTCTGCTTTGGCTTTATTGCGTATATGAGCTCCTATTCTCTGCCGGTAGTCCGAAACAGTTATGGATGGCAGTGGCTGATCATATTTTGCGCGCTTTTCGTATTTGAGCTAATCATCTATTTTATTTATTTTTTGTTAGGCATTGCCGGACTTTCTTTCGGGGAATTTTTAGTGAAGCGTATGATTGCTTCGTGGCTTATTAACGGAGCTGCTGCTTTACTGCTGCTTGTTCCTTTCCGCCGTATTTTTGACTGGATCGAAAACCAGGAAAAGATCAGACAGCGATAATTTTCAAAAAAAAGAAGTGGTTTGCTGTTTATTCCTGTGAAATGAAACCGTATAATGGAAAGAACGACATTTACTAAGAATGGAGAGCGCTTAAGGGTTCAGGGGTGAAAATATGACGAATAACAATGGAAATTATGTAACGATTAAAGGCACTAAAGAAGGACTAACCATTGTATTAAATGATCAGTGCTCTTATCAGGAACTTCTTGAAGAATTAAAGAAGAAGATTGAACGGGAGCAGCGTTTGTTTGAAAACGGGCCTCAAGTGGAAGTCCGTGTGCATGCCGGGAACCGTTATTTAAGTAAAAGTCACGAAGAAGAAATTACGGAAGTGTTGAACAAAACGGGTTCCGTACGGGTGCATGAAGTCCATTCGAACGTAATGACAAAAGATGAAGCACACGAGGCCATTGAAAAAGCCACGGTGACCTCTGTCACACAGATCGTCCGTTCCGGCCAGGTGCTCCGGAAAAAAGGCGACATCCTGATTATCGGCGATGTCAATCCCGGCGGAGTAGTCGAAGCTACGGGTAACATTTATGTTATCGGGGCATTAAAGGGAATAGCAAGAGCCGGCACAGAAGGTGAAAGCCATGCTGTGGTATGTGCCTCAGTAATGATTCCTAAACAAATTTCTATTTCGGATACGTATTTCTACGCACCGGAAAAGCATGAAAAGCAGGAACAGAAGCCTGCTATTGAAGGTCCGGGCTACGCGTATGTCACTGGAGAAGAATACAAGGCAATTGCATTTGAGGAAACAAAAATGCTCGGGCATTATTTACGCTCGGTCTCGTATACATAAGCATGTCAGGCCGAAAACACTTTCCGGTAACCGTTAGCCGGAACGAGGAGCATGTAAGGTCTGAAAGGAGGAACCGTTGGTGGGAGAGGCAATAGTAATTACATCCGGAAAAGGCGGGGTCGGGAAAACCACGACTTCGGCTAATATCGGTACAGCACTTGCACTGCAGGGACAAAAAGTATGTTTGATTGATACCGACATCGGGCTTCGGAATTTAGATGTCGTAATGGGTCTGGAAAACCGGATTATTTATGATCTGGTGGACGCCGCAGAAGGACGCTGTAAGGTACAGCAGGCATTAATCCGGGACAAGAGGTTCGATTGCCTGCACTTGCTGCCGGCAGCTCAGACGAAGGACAAATCTGCGGTGAACCCGGAACAAATGCAGGAGATTGTAGAAACACTGCGCCCAGAATACGATTTTATTCTTATCGACTGCCCGGCTGGTATTGAGCAGGGATTCAAGAATGCCGTATCCGGCGCAGATAAAGCAATCGTCGTCACCACGCCGGACACGGCAGCTGTCAGAGATGCTGATCGTATCATTGGGCTCCTGGAAAATGAAGACATTGAACCGCCTAAGCTGGTAGTGAACCGGGTGCGGAGCGATCTTTCCAGAGAGGGCAATGTGCTGGACGTGGAAGACGTCGTAGCTACACTTGCAGTAGACCTGCTTGGGATGATTGTAGACGAGGAGCATGTGTTAAAAGCAGCTCATAAAGGCGAGCCGATTGCAATGAATCCCAACAGCAGAGCTTCGCTGGGGTACCGTAATATTGCGCGCCGGCTGCTAGGGGAATCGGTGCCGCTGATGGCAGTAGAAGAAAAGAAAAGCTTTTTCTCTAAAGTGAAAAGTTTATTCGGAATAAAAGCATAGCAGATACTTGGACAGGGAGCATTCTTCCTGTCCTTTTTGGGCAGATAAGCCAATTTTGTTTTCTTTAAGATCAGCGTGGTATAATAACAATGAAAGGGCATGCTGTTTTGGATCTGATTCCCGAATCGCCTGTCTTTCCTGCAAAGGTTTTTACAGAATGAAAGGCTTCGAGTATCTATCCGAATGCGCGAAGGAGGAATCACTGATGACCGTTATAGAAAAGCACCCTTATCTTTCCGATGAAGAACGCCAGAAACTGGCTCTTTTAAATAAACAAATGCAGGAAGCAGCCTCTGAACAGGAGCTGAAGCGGCTGACTACGCAGATTGCTCTTCTTCACGAAAAGGCGAAGGTCAGAGAAGAAAATAAGTCTAACTGAATGACTGCCACCAGCAAGTGGCAGTCTTTTTCTTTCAGAAAGAAATGTACCACTGGAGGAACGTTCGATGGAATTAATTGCAAATATGAAATCCGGGGAAGCAAGAGCGGCCCTGAAACATAATGGAAGAGTGAAAGAGTTCTTTTTCGAGTCAGCAATGGATGACACGGCGGCCGGAGAAATCTATAAAGGAAGAGTCGTGGATGTGCTTCCAGGCATGGATGCTGCATTTATTGATATCGGTAAAGGGAAAAAAGGATATCTGCACAGGGACAATATTATGTCGTACCGGCTGCTGAAAGAGCCGCTTGCTGAAAAAAAGCAGCGGGGAATTAAAAGTTTCATTAAAAAGGGGGAGTATTTATTTGTGCAGGTCGTGAAGGAAGAAACGGCCAGCAAGGGTGCCAAACTTAAAGAAAATTTGTCACTGCCGGGAAAATATTGTGTCTACCTCCCCGATGAGCCGGGTTTGTTTATTTCACAAAAGGTGGAGAACGCTGTAAAAGAAGAATGGCTCGAACAGGAAGAAGCCCTGCCGTTGAATGGAGACGGGCTGATCGTGCGTACAGAAGGAACAACACAGCCTCTGGATGTAATTAAAAAGGAAGTATCCCAGCTGCAGAGCCTGTGGCAGGACATGATCCTCCGGGGGGAGAGTTTATCTTCGCCGGGAAAGGTGTCGCAGGAAGAACACTTTTTAATAAAATGCCTGGCTTATGTGCCTGGAGAGCAAATAAAAAGAATTGTTGCAGATACAAAAGAAGCGGTGGAAACAGCAAAGGCACAATTCAGCGGGCGGGCGCTGGAACAACGGCCGGAATTTGTGCTGCTGGACCATCCGGAAAACATTTTTTCAAGAGAGAATGTGGATGCGGATCTCGAGCGGGCTTTGAAGCCTGTCGCCTGGCTGAAAAGCGGAGGATTTTTACAGATCGAGAAAACAGAAATGTGCGTCACGATTGATGTAAACACGGGAAGGTTTACCGGAAAGCATGGTCTGGAGGATACGATCATAAAAACGAATCTCGAAGCAGCTGCAGAAGTAATGCATCAACTGCGTGTAAGAAATCTCTCCGGGATGGTCATGATTGATTTTATACGCATGCATGACGAAAAAGACCGGAGGCGTTTAATGCAGGCATTAGAAGAAAAATCAGATGAGGATCCGCAGAAGATCCGAATTGCCGGCTTCTCTGCACTTGGCGTTCTGGAACTGACCCGGCAGCGTTCCCGCCAGAGCCTCGAAGAACACATACTCGAACCCTATGGAACTGAATACGGTAAAGGCTGGAGACTGTCGGAAAAAGAACTCGCAGAAAAATCGAAACGAATGCTCGGCGCCTGGAAGGAAGAAGAGGTGGATGCGATTGTATTAGAGGTGCCGGACCGGCTGCTCATCCGGGAAGGCAAAGCGCTGTATGAAGCCCTGCAGCAAATAGCGCCGGGACGGTTGTTCATTGTTTCTGCGCCGACAGAACAGGAGATCATTGTGCGCTATGCGGGAAGTCTTGAAGTAGCAGCACAAAGAAATGAGGCATTGAAAGCTCAAATGAAGCAGCGGGGAATTGACTTTCGTTTTTAATATATGCTATTATTTATAACGTTAGTTGTTTGGAAGCACCCAAACTACAACCGCACAAGAACAGGTTTAAGCCCTGGAAAGGCACCTGTATTGGCGAGTCTAAGTGATTAGGAGGTGCAGAAATGTACGCAATTATTGAAACTGGTGGAAAACAGTTAAAAGTAGAAGAAGGCCAGACCATCTTCGTTGAAAAATTGGATGGAGAAGCTGGAGATGAAGTAACATTCGGCAATGTAGTATTTGTCGGAGGCGACGATGTGAAAGTTGGTTCTCCTTTTGTGGAGGGAGCTAAAGTTACAGGCAAAGTCGAAAGACAAGGCCGTAACAAGAAAATCATCGTTTTCAAATTCAAAAAACGTAAAAACTACCGCCGTAAGCAGGGCCATCGTCAGCCATACACAAAAGTTACAATCAACAGCATTGATGCGTAATTATGATACGGGTCACTGTTAGCCGCGATGAAACAGAGCGTATTCGTTCTGTTACCATGACCGGTCACGCTGAATCAGGCCCTTACGGTTATGATTTAGTATGTGCCGGCGCCTCGGCAGTATCCTTTGGGGCTGTTAATGCGATGGCGGCTCTCTGCCATACAGATCCAACAGTGGATTTAGGCACAGAAGGCGGTTATTTTCATTGTGTGCTTCCGGAAGAAAGCACTGAAGAGGATAACCAACAGATGCAGCTGCTGGCAGAGGGTATGATTGTCTCTTTGGAGACCATAGCTGATCAGTACGGTGAATTTATATCAATTGAAGAGCATAGGAGGTGAATGTTGATGTTGAAATTAGACCTGCAGTTCTTTGCTCAGAAAAAAGGGGTAGGTAGTACAAAAAACGGTCGTGACTCCATTTCCAAGCGTTTGGGCACCAAACGCGCCGATGGCCAGCACGTAACCGGTGGTTCTATCCTCGTCCGCCAGCGCGGTTCGAAAATTTTCCCTGGCAACAACGTCGGTAAAGGTGGAGATGATACTCTTTTCTCCAAAATCGACGGCGTTGTGAAATTTGAGCGTGTCGGGAAAAAACGTAAACGCGTGAGCGTTTATGCAAAAGAAGCGTAACGTTTGTATCCGTTTAAACAGATATTTTCTGTTTAAACGGATTTTTTTATTTGAAGGGAGCGGGGGAAATGCAAATAACGATTATAGGCTTTTGGCATGCGTTTCCGGAGGCGGGGGAAGCAGCTTCCGGTTACCTGCTTGAAGAAGAAGGGTTTCAGCTGTTGCTTGACTGCGGAAGCGGGGTGGTTTCCCAGCTGCAGCATTATACAGAGCTTAGCGGAATTGATGCTGTACTGCTTTCCCACTACCACCAGGATCATGTAGGTGATTTTGGAGCTTTTCAGTATTATCGCCTGCTTGAACCTATACTCTGGCCGGAAAAGCATCATCAGGTGCCGGTTTATGCGCACCGGCAGGATGAAGAAGGCTTTCAGCGCCTGTTTTATAAAGAAGTAGTACAGCCGACAGAATACCGGGCGGAGGATCCGTTTGTAGCTGGGCCGTTTACTATTACTCCTGTGGCTGTAAAACACGCTGTGCCCTGCTTTGGTTTTCGGATTGAAACGGCTTCCGGAAGCCTGTTTTTTACCGCGGACACTTCATATATACCCGAAATTGCGCAGGCAGCTGCCGGGGTGGATATACTTATAGCAGAGTCGAGTTTTTATGCCGGGCAGGATGGGTCATTTGCCGGACATATGAATTCCGAAGAAGCAGCAAAACTAGCTGAAAAAGCTGAAGCAGGAAAATTAATATTGACTCATCTTCCTCATTTCGGAGAGCACATACAGTTAAAGAAAGAAGCAGAAAATATATTTTCAGGTCCCGTAGAGCTTGCAGCAACGGGCCTCAAGTTAACTATCGAATGAAGCAGAAATCATTTCTCCCGGGGAATGATTTTTTTGCGTTTAAATGAAAGCGGAAGCATTTTTACCTTTACAAATTCTTAACAGTTCAGCTACTTTCTCTTAATAATTAAGTCCTATACTAAGAACTGGGAGCAAAAGAGTTGCTTTGCCTTGACTACATAAATAAAGAGGAGGAAGTTGGTTTGAACTTTAAAAAAGTATGGATGATTCCAACATTCGCTACGCTGGCAGTATTTGCATCCGCATGTGGCGGCGGGGGAGAAGAGCCCGGGGGTTCGGAAGAGAGTTCCGGCAGTGAAGGCAGCGGAGAAGAAAGTGCTGGCCAGGAAGGCGGAGGCTCTGGGGATATTGCTATTGACGGCTCCTCTACGGTTTTTCCGATTATGGAGGCAGTATCCGAAGAGTTTCAGCAGGAGCACGGGGATATCGAAGCTCCTGTAGGGGTTTCGGGTTCCGGGGGAGGATTTGAACGCTTTATTGCTGGCGAAACAGATTTAAGTAACGCTTCGCGTCCTATTGAGCAGGAAGAAGAAGAGGCGCTGGAAGAAGCGGGTATTGAATATACCGAGTTGGAATTGGCTTACGACGGCATCACCGTAGCTGTAAATACGGAAAATGACTTCGTGGACAATTTAACATTTGAAGAATTATCACAAATCTTTGCAGATGGAAGTGATGCACAGAACTGGTCTGACATTCGTGATAGCTGGCCAGAGGAGCCAATTGATATCTACGCGCCAGGCACGGATTCCGGCACGTACGATTATTTCAGTGAAGCAGTGCTTGAAGAAGGAGACATTAACCGTGAAGCACAGCTTTCCGAGGATGATAACGTACTGGTGAACGGTGTCGCAGGCAGCCAGAACGCTATCGGCTTCTTCGGTTATGCGTACTATGCAGAAAATCAGGATTCCTTAAAAGCAGTTCCAATCGTACCGGAAGAAGACGGAAATGAAGGTATTGAGCCTAGCGAGGAAACAATTAACGATCAATCATACCCACTTGCGCGCCCGTTGTTCACATATGTGAAAAATGAATCTCTTCAGCAGAACGAAGATGTTGTGGAGTATGTGCGGTTCATGAATGAAAACGCAGGAAGTTTAGCGGAAGAAGTAGGATACGTAGCGGCTCCAGAGGAAGTGTATGAAGAAAATGCCCAAAAGATTGACGAAGTAGTTAATCAATAGAAGAAAATGGCACGGAGAAGCGAGGGAGAATATACTCCCTTGCTTTTATCCTTGCACTTAGGGAATTATCTGTTAAGGGGATGTGCAGAAATGGAAGATCGTTCAAAACTCTCGATCAGTGAACGAATCGAGCAGAGAACCAAAGGTTCGGGTTCATCGAGTTTCATGGAAAAGCTGATGCCTATTGTCTTTTTTATTTGCGCTTTAATATCGGTACTTACTACTGTCGGTATTGTTTTTACTCTTTTATTTGAAACAATAACATTTTTCAGTAATGTGCCGTTTGCTGATTTCTTCGCTTCTGTGGAATGGTATCCATTTTTCTCTGACCCACAGTATGGTATTTGGCCATTGGTGAACGGGACATTAATGATTGCAGGAATTGCTATGCTTGTGGCAGTACCTTTCGGACTGGGCGCTGCTATTTATTTAAGTGAATACGCATCGGAAAAAGTACGTAAAACAGTAAAACCTGTTCTTGAGGTATTGGCAGGCATACCGACGATTGTGTATGGCTTTTTTGCTCTTACGTTTGTTACACCGATTTTACGATCCATTATACCAGGGATGGATATTTATAATGCGCTTAGTCCCGGAATTATCGTTGGTGTTATGATCATTCCAATGATTGCAAGCCTTTCGGAAGATGCAATGAGTTCTGTGCCAAATTCGATCCGCCAGGGCGCTTTTGCTTTAGGGGCCACCCGAATGGAAGTGACCGTAAAAGTAGTTATGCCGGCAGCTTTGTCAGGCATTATTGCTTCTTTTGTTCTGGGAATATCCCGGGCGATTGGAGAAACAATGATTGTAACAGTGGCCGGTGGAGCGAGTCCAACAATGACACTCGATCCGACAGGGGCTGTACAGACTATGACTGCCTACATTGTGCAGGCAACTCAGGGAGACGCAGGGTTTGGTACCCCGATTTACTACAGTATCTACGCTGTCGGAATGACGTTGTTTGTCTTTACTTTGGCTATGAATCTGCTGGCTCACTACATTTCCCGCAGATTCCGGGAGGATTACTAAATGAAATTTGCAAATACGACAGTACCGCAGGAAGTACAGAAGGAAAACTCCCCGCAGTTAAGTAAAAGACAGATTTGGAATAAAGTTTTCAAGGGTGTATGCTTTACCGCTACAGCTTTTAGTATAGCAATGCTTCTCATATTACTGGTACGAATAGTCACCCAGGGAGCAGGCTTCCTTGATTGGGGCCTTTTGACTAATTTTGCGTCAAGAAACGCTGAAGATGCCGGACTGCTGGCTGCCTTAGCTGGAACGATTTGGCTCATGCTGGTTACGGCACCTGTTTCATTTATTTTAGGGGTCGGTACTGCTGTTTATTTGGAGGAATACGCACCTCGAAACAAATTTACAAACTTGCTTCAAACCAACATTTCGAATCTTGCTGGTGTCCCGTCTGTTGTATTCGGCCTGCTGGGGCTTACAATATTTAACCGTCTCATGGGCATGGGAGCAAGTGTCATTGCTGGGGGACTGACGCTCTCCCTGCTTGTGCTTCCGATTATCGTTGTGGCTTCTAGAGAGGCTATCAGCGCAGTGCCGACAGATGTTAAGCATGCCTCCTATGCGATGGGGGCAACAAAATGGCAGACAATCTTTAGAATTGTTGTGCCTACAGCTTTGCCGGGGGTGTTAACAGGTACCATTCTAGCTTTATCCCGGGCGATCGGTGAAACAGCTCCTATCCTGGTGCTTGGTGCGTTAACATACGTCGCTTCCACCCCTTCAAACCTATTTTCGAATTTCACAGCAATGCCGGTTCAGATATATAACTGGACCGGCCGGCCACAGCAGGAATTTCAGGATATTGCAGCAGCTGGGATCATTATTTTACTGTTGATGCTTTTGGTTATGAACTCGATTGCTGTATTTATCAGAAGTAAATTCCAGAAGCGCTTTTAATAAAAGGCACAAAGAAAGGGGTAGCCAGATGCAAACCAAGCATGAAAACCGTTCAGTAGAGGATAATAGTATTAATGCCGAGGAAAAAGCACCGCTTGCCTACAATGTTGAGCAGTTGAATCTTTGGTACGCTGATAACCATGCGCTGCAGGACATTTCAATGAAAATCCCGGAAAAATCTGTGACAGCTATTATTGGTCCTTCAGGCTGTGGAAAATCGACATTTATTAAAACATTAAACCGAATGACCGAAATGAACCCGATTGTGAAAACAAACGGCTCTATCAAATATCGGGAAAATGAGATTTTTGCAAAGAATTTTAGTGTAGAATATTTACGGACTAAGGTAGGTATGGTGTTTCAAAACCCGAACCCGTTTCCAAAATCAATCTACGACAACGTCACGTATGGCCCGAAAATTCATGGCATTAAAGATAAAAAAACGCTTGATGAAATCGTAGAAAGAAGCTTAAAAAAAGCAGCCATCTGGGATGAGACGAAGGACCGGCTGAAAGAAAATGCTTTCGGCCTTTCCGGCGGCCAGCAGCAGCGTCTATGTATCGCCCGCTGCCTCGCGATCGAGCCTGATATTATTTTAATGGATGAGCCTACCTCAGCATTGGACCCGATTTCCACGCTGAAAATAGAAGAACTGGTCCAGGAGCTTAAAAAAGACTACACGATTGTTATTGTTACCCATAATATGCAGCAGGCCGCCCGGATTTCGGACAGTACAGCTTTCTTCTTAAATGGCGTCATTGTAGAACATGATCAAACAGATAAAATCTTTTCCTCACCGGAAAAAAAGGAAACCGAAGATTATATTTCCGGCAGATTCGGCTGATCCGGAAGAAAGAGGTTATATAATGGGCGTTCGAAAGTCGTACGAGCAGGATTTGACGTATTTAAAACAAGAGGTACTCGCTATGGGAAAATACGTGAAGTATGCTTTCGAGCAATCCCTGCTCGCCCTAAAAATCAATGACAATCAATCACTTACCCAAAATATTGTTGCAGACGATAAAAACATCAATTCCATGGAGCTGAAAATCATGGATGCTGCAATGCTGACCATTGCCAAGCAGCAGCCGGTGGCTACCGATCTTCGAAGATGCATTGTGGCTTTAAAAATGGCTGGTGATCTTGAACGAATGGGGGATATTGCAGTAGATATTGCCAAAGGCTCAGCCAGATTAAGTGAAAATAGAAGCCGGAATGATACTGACCAGTTAACTGATATGGCGGAAATTGCCAAGCAAATGTTTGACCAGGCCATGGAGGCATATGAGAATCAGGAATTGATGCACGCCCAACGTGTTGCTTCTTTAGATGATCATGTGGACAGTAAATACAAATCATTTATACAGAAGCAGCTTCGGCAGAAAGCCGATGAAGTACTGCTGGAAGATATTACCCAGCTATCTTTTATCGGCCGCTATATCGAGCGGTTTGCGGATCATACAACCAACCTGGCAGAGTGGGTGGTTTATGAAGTGAATGGCCAACATTTTGATTTAAATTAACATGAAAAGCATGAAGAAGCCTCCGTCACATATAGCGGGGGCTTTTATGCTTTCCTGAAGCCGCAAGGCCGCCCGAATCCCTGAAAGAAAAATTTTACTCTGCTCTTATCTCAAATACCTGCTCCGGGCTGTCGATATAAAAAGAGAAGATGATGTTACAGCTCACCATTGATTAGTATTGAGTTCAAAAGGCGGAGGTACGGGCATGAGCCATACAGAATATTTGGATATGTTTATTGAAGAAAGCCAGGAGCACATTCAGGCGATTAACGTCCACTTGTTGGAACTTGAAAAGCAACCGGAGGATGAAACGATTATCGGGGAAATTTTTCGTTCAGCCCACACGATGAAAGGCATGGCCGGGACAATGGGGTACGATGATTTGACGAATGTGACGCACGCCCTCGAAAATGTTCTTGACCAAATGCGTGAAAAAACAAGGCTTGCAGATGCAGAAACGATGGATGTATTGCTTGAAGCAGCAGATATAGCTGAAGAAATTGTAGAAAATATCGCTTCGGGTGGCGATGGAAAAAAAGATATACAGGCCATTACGGCAAAGCTTCTTGGCAAAAGCACTCAATCTGAGACAGCTTTGAAAACAGAAAAAACAAAGAGTGTTGCCATGGATTGGAACGAATACGACCAGGCAGTAATCGCCCAGTCGGTGGATAGCGGAATGCAGGCATATACAATTCAAGTCGTACTTGAGGAGCATGCCATGCTAAAAGCAGCACGTGCCTATATGGTGTTTGAAGCTCTTGAAGCAGACGGCTATGTTATTAAATCTGTGCCGGAAGCTTCAGATATTGAAGCAGAACGGTTTGATAACGAATTTACTGTAGCAGTAGTGACCGCCGCTGCAAAAGAAGAAGTGGTCAGCCGGATAGCTTCTATTTCCGAAATTGGAGAAGTGCTGGCAGAGGAAATTGAACTAGGGAGTAAAACGGAGAACCGGGAAAGTTCCGAAAAGCCAACGGTTCCAGTTGAGAAAGAAACCAGTGCTCCAGAACGGAAGCGTGCTGATACCAACAAAACGATCCGGGTTAACATCGACCGGCTGGATAAGCTGATGAACCTCTTTGAAGAGCTGGTTATTGACCGCGGGCGCCTCGAGCGTATATCCGAAGAAATACGAAGCAGTGAGTTGACAGAGACAGTCGAAAGAATGTCCCGGACGACCGGAAGCCTGCAGGAAATTATTTTACATATGCGAATGGTGCCGGTAGACCAAGTGTTCAGCCGTTTTCCGAAAATGGTGCGGAGCCTGTCTAGAGACCTTGGCAAGCAGATTGAACTTGAAGTCATCGGGGCAGAAACAGAACTCGATCGTTCTATTATTGATGAAATCGGGGACCCACTCGTTCACCTTATACGAAATTCGATCGACCATGGAATTGAGATGCCCGAAAAAAGAAGGCAGAACGGCAAGCCGGAAGAGGGACACGTAGAGCTTCGTGCCTATCACAGCGGGAATCATGTGTATATTGAAATTGAGGATGATGGCGGCGGGATTGACCGGGAGCGTGTATTGAAAAAAGCAGTGGAAAACGAAGTAATAGCTGCAGAAGATGCGGACGCCCTGACGGATTACGATATTCATCAGTTTATTTTTTCAGCAGGATTCAGCACTGTCGATAAAGTGACTGATTTATCGGGGCGCGGTGTAGGCCTGGATGTTGTGAAAAACACGTTTGAGTCGCTCGGCGGTGTAATCAGTGTGCATTCCGAGAAAGGGAAGGGGACGAAGTTCAGTATTCAGCTGCCGCTGACTCTTTCAATTATTGATGTAATGCTTGTGGATGTAGGACAAGAGCATTACGGGCTGCCGCTGACTTCGATTGTAGAAACGGCAAGTATTAAGAGCGACAGCATATTTTATGTGCACAAGCGGAAAATGATTGATTTTCGCGGAAACATTATCCCGGTGATGTTTTTGGAGGATGTGTTTGAAGTTCCAGTGGCACGGGAGTGGGATCGGGAAAATTATTCTGTAGTAGTGGTTCATAAAGGGGAAAAAATGGCCGCCCTGGTCGTCGACAGCTTTATTGGCCAGCAGGATGTCGTACTGAAATCGCTTGGCCATTACCTCAGGGACGTGCGCGCCATATCCGGAGCAACGATCCTTGGTGATGGCAATGTAGCATTAATTGTAGATACGAATGCTCTATTGTAAGGAGGAAAAGATAGTATGACAGAAGAAAACGCCGTGAAAAAAGTCATTATATTCCGGCTGGAGGCCGAAGAATACGGGGTTGAAGTAAGTTATGTCCAGTCGATCGAACGAATGCAGAATTTCACTCGTATACCGAATGCAGAAAAAAGCGTACGCGGGGTAATTAATTTACGGGGTGTTATCATTCCAATCATTGATCTTCGAAAAAAGCTTTCCTACGAAGAAGTCTCATATACGGAAGAAACGAGAATTTTAATTTTAGCTCTTGAAGGCAACCATGCTGGCCTTATTGTGGACGCGGCTAACGACGTGATGGATATATTTGAAAGTGAAATCGGAGCGCCGCCTCAGGCAATGTCGAAAGAAGAACAAATGTATTTAAAGAATGTAGTTAAGAAAGAAAACCGCGTGTTCACTCTATTAAATGTCTATGCAGTAGCCGAGTCGTTGGATACGGCGTCTGTTTGATTCAAAGGGCTGTTCTCCTTTACGATGAGGAAAACAGCCCTGTTTCTTATAGGGAAGCGCAAAAACCGAAGAAGGAGAACGGTAAAAATATTCACAGGACTGTACGCCGCAGGTAGAACAAGGTATGATGTTAACAGCGACGCCGTGCGTCCGAAATTTTATATAATGGGGACATGCTTCCATGAGTTTACATCAATCGACCGAAGAAAAACAGTATGATATCAATATGATGTTCGTATTGTTTTTATTTTCAGTAGTCAGCTGTTTCTACATTTTTCAGGCACAGCAGCTTGAACAGTATGAAGGTAATTTTATGATTCAGCAGATTATTTTTTTCGTGCTGGCTTTTGCGATTATGATGGTAGTTCTACATTTTGATTTTGAGTATTACTTGGTACTGCACTGGTTTTTATACGCTGTGGGGCTGGCTCTTTTGGCAGGGCTGCTGGTCGCTCCCTCAAGTATCGCCCCGGTAATCAATGGAGCGAAATCATGGTATATCATACCGGGCCTCGGCCAGTTTCAACCAGCGGAATTCATGAGGATTTTCCTGATTTTGACGCTCAGCGCTATTATTTACAATCACCATACAGAGTACAGTGGAAGCAAAAATATGCGCTCTGACTTTATACTTATAGGGAAAATGTTTTTGCCGACACTTCCGGTGGTTCTGCTTTTGGCGACGCAGCCGGATATGGGGAGCGTCATGCTCGTAGGTGCTATTTTCGTTTCTCTCTTAGTCGTTTCAGGCATTTCCTATAAAATATTGGTAGTAGCTATCGGAGGGCCGCTTTTAGCAATACTTGGATTTGTCGTTTCATTTTTTCAGTTTCCCAATTTGATGGAGCGGTTTGTATTTTCTAATATGGACCCTTACCAGGTAAGCAGAATTCAGGGGTGGCTGAATCCGTTTGAAAATCAGGATGCTGGTTTTCAAACAGCAAGAGCACTGACGGCTATCGGCTCTGGAAGGTTGTTTGGCAATGACGGAACCCAGGTTTATATTCCGGAAGCCCATACGGACTTTATCTTTGCAGTTATTGGTTCAGTGCATGGCTTTCTGGGCGGCGCGATGGTTATTACCCTTTATTTTGTGCTACTGTACCAGATCCTTTTGATTAGCATGCGTTCACATAACGCTTATGGCAAGTACATCTGCGCAGGCGTGATTGGGCTGTTTGCTTTCCAGATATTTCAAAATATTGGTCAAAGCCTTGGCCTTCTGCCTGTTACTGGCTTTACGCTGCCGCTTCTCAGCTACGGAGGAAGCTCGCTTGTCGGGACAATGTTTATTTTAGGAATTGTAATGAGCGTACGCTATCATTCAAAAAATTACTTTTTCGCTCATCACAAAAATCAATAAAAGCCAGCCGGATCACGGCTGGCTTTTGTTTATGGTTTTTTGGCGTGTGTAGAATTCTTTAGTGCCCCGGGTCTCCCGGAAAAGGAAAAGAGCTGTTCATTCTGCCTCTGCACGGTCCAGATAAGTGTATCCAGTTTACGCTCCATCCGGTAAACGAGAAAAAAGGCTAGCATTACAGCGGCTCCCTGGTCTCCGGCTAACTTTATCCATTCCTCCACGAAAAATCCTCCTTTATAAAGAATCCCCCAGCCCGAGAGGCTGAGGGAAGCGGGTTAATTGGTTTCCCAGACAGTGTTCACATTTCGTTCCACGACTCTTGCATACACTTTTTTAGTAACAATGCCATCACTTGTGAAAAAGGCTTCCTTAGCAATAATGCTATCCATTAATGCTTCTACTGCTGTTTCATCAACAGGTTCTGCTGGATCCTCAATGGAAAGGGTAGTAGCTTTGCCATAATCGCTTTCAAAACGAAGCTGTAATTGCTTGCTCATCATTTTCACCTCCTGCGGTTAAAATTATTCCGGGCTTTTACACCGGGACCTGCATACTGTACTCGTTGTTGCGCTCGAGGCTTTGTACGACGTGGGACTGAAGAGCAGCAATGCCATTCGCAATTTCCTGCAGATCATCATCTGAAATTTCAGGGGTTATATTGCGGAATGTTTTTCGTTTGTATTCGCCGCTTCCGTCTTCACCGGGGCCTAGATAAAACTCAAATGAAAGATTAGTTCTTGTTAGCTGAGCCATGTGTCTCACCTCCTTCACCGTATATATTGACGGTCCGAAGCGAAAGGGGGGAGGCTTGTGTTTATTTTGTGAAGGTTATGGGAATATCACCATGGAATGTTAATCGAAGGAGGTCTTGCAATGAATGTATTGGTAATTGGAGCGAACGGAAAAATTGCACGTCATCTGGTGGAGGAACTGAAAAAAACGGAGCACCATGTGACGGCGTTAATTAGAAAGGAAGAACAATCTGAAGAGCTGAAGAGCCTGGGCGCGGACGAGACAGCAGTCCGTGATTTGGAAGGGGATATCTCCGACGCATTTGCCGGTAAGGATGCAGCTGTCTTCGCAGCGGGTTCAGGCGGGCATACTGGCCCTGATAAAACTACCATTATCGACTTGTGGGGTTCGAGAAAGTCCGTAGAAGCAGCCAAAGCCCACGGAGTGAAACGCTTCATCCAGGTAAGTTCAATGAATACAGACGAACCAGAGAACGGCCCGGAAAAAATGCGCCATTACTTTATTGCTAAACGAGTGGCGGATGACTACCTTGAAGAAAGCGGTCTTGATTATACTATTGTACGGCCGGGGATGCTTACAAACGATGATCCTAGCGGCACAGTAGAGTTAAAGCAAAAACTAAATGAAAAGGGCGAAATTCCACGTGCGGATGTAGCGAAAGTAATCGCAGCTTCTCTGGATACGCCGGGCACTATCCGCAAGAAATTTGATTTAATCAGTGGCGATAAAGAAATTATTGCAGCACTCAACGAACTATAAGAAACAGATAAACAGCCGGCTAAGCTCGCCGGCTGTTTTTATATAACAATCACAGGAGGAAGCAGCTATGATGAATAGTTCAGGGTCCCGGATCTCCGGCCGTGCTCTATGGTTGAATTTTTTGCTGCTGTTTGCAGTTGGTGTTGGCGTTGTTGCTGCTGTATTTCAGGGGGAGGCTTTGAGATATATAAGCGGTTTATTTCCTTTCAATTCAGCTGTTTCCGATAGCTTTACCGGGCTCTGCACAGGAATAGCGGCGGGATTTTTCGCCTGGTGGGCACACGAAAAACAATGGTTTGCCGTGCCGGACAATACATATACTGATCTCTTAAAGGAGCTGATTCGCCGCCGTGGAAGCTTTTGGGCTGTGACAGCAGGAGCAGCGGTATCAGAAGAAATGTTGTTTCGGGCAGCGGTGCTTGGCACACTGGTGCTTATACTGCCGGATTTTCTTGCGTTAGGTGTTTCCGCTTTTATTTTTATGCTGGTGCACGTGCCGCAATATGCCGGCCAACAGCTGATCCACGCCTGGATTTTTGTCCTGGGGCTCCTGCTTGGCGGCCTGCTTTTATGGCAGGGAACGCTGTGGGGGGCTGCGGCTGCCCATGCAGGATACAACGCGGTCTCTTTTCTGATTTGGAAACGAAGTGAGGCCAGGGAGAAACCAAACTCCTAAGCTAGTGGCTGGAAGAATTAATAGCTGTTACCTGTTTGGTGCCGTTCAAGGCGAAGCTGCGTTTTCATTTGTTCTTCGGAAGAAACAAGATAATAGCTTACACCGTTTTGCTCAGCAGCGCTGCCCTGGATTTCAGTCGTCTGGATCCGGGAGAGGGCAGGGGTGTAGTGATAAGAAAAGCTGCGGATATCCTGGAACGTCATATCCGTTTGTATGTGGTCACCGAGGGCGTAAAGCAGTTCTTCCGCTTTTTGCAGAGTAGCCGGGCTTTTTGCTTTTTCAAGCAGTGCTTCGAGCACCTGCTGTTGACGAATGTTTCTTCCCAAATCCCCTTTTGGATCCTGCTTACGCATACGGACATAATAGAGGGCCTGATCCCCATTTAAATGAAGCTCTCCCTCTGTATAAGTAAAAGGCTTTCCTTCATCTTTAGTAAAGGTTAAGTCATTTTGGACGGTGACCCCGCCGTACGCATCGACAATTTCCCGAAAACCCTCCATATCTGCTTCGACTGTAAAATCAATGGAGGTGTCCAGAAATTCTTCAGATGTTTTTTTCAATAAAGGCATTCCTCCATAACTGTAGGCATGATTTATTTTATCCGTGCCTTCCCTGCCCGGAATGTAAACTTTAGTATCTCTTGGAATGTTAAATAACAGAGTGGATTCATTATCAGGATGAATAGAGACAATCATAATGACATCTGCGCGGGAGGCTGTTTCTTCTTTGTCTGTGCCTGCCACCAGAATGGTCTGCGGGCCAGAAATTGTAGAAGCTTCTTCGTGCAAGGGCTCCGTTGTTATTTTCTCTTTTTGTCCAGCAGTTATAGTGTAATAATAGTAAAAAAGGCCGCCGAGGGATAAGAAGCATGTGAATAGGAATGTGATTATAAAAAACAAATATACGTTTCGCATCATTGGACGTCCTGTCTTTAAAAGTCAAAATCTCTCTTTTTATATCGACAGGAAAGGGAATATGTTCAGTGGAAAAGAATGCTCCCTGCGTTGACAAAAAGAGAGAGCAGCGTTATATTCAACGTTACTGCTAGTTATAATCTCGTTAGGTGAGGCTCCTGCATAGATAGAAGCTTCTGCCCAAAAATGTCTAAAGACGCCAATGGGTCAACAGAATTCATCGAATTAAGGTGTTTTTTAATGAAGCTGGATGATACATTCCTACGCTGTGCAGTGCTAAAGCTCGACGAAGGGGAACAGAACGGGCATATATGGTGATTGGCTGATTATGCACGTCTTCCCAACGGTGGAAGGCGTTTTTTGTTTGAAACAGTGGAAAGAGAGCAGTCGGCAGAAAGAATAACCGCGGTTGCCTGTTTCGGCCTGGAGAGGAGGAAAAGGATGGAGAAATTAAATGAACAAGCACGGGAAGAATTCGTGGGGCTGATAGCAGAATCATTGCAGCAGGAGCGCATGGAAACGTTTCGGGAATTATTTCTGGATCTGCATCCTGCGGACCAGGCAGAAGTCTTTTTGGAGCTTGATGAAGAGCGGGCGGTCGTCTACGAATTTTTGTCTCCGGAAGAATTTGCCGAAGTGTTTGACAGCTTTGAACCTGAAGTACAAAAAGAAGTAGCATTGCAGTTGAACGATCAGTACGCTGCCGAAGTGTACAATAATATGTATGCAGATGATGTTGCTGACTTTTTAGGAGAGCTCGAGCCAAGGCAGATGACTCATATTCTGCAGGCAATGGATCAAGAGGGCGCCAACGACGTACGGGAACTGCTGGCCTACGAAGATAAAACAGCCGGGGCCATCATGACAAAAGAATTTGTCTCTATCAAAGCAGCGGACACGATTGAGGCAGTAATCGAGCATCTTCGGCGGGAAGGGCCGGATGCAGAAATGATCTATTATCTGTATGTAGTTGATGCACAGGATAAACTTGCCGGGGTTGCATCGATCCGTGATTTGATTGTAGCGGATTCAGACCGCACCGTGGCCGAAGTAATGAGCAGCCGGGTCGTTTCCGTTCACGTAGAGGATGACCAGGAAGAGGTCGCCCAGCTGATACAAAAATATGATTTTCTAGCTACGCCTGTTATTGATAATGAAGGCCGGCTTGTGGGAATCGTAACGGTAGATGACGCACTCGATGTGCTTGCAGAAGAAGCGTCCGAGGACATCGGAGAAATCTCAGGTTCCCGTGGCTCTACGGATGTAAGTGTTAACGCTTTTAAAGCAGCTAGGCTCCGGGCACCCTGGATTATTCTACTGATGTTTTTAGGGCTGTTTACAGCCCAGGTGATCGGTTGGTTTGAAAGCACACTTGAAAGCGTCGTTCTGCTTGCGGCTTTTATCCCAATGATTATGGGGTCAGCGGGAAACACAGGTACACAATCGCTTGCTGTATCCGTGCGGGCGCTTGCAACTGGAAATATTGAGCGAAAAGGGCTGTGGCGGACTATAAGCCGGGAGTTTTCCACGGGGATTATGATTGGGGTTGCCTCTGGTATTGTAATTACGATCTTATTGTATCTTTTTTACGGGGAGCCTCTGATAGGAGTTATTGTCGGTTTTTCCATTATGATTTCGCTTGGAGTCGCCAGTGTTATCGGGACACTTGTACCGCTTGTGATTAACAAGCTGAAACTGGACCCGGCCATTGCTTCAGGCCCATTCATTACAACGCTCACTGATATTATCAGTCTGCTTATTTATTTTACGGTGGCATCATCGCTCATTCAGAGCATTTGAGGCTCCATTTTTCTGCAAAAACCACACAAAAAAGAGGAGACGCTGTCTCTTCTTTTTTGTGGGCAGTTAATTAGATTAACATTTACGGGGTGTGATAAACTAACACTATCCTGGATGAAAAGGAGCGAGGGCTTTGCAGTTAACAACCTATACGGATTATGCATTACGGATGGTAATGTATTTGGCTGCTCATGATGAAGACGAGTCCCTGCACAGCATTAAACAAATATCGACAGCATACTCTATTTCATACAACCATCTAACAAAAGTCGGGCATGAGTTGTCGAAGCTTGGCGTTATTCATACGGTGAAAGGGCGGAATGGAGGAATTCGTTTAGCTAAAGAACCGGAAGAAATTAACGTTGGCTGGCTTGTAAGGCAGACAGAAGATAACCTGACGCTGGTGGAATGCTTTGATCCGGAAACGAATCAATGTATTTTAGCAGGAAGATGCCGGCTCCAGGGTGTTTTGGGAGAGGCTCTGAAAGCTTATTTAGCAGTGCTTGATAAGTACACGGTTAAAGATATCACAGTGAATAAGGAAATGCTTCATGGTCTGTTTGCAGCTTCCACGGCAAAGAATCAGCCGCCGATTTCTTTTTCTTAGAAAAAGTATCATCGTGCTTGCCCCGGTCACGGTGACTTCGTTAATCATCCAGGAATTAATTATACATAATAAAGCAGCAGCCCCGTTGATACGGGTACTGCTGCTTCTTTGTATGGTCAAAAGGTTAGTTGGTCTCTTCAAACCGCCGGAGATCATTATTATGTCCGATGGCAATGAGTATATCTTCTCTGTAGAGACGGTCCTGGGCCGTCGGAGAGATATTAACATCTTTGCCTCGGCGGATGCCTAGAACGGTGACGCCGTATTTAGCACGAATATCGAGCTGGGCCAGCGTTTTTTTATGCATAGATGCTGGAGCGGTAATTTCTATAATAGAATATTCTGCTGAAAGTTCAATATAGTCAATCACCCGGTCAGAAACGAGGTGCTGGGCAATACGGTTACCCATATCATGCTCCGGATGGATGATTTTATCTGCTCCGATTTTATCGAGAACTTTATGGTGGTGAAAATTCTGCGCCTTTACCCAAACCGAGGGAATGTCCATTTCCTTCAATAAAAGAGTGCACAAAATACTTGCCTGAAGATCATCACCAATAGCAACGATGACATGGTCAAAGTTTGTAATGCCCAGGTTTCTTAATTCTTTTTCATCTGTGCCGTCAGCGACGGCGCTGTAAGTAGAATGATTAGTAATATCATCGAGTTTTTCTTCATTATTATCAATGGCCAGTACGTCATGTCCAAGCTTATACAATTCTGTACTGACGCTGACACCGAACCGGCCGAGTCCGATAATGGCAAATTGTTTTTTCACACGGCTTTCTCCTTTTGCGAAACTGCGGGTTTTCTTCCTGAGATTGTATCGTTAATGTACCGCCGCAGGCCTGATTTGTCAAACGGAAGCCGGATGCAGCACTTCGTCATTGGTTAAAGCGGAGCGGCCGGCAAAATAAAGATGTAGACAGCGCTCTGTCTGTTTTTTTAAATTGGCATTTAAATGGGAGGTGCGGCCCGAGCCGCCGTCAAGATAATACACGTAATGCGTAAAGATATCATCGTTTCGATCAAAGGTAATGTGTATGTTCTTTCTATTCATGTAAAGGCGAAGTTGGCAGAGGTCGTGCTGAAGAGCATCGAAAGCCTGGTGAAACAAGCGCTCATAGGGCTCCTGCAGGCGAAAACCAGAAGATTTAAGCGCCTCGGTGTCAAGCGCCAGTACTTTCTTTACAATCGGGAGTAGAACAGCATAGTGGATAACAATATGCTCCTTTTCTGTAACAACCATTCCTGCCCCCTCCTTCCGATACGTAGTTATATTCATTATACGAATGTGTGTTCCCTTTTTTCAATGAAATTTTTTGGCTGTACAATAATTTTTTCAATTGTATAACTCGAATTTTTATGAATAATGGTCTATAATGGGATTATGTAAGCGGATACAATTCGTTTTTATTTTCCATGAAGTTGTCAGACGATTAGTTTTATTGGCATTAAAGGTGGGTATAGTGCAGTACACACAAATTATTGGCAATCAATAGAGAGGCATTGGGAGGCCATGCGCGCGTCGCCCGCTTTAAAAAAGATCAGTGCCCAGCGGGCGCTGCAATAAGAACAGGGGGTTCGACGAATATGTTACATCCAACTCATGAACAGCATTTTATGAAAAAAGTAAAGCCAATTCAGAATGGAAGAAGACCTTCAAGGCAGATTCTTCAATCTCTATATGCTCAAATGATGATGGAGTACGCTGTGTTTGAATTTAACAGAGAGCGGCTTCTGCGCAAAATTGATGACTCCCTGGATATGCATGACAAGAAGGCTTTTAACGAATGGACAGAGGCCTATAAAGAATTGATGGATGAATACAAGGACGGAAAAGTATTGTTTGAACAAGGATACAAGCTGGAACTCGAATTTGTATAACACGGCATTAACACCCTTCTGGCTCCGCCTGGAGGGTGCTTTTTTGTGAAATAATAAAAAGAAAAATTTCCCCTTGCTTTGCGGTGTTGGCGTTTTTCTTCATTGTTCTTTATACTGGGAAAGAAAGAAATGCGAAGGAGGCAGAGCTGGTGATACTTTCCGACCAAACAATCCGCTCGATGATGGGTCAGGGCGCTCTCAGTATCGATCCGTTAGAAGACCATCAAATCCAGCCGGCATCGGTAGACATTCGTCTGGGCACGCACTTTTTAAAAATCGACGAAAACGCTATTGAGTCGATTCAGCTGGACCAGCCCGCCAAATATGTAGAATTTGAAAGCGACCAGGTGATTATACCTCCGCATTCGTTTCTGCTTGCGACTACAAAAGAATATATCAGGCTCCCCCAGCATATTACAGCTTTTGTGGAGGGGAGAAGCTCGATCGGGCGAATGGGGCTCTTTATTCAAAATGCTGGATGGGTAGATCCAGGATTTGAAGGAGAGATTACACTCGAGCTTTACAACGCCAATCGCCTTCCCATTCGTTTAACGTCCGGAAGACGGCTCGCCCAGCTCGTATTTGCTGAAATGGACCAAAAAGCAGGAGTGCCTTATACAGGTAAATACCAGGGACAGCGGAATGCGATGGGAAGCCACGCTTTTTTAGACCAGGAAAATGAATAACATTATAGTCAGAAACGTACATACGTGAAATGAAAAATAACGATTCAAAAGACTCGTGACCTTTACTGTTCACGGGTTTTTTCGAGGTAAGCGTGAGCAGAGGCACGTACGCAAAAAGATGTTATAATAGGAACGCTGTGAAATGTCTTGGTGGAAAGAAGGAATAACAATTGGGTTTTCAAAATGAAAAGGCGGTCGTTGTCTTTAGTGGAGGCCAGGACAGCACGACCTGTTTGTTCTGGGCATTAGAGCAATTTGAAGAAGTTATTGCCGTAACTTTTTCTTATGGACAGCGGCACGATGAAGAGATAGAAGTAGCAAAGCGGATTGCTGAGGATATTAATATTGAGCATCATGTGCTGGATATGGGACTTTTAAGTCAGCTGGCGCCGAATGCATTAACACGGGATGATATTGAAGTGGAGGCAGGGGAAGACGGAGAGCTTCCTTCTACATTTGTAGAAGGCCGGAACCTGTTATTCTTTTCTTTTGCAACGATTCTTGCCTCGCAGAAAAAGGCAAAACATATCGTTACAGGTGTATGCGAGACCGATTACAGCGGATACCCGGACTGCCGGGATGTGTTTGTGAAATCACTGAATGTATCGTTAAACCTGGCGATAGGCAAAGAGTTTGTGCTGCATACACCGTTAATGTGGCTCGATAAAAAAGAGACCTGGGAGCTTGCCGACCGTCTCGGTAGGCTTAAATATATAAAAGATGAAACGCTCACCTGCTATCACGGCATACCAGGAGACGGGTGCGGGGAATGCCCAGCCTGTAATCTGCGTCGTGCCGGGTATGAGCAATACTTGGAACAAAAAGAAAGGGAAGGATTATGATCTATTCGTATTACCCACAGTGGCCGCACAACTACCGGTATGAATTAAATAAAGATATGCATTTAAGTGCGGCGCACTATATCCCGTCTGAAGAAGCGGGGAAGTGCCGCCGGGTGCATGGGCACACTTATACGATCAATGTGACGGTGGCCGGTGATGAATTGAACCAGAACGGATTTTTAATTGATTTTACTGTATTAAAAAAATGGATCCATAAGCGCTACGACCATACGATGCTGAACGACCATCCAGAGTTTGCCAGTGAAGAAACTGAAGCCGCTTATCCGACGACAGAGGTGGTGGCCCAGGTGATCTGGAAAACAGTCCAGCAGAAGCTCGATGAAACGTCCAATAAACCGAAATGCCTGCAGGTGCTCGTCAGGGAGACTCCGACAAGCTATGCTGTGTTTCGGCCCAAAGAGGGGGACTTTTCCTAAATGAAAGCAACACCGGTACTGGAAATATTCGGACCGACAATTCAGGGGGAAGGCATGGTTATCGGACGGAAAACGATGTTTGTTCGCACTGGCGGCTGTGACTACCGGTGCTCCTGGTGTGATTCCGCCTTTACGTGGGACGGATCGCAAAAAGCAGCAGCGATGAGTGCAGAAGCCATTTATGATAAATTAAAAGAAACCGGAGGAGAAGCCTTTAATCACGTCACCATCTCTGGAGGCAATCCAGCCATGCACCCCGGGCTCGGAGATCTTGTGGAGCTTTTGCAGCAGCATGGAATTGAGACGGCGATTGAGACGCAGGGGTCTATCTGGAACGAATGGGTAAAGGAAATTGACGAAGTAACAGTTTCTCCGAAGCCGCCGAGTTCGCTGATGAAAACGGACTGGCCCAGGCTGGACCGTTATATGGAAGAACTGCAGCCGCGTAGGGATAAAGCCCTCAGCCTGAAGGTCGTCGTTTTTGATGAAAACGATTTGAAATATGCGATAGACGTGCATGAGCGTTATCCTGACGTAACAATGTATCTGCAGGTGGGAAATGACGACACCGCAACGCCGCAGGTGGAGAAATTAAGAGATCACCTGCTTGCGAAATACGAATGGCTTACAGAAAAAGTGCTGCAGGAAGAGCGTTTAAATGGAGTGCGGGTCCTGCCGCAGCTGCATACACTGCTCTGGGGAAACAAACAGGGAGTATAAGGAGGAAAAAAGCATGCCGGAAAGAGAAGACATTGAACAATTAGACCAGCTGGGCAGTGAAAAAACATCGTATACATTTGAGTACGACCCTTCTCTGCTGGAAACATTTGAAAATACGCACCCATATCGGGACTATTTCGTAAAATTTAACTGTCCGGAATTCACCACGCTCTGTCCAAAAACCGGACAGCCAGATTTTGGCACGCTGTATATCAGCTATATTCCGGATGAAAAAATGGTGGAAAGCAAATCGCTGAAGTTGTATTTGTTCAGCTTTCGAAACCACGGAGGCTTCCATGAAGATTCCATAAATACGATTGTGAACGATCTGGTCCATTTAATGAACCCTCGTTATTTGGAGATCTGGGGCAAATTCACTCCGCGTGGCGGTATTTCGATTGACCCGTTTGTAAACTACGGCAGGGCGGGGAGCAAATACGAACAGCTTGCAGAAAACCGGCTGTTTCAGCATGATTTATACCCTGAGCCGATAGACAACCGCTAAGCCTTTCCCAATATGGGAGAGGCTTTTTCAGTAGTGACAGGAAAAAACAAACGCCAGGAGGTTTGAAGTAAATAAGAAGAGGGGTAGAGAAGTAAAGAATTGTGAAAATTCGTGAAAACAGGAGGAACGGGTGCGATGGGCAATCAAACAGCAGGAAATAAAGTGGTGGAAATACTTAAAGAATGGGGAGTAAGCCATCTGTACGGAATGCCCGGGGATTCCATTAATGAGCTCATGGAAGAGCTGAGAAAGGAGAAAGACGGCCTGGAATACATCCAGATCCGTCATGAAGAGACCGGGGCTCTTGCCGCCGCAGCTTATGCGAAGCTCACAGGAAGGCTGGGAGTTTGCTCTTCCATTGCCGGCCCCGGTGGTGTTCATTTATTGAACGGCTTGTATGACGCGAAAAGAGATAAAGTGCCGGTGCTTGCTTTGGTCGGCCAGGTGGAATCTTCGATCATAGGCACAGACAATTTTCAGGAAATCCAGCTGAACCAAATGTTTGCTGATGTCAGTGTGTTTAACGAGCGTGTACAAAGCGCCGAGCAGCTTCCGGATATGCTGCACCAGGCGATTCGTACTGCATATACAGAGAAGGGTGTGTCCGTGCTCGTTATCCCGGACGACATCTCCACGGCAGAAATTAAGCGCGAAGTCCCTATGTCCTCCAGTGCGTTTGCCAGGCCGCAGATCTGGCCGCAGAAGGAAGATATGGTGGAAGCCGCCCGACTGCTGCACGAGGCGCAGAGGCCGGTAATTCTAGCCGGGAAGGGAGCTAGGGAAAGCGTCAGTGAACTGCTTTCATTTGCTGAACATATACAGGCCCCGGTGGTATCCACCCTGCTTGCAAAGAGTGTCGTCCCTGACGAGCACGAGCACAGCCTGGGACAGAACGGACAGATTGGCACAACGCCGTCCTACGAAGCGGTTCAGGAAGCGGATTTGCTGATATTGGCGGGAACATCCTTTCCTTATCGCGATTTTATGCCGAAAAACACGAAAGCGATTCAGATCGATATTGACCCAAGAGTGATAGGGAAATACTATCCTGTGACGGTTGGTTTAGTTTCTGACCTTGGTATGGCTCTGAAGTGGTACACGGAAAACCTCGAACGCCGGGAAGCTTCCGCCTTTATGAAAAAATATAAAGAAAAGAGGAAGGAGTGGTGGGAGGAGCTTGAAAAAGATATGACCGAGGAAACAGACACGCTGCAGCCGCCACAGGTAATTCACGAAGTGCAGCAGTTTTTGGAGGAAAATGCGGTAGTGTCTGTAGATGTTGGAAATGTCACCGTATGGGCGACTCGTTATTTGAAGCTGAAAAAACAGGATTTCGTCATTTCTGGATGGATGGCTACGATGGGCTGCGGTCTTCCGGGTGCAATCGCCGCTAAGGCGGCCTGGCCGGAAAGGCAGACCGTTATGCTTGCCGGGGACGGGGGCTTCGCAATGGGCATGCAGGATTTTGCCACTGCCGTGAAGTACAGGCTTCCAATGATATGTGTCATATTTAACAATGAAAAAATTGGAATGATTGAGTACGAGCAACAGCAGATGGGTCACTTGGATACGGAAACAGATATCAGTGATATTAATTTTGCGGAATTTGCCAAGGCGTGCGGTGGTGAAGGCTACAGAGTAAGATCAAAAATGGAGCTGCATGAGGCTTTGCAAAAAGCTGTGCTTGCCACCAAGCCGGTAGTCATTGATTGCGTAGTGGACATGCAGCCTCCGCTTCCGGGAAGAATTTCGTACCAGCAGGCAGTGCATTACAGTGAGTTTATTATAAAAAACATATTTGAACGCGGGGAGCTTTCTCTGCCGCCTTTGAAAAAAGGGTGGAAACGGATAAAAAAATAAAAGAAAAACCAGCTGATTTTATTCATCAGCTGGTTTTTGCATTGATTGGTGCTGCATACTTGATGCACCTTTGATACGGGCTTCCAGGCGGATATTATCGAGTTTACCGTGCAGCAGTTCGTACCGGACTTTTCCGGATTCATACAGCTTTTCGGCCCGGGCGTTCGCTTTTCCTTTCACCCGGGCGGGTGTCTGCTGTACGGTTCCTGCTCCGGAAGATACTTTGCGGCGGTATTCTTTTCCGCTTTTCGGAGCAGTGAGCAGACTGGCAAGCACCGAAACAGCATATCCGGCAGCAACTCCCGACCATAGGCTTTTTTTATGCATTTCCTGTATTCTCCTCTTTCCAGTCCTTGATAGCCTGGCGCTTCTGGTACATGTAGTATCCTAAAGCAAGAGTGCCGTAAAGGCCGCCAAGAGCCTGCTCGTTCACTTTACCTTTACCTTCAGTGGAGCTTCGCTTCATGCCTGCTGTCATATCAACAAGGCTTGAACTGAGCTTTCTGGAAGCTTCCCCGGCATCTCCAACAATATAAAACAGCGGGCTCAACGAATGGAGCTTTTCATTCACATCCAGAATCGTCTCGTTGCTGTTATGTAAAATCAGCTCCGATTGATTCATTACCTGGTCAAGCTGGTCAGGCAGCTTGTCTACTGTTTCGTTCACCCCGTTCAATGTTTTAGTGAGGTTACTTAAAACGCGGGCTAAGAAAATAACTAATACTGCAAAAGCTACCGCAATGATAAGTAAAGCTATGCCACCGATCATATCCATAATTCACCATTCCTCCTTACAATAAATGCGATTAATCCTACAGCCTAATAAATGGTACCATGATTTATGGCAGAGCACCAGGGCATGTGGATTATATAATAATGTCTAGTTCTCTCGTACCCTGCTTTTCAGTGCCCTAAACAGTTTCTCATACAAATTATCCTAAAAAATTAAAGCTCTGCTCTCCTCTAAAAGAAAAAAGCTGGTTTTTATTTAAAACCCATGAGGGAAAAGAAAGGTAACTCAAAAAACAAGGAGGAAAGAACATGCCCTGGACGATGAATGATTACCCTTCATCCTTAAAGAATTTAGACAAGCCTGTGAAGAAAAAAGCAATTGATATAGCCAATTCCATGCTCGATGATGGCTACGATGAAGGACGGGCCATTCCAATAGCGACCGAACAGGCAAAAGAATGGTACAATAATGCTTCTAAAGAAGAAGTAACCGAATTCATGGAAGAAGAAGATCCTAAATCCCGTGACGACGGGGAAAGCAGTTCTGACCCGGAGCTGATGGAAAAAGCCGAGCTGGTGGAGCCGCATGAAGATGGCTGGGCTGTCCGGGCGAAAAGTGCGAAAAAACCGGATATTGTCTACGACAACAAATCATACGCTATCGAACGTGCAAAAGAAGTGGCAGAAAAGAAAGGCACGGAAGCCGTCATTTATAAAAAAGATGGCACAGTAGAAAAAAAGCATTCTTATTAATTGAAACAGGGGCAGATGCATAAAAGGCAGCTGCCCCTGTTAATGGGTAAATGAAGAATTTTTTTGTTGTTTTCCTGCATAAAAGCCATTAGTTTTGCTTTTGGTACCGGACGGCTGAAGTAATATCCCCGGACATAGGAAGAGGTGCTGTACTGCTGTACAAACTCCAGCTGTTCGGCATTTTCAGCCCCCTCCGTAACAACGTCGAGCCCGAGCTCTTCTAAGACGGTAAATGCCGGTTAGAAGTGTTATATCAAAATTAGCAGAAGGAATATGGAGGATAAAACTGCGGTCAAGGTTTACCAAGTCAATAGGAAGATCCTGCAGGGAATGCAGCGGCGAACTTCCCGCACTAAAGTCGTTAAGCGCAACTTTGACTCCGCGCTGCTGGAGGCGGTTAATAAAAATCAATGGTCATTTGGGGATCGTAATAGATATTATCCTCTGTAATTTCAACTTGGACAAGACGGGGCGGAAAGCAAATTTCTGCCAGCCCGGCATCCAGGGAGTCCATAATATACTCAAGCGATTGAATCTGTATTTAAGACAAATTATTAATATAAGTATCTCTGTTACATATGTAAAGGCATAAAAGTCTGTATAAAGATACATGTAAATAGTGACTTTAGCCTCGCAAAATAAAGCAGCTGCCGATTCAAAGCTTCGGCAGCTGTTTTTAGACGAATTATATAGAAAAGAATTTAAGCGCTATTGGACATCTTCAGCAAGTCGTTCTACTTCTTTAGCTGCGTTAAAATCCTTTTCGGTGACGCCGCCCTGATCTACAGTAGTAAAAGAAATAGTTACATTGGTGTGGTCCACGGTAATTTTTGGGTGGTGCTGAACATTTTCTGCATGTGCCGCGACCTCTTTAACAAACTCAATGCCGTCTAGATAATTGGAGAATTTATATTCACGCACAATGGCCCTGTCTTCGTCGTTATTCCAGTTGGGCAGATTGCTAAGCTCATTTTGAATCTCTTCTGCAGACATGATCATTGTTCCACGTTCCTTTCTTTATTAATAATTTTTTCTACCCGCCGCAAGGGGAGAGTAGTACATCTGAAAGAGCCCCCGGATTTGATGATTTCATCGTAGGGCACTTCATGAACTATAAATCCGTATTCCCTTAATTGTTTGTTAACATGCATGTTTTCCGGCAGCGATATAATGTGGCGGCGGCCCAGGGAGAATACATTGGTGCCAAGCCGGGCCTGCTCTTCGTCTGGTACAGAGATTATATTAAAACGTTGTTTGACTGCTGCCAGGCTGTCTGCTTCAAACGCAGGTTCATAAACAATAGCAGTAGCACTGGCCACAATATTAAAAATACAGTCCAGGTGGAGATGGCGATGGTCGAAATGGAGCGGTATAATCTGCTTATGGGGGCACATTTGCTGGAGTTCTTCAAGTCCTTCGCCAGACGTTCGGGAGCTCTGGCCGATAAAAAGAAGATCATCTGAAAGCATAACATCCCCGCCTTCGATGGTGCCTTTTTTTAAATAGAAGCACGAGCCGTAACGACGCTCATACCAGTCTGCGAGTGCTTTGGTTTCTTCTAAACGGATAGAGGCGCCCATATTTGATACGATCAATTTCTCATCAATAACAAATCCGATGTCCCGGGTGAAAACCTGCTCGGGCAGAAAAGCGGAAGCAGGGAGAAAATGCACAGAAGCCCCGAATTCCTGAATGACAGCCGAGAGCTGGTTATGCTGAAGTATTGCTTTTTCTATATTGATATTGGCGGAAGCATGCTGCTTCTGCATTTCATTTATTACTTCTTTAATGGCCATATGCCTGGGTTCGCACATGATAACATCCGCTAAAACAGAATATTCATCTCTAACATATGTAGTTACAGTGTTGGTCAACAGAACCCACTCCTTTTCTCTTTAAGCATCTATTATATCAGACAAAATGGCTGGGTTTATGTACGCTTAACAGGAAGGAAAGAAAAGTTTTAAAAAAATTGTTGAGAAGAATTGACAAAAGGAATAAAATGAAGGGTAGTATAATTATGAAAAATCCTTACATATCAAGGGTTTTCGAGATAGATTGTCAGCGGGGGCGGGAATCAGCCGCTGGTTGTTTACAGAAAGAGAGGCGCGAAGTATGTTTAAACGAATATTAATAGCCAACCGCGGTGAGATCGCCGTTCGTATTATAAGAGCCTGCCAGGAGCTTGGAATCGAAACCGTGGCCGTGTATTCAGAAGCAGATAAAGACGCCCTGCACGTCCATATGGCGGATGAAGCTTACTGTGTAGGGCCGTACGCTTCCTCGGAAAGCTACTTAAAAATGACTAATTTAATTTCTACTGCTTTAAAAACCGGAGCTGAAGCAGTTCATCCAGGCTACGGATTTTTAGCCGAAAACGCAGAGTTTGCCGAGATTTGTGCAGACCATGATATTACGTTTATCGGTCCCTCCCCGGAAGCCATCCGGCGTATGGGAACAAAGGACGTGGCAAGAGAAACAATGAGAGAAGCGGGCGTGCCGGTTGTACCAGGAAGTAATGGATTGATTGATGAAAATACGGACGTTCATGCGCTGGCAGAAGATATCGGTTATCCTGTTATGATCAAGGCTACTGCCGGCGGTGGCGGCAAAGGAATGCGCGCAGCCCAGACCGCTGCAGACCTGGATAAATGCATCCAGATGGCCCGCCAGGAAGCAGAGAGTTCTTTTGGAGACGCCGGTGTTTACATGGAAAAGCTGGTCGTGGAGCCGAGACATATTGAAATTCAGGTTATGGCAGACAGTCACGGAAACGTTATCCATTTAGGAGAACGGGACTGTTCGATTCAAAGGCGTCACCAAAAACTTGTAGAAGAAGCTCCTTCACCGGCCCTTGATGAAGAAACGAGAGAGGCGATGGGAGAGGCTGCCGTTCAGGCTGCAAAAGCAGTTGACTACTGTGGGGCAGGTACAGTGGAATTCCTTTTGGATGCCCATAAAAAGTTTTATTTTATGGAAATGAATACAAGGATTCAGGTAGAGCATCCCGTGACAGAAGAAGTGACCGGTGTCGATCTAATCAAGGAACAGATTTATGCAGCAGCCGGCCATGAGCTGCAGGTAAAGCAGGAGGAAATTGAAATAGAGGGGTGGGCGATGGAATGCAGAATCAACGCGGAAAGCCCTGCCAAAAATTTCAGGCCTTCCCCCGGAAAGCTTGATCTGTATCTGCCGCCGGGAGGCCTTGGAGTAAGGGTGGACAGCTCAATGTATACCGGGTTTAAAATTTCTCCTTATTATGATTCGATGGTAGCTAAGCTTATTGTCCGCGGGAAAAATAGAGAAGAAGTGATTGCCCGGATGAAGCGGGCGCTGCGCGAATTTGTCGTCGACGGAGTAGATACGACGATCCCGTTTCACTTAAAGCTTTTAGAGCACGAAGATTTTGTTTCCGGAAACTTTACTACAAACTTTTTGGACACCTATTCTATTATGGAAGAAGAAAGCAGTGTCTAGCATATAGGAAGGCGGAAGGATCGATGGCGACCAGATCGACGAAAAAGCGAATTACGGATGCAGCTTTAGAGCTGTTTGAAGAATTTGGCTTCCATGCGGTCACCGTCGATCGCATTGTGAAACAGAGCCACACATCTAAAGGCGGTTTTTATCACAACTTCACGTCTAAAGAAGAACTTCTCTATACTATTCATGAATCGTTTATCACCTACGTGCTCACAAAGGCCGATGAAGTGCAGTCCAGGTATGATACGCCGGCTGAGCGGTTATATGAAGTGATACGCTCGTTTGTCCGCATGTTTGAAGTGTACCGCCCGCACGTAACAGTGTTTTACCAGGAAGGAAAGCATTTATCTGCAGATTATTTCAAGCGGCTTGAAGCTAAACGGGATGAATACAAGAATACGATGTTTCAATTGGTCGAAAAGGGTATTGAAGAAGGAGAGTTTCGAAAGGAGCTTCCAGTGCCGATTACCTCGATGGCGATATTTGGAATGATGAACTGGACATACAAGTGGTACAAATCAAGCGGTTTGTATTCGCTTCAAGACATCGCAAACATATTTGGCGATCTGGTAATGAATGCGGTGCTTACTGAAAAAGCGAGGCAGCAGCAAAAGTATCAGCGCTTTTTCTTAAGTTCAACGCATGTGTAAGTGTTTATTTTTGAGAGGAGAGAAGCTTAATGTATTCTATTGAAGAAATTAAAGAGCTCATTCAGGCGGTGGACGACTCGTCTGTCGGAGAACTGGAAATTCGAAACGACATGAAAGAAAAGGTTACTATACGTAAAGAATCAGCAATGAGGCCCGTGGCACAGCAAGCTGTAGAACCGGCACCGCAACCTGTCGCCCAGCCGTCCCCACAGCCGGCAGAAACGAAAAAAGAAAGTGCGCCGGAAGGCAGCGAAGAAAAGAACAATGAATCTAATTATCATGAAATTACTTCCCCGATGGTAGGCACATTCTACCGCTCACCTTCACCGGAAGCAGGTGCTTATGTAGAAAAAGGGGCAACGATCAAGCCGAATACCATCGTTTGTATCGTAGAGGCGATGAAATTAATGAATGAGCTTGAAGCAGAAGTCAGTGGAGAAATTGCAGAGATCCTGGTGGAAGACGGAGAATTAGTAGAATACGGGCAGCCTCTTTTTCGGGTGAACCCTTCATAACAAATAAGCCCCGGGGCTGAAGTTCCCGGGGCTTATTTATATTTTTTCAGGGAAAGGAAGCGCCAATGAACATTAGAAGGACGCTGCTGAAGCTGAGAACAAATGGAATGTTTGCCATAAAGGTAAACCTTCGATGCCAGAGTACAAACAGCTGATCAAGCGTGAAGAACAAAACAGCAGCGAAAATCCCCATAAGTGCAATGTTCCAATGCTGGGAAAAAACGTAAACAAAAGCACCGCCAATAATATGCAGAACGAGAGAGACTTCGGGGAAACGCTTGAAAAAAAGATTAGTGATCCAGTCTGAACAAATGGAGAGGATAGTTCCGTAAACAATGATTGGTACGAGGGAAAAGAAGCCATAGATCGTATAGCTGTGCATTAAATCAGCCAGAATACTGGTGCCGTTTGTCGCAAAAGGGAGAACAAAGGCCATAACAAATAAAAAAAGTGCCCAGACAGCCAGTGAGGTGTGCAGTTTGTTCATCAACAATCCCCCCTGAGGTATTTAAAGTTGTATTACCGCTTTCATCCAGAAATAAACCCGTATATACGGCTGAGGGAAAAAGCTTCTGTTTCTGATGGGGAGGGAGGATATGATACGATAGGAAAGGAATTTTTAACGAAGACATGAAGAAAGGATTAGACGATGATTTGGACAATAACCCCCTGGATTTTTTACGTCATATGCGCCATTGTTACACTGGTAATAGGAGGAGCGGTTGCATATGCACTGCACCGGGCGGGCGCAAACCGGTCGAAACGCATAGAACGGATGCTTTCCCCCTTGCTCGCTGTTTTTATGGTAGGTTTATTTTTTTACTTGAGCTTCAGCTTTGCCGACCGCCTGCAGCCGGGGGAACAATTAATTACCGCGGACAGCCTGGAACAGGCGCAGGAAACAAAAGCCATTATCCCGCTGGGCTCTTACGCGGTGCTGGATAACGTATACGCTTTTGGATATTATAAAAACGACCAATGGAACGGAAGTGACGTTCTTGTTCGAGTCCGGGTAACCGGGGAAGAGGCTTTTTTGGAATCGTATGATCAGTATATAGCCGGAAACGGCATATTTTTTAACCATTCCAGGGTAAGGTTTGAAGAAGCGTATGAACAGGAATGGCAGGCTTCTGCAAAAGAAGCCGAAAGCCGGCTGCTGGACGGGGGGACCCTAAAGCTCGACGGAGTAACGATCAGTGCTGAGCAGACACAATAATGTTCAAGGAGGAAAATAATCATGAGGATTGCAGCGGTAGAACAAAATGGCCAGTCGTTTCTTGCGGGATACGATGAGGAATTTGACGTGTATGTTGATTTGGAAATTGGGGAAGATGGCGATTTAAGAAAGTGGCTTGAAGAAACTGTTAATGCAAATGCCCTGCTTGTGGAGCGGTGGCAGGATTATGCAGAGCACCGCCACCAATTCAAAACGTACGCTGCTGAAAACGTAAAGGTGCTTCCGCCGGTAAAGCGGGAAGGGCAGAACATTATCTGCATTGGAAAAAATTATGCAGACCATGCTGCGGAGATGGGTGAAAAAGACGCTCCGGAAGCACCTCTGGTCTTCACGAAAGCTTCTTCGTCACTGATTGCGGATGGGGAAGATATAGAGTTGGACGAAGCGTTTACAAAGGCTCTTGATTACGAAGGGGAAATAGCTGTAGTTATTGGAAAGGCTGGCCGGCGGATTTCCAAGGAACAAGCGATGGAGCATGTGTTTGGATATACGCTGTTCAATGATGTTACCGCCCGGGATGTACAAAAGCGACATCAGCAGTTTTTTCTTGGCAAAAGCGGGGACACGTACGGACCGATTGGGCCATATGTTACTGTCGGTCCTTCCGATCAGTCCTCGGAATGGAAACTAGAAACGTATGTAAACAAAGAGAAAAGACAGTCCGGAAGCACATCGGACCTTATCTTCGGCATTGCCGAACTGATCGAACAATTATCCAGCGGAATGACGCTTCGACCTGGCGACGTCATTGCGACAGGGACGCCGTCAGGGGTCGGGTCAGGTTTTACTCCTCCTAAGTATTTACAGGATGGAGACGAGATAGAGGTCTATGTAAAGGCGATTGGTACACTTTCGAATAAAGTTAAAAAAGTATAACCTATGCGATGCCCGAGCCGTACTGAGCCTGAAGAAGCAAAAATAGCGGGGCAGCGTGCAGGAACTGTTTGACGTCGATGCCAATCCGGTCTGTCACTTTGTCGAGCCGGTATTTCAGCGTATTCCGGTGAAGGTGAAGCCTTTTGGCAGTGGCGCTGCTGTTTAAATTTTCGAGGAAAAAAGTATAGAGCGTATGCATTAATTCTTCATCCTGCTCGAGTCCGCCCAGGGCATAATGGATCAGCTCTTTTTTTGAGAGCTGATTATTTTCGGCCATATGGATACAGGGCAACGCTTCAAAGGGAGCGAAAGAGCGCCTGGAAGGCTGCTGCTCCTGAAGAAACGAAAACATTTTCTGTTCCTGCTGAAAAATTGAACGGAGATTTTCACTGCGGTAAATTTTTCTCCCGTAATACACAGAAGCGTCAACCATCGTGTCTCCCATAAGCAGAGTTGATAGTTCCTGAGCCTCAAATACTTCTTCTTCTTCCGGACCATCGTCCGGGATGATGGCAAGAAGCTTTTCATCACTAATTGCTGATAGGACGACAGAGCGCTGGTAATATTCGAGAAGTGTATCATGAATATCGTTTCTCCAAAGATGCAGGCTGGAGCCTTCAAGAAACAAAAAGCGAAACGGATCAGGAATCCGTTCAGGCAGCTTATCGCTTCTTTCCTGAAGGTAATCTGCCCATGGAGAAGCTTCCTCTATGCCGGGAGAAATCGGTGTAAGCATAGCTTCGAGCAGCCGCTGCTCCCGGACAGACAGGGATTGAATGGGAAGAGCCATTTGCGAGCCATCCGGAAGCTGGTAATAAAGGTAGTGTTCGGGGCGGGTGATTTTTTTCCACCGCTCCTTAGGCACTGCTTCTGGAAACAGCGAAATAATATCGTTATTCAAGCTGACCGCCTCCTATTCTTACATTATTGTATCAGACACGGCATATTCAAAGGTACAAGACTTTTAACGAATCAGTATATAGATGGTAGAATTAATCCGAAAGTTAATATAGAAAGGATGAACCAGTATGGCCTATGAATTAGAAGGAATCCGTCAAATAGATGTAAACGAACTGAAAGAACAATACCGCAGCAAAAAAAATACACCAATCATGATTGATATAAGAGAGCCGGGGGAATATGAGGAACGGCACATACCGGGGGTGCCTCTGCTTCCGATGAACCAGGTGCCTGAAGTGATCGATCAGTTCAAAAAAGATGAATCATATGTGTTTATCTGCCGGAGCGGCTCGAGAAGCCAGCATACGGCTCAGTATTTTCAGGATAATGGGATCGAGAATGTCTATAATTTTGCTGGAGGAATGCTCGCCTGGGATGAAGAAACAAATTCCGGCATGGAAAACCCATTGAAAGACGTAAACGATCTATATAAAAAATAATTCGGGAGAAGCTGCAGATTAATTCTGCAGTTTTTCTATGTAACATTTTTCATAAAGAAGAAGGGTTTAGTATTAAATGATTTGGGAAATAGCGAAAAGAAGCACTGAAATCAGTTGATCGAGACAGGAGGCATATTGTATGCAGAAAAATGGTATTTTATGGACCGTACTGACGGCACTAATTGTGGGCGCAGCCGTCTACTTTCTAAAAGACGGAGAAACAAGGGCCCAGGTAAAAGATGTATCTAAGCGCACTGCGGCTAAGGTAGGCGGCAAAACGAAGGAAGATGAAGATAAAGAATTGAATGAAACGGTGGGCAACCCGGACCCTCAGGATTTTGAAGACAACAAAATGGTCTCTGAAGGTGCTCAATATTCTGTACTTCATTATGAAGAAGCAGAGGAAAAAGAGGAAGAACCGCTCCGGACAGCAAAGGAAAAAGACGAAAAATAGGCAAAAAAGAGACAGCTGTCGAAGTGCTAAATGCACGCAGCTGTCTTTTTTGTTTCTAGAGCACATGGAAAGCTTCGGTCTTTTCAATAATTGCTTTACTGGGGTACAATATTCAGAGTGCACTACTATAATGGCTGCAAAGGATGGAATAGCATGATTACCATTGAAAACCAAACGATCGCAGATATTCCAAGCCTGCATATCTTCAAGCAGGCAGATAAACTTCATCCGCAGCCTACGGTTTTATTTTGGCACGGACTTGGCAGCAGTAAAGAACAAAATCTTTCCTTTGCCTATTATCTGGCAGAAAAGGGGATCCGGGTCGTGCTCCCCGACGCTCTTTATCACGGAGAGCGCGCGGGAGATATTGATGCTGGCAGAAGAACCTATGCGTTTTGGGATATTGTTATGCAGGCGGTAAACGAAACCCAAAGCCTGGTGAATGAAATGACTACATATAAATGGATTGACAGCGGCCGCATATACGTTTCCGGCACTTCCATGGGAGGAATCATTTCATGCGGGGCGCTTAAATCGTTTGAATGGATTCAGGGGGGCATAATCATGATGGGGTCGCCGTCCTGGAAAGCGATGGCCGAAGAGCAGATACGTTCGCTAAAGAAAAACACTGACTGGGAGCTGTCAGAGCACGAGGAACAGGATCTTTTAGAGAAGCTGGCCACCTACGATCTTTCTCTTGAACCTGCTAAAGTTGAATCGAAGCCTATCTTTTTTTGGCACGGAAAAGAAGATGATGTGGTGCCTTACGAACTGTCGTATCGCTTTTTTGAACGTCTCCCATATAGAGAGTCATCCAGGCAGGCCTATTATCTTCAGCAGGAAGCAGGTCACAAAGTAACGAGAGAAGGGATGATAGCAGCCTCAAAATGGGCTTCTTCCCATATTTAGAATAAACATTGCAGCAGAAAGGGGGACACTATGCTTACAAGCCATTCATCTATCGTCTCAGAGGTCACACGCGTCCTGGTTATCGTATTTGGGGCCTTAATTATGGCGGTCGGCCTAAACTTGTTTTTGGAGCCGGCAAACGTATTTGCGAGCGGGGCTACAGGGATTGCGCAGATTATTGCAGGCTTTCTGCCGTTCTCCACTGGGGTGCTTTTGTTTTTAATTAATATACCGATTGCTATGCTAGGCTGGTTCAAAGTAGGACGGCTGTTTACGTTTTACAGCTTTTTACACGTAGCGCTGACGACCTTTTTTCTGGACCTTATACCTATTACCGAGCTTTCGGGAGACATTTTATTAAACAGTGTCTTTGGTGGAGCGATCACAGCAGCTGGGGCTGCCGTAGCCTTAAAGTGGGGTGCTTCGGCAGGCGGCCTGGATATTGTAGCCCTCGTACTGGCCCGTATGGGTGATCGTCCGGTCGGCACATATTTTATGCTGTTAAACGGGATTATCGTGATAGCAGCCGGGTTTTTATACAACTGGGAGAGCTCCTTATATACCCTGGTAACGCTGTATGTCGGCTCGAGGGTTATAGATACTATCCACACACGCCATGTAAAACTGACGGCTTTAATTGTAACGAAAAATCCGGACGAAATGCGGGATGCTATTCATCAAAATTTGACCAGAGGAATTACACGGATTCCGGCGCGGGGAGGATTTGATGCCAGCGAAAAAGAAATATTAATGACAGTGATTACGCGTTATGAAATGTACACGCTTCAGCAAGTAGTCCAGGAAGCAGATCCGGAGGCGTTTACAAACATTATTAACACAACTACTGTGTTCGGTCTGTTCCGTAAAGACGACTGATCAAAAAAGCCGGGAAGTGAGAGGAATGGCTGTAAAAAAGTGGTTAGCTGCGGTGATAGCGTGTTTCTGTATATTTCCAGCTGGCTGTGGCAGCGAACAGGCTGAAGAATCTTCCCCCGGCACTCTGGAAGCTTCAATGGAAGAAAACACGTGGACGCTTTCCGGGACGCTGGATACTGAAAACAACACGTGGCATTTAGAATTTGAAAATACGGGAAATGAAGAAATGAAGCTGAATTTCCAGGACGGCCAGGAAGCAGAAGTAATTGTTAAAAAAGAAGACGACTCTGAGACGGTTTATGTTTATTCAGAAGGAAAGGTGTTTACGCAGGCGGAGAAATCCGTGGAGGTCAGCCCGGGAAACAAACGGAGGTGGGACGGGGAGCTTGATGCAGATCTTCTCGACCCTGAAAATTCGTACCAGGCAGAATTCCAAATGCTTGCTGAAAATCTGGATTCTCCGGTTTTGGACACGTCCAAAAACCCGTAAGGCAGGAGCTGGCAGAGCTCCTGCTTTTTATATTAATAAATAAAAAAAGCAGCGAGGGAAAGCAGCCCGACAGTGCCGCAAATAATAGCAATAAATTTTCCGCCTAAAAAGGCAATCAAAAAAGCAGTGCAGAGTCCAAGCAGACCAAACCAGGTATCAGGCGGAGAACGAAGGGCTCCCGGAAGCAGCATTGCTCCGAGCGCGGCGTAGGGAATAAGCTGAAGTGCCTGCTGAATTGGAAGGGGCAGGCGTTCGATATTTAACGAAAAAAAGGGCACAACTCTCGTTACGTATGTAATAACACCCATTCCAATGATTAAGAGAAGCATGTTCATGGCTGACTCTCCTTTTCCTGCTTCAAAGAACTGGCATATACGACAATAAATACTGAAGCTGTCATTGCTGTTGGAATGGCCCATCCGGAGGGAATCCAGAGTCCAAGAAGTGTGTTGATTGCTGCGCTTAAGCCAGCGGTATATAGAGCCATCCGGTATTTTAAAATCATTGGAAACAATAATGCCGCAAACAAGGCATACAGCGCAAAGTCCATGCTGATCTGAAGATAATCGGGAAACAAAGCGCCAAAATAATATCCTGCACACGAAAAAGCTACCCAGCTGATGTAGGCTGCCAAGAAAACCCCGATCCCAAAAAATACATTTGTTTTATCTTTTCTGGCAGAGATCAGGGCGAAGACTTCATCCGTTAAGCCGAAGGCTAAAACAGCCTGATTCCATTTAGAAGCAGAAGAAAAAATTTGTTTAGCAGATGCGCTCATCAACAAATGCCGGATATTCAGGAGAAAGGTGGAGACCCATATACTGTATAAACCGGCGCCGGCAGTGATTAATCCAAGGGCCATATACTGGGCGGCGCCGGAGAAGATAATAATGCTCATGAGGGCAGTTTCAACGATGGAAAGGCCGCTGTTGGCACCTAGCAGGCCAAATCCCAAAGCAGCAGGGATGTAGCCCGCAGCTATGGGCACCCCCTGAGTAAGGCCGTTCATCCAGGAGTGTTCTAACGAAGCTGTACTGCTCATGATTTTCCCTCCTTTTTGATTTCAGTATACATTTGTATGTTATATTATACAACAGAGGTGAAAAAATGAAAGAATCAATAGGGAAAGAAATCGGTAAAACTTTACGTCAGCTTCGCCATGCCCGCGGGTGGAGTCTGGATAAACTGGCGGAAGCGACTGGAGTGAGTAAACCTATGCTTGGACAGATTGAACGCGGGGCATCGAATCCGACGATTACGACAATGTGGAAGATTGCAGAAGGAATGGGTGTAGGATTTTCGGCATTTCTGCAGCAGCACCGCCCGGATACGGAATTTGTTCCTGCAGATAAAGCCGAATGGCTGGAAGGAGAAAACGGATACGCAGTCAGAAATATTTTTTCCAAGCATGAGCAGGCCCCAGTCGAATGGTATGAATTCGTGCTTTCTTCCGATGGTAGTCACTACTCCTCTGCTCATCCATTCGGCGTGGAAGAGTATATTTTTGTGCACGAAGGGCAAATGGAAGTACAGACGAAAGAAGAAAGCAGACAATTTATGGAACCTGGAGACGCGCTTCGTTTTCAGGCTGACCATGACCATGCCTATATTAGCGCCGGGCCGAACGAAGTCAAAGGAATTCTTATGCTCTTCTACACTGCCTACAGACAATAAAAAAGTCTTCCCGATATAAGGGAAGACAGGAGTTAAAAACGAAAGCCATAACGTTTAGAAATAACATCGTAAAACCCGAGTGAATTGTACAGTGCTTTGGTAGCTGCGTTGTTCACGCCGGTTTCTAATTCAATACCTTTAATATCATTATGTTCAGCCCAGTAAATAATTTTTAAGAGCAGCTTTTTCGCAATGCCCCGATTCCGGTACTGCTGATTCACATAGAGGTCATTCAGCCAGACATAGTAGCCGCCTTTTTCCAGACTGATACCGATATTTAAGAAAGCGGCACCTACGATCTGTTCATCGGTTTCGGCTACGAAAATATGGGCAGTAGAATCGGAGTCAAGGGAAAGGTTAATGGCCCGCTGCAGAAACCTGTATGCATCCTTCATGCCGATAGAATCCATCTGGCCCATCAACAGGTCAGCTATTTGATTCCTCACATGCTGTTCGGTATCTGTAGGTACTTTATACACCTGCATTGTTTGAACACATCCTTATTCAAAATCACGCGTTTAATTCTTAAAAAGCACCGCGTTATCCGTGGAAAGCTTCAACCGTTCTTCTAAATAATGGGCGATGCCATCTTCTTCATTTGTACCGATAACTTCATCTGCTGCTGACTTCGTATCTGTACTTGCATTTCCCATCGCAAGCCCCGTTCCAGCAGCTTCAAGCATTTCTAAGTCATTATTTTCGTCCCCAAAAGCGATCACATCCTCCATGGTGAGCCCCGCGTAAGCAGCGACTTTTTCCAGGCCGTTTGCTTTATGATTTCCCTTTTTAATAATTTCAATCATATGATGAGGCTCGCCCCAGGAGCGTTGGTGCATACCCTGAGCTTCACTGGATGAAAGCAGGTCCTGCAGCTGCTCTGCTGTGCCCTCCTGAGGATACACGAGCAGGGAAGTAGGAGAGTGGGACAGTACTCTCTCGAGCCTCCCGGATCCGGTCACCGGTCCCTGGAAAGCCAGAAGATCGATAAAGGATTCATCATGCTCATCCATATACACGTCGTCGAGCACTTCTGCGAGCATGTTTTGCACATTTAACGTCCGGCAGGTTTCGATCACTGTCCGGGCAAGGTCAAGGTCAAGCGGTTCATGGAAGGAGCGGAAAGATCGATCGGCCGGGTGATGTACGTATGCCCCATTAAAGTTAACAATAGGCGTAGAAAGGCCGAGCTGCTGATAGTACATTTTGCTGGCCCGGTATGGCCTGCCGGTAGCAATAGTAACTGTATGTCCTGCCTCTTTGGCCTTCTGAATCACTTTCCAGGTTTTTGTGGAAATTGTTTTATCGTCTTTTAGAAGCGTCCCGTCTAAATCAAGAGCTATCAAATGTTTTTTCATAAAAAACCTCTTCTTTCCTAATGGAAATATAAATGCATATAGCCAGCTGCGTAGAAGCAGTATAGAAAAATACAAGATTCGTTCCTTATTTTACTGGAATGAAAACAAAAAGAAAAGAAAAGGAATGGTGCTATTTAGTGAAAACGAAAATAAAAACTCAGCACCTTTATACATTGATAGTACATTTTCATACATAAAATGTTTTTCCGCAAAAAGCGGTATTTAGATGGAAAAAGCTTAAAAACTTGCCTTCTGCACAGATATAAAAAATATAAAGAAAAAATAAAAATACAGTTGCATTAATATATATTCAGACTTATAATAATCAACAGAACACATTGTATAAAGATAAATAGAGGTGCAACTTTATGAATATAGCGATTATTGGAGCAACTGGTTACGGCGGTGTGGAATTAATACGCATGCTGGCCCAGCACCGCGGGGTTAAACAGATTGACGTTTATTCTTCGTCGAAGCACAATACGATGCTTTCTGATATGTATCCGCATATGAAAGATTTATATAATGAAATTCTACAGCCGCTCGAAGCAGCTGACTGGTCCGCGTATGAGGTGGTATTTCTTTCCACGCCTCCCGGCATATCGGCGGATTGGAGCGAAACCATTGCAAAGCACACAAAAGTGATTGATTTATCCGGAGACCTCCGGTTGAAGAATTCCGCCACATATGAGGATTGGTATCAGCGCGAAAGCGCTCCGGAAACGCTGCTGAAAGAAGCCGTCTACGGTTTAACAGAATGGAATAGAAACGAAGTGGCAGGAACTTCACTGCTTTCCAATCCCGGCTGCTACCCGACTGCGGTGCTGTTGGGTCTTTTGCCGCTCGCAGGCAAAGCTGCGATTGATCCTTCAAATATTATTATTGATGCTAAAACAGGAACCACAGGAGCCGGGCGGACGCCGTCAGCAGTTACTCATTTTAGTGAAATGGACGGAAATTTTAAAATTTATAAAGTAAATGAGCATAAGCATACGCCGGAGATTGAACAGGCACTGGACATGCGTACGGGCGAGAACCATCCCGTTACTTTTAGTCCTCATTTAGTACCGATGACTAGGGGGATTTTAGCGACTATGTATGTACCGCTTACCAGCGGGACGAAGAGCGGGCATATAGAGGAGCTGTTTCATCAGGCATACGACAAAGAGCCATTTGTCCGGGTACGTAGAGAGAAAGCATTCCCGGCAACAAAAGAAGTATATGGCAGTAACTTTTGCGATATCGGCTGGACAGTGGACGAACGCACCAGCCGGCTGACGGTCGTTTCAGTAATTGATAACTTAGTTAAAGGCGCCTCGGGGCAAGCGATACAAAATATGAATGTGATGCTGGGAGCAGACGAGAAGGAAGGGATTTCTCAGCTTCCGGTTTATCCATAAGAAAGGAAGAAAAATCATGGTAGAGGCATCGACAGCAGAGCAGGTAATAGAAGTATCGGGAGGCAGCATTTTGAGCCCTGCTGGTTTCTCCGCAGCGGGTATTCATACAAAGGTCAAAAGAAAAAGAAAAGATCTCGGAGCTATTATTTGTGACGTGCCGGCGTCGAGTGCCGCTGTATATACGCTGAATAAAATTCAGGCAGCACCTCTGCAGGTGACAAAAGAGAGCATTGCCGAAGAGGGGAAGCTCCGGGCCATTGTCGTCAACAGCGGGAATGCCAATTCATGTACAGGCAGACAGGGACTTGAAGATGCTTATACCATGAGAAAAAACAGTGCCAAAAAATTCGGGCTGCCCGAACATCAGGTAGCAGTAACTTCCACCGGGGTGATCGGTGAAGCAATGCCGATGGATAAAATCAATGAAGGCATCGCACATCTCGAACCGGAAACGGGTTTTGAACGGGCGCAGGATTTTAACGAAGCGATTATGACCACAGATGTTGCCGGAAAGCACGCGTGCTTTCAGACATGGGTGGACAATAAAGCAGTGTTTATCGGAGGCGTGGCTAAGGGGTCGGGCATGATACATCCGAACATGGCCACAATGCTCGGGTTTGTGACTACGGACGCTGCGATTGAACCTGCTCACCTGCAGACGGCGCTTTCAGAAATTACGAACAAAACATTTAACCGGATTACCATTGACGGAGATACGTCAACAAACGATATGGTAGTTGTCATGGCGAGCGGTAAGGCGGAAAACAACCCGCTTCATCCTGAGCATCATGACTGGAATGCTTTTGTTGCCGGATTAAAAGAAACTTGCGAGTCTCTATCGAAAAAGATAGCAAGAGATGGCGAAGGGGCCACTAAGCTGATTGAAGTAAAAGTGGAAGGTGCTGCTACGGATGAAGAAGCCGGCCAGGCGGCTAAGCAGATTGTCGGCTCAGACCTGGTGAAAACCGCTGTATACGGCACAGACGCCAACTGGGGCCGGGTGATTGTCGCTCTCGGGTACAGCGAAGTGGAGCTTGATCCGGATACGGTGGATATATCAGTAGGGCCGGTGGAGACCTTGAAAGCAAGCACGCCGGTTCATTTTTCCGAAGAAGAAGCAAAAGCTTACCTGGAAAGTGACACGGTGGAGATAACAGTAAATCTCCACATAGGAAGCGGAAGTGGTAAAGCATGGGGATGCGACCTGACATATGATTATGTAAGAATCAACGCCGGCTACCGGACGTAAGGGAAGAAGGAGGAGATGAGCGTGGAGAACATCACTGTAGTCAAATGCGGAGGTTCGACGGTGAACAAGCTCACAGCAGAATTTTTCAAAAGTATAGCTGCTATGAGAGAAACAGGAATGAATCCAATTCTTGTGCACGGGGGAGGCCCTGAAATCAACCGTATGCTTGAACAGATGCAGATTGAGTGTGAGTTTGTAAACGGCTTGAGAAAAACAACCCCAGAAGTACTCGAAGTGGCAGAAATGATTCTTTCTGGAAAAGTGAATAAAGCCCTCGTTTCTTTTCTTCAAACCACCGGTACCCGGGCTTTTGGCATGTCCGGTGTTGACGGGGGGCTGATTGAAGCAGAGCAGGTGGCTGATCAGGACCTTGGACTCGTCGGGGAGGTTGTAAACGTCAATACTGCCTGCATAAAGTCTATGATTGAAAATGGGTTTGTCCCAGTAATAGCTCCGATTGCAGCTGATAAAAACGGCAAAAAACTAAATGTGAATGCTGATGCGGCTGCTTCCGCTGTCGCTCAGGCAATAGGTGCAAAAGAGCTTCTGTTTATTACAGACGTTGAGGGAGTGCTCATCGATGGAAGCAAAGCCGACTATATACAGGTAGAAAAGCTTGAACAGCTCATTTACGACGGAGAGATTTACGGCGGGATGATACCGAAAGTGCAGGCAGCTGCGGCAAGTTTGACTGGCGACCTGGAAAAGGTTGTTATTGCCGGGGCGGACGGTCACACAGATCAAGCAAATGGAAAGCTGAAAGGAACGGCAATAATCAGAGAACAGGTCCAGGCCCTGACTTGAAAGGAAGATAACAATGCAGCAGACAGAACAAAAATCGCATTTATTTGAAACGTATAAAAGATGGGAACTTACCTTTTCACATGCAGAAGGGTGTACAGTAACAGATAAAGAAGGTAATAAATATACAGATCTGATGGCCGGCATCAGCGTGTTGAACCTTGGCCATGGGGATCCTGATGTTATAAAGCACGTAGAGAAACAGCTGCATGCTGGATGGCACGGCTCCAACTTTTTTCAATATGAACAGCAGGAGCGGGCGGCCGGGCTTTTAACGGAGCTTACGGGCGGGGATCTTGTGTTTTTTGCAAACAGTGGTACAGAGGCAAACGAAGCAGCTATAAAATGCGCCAGAAAATACACGGGGCGTAAGAAAATCCAAAGCTTTGTCCAGTCTTTTCACGGACGGACATACGGAAGCATGGCAGCAACCGGCCAGGACGCCATTCATCAGGGATTTGGCCGCATGCTCGAGGACTTTGAATATTTACCGTATAACGATGTGAATGCGCTGGAGAAAGCTGTGGACGAGGATACTGCAGCAATTATGCTTGAGCCGGTGCAGGGCGAGGGCGGCGTCATTCCAGGAAAACATGCATTTATCCAAAAAGCCGCAGAGCTTGCAAGGCAGTACGGAGCCCTTTTGATCCTAGATGAGGTACAGACGGGACTCGGCCGTACCGGTACAATGTTTGCGTATGAGCAGGCAGGTGTAAATCCCGATATCGTTACGACAGCAAAAGCACTTGGAAATGGCTTCCCGGTGGGAGCGATGATTGGCAAACAATATTTACAGGAAGCCTTTGGTCCCGGAGCCCATGGATCTACATTTGGTGGAAATCCGCTTGCCATGGCAGCGGTAGAGGGGACACTTCAAAAGCTGATGAGCATCAATGCCCCGAAGATGGCAGCAGAAAAAGGACGCTTTTTCACGGGCCTGCTTGAAGAAAAAATAGCCTCCCTGCCGTCGGTGAAAGAAATACGCGGGCCGGGGCTTATGATCGGCATCGAGCTTAATGATAGTGCTGCACCTTATGTACTCGCCATGCAGAAAAAAGGGTTTCTGCTAATCGCTGCAGGGCCTAACACGCTGAGACTTCTGCCACCACTGACAATTTCAAACAATGACTTGGAAAAAGCCGCAGCAGCGCTGAGAGAAGTGCTTGAAAAATAAAAGCGTACCAGGAGGGTTTGTAAATGAAAAGTTATATAAAGTTGGAAACAGGCGAAATATTTGAAGGCAGCTGGCAGCAAGCCTTTCCGGATACGTATGGGGAAATTGTATTTTTTACAGGAATGACCGGCTACCAGGAAGTAATGACTGATCCTTCCTTTCATGGACAGATAGTGGTTTTTACCTACCCCCTGATTGGAAATTACGGTGTGAATCCAACCGACAATGAAAGCACGCAGCCACAGCCGGCGGGTATTGTTGTTAGTGAAGCATGCAGTACTTCAGGACACTACGAAGGCGACCAGACGCTTGCAGAAGCAGCACTTGCTGCTGGAATCCCTGTTATGGAAAATGTAGACACCCGGGCGCTCGTCAAAAATATCCGGGAAAAGGGAGATATGGGTGCTGTTATGACTGGTGATCCGGATTCCGTAAACGTTGGAGCGTATGAGCCGCTCGGCGAGCGTGATGTGATTGAAACTGTAACGGTGGATAAGCAGATAACGGTCGGCAGCGGCGACCGGCACGTAGTGGTGATGGACTTTGGCTACAAACAGTCGATGGTGGATCAGCTGAACAAAAAAGGGTGCAAAGTGACGATCGTGCCTTACGATACGCCGAAACAAACTATTGAAAATCTGGCTCCCGATGGCCTTCTGTTTTCCAATGGCCCAGGCAACCCCAAACAGCTTGAGCATTATTTGAGTACGTATAAGGAGCTTGCCACAACCTATCCGACATTAGGAATCTGCCTGGGCCATCAGCTACTTGCGCTGGCTTTCGGCGGAGATACGGAGAAGCTGCGCTTTGGCCATCGCGGTGCGAATCAGCCAGTGCAGGACCTGAAAACAAACAAAGTTTTTATGAGTTCTCAAAACCACAGCTATGTCGTTACGGATGAATCCTTGCCGAAAGACTCCTTCCAGATAAAATATAAAAACGTCAATGATGGCTCGGTAGAGGGCATGGTGCATACAAAATTTCCAATCATGACAGCACAGTTTCATCCCGAAGCCCATCCAGGGCCGGCAGACAGCGAAGAGATTTTTGATGAATTTTTGGAAACGATAGAGAATAAAGGGAGAGAAGCCACCTATGCCTAGAGATAAAAATATAAACAAAGTATTGGTGATCGGCTCCGGCCCAATCGTCATTGGGCAGGCTGCAGAATTTGACTATTCAGGTACCCAGGCCTGCCTGGCGCTGCGGGAAGAAGATATCGAAGTCATCCTGTTGAATAACAACCCGGCGACTGTGATGACAGATGACACCTGTGCCGACAAAGTATATTTTGAGCCGCTTACTGTAGAAACAGTGGAACGGATCATTGAACAGGAGCGTCCGGACGGGGTACTCGCCACCCTTGGCGGCCAGACCGGACTAAACCTTGCACTTGCTTTTTCCGAACAGCAGACGCTTGAAAAGTACGGGGTGGAGCTTCTTGGTACCCCGATCGACTCCATCCGGCAGGGAGAGGACAGAGAAGCATTCCGTGCTCTCATGCACGAGCTCGGAGAGCCAGTGCCTGAAAGTGAGATTGTGGAGAAAAAAGCAGAAGCACTGGCGTTTGCAGAAAAAACAGGCTATCCAATTATCGTGCGACCCGCTTACACGCTTGGCGGCGGCGGCGGCGGTATCGCCCAAAATGAAAGCGAGCTTAGCTACATCATCGAAGGAGGTCTTGAAGCAAGCCCAATTCATCAATGTCTGGTGGAGAAAAGCATTGCCGGCTTCAAAGAAATTGAGTATGAAGTAATGCGGGATGCAAATGACACGTGCATCACCGTATGCAACATGGAGAACATCGATCCAGTAGGAGTCCATACCGGAGACTCCATTGTGGTGGCTCCGTCCCAGACGCTGACAGACGTAGAGTATCAGATGCTTCGGAGCTCTTCGTTAAAAGTTATCCGGGCGCTTGGGATTGTAGGCGGATGTAATATTCAGTTCGCACTCGATACTGCCAGCAAGCAGTATTATTTAATTGAAGTGAATCCAAGGGTCAGTCGTTCCTCCGCGCTTGCTTCTAAAGCCACCGGTTATCCGATTGCCCGTATGGCAGCCAAAATCAGCATCGGGTATCACCTCCATGAACTGTTAAATCCGGTCACCGGACATACGTATGCAAGCTTTGAACCCGCACTGGACTATGTAGTAGTCAAATTTCCGCGCTGGCCATTTGATAAGTTTTCCTACGCTGACCGCACGCTTGGCACACAGATGAAGGCAACCGGAGAGGTCATGGCCATCGAAAGAAATCTTGAGGCCGCTCTGCAGAAGGCGGTAAGGTCGCTTGAGATCAAGCATGACGGGCTGGCTCTGCCGGAATGCAGGGAAGTGCCGGATGAAGATATACTGCCTGCGATACTAAAGCAGGACGACAAGCGGTTCTTTTATATTATGGAGTGGCTCCGCCGGGACGGGGATATGGAAACGATCCACAAAAAGACAGGCATTCAGTACTTTTTTCTCAGAACATTTTCAGCTCTTATTCAAAAAGAAAAAGACATTGCGGCGCTTCCATGGGGACAGTGGAGCGAAGACCAGTTGCTCTCATGGAAAAAGGCTGGTTTTACGGACGAACAGCTGCATACGCTCTCCGGCGTCGGAACAAAAGAAATACTTCAGCTGCGGGAGCAGTTAAATATGTTTCCTTCATACCATATGGTCGATACGTGTGCAGCAGAATTTACTGCAGAAACACCGTATTATTATTCAAGCTGGTATAAGGAAAGCGACCGTGAGGCCGAGCCAACAGAAAACAAAGTGCTCGTCCTCGGGTCAGGCCCGATCCGTATCGGACAGGGCATTGAATTTGACTATTGCTCGGTGCACGGAGCACGTGCCTTGAAGGAGGCAGGCTACGAAGCCGTAATAGTAAACAACAATCCTGAAACGGTAAGCACCGATTTTGAAATGGCAGATCATTTGTATTTTGAACCACTCACAGCCGAAGATGTGCTTCACGTGGCAAAGGAAGAGCAAGTAACAAAAGTGATTGTGCAGCTTGGCGGCCAGACCGGCATAGCGCTGACTGAATCGCTTGAACAAGCAGGGATGGAAGTGCTGGGGACGACGTCTGATATTATCGACCAGCTGGAAGACCGGGACCGTTTCTACCAGTTTATGCAGCAGGTAAACGTGCCTCATATTCCCGGAGTTTCCGGCCGCAGCAGAGAAGAAACGCTGAAGCAGGCGGAAGAAATCGGCTATCCGGTGCTTCTCCGGCCTTCCTATGTAATTGGCGGCCGCGGCATGGCAATTGCGACCAAAGAAGAAGAACTGGTGGAGTATATTGAAGATCCGGCCAACGATATTGAATACCCAATATTAATTGATTCCTACAAGCCGGGCACAGAGCTTGAGGTGGATGTATTAACAGACGGCAAAGACATATGGATACCTGGTATATTTGAACACGTGGAGGAAGCGGGCGTTCATTCAGGCGATTCGATGGCTGTGACTCCTCCGTTCAGCATTAGCGAAGAGGTAAAGCAGCTGTTGGTGGACTATACGCAGAAAATTGCGGAAGGCATGGATTTTCACGGTATTTTTAATATCCAGTTTGTCTACGAAGCCGGTGAATTGTACGTAATTGAAATAAACCCAAGAGCATCGCGGACAGTGCCGGTCTTTGCCAAAATCACCGGAGAAAAAGTGATCGAAGGGGCGGTGCATCTGCTGCTTGGCCATTCACTTAAAACATGGATGGAAGAAGCGGGCCTTCATGAGGAGCCGGGCTATTACACAGTGAAAGCTCCGGTCTTTTCCAACGATAAATTAAGCGGACTCGACCCGGTACTGGAAGCAGAAATGAAATCCACCGGGGAGCTGATCGGTATATCCAAAGATCTTTCCGGGGCTTTCCAGAAAGCATTTGCATGGTCAGAAACCCAGGTGCCTCTTCTGTTTAAAAAAACTGGAAGTGTCTATTGCGAAATTGCTGCCGGGGAATACGACAAAGCAAAGCCGTCCCTGGACAAACTCGAAGGCATGGGTTACACATTAGTGTTCCCGCAACAAATACCGTTTGATGAATGGATTCACTCAGAGGATGCTTCAGCTTTTATCAGTATCCCGGAGGTGGGCCATAAAACAGGCAAAGAGCGCCGCCAAAAAGCATTAATTGAACGTAAAACAATTGTAACGAATGCACGTACGCTAAGTGTGATGGTCCAGGCGATTCAGGGAGCACCAGAGCTGCCTGCCCCAATTGAATCATGGCTGCAAAATTACGCTTTGTCCGAAAAAGGAGTGTAACAAATGGCAACGAACCTGAATAATCCTGCCTCAAATCTGCAGCAGCAGAGTATCTTAACACTGCTTGATTTTTCTGCGGAGGAAATCAAGCAGCTGCTTGAACTGGCAGCAGATATGAAAAACAACCCTGGAGCATATTATACCCATCTCGCGCACCGGTCCCTTGGAATGATTTTTGAAAATGCGTCGACGAGGACCCGCGTATCCTTTGAGGTAGCAATGACCCAGATGGGCGGCCATTCCTTATTTCTGAGCCCCCGGGACATGCAGATCGGCCGCGGGGAGCCGATCAAAGATACAGCCAAAGTGCTCTCAAGGTACGTGGATGCTTTAATGATTCGGACAAACGACCACGGGAAAGTGGAAGCACTCGCAGATCATGCGGATGTACCGGTGATCAATGCTCTCACTGATTTATACCATCCGTGTCAGGCGCTTGCCGATTTGTTAACTGTGCAGGAGCAAAAGGGAAGCTTTCAGGGCTTAAAAAGCGCCTTTATTGGCGACGGGAACAATGTTGCTCACTCCTGGATGATAGCAAGCGTGAAAATGGGGATGGATGCGGTGCTCGCAGCGCCGGAAGGATATGGCCCAGATCCGGGAGTCTGGAAGCAGATTGAACAGGCCGCGGAGCAGTCCGGAGCTTCAGTCACCCGCACCAGGGACCCCGAAGAAGCAGCAGAAGGAGCGGACGTTATTTATACGGACGTCTGGACAAGCATGGGATACGAAGAAGAGCAGGCGAAACGCCTCGCGGCTTTTAAAGGCTTTATGATTTCTGAAGAACTGACAGCAAATGCAGCAAAGGACTATATCTTTTTGCATTGCCTTCCCGCACACCGGGAAGAAGAGGTGGCGGCGTCGGTCATCGACGGCCCTCATTCAGCCGTTTATGATGAAGCGGAGAACAGGCTGCACGTGCAAAAGGCAATACTCGCTTCAGTCATTAGCTAGACCGGGTAACCGTTCCTGTACACAGGGGCGGTTTCTTTTGTGAGAAGAAAGGAGGATAATCACTTGGATTAGCAGATGCCTGCTTGTATAATTGCCGGGAAGGCGGTAAGAAGCGGGAGGGATGACATGACAATGCAGCGTGCTGTGGCAGGGGTAATTATTTTTATCTGTGTATTGATTGCTGTATATTCAGGCATCGTTTATTTTTTTGAGGGCAGCCAGACGACAGCTGTTCTTACAGCCATTATAGGAGCGTTAATCGCTGAATGGACCTATCACCGGTCGTTTGTAAAGGAATAAAGGTTATATGAACAAAACGGCGTGCAGAAAGTAGACAACTGTGCCCTATTCGTATAAAATTATTGCCAGACTAATGAAAATATCCAGTCTGATTCGGTACATAGGCCTGGAGAATATACAGGAAAATGCGGAAGATAACAAAGGAGAGAGTGGCATGAATGAAAACAGGCGAGTGGTTGTAACGGGAATGGGAACAGTCAACCCGTTAGGCCAGACAGTGGAATCCTCATGGAAAAACGCTGTCGACGGAGTATCCGGCATTAATGCTATTGAGAGGGTGGATGTTTCTGAGCTTCCGATGAAAATCGGGGGAGAAGTCACAGATTTTGACCCTTCGGCTTATTTGGAAAAGAAAGAACTTCGGAAAATGGACCGCTTCACCCAGTTTGCAATTGTTGCTTCCATGCAGGCACTCGAAGATGCGGATTACACAATTACAGAAGAAAATGCAGCTCGGACTGGTGTATGGATTGGCTCTGGCATTGGTGGAATGGAAACGTATGAAACCCAGTTCCAAAATTTTATGGAGCGTGGCTATAAACGGGTAAGCCCGTTCTTTGTGCCAATGATGATTCCGGATATGGCTTCCGGCCAGGTTTCCATCTATACAGGGGCCAGGGGAGTGAATTCCTGTACGGTTACGGCATGTGCTACAGGCTCCAACTCCATCGGAGACGCCTATAAAGTAATTCAGCGCGGCGACGCTGATGCTATGATTACCGGGGGCACAGAAGCGCCGATCACAAAAATGGCAATCGCCGGATTTAGTTCCGCCAAAGCGATTACCATGAATGAAGACCCGGACACAGCGTCCCGTCCGTTTGATAAAAACCGGGACGGGTTCGTGATGGGTGAAGGAGCAGGCATCTTAATGCTTGAAAGTCTGGAGTCCGCTGAAGCGAGAGGCGCAGAAATTTATGCTGAAATCGTGGGCTACGGCTCCACCGGTGACGCCTATCACCTGACGGCACCAGCGCCGGACGGCGAAGGGGCTCAGCGGTCCATGCAGATGGCTATGGATGATGCCGGACTTAAAGCAGAAGATATTCAGTACATTAACGCTCACGGCACAAGCACCCAGTACAATGATAAATTTGAAACTACTGCCGTGCGTAAAGTGTTTGAAGACCACGCGGACCACGTATGGATGAGCTCGACGAAATCCATGACCGGCCATCTGCTTGGAGCAACCGGGGGAATTGAAGCCATTTTCAGTATTCTATCGTTAAAAGATAATGTAGTGCCGCCGACCATTAATCTGCACGAGCCGGATCCGGAATGCGATCTTGATTACGTGCCGAACGAATCCCGTAAAGGCGACATTCAGGCTGTTCTCAGCAACACCTTTGGATTTGGGGGGCATAACGCTACCCTGGCATTTAAAAAATGGCAGGCATAAAAAGAGCCCGGGCAAAGCGCCCGGGTTTTTTTATGCACTTAGGGCTGGCAGCTGTGAATAAGAGCTTCCGCGTAATTGAGCGCTTCCTGGGAAGAAGTGATTTCTTCATTAATAATGGCTTTTTCGGTTTCACTGATAATGAATTTATAGAGCGGTCCGGGGCGGAGTCCGAGGCGCCGAAGGTCAGCGCCGGAAATCCAGGAGGGAAGCTCTTGCCATTTCTCCTGGTACTGTCTGAGCAAAGACGCTTTTTCCGGCTGCCGGGCACTGTATTCAAGGCAGTAAACAGCGATGTCAACTGAAAGAGGGGAGACATGCGCAGCTATCCGGTGAAAATCACCGGGTCTTTCAATAGAGAGTGCCCAGCTTTCATCGAGCAGGTGATGCACATGCCGGACCAGCTGTTTATCCTGTTTCCGTACGGCCACCCGCCCAGCCGATAGCACCCGCCCGCTTTCCTGAAGAAACAATGGCAGCAGGGTCATGAACAAAGAGGATTGAAGACTGGTGATATAAGGAAGCAATCGTTCTGCCGTATTATCCCAGACCGCTCCAGGCAGAAAGGCAGATAAAACATCTAGCTTCTGGAGACGGTGAAATAGCTGGGCAGGAGGCATTTCAGCTGTGAGTCGCTGAAATTCAGCCAGTATTCTGTCTGTCGACAACGCATGAATAGCGTTAACCGCCTGGGCAATAAAAGCTTCGGTTTCATGATCCATAGCAAAATCAAAGCGATGTTCAAAGCGGATAGCCCGAAGAATGCGGGTTGGGTCCTCCACAAAGCTTAAATTGTGCAGCACCCGGATAGACCCTCGTTTTAAATCCTCGAGCCCGGAAAAATGGTCAATGAGATTCCCGAACTCTTCAGGATGAAGGGCAAGAGCCATAGCGTTAATCGTAAAATCCCGCCGGAATAAGTCCTCTTTTAAGGTAGAACTTTCCACGTCCGGCAGGGAGCCGGGCTTTTCATAAAATTCGGTGCGTGAGCTTGCGATATCCATTTTTAATCCGTCCGGCCAAGTAATTGTAGCAGTTCCAAAAGCTTCGTGCTTATGAATTTCACCGTTCCACTTGGAAGCGATATCTGAAGCAAAGGCAATGCCGTCGCCTTCGACAGCAATATCTATATCTTCATTGCCCTTCTGTAGAATAATGTCGCGAACGACGCCGCCAATTAAATAGGTGCGCAAATGCTGCCGGGCGCCTTCTTCACCGACTGCCCGAAGCCACCGCTGAATCGAATCAGGCAGAGTCATGCGCATGTTTTCTTCCATATTGACCGTTTCAGAGGCAGTAGAATCTTCACGAAGGCGGGCAATGATGTCACTGCGCGAAACGAGGCCGATTAACGCCCCGCGGCGGTCGATAATGGGCAGCCGGCCAACGTTATGCTGAACCATCTGCTGCTGCAGTTCTTCAAACCGGTGGTGTGGGGACGCGGTATGCAAATTAGAGCTCATGTATCCCTTAACAGGAGCATGCCCCAGCTGATGATGCATTGCTTTATCAATATCGCGGCGGGAAATAATGCCTACCAATTCATACTGGTCGTTTACGACCGGGAAGCCACTATGGCCGTAGCGGAGTACCATACCTTCTGCTTCTTTGATGGTCGTTTCAGGTTTTAACGTCTTCACCGGCCTGCTCATTAGTTCTTCTGCAGTAATGGAACGTCCTACTGCAGCCTGGAGCTGTGATTTAATCTGGTCATAAACATCATCAAGCAGCTGATCTTTGATGGTGGCAGACCCGGCCCGGGAATGTCCGCCACCGCCAAAAGGGGCTAAGATATCCGGGAGATGGATACGGTCGGTAGCCGATCGGCCGATAACGAATATTTTTCCCTGGGCTTTGGTCAAGGTAATGACAGCGCTAGCACCGGTTGTTTCTATCAAATTCGAAGTAACGGTATTCAAGCCGCCGATGTGCTTGTCGCCGGCATCAAATTTTGTGATTAAAAGCTGAAGTCCTTCGCGTTCGATGATCTCTGCTGCTCCGAGATATGCCCTTAGAGCATACTGCTGATCCGGAGAAAGAGACTCTTCCATATATTGACCCACAGTATCTAAATTCATGCCCTGCTCCATTAAAAATACTGCAGCCTGCAGATCTCTAAGCGTTGTACTCGGGTAGACGAGCGATCCGGTATCGGTATATAACCCAAGAGCTAACAGAGTGGCCTCGGTTGGAGTAAGAGAGAGCTGGCGCTGTATTAGTTCTTCAATAAGAATGGTGACGGCAGCGCCTGTTGGTTCGATCCTTGCATCGATTGCTGCTTCCGGTGACCCAGGCACTTTTTTGTTTGTATGATGGTCATAAATAATCCAGTGCGGTGCTGAGGAAAAAGTGAGTCCGTCCTTGGCCCGGTCCGGTTCGGAGACATCAGTCAAAATTACTGTATGCAGATCATTCCAATCGATATGGCGGGAGGACACAAATGGAAATTCATCTTTAAAAAGCGCCAGGTATTCATTAACTTCTTCGGATTGATCCTCCTGCAGAACGAGACGGGCTTCCGGATAAAGCCTGGAAGCAGCTACAGCAGAAGCGAGAGCGTCAAAATCCATATGGCGGTGGGTTAAAATTACATCCATGGCAGCTGCCTCCTTAGTCGCTGTTTTTTACATGCATCAAATGACTGTGGAAGTGATTGAGCGCCATGGTAAGAATGGCTTCAGGCCGGGTCTGGTCGGCCTCCATATTCACTTCGTCAAAATACCGGGTAATATCTTCAAGCTGGTCTTTTTGCTCCTTGTATAAATGAACCTGCAGCACCCGGGTTTCATTTGCAAGTTCCCGGGCCAGCTGGTTGATGGACTGTTGCAGCTCCTCAGATTGTTTAAGCAGCTCGCGTAGCTGTTTTTGTTTTTCTTCTCGTACAGTCACTTTCGACCCTCCAGGTGCGAGATATATTTCCTCTATACTAATACCCGGGAAGGAAAAAATAAAAGCTCCCGACTTGGGAGCTTCTACCGTTTCTTTCGTTCAAGGCCCATAGCACGCTCTGCTTTTGCAAGCATTTTGGAGGAGGCCAGGCGGGCCGTTTCTGCCCCTTGATCTAATATCTCATCGAGCTCTGAAGACGCCATCAGTTCTGCGTGGCGCTCCTGAAGCGGCACGAGAATATCAGCAACAGCGGCACCGGTCTCTTCTTTAAGAGAGCCGTAGCTTTCTGAGCTGAGCTTTTGCTCCGCCTCTTCGATGCTGATGTTTTTAGAAATAGCGTAAATAGTAAGGAGGTTGCTTACTCCGGGTTTATTTTCAGTATCATAGCGGATCTCCCGTCCCGAATCCGTAACAGCGCTTTTCATTTTCTTCATGATCGTCTTTTCATCATCAAGCATAGAGATGAAAGCTTTTTGATTGGAATCAGATTTGCTCATTTTCTTATCCGGATGCTGCAGAGACATAATCCTTGCCCCGTTTCCGGCAATTTTTGTTTCCGGAACGGTGAAGATATCATTGTATTGCTGATTGAAACGTTCAGCGAGCGTCCGTGTCAGTTCCAGATGCTGCTTCTGGTCTTCACCGACGGGAACAATATCTGTACCATATAAAAGAATGTCTGCTGCCATCAGCGGCGGGTAAGTCAAAAGAGCGCCGGGCACTCCTGAGCGTCCTTCAGCCTTGTCTTTAAACTGGGTCATGCGTTCAAGCTCCCCGATATAGGCAATGCATTGAAGCATCCAGCCAAGCTGGGCGTGGGCAGGAACCTCCGATTGAATAAAAATCGTTGCTTTTTCAGGATCGAGGCCGGCGGCGATATACAATGCTGCCAGACTCCGAGTGTTGTGCTGCAGCTCCTGCTTACCTTGAGGCACTGTGATAGCGTGCTGGTTTACAATGCAGAAAAAACTGCGGTAGTCCTTCTGTAAATCGACAAAATGTTTGATTGCTCCCAGATAATTGCCGATGGTAGGTGTTCCGCTCGGCTGGACACCGGAAAAAACGGTTTTCATATTATACATCCTTTCATCCAAAACTTACTTCCGCTGATTTTTATATTTAAGAACAAGAAGGGCGGACCACTCAATAACGAGTGCGATAAAGAGAATAAATCCCGGCCAGGCGGGAAATCCTCCGAAGCGAGCCTGCAGGGCAAGCGCTGCTATCCACAATAGAGCTGTTATAAGCATCCACAGACGAAGGCTGCTTTTCATGGCTTCATCACCACTCAGCCCCCAGGCCGATAAAGGTTAAGTAGGAGGCGATAAAGTAAACAATGACAAGGGTGATGGAAGGCCAGAGATAGAAGGCTGGTGTTTTCCGCTTGCTGCCTCGCAGGACCGCGTAAAATACTATGGCAGCAAGAAGCGTAATGCCGAGAGAAGTCACCAGGTTTGTCCGGCTTGCTGCGGAAATGATTGGTTCTCCTCTGTAAAAAATATCACTCAGGGCAAGCAGGGTTAAATTGAACAAGTTGCTTCCCAAAATAGAACCCAGCGCCAGATTGTAGTTTTTCAGCTTCATCGCTACATAAACAGAAACTGCTTCAGGCAGGGAGGTTGAAGCAGCTATTAAAAAACTGCCGATAAAACTTGAGCCCAGGCCTGTTATTACAGCGATCTGGTCGCCGGTAGTCGTGAGGACTGTACCAGCGGCCAAGGTGAATAAAGCAGCGATAATAAATCCAATTCCAGCCTGGCGCAGTGAAAGATTCGGCTTTGGCACCTCTTCTTCTTCTTCGTCTGGAATAACCCCTTCATTCTGGCGGTTTGCCCAGACTATCCCGACTGCATAAAAAATTAAAAGGGCGAGCGCATCAACACCGACACCAAAAATATTCCAGGACAGCTGAAGAAGAAAAGCTGCTCCCGTGACAAAAGCAAGCAGCGCTCCAAGTCCAGCTGTATATGTATGCCCTGGGGAAACTCGGTTGAACAGCCTTCTTCGGCGATAAAAAATATCAAATACAGCAATAATAAGAATGTTAAATAAATTACTTCCAAGCACGTTGCCTACGGCAATATCCGGATTATCCAGAAATACAGCCGTTAAACTCGTCGTAACTTCCGGCAGGGAAGTGGCTCCAGCAAGTAAAAGAGTACCGACCATCATGCCGCCAAGAGAAGATTTTTCGCTGATAATATCAGAGTACGAAGACAGCTTAGTGGCAGCGATAACTGTAACAACAGCCGCTATAAAAAAGAATACAAAGACCAATGATGGGGTCCCCTCTCTAACAATAATTTCAGCTTAAAACGCTTTAGAACAGGGTTAGTGTACCTTAACTTGCCCGGAAGGTCAAAAGGAAGCTGCGTGAAAACCCCTTCATCTATGTAAATATTGGAGGACAACGTCTATAATAAAATAGAAAGACTTCAAAGGAGGGCTACTATGAAGATATTTGCTGTACTGCTTACAATGAAAGACGAAGAAAAATCGCAAAAGTTCCGTTCCCAGCACCTGAAGTTTCTTGAGGATGAAGAACTGAACGGGAATGTGCTGGCTTATGGGCGTTTTGTTGATGGAGCCGGAGGTTTAATTATGTACCGCGGGGAAGAAGAGGAGGCTGTACGGAAAATAGTTGAACAGGATCCTTACATACAGCTTGGCGCCCGGGATTATCACATGCATGAGTGGGATATGAACTCGCATGTCTGGACGAAAGGAGAATAGTATTTATGAAAAAAGCTGCTTTCATCGGCCTTGGAAACATGGGCATGCCGATGGCCATCAATATTTTGAATAAAGGATTTGACGTATACGGAATCAACAAAGGAAACGAAAAGGAAGATCGCTTTCAAAAAGCCGGGGGCACTACCGGCATCACTCCGGCTGAGGCAGCTGGGCAAATGGATGTCGTCATGACCTGCCTGCCGAAACCAGAGCATGTAGAGGAGATGATGCTCGGTGAAAACGGGGTAATTACGAATGCTTCGCAGGGACTTCTCGTCATCGACTTCAGTACGGTGTCGGCAGAGCTGCATGAAAAAATTGAAGCAGAGGCAGCTCAAAAAGGCGTGGATTATCTGGATGCTCCGGTCAGCGGTGGAACAACGGGAGCAGAAGCAGGAACGCTTGCTGTCATGGTTGGCGGGAGCGAACAAGCTTTTGAAAAAGCGGGGCCAATTTTTGAAGCGGTAGGCAAAAATATTACGTATGCTGGCAGTATCGGTAAAGGCACCAAAGTGAAATTGATTAACCAGTTTATGGTAGGTATGCATACCGCAGCGGTAAGCGAAGGGTTAACAATGGCCGAAAAAGCCGGAGTTGATCTGGAAATGCTTCATTCCGTTATTACTAACAGCATGGGGCAGAGTAAAATCTATGACCGTCACTATACAGAATTTCTTCATGACAATAAAGAAGAGCCTGGATTTGCGCTTGAACTGCTTTTGAAGGATCTCGGCCTGGCTAAAGAAATGAGCGATCGTGTTGGAATTTCTCCAAGAGCGGGAAGAGAGGTACTTTCATTGTTTGAAGGAGCAGATCGCGAAGGATTCGGGAAAAAAGATATGAGCAGCTTGTTTTATTACGTAAAAAACAATGAAAAATAAAATATGTAGACACGGAACCTGCCTTCCTGCGTGAAGGCGGGTTCTTTTCATTTTATGAATGCATAGCTTCCGAAACAGCACGCCCAAGGCGTTCGTCGAGAGAATGAAGGCGGGTGAATGCTTCTTCTTCTGTAATCGACCGGTAATGATGCCTTCCAGACGGCTCTTCGTCAAGTTCATCTGCATCCGCAACTACTTGCTGCAGCGGAGTGCGCTGGATATTAGCTGCCGGAAGATACGAATCGGTATGCAGTAAAACGGCCATACTGACTTCTTTTGCCCGAGCCGGTTCTTCGCCGAGCCGGATTAACAGCTTGTGCGCCCGCTCTGCTCCCTTAATAGCATGAATGTCGTTCGTCCGGTACTCTTCAAAGTCCCATTTCCCATTTTTGTAAAAAAGGTAATGGCCCATATCATGCAGAAAACCAGCTTTTACAGCGAGATCAACATCCACGTTTCGTTCTCCGGCAAGCTCTAATGCTATATCAGCCACACGGATGGCATGGGCAAGTCCGGAACGGCGGACATACTTTTGAGTAATTGGGTGTTTGTAAATATCAATCATCGTTACTCTGCTCATTATTGTTCCTCCTTTGTAGATTATTTTGCAAAAGGGCCCCGGCCAATGAAGGCTAAGGACCCTGTGGAAGTACTGCAAGTTTTAAAGATATTTTTAATAGTATAATAACTGTGAGCCCAGATTGCAAGAGAAATGAAAGATTAACTGCCATTCAGTTATTATTTTAACTTGAATTGTAATATTAAGCGCAACACGTAAAAAATAAAAAACACCCATGGTATCCCTGGGTAAAATGAAAGTACCACCAAACACTCACACGGAGGGATACCATGAGCTACTCTCATCTTACCATGATCGAACGCGGACAACTAGAGG
>NZ_NPFA01000009.1 GCF_002265875.1 Marinococcus halophilus
AAGGTTTTGGCTTCATCGAGCGCGAAGGCGCAGACGACGTTTTCGTTCACTTCTCCGCTATCCAGGAAGAAGGCTTTAAAACCTTAGAAGAAGGACAAACGGTAGAATTCGAAATAGTAGAAGGCGACCGCGGCCCACAAGCTGCAAACGTCACTAAAAACTAATTAAGCCATATATAAACCTCTTTCCTTTTTGGAGAGAGGTTTTTTCTTGTTGCTTTCGGACGTCCACACATACAAAAAAAGAATACCCAAAAACCGGGTATTCCTAATGCAGGATATTATTCACTAGCGGCGCCTGAATGTTTCAAGAAAAGCATGTACAATTTCTACCGACTGAAAAGCAAAAATGCTGAGTGCCGAAAGGGATAAGAGCCCCATAATGACAAAGCGCATATTCTGAACTAGATGCAAAGCCCACATGTTATCCCTCCTTTTGATATATTTCTATCATACTCCCCTGTCACACGTTTGCAACAATTTTGTGTTATTTTTCAGTATATCTTCTGTTCTCCTTGGCCAAGAGGGGCTCTTCATCCGAAAGACTGAATTTTAATTAAAGGGAAACCACTTCTTCACTTTATTTTTCCAATACTTGACGGAAAAGTATTCAAATATATAAGTTAAAATCAAACCGTATAAAATAACTCCGAACAGACTCAGCACTACCATTGTTCCCTGACCAAGTGCCGTAACCGGCTCAATGTTAGAGCGCCCGAACATGACAAGCGCCATGAGTACGCTCAGGGCAGAGGTCCACAGGGAATCTGCCGGAGGTTCGATCCCCCACACCCAGATCACGAAACAGATGTATAATATTAAAATACCGCCCCAGACATAATACTGATGCTGACGGCTTAAATACCGAATAAGCGGCATTGTATAAAATTTAGTAATCGTTTTGAGCCGGAACAGATGAATAATTCTTGCCAGTCGTGCAAACTGAAAGATCGCATCTAATGGTATAATAGCTATTAATAAAAACGGGTGTGTTTTAACGAACTCCCATTTCCGCTCTGCCCGAAAAAATCGGAAAGCATAATCAAGCGTGAATAATGCCCAGGTGGTCCAAATAATATAGCCGGACACTTCTGTGTCGTACCAAATAGTGCCTACAGATAGAATGGCAAGTATCACCATAATGGCTTCATATAGTCTCTTCCCAAATTCCTGGTCCCTCTTTTCACCCATAATTAAAGACTCGCTTTCCTGTTTGTTTTCTTCTAAGCTTTAATCGTACTATATTTATAAAAAAAACAGCAAATCTTCTATTGCACAATTCGCTACTACTGGTTATAATAGAATTTGTCTTGCGGATGTGGCGGAACTGGCAGACGCGCACGGTTCAGGTCCGTGTGAGCTTACGCTCTTGGAGGTTCGAATCCTCTCATCCGCACCATTCCTTATATAACGAATACACCAGGCTTTTTCAGGCTGGTGTTTTTTTATGCTTTTATCCCTTTATTCTATCATGAACTTCCCCGAAGACACCTCCCCTTTTATTGGTGTAAGCAGTGGGTAAAGACGGGTATTGAATTACAGCAGTAATCAATGAGCAGACGTTAGGAGGATTAAGTTGAGCAGACAGCTGGCAGGATGGCTTCAAGCATCCAAATACAGTGTTGTAATGACCGGCGCGGGAATGTCTACGGATAGCGGGCTCCCGGATTTCCGTTCATCTTCGGGACTTTGGAGCAATTATGACCCAAAGCAGTTAGCCACGGTCGAAGCCCTTGAACACCAAAATGAAGCATTCACAAGTTTCTACCAATGGCGCCTGCAGTCCTTACTCGAAGCATCTCCAAATAAAGGCCACGAAGTTTTAGCCCATTGGGAACAGCAGGGCATCCTGCAGCATGTCATAACCCAAAACGTAGATGGTTTTCACCAGGCGGCCGGCCAGCAACATGTTTCTGCTTTGCACGGCAGCCTGCGGGAGATCCATTGTCACATTTGCGGCCGGCCGGCAGCGCAGGAGGATTTTTTAAACAGATCTTCTCTTTGTCCGAATTGCGGCGGCAAACTGCGGCCAGGTATTGTCCTGTTTGGTGAAATGCTGCCGGAACATGATATTCAACAAGCGCAGGAGGCTACCTCGTCCTGTGATTTATTTATCGTGCTCGGGTCAAGCCTCCAGGTAGCACCTGCTTCCCTGTTTCCAATGGAAGCAAAAGAGAACGGAGCCAGGCTTGTTATCGTAAACCAGGAAGATACAGATCTCGATTCGCGGGCAGATTTAACCTTCCCCGGGGCTTCTATTCAAGACGTTCTTCTAGAAACAAATGCGTATATGTAACTAAAGAAGCTTCCAGTCGTCGCTGGATGCTTCTTTTTATGGAATAGCGCTGGTTTTCACTTTCTTTTTCTGCAGTAACGCATCTACAAGTTTACGGGCCGCCCTGGCTTCTTCCTCTCTCGGATCAATTTCCACTTTCAGCGGCGCAGCTACTATCTGCGCTCCATGCTTTTGGAACCGGCCCTCTATCAAGTCGAGGGCCCGCCCATATTTTGGATACATGAAGTCGCACGAGCCGAACAGTGCTACCTGCAAACCTTTTAACTGTATTTCTCCCATTTCTGCATAATTATCCTCTACTTCATAGTGAAGACCTCCGCCCCTAGGTGTAAGTACCAAATAATACACCGTCGTATATATTCAAATGAGCCAGCTCAGGCTCTTCTATTAATTCGTCTATATGTTAAAATAGTAAATGATAATCATTTTCAACTTAGGAGGCACCTCTTATGACCGATATAGCCAGCACCCCACTTGCACAAACCATTCAATCTCGGCGTAGCATTAAAAAGTTTACAGAGCAGCCGGTAGATAAACAAACAATTCTTGAATTACTTGAAGTTTCCAAATGGGCGCCTGACCATGGCATACGTGAGCCGTGGCGCTTTCTGCTTTTTCTTGGCAGCGGTACAGAAAAACTTGCAGAGGCTCTCGCCGATTACCAGGAGCACGAAGGTTCAAAAAAACCCGAAAAAGTGCGGGCCCAAATTTCCGAGCTCCCCGGGGCCCTGCTTGTCGTCAACCAGGCAGAGGAAAAAACGGAAAAATGGGAAGAGGATTTTGGCGCGGCCTCTACTCTTATTCAAAACTTTCAGCTGTTAAGCTGGGAGCAAAATATCGGTATGATTTGGAAAACGGGAGATTATATATATTCAGATCGTTTCAAGAAGTCCCTTGGTATCGAACCGAAAGAAACTATTGTCGGCATGCTGCAGCTTGGCTATTTTGAAAAAACGCCAAAAGCAAAACCACGAACATCCATTAAAGAAAAAATTAATATTTTTGAATGAAAAGCTCATTTTCCATAAAAAAACCTTCCTGAACGCCAGGAAGGTTTTTTCGTATTAACAGAACGTATCTTTTGGTTTGGGTACAGAAAGACCGAACAACGGCCGTAGGAAAAGAGCCAGGAATGTACCGGCTAACGCAAATACTGCCCATACATAGCCGTGGACACTAAAGGAGGCAATACCACCAAAGTAAGCACCGATGTTACATCCAAAAGCGAGCCGTGCTCCGTAACCCATCAAAAGGCCGCCGATAATAGAGGCAGAAGCGTTGCCGATAGTCACTTTTGTAAACTTAAACAAACCGCCTGCTGCTGAAGCAATAAATGCGCCTAAAATTACGCCAAAGTTCAGTACAGTAGTGGAGTCGGCAAATATGGTAGTCTGCAGAGCCTGCGCACTTTCCCCGCTCCAATAATCCCAGCCTGAAGCATTGATGCCTACTGCTTCAGCTGCTTTGGATCCCCAAAGTGCAAACGCCGAGGTAATTCCCCACGGCTGGCCGCGTGTAAGCAGGGTTAAAGCATTTAATACAGCAAGAACTACTGCTGCAATCATCATTGGCCAGGAACCGCGGAAAATGCGTTTCCAGCCGCTCGCTGTAGGCAGAGTAGCCATTGCCGGCGGGTTTTTCTTTTTATCAATAATTAATGTCACTGCGATCACAGCGGCAAAAATAAGCAAAGATACTATCCAGGCCCCCGCATATCCAAGACCGGTGGACGTTGCCAGCGATATCGACCCGAAGGAAGGTGTTTCATCTGTCCAGAACGAAAGATGATACGCTCCAACGGTAGAGCCGACAATGAAAAAGAGCAGCGTAATGAACATATTCGTCCGACCGCCGCCTACTGCATACAGCGTTCCGGAAGCGCACCCTCCTCCGAGCTGCATTCCCAGCCCGAACATAAATGAACCAACGACAACACTCACGCCAACAGGGCTGACGTAGCCGGCAGCTTCCCCTCCAAAAAATGTTGAACCAATAGCAAGAATTGGCGCGAACAGGGTGACCGCTGCCGCCAGCATTACCATGTGAGCTCTTAGCGCCTGGCCGTTACCGACAGACATCAAACGCCGAAACGCCGATGTAAATCCAAACCTGGCGTGAAATAGTGTGTATCCTAAAAGAAGCCCAATAGTAAGCAAAAGTGGCTGTACGATCGCCTGGGTTAATGCAAGATATAAAGTTAAGATAGCAAATACGATCAACCCGCCGGTAACCAGCTTATTTTGAGGAGCTCCCAGTTTCTTGGAAGCTTTCTCGGCAGTTTCCTGCTGGGAAACGGGCTGTACTGTTACTGCCATTATAATCCCCCATTCCTATCTTTTTAGTCAGTTTTACGTTCTTTATCTTAAATATTTTTTTAAAGATAGTCAAAGATGTTGCTTTTGTAACGAAAATTTACTATTATTAATGAGTTGAAACTTAAAGGTACTAAAAAAACTATATAGTTTTAAGGGGGGGCATGGGCATGGATGAAAAGAAAATATACATTCAGCAGACTGCAATGCAGCTGTTTTCCAACCAGGGGTTCTTTCACACCTCAGTACAGGATATTGCTGAAGCGTGCCGGATGTCCAAAGCTTCTATTTATAAAATTTTTCATTCTAAAGAAGACATTCTCGCCCAAATTGTAAGGGATAATTTAAACCATATTATTCATCGTGCCAATTACGCCCGCAACGAGCAGTCTAAGCAGCCCCGGGATCAGCTGATTGCCAAGCTGTCGAGGGAAATTGAAGGCCTCTTGGAGCATCGCGAATATGTGTGGATGCTTTACCAATCTGCTTCCATCAACAAACAGTCTGACGACATTAAGGCCCTTTTAAAACAAGGCCAGCTTATTATGGTGAACTGGCATAAGGATACACTGCTCGAAGCATTTGGCACCGATATAGAGCCTTTCGTTTGGGACCTTGCGATATGCATGCAGGGAATGAGCAGAGAAATGATTGCATTTGCTGAAAAGGTTGACCGGCATAATTTTGATTTTGACCGTCTTGCTGAAGTATTAGTCACCAACATTGAAAGTATCATCAAACACAAGACGTCCTCGGCTTCTGTCTTTTCAAGCGAGGATATGGAGCCTTTCAATCTTCAGGGTCATTACGGCGAAATTGATCAAAAGGATTTATGGGATCGGACCATTCAGCAGGTACGGGCTTTCATTCATTACCGCTTTCCGTCCTATGAAAAAAAGCAGTGGGTCGAAGCAGTAGATCGTCTAAACCAGGAATTTTACGAACCCGAACCTGAAACAATTGTCATGGAATCATTGTTTTGTTTTCTCGAGAAGAAAGAAGAACTGCAGAGTAATATTAATATTCTGCGGGAGATTATTCAGTAGCTTTCGGATACCGGTATCGTTCATTTATTGCGGTTTTCTTGCTTTACCGACTTTTAAATCTTCACAGCCAAGTCTCAAACCGTCAGCACAAAAAGTCAGATATTTGTTTGTCCTGAAACAAGTTTCTTGATCTTTCCTGTGGCTGGCGTTATTATATGCTGACGAAAACTAAAAAGTACTTTAAAAACCGTTTCGTTTTATAGAAAATTTATACTCGAAAAATGTATTACATCATCGAAGGAGGGCTTCTCATGCCAGAAGAAGCAGCTACACAAATACCTGCTAAAACAAGAAATTTAATTATAGCGGTATTTCTTACCGGAGCGTTTATCGCTATTTTAAACCAGACCCTGCTCGCCGTGGCCATTCCAAGCATTATGGCTGATTTAAACGTGAGCGCCAACACAGCACAATGGGTAACGACCGTATTTATGCTTGTTAATGGCATTATGATTCCAATCACCGCCTTTCTTATTGAAAAATTTACTACCCGCGGGCTATTTTTATTTGCCATGTGTTCCTTCGCGCTTGGAACTCTGTTCGCAGCCCTCTCCCCAACCTTCGGCCTGCTCATGGCCGGAAGAGTAATTCAGGGCGTTGGTGCCGGTATTATGATTCCGTTAATGCAGACATCTATTATGACCATGTTCCCTATTTCCCAGCGCGGCCAGGCTATGGGGCTTGCCGGACTCGCCATTGCATTTGCACCGGCATTCGGCCCTACTCTTTCCGGCTGGGTCGTGGATTCATATTCCTGGAACACATTGTTTTACATTATTCTTCCGATCGCCATTGTTGACATTATTTTAGCGTACTTTTTGCTGAAAAATGTAACGGAGCTTAAGCATCCAAAGCTCGATTTACTATCGATTATGCTCTCGACTGCCGGATTCGGCGGCCTTTTGTATGGATTCAGCGCTGCCGGAAACACCGGCTGGGGAAGTGCCACCGTATTAACTACGCTTGCGATAGGCTCAGTTGCCTTGTTCTTGTTCATTTGGAGACAGCTTCATGTGGAACGCCCTATACTTGAGTTCCGTGTGCTGAAAAACCCTATCTTTACGTTGACGGTGGTCGTAGCCATGGCCTGTTTTGTTTCCATGGTCGGCTCCCAGACTCTCATCCCGCTGTATGTTCAGAACGCACGTGGTTTTTCCGCCCTTGATTCCGGCCTGATGCTTCTGCCGGGTGCTCTTTTAATGGGGCTGATGAGTCCTATTACCGGGCGCATTTTTGATAAAGTCGGGGGCCGAGGCCTCGCTATCACTGGCCTCTCCCTGTTAACAATCGGCACCATTCCGTATATGTTTTTAACGCAAGACTCATCCATCGTCTTCTTGACCGTTATGTTTGCCCTCCGCATGCTCGGTGTCGCAATGGTCATGATGCCAATGACGACTGCCGGCCTAAACCAGCTTCCGAATTCATTAATCGCCCACGGCACGGCGATGACGAATACGCTCCGCCAGGTAGCAGGATCCATTGGTACTGCCGTTCTGATTACCGTGATGTCCCAGAGCGCTTCTGGTGCTGCCCGGGCAGGCGAAGTGTCAAGCCAGACCGGCGCCTTAATTCATGGCATTAATGTGGCTTTTTTCGTAGCTTTAATTGCCGCTGTGGTCGGCCTTGTGCTTTCATTCTTTCTTAAAAACACAAGACCGGATACGATGGAAAAACGCGAGGTTCGTGGAAACAAAAGCAGCACAAAAGAAAGCAAAGCATAAACTCTCCTAATTTAACAAAGACACTCTCAGCAATGGCTGAGAGTGTCTTTTACTGTATTAAACGTGGAAATATTCTGTGAAATACCTTGACACTTTAACACAGAAAAAGATATAGTTTGGCTACATGGATGCCTCTCACATAAAGAATAGGAGGACAATCGAGTACTACTGGAAGGGAGAAAATAATTTAATGACAACATGGACAAGCAGCAACCTGGGCTACCCACGGTTAGGTGAAAAACGTGAATGGAAAAAAGCATTGGAATCCTACTGGAAAGGAAAGCTGGATAAGGGTTCTTTTCAACAACAAATCCGAGAACTCCGATTGGATTTCTTGAAAAAGCAACAGGAGCGCGGTGTGGATTCGATCCCCGTTGGTGATTTCTCGCTGTATGATCACGTACTTGATACTTCAGTGATGTTTGGGCTTGTGCCGGAGCGCTTTGATGCTTCCGAGGGCTATTCCTCCCTATCTACATATTTCGCTGTAGCCCGCGGTACGAAAGCATCGCCGGCAAGTGAAATGACCAAGTGGTTTAACACCAATTATCACTACATTGTGCCGGAGCTTCAAAACGCAAAGCCCCGCCTAGTGGATAACTACCCGTTAAAAGCTTATCAGGAGGCAGCGTCTGAATTAGGTATTGAAGGACGTCCATACCTAATCGGTCCTTATACTTTCCTGAAGCTTTCCAAAGGCTATGAAGACCATCAGTTTGAACAGCTGTTTAATGACCTTCTTCCTCTTTATGAAAAAGTACTGCGGCAGCTGCAGGACGCAGGAGCGAAAAGCGTTCAAATCGATGAGCCGGCATTTGTTCAGTCCTTTCCCGAAACAGATATTCCATTAATCCGGAAAGCATATGAGTTATTCAACCGCGAAGTACCTGAACTAGACCTGTTTGTACAAACGTATTTCGATAGCGTTTCTCATTATAAAGACATTATTTCTCTTCCAATCGCAGGTCTCGGCCTTGATTTTGTCCACGGTAAGGAAGGCAACTGGGCAAACATTCAAAATCACGGCTTCCCTGCAGGCAAAGTACTGGGCGCAGGGGTAATTGACGGACGCAACATTTGGAAAGCAGACGTGAAGGCCACTGTCGCTTTTGCCAAAGATATTCAGGCAGAAACGGGCAGTGAACATGTCGAAATCCAGCCGTCCTGCAGTCTTCTTCATACACCGGTGACGACCAGACACGAAACGCAGCTTGATCCGCTTTTGCTGGATGCTCTTTCTTTTGCTGATCAAAAGCTCGAAGAAATCGACCTCGTCACACGCACGTTAAACGGGGAAGACACGGCAGGAGAAATCGAAGAAAATACCGCTCAGCTTGCTCGTGTTAAAAACGCTCCGTGGCGCCAGGAAACAGCCGGCAACGCTACAGGCGACATTCCTTCCTCCCGGCCGCTTTCATTCGAGGAAAGAAGTCCGCTTCAGCAGGAAAAGTTTCAGCTCCCAAAGCTTCCTACCACTACTATCGGAAGCTTTCCGCAGACACGTGAGGTTCGGGTCGAACGCCGGCGGATGAGAAAAGGTGAAATTTCCGCAGAAGAATACGAAACGTACATTCAAAATAAAATGCAGGAATGGGTCGATATTCAGGAAGAGATCGGACTCGACGTTCTCGTGCATGGAGAGTTTGAACGTACAGACATGGTAGAGTTCTTTGGGGAAAAATTAGGCGGCTTCGCTTTCACCTCCAACGGCTGGGTACAATCCTATGGTTCACGATGTGTCAAACCGCCGGTCATTTACGGGAATGTCGAGTTTAAAGAACCAATGACCGTAAAAGAAACCAAATACGCCCAAACGCTGACCGAAAAGCCGATGAAGGGAATGCTTACCGGCCCGGTAACGATTCTGAACTGGAGTTTTGAACGCAATGACATTCCGAAAAAAGAAGTAGCCTTTCAAATTGCACGAGCCCTGAATGATGAGGTGCTCGCGCTTGAAAACGAAGGCATTGAAATGATCCAGGTGGACGAACCCGCCATTCGCGAAGGACTGCCGTTAAAACGGGCAGAATGGGACGAGTACTTGGAATGGACCGTTCACGCCTTCCGCCTTTCTACTTCTTCTGTCAAAGACACCACCCAGATTCATACACACATGTGCTATAGTGAGTTTCAGGATATGATTGAGTCGATCCGCGCGCTCGATGCCGACGTCATCTCGATTGAAACTTCCCGGAGCCACGGGGAACTTATTGAAACATTTGAAACAGCTGTTTATGACAAAGGCATCGGCCTTGGTGTTTATGACATTCACAGCCCGCGTGTGCCGGACGTGGAAGAAATGACTCAAATGATTGACCGAGCCCTGCGCGTGCTTCCGAGCAGCCTGTTTTGGGTAAATCCGGACTGCGGACTCAAAACACGTGATGTGCCGGAAACGATTGAAGCTCTTAAAAACATGGTCCGTGCTGCGGAAGAAGTAAGAAAAAATCTCGAACAGCATGCATAATTATCACTACGTAATAAGGCCCGGCCTTCCGGGCCTTATTTTCGTACGGAAAGGACATCCCATCTATGACTATGACTACTACATTTTTAAATAAACGGTCCGATTACAAAAAAGCATATGAAATTATTCAAACCCTGCGTCCTTCTCTCAGCTGGGAAGCCTTCCACGATTACCTCTCCCGTCATCCTTCATACCAGCTGCTCGCCTTAAAAGAAGATGGCGTGGTAGTCTCAGTATCCGGAGTGGAGCTTTTGGAAAGTCTCGCCTGGGGGAAACACGCCTGGGTTCATGAACTTGTGACGGCAGAGCACGCACGCTCCAATGGTCACGGCGAGAGACTTCTCCGGGCTATTCATCAACACGCAGAAAATCACGGATGCACAGAAGTAATTCTCTCCTCCGGCCTGCAGCGCGAAGACGCCCATCGCTTTTATGAACGTCTTGGTTATCACGCCTCAAGCTACGTTTTTCGGCATACCTTATAGCGCAAAAAACTCTGCCCCATGAAAGGCAGAGTTTCTTTTTTATCGCTCCTGTTGCTTTTGTTTTTTCTTTGGATTTTTTTCTTCGGAGTTAAAGCTGATTAATGCCGGAATTAATAATGGCAGCACGATAAGCCCAAACAGCAGCAGTCCGGTAATGACAACCGTTGCTACCTCAAGGAGAGTAAGCACTCCCGAAGGAAGCATTGCTGCAAACGTTCCTGACAGAATGATCGCTGCTGTAATGATCACCGTGCCCATCTTGATCATTGCCGTCTGCATCCCTGTACGTATACCGGCTTTAGCTTCTTCATTGTACCTGCTTAGCAGGAAGATGGAATAATCCACCCCGAGCGCTACAAGCATAACAAATCCGAAGAATGGTACCGGCCAGGCGATGCCCGGATATCCAAGCCCATTTACAAAAATCAGTTCTGTCACAGCCATCGCTGTAAAGTATGCAAGCACGAGCCCGCCGATAATATAAAGCGGCTGAATAATATTACGAAGCAAAATAATGAGTATCGCAAAAATACCGACAAGAACGATCAATACCGTCCGGTCAAAATCACTGGAGCTGACCGACTGTAGGTCGCTGTTCACACTCGGCACGCCTCCATATTCGATCGTCGTATCTTCAAGCGGCGTGCCCTGCGTATTCATTTCCATAACCTCTTTGACTTCTTCCGCACTTTGGATGGCTTCTTTGGAATAAGGATCCGCATTCAAGCCAACTTCAATGGTCATGCCATTTTCATTGTCGAATACGTAATTGGAGGCACCGTCCTGGAAGTCTTCATTCTCGATGGTATCTTCCGGAAGGTATACACCGGTGCCTTCAACATAATTTGCCTCAGACACCTCTCCGGTGAAGGTTTCAGCACTTTCAAGGCCGTCACTGATTTCGGTCAGCCCGTCACGGGAATCAGACACCCCGTTTTCGAGTGTTCCAAGCGTTTCGGCTAACTGCTCGAGCTCTGCCGTCTGTTGATCAAGCTCCTGCTGGCCTTCTTCAAGCCCGCTTTGAATCTCTGTAAGCTGCTGACTAATGCCGGCCAGCTGCTCTGAAGCTGCTGCTGCTTCCTGCGGGGAAGAAGCGTTTGCCAGCTGCGTGCTCACCTGCTCAAGCGCTGTATTCACTTCTCCGAGGCCGTCAGCAGCATCCTGCAGAGACGAATTCTCCGTATCATTGCTTCCAAGCTGTTCCTGGATGGAGCTAAGGCCATTTTCGACTTCCTGCAGCCCGCTCTCGGTTTCTTCAATGCCATCCCGGGCATCACTAATGCCATTGCTCACTTCCTCGAGCTGATTGTTTACATAAAAATCGTCAATAATATCTCCTGCCGGGCGTGTGGCGCTGCGCACCTCCTCCACCTCTTCCAGATTGGAGATTGAACGACTCAAGTCCTCTACATACGCAAGCGTGTCCGACTCCATCACCGAGTCGTCCGATTCGATGACGATCTGCATTGGAAGCGCCTGCCCGGAGCCAAGACCTTCTTCAATTAAGTTAAGCCCCGTAACTTCTTCCGTGTCCTGGTCAATTTCATCAATCGTGTCGTAAGACCGCGAATTATCAAATGTTAACAATAGCGGCACCGTAACGACAGCTACAATTAGAATAGCAAGCAGCGGACGGAACACGGAGATGTGGCTCAGCCATTTCCATATTTTACTGTCAGCATGGCCATTGTGCAGCTTCGACGGCCAAAATAAAGCTTTTTTTAATGTCAGCATAAAGAATGGCAGAATCGTCCAAAGAACGCCCGTTAACACCACTATGCCGACCGCCACCCCAACTCCGGACTGAAAGACGGAGAAGTTAGCGAAACCGATTGCCGTAAAGCCGACAAGCACGGCGAGCGCACTGTAAACCATCGTTTTACCGGCTGTTTTGTACGTCCTTATGATAGCTTTTTTATAGTCAAGGCCAGCGGCTAATTCCTCCCGGTACCTGCTCAACAGAAGAATACAGTAATCGGTGCCGATGCCAAACAGCACAGCTACCAGAAAAATCTGCGTATAGTTGGAGACCGGAAAGTTAAACCAGTCTACCAAATATGCGATAATCGACTGGCTGATCAAATACGTAAGACCGACAGCAATAAGCGGTACAAATGGAGTAATAACCGCACGGAACACAACAAACAACAGCGCAAGAATCAGCACTACTGTAATCACTTCCGTACGCTCGAGTCCTTCCTGGCTCGCTTCATTTACCTGCTGGTTTAAAAGCGACTCCCCGGTAACGTACATCTCCATATTCGAAGCTTCATCAAGACTACGAATCTCTTCAGCTGCATTAACCGCTGCATCATTGTTCCCTTCTATCGAGATCGGAATAACAACAACATTTTCTTCTGAGGCAACCAGCTGTTCTTCTGTTTCCTCACTGCCAAAGGGGTCCGTGACTTCTGAAATCCCTTCAATGTTTTCTTCTTCAATGGCAGTAATCAGTGATTGTATGTTTTCCTGCTCTTGTTCGCCAGCCTCGTTTTCTGTTTGGATCACGGCGCTGATGGTGTTGCCGCCCTCACCGTTTTCGTCCAATATTTCTTGAGCCTGAGAAGACGTTTCTTCTTCCGGTATTTGCAGCGTTTCTTTATCGGCGGCCAAATTGGATAAACTCGGGGAAACGACGGTAAGGGCTACAGTGAAAATAACTATTAATGCAGCTACCCACCAGCGAAACTGTAGTATTGTTTTCATCTTTGCTGTCCACCTTTTTGTAGTATGCTTCGTATTTTGTGAAAGGTCTGGATAAACTGCTCTACTTCCTCTGCGTTTATGTCCTGAAGCAGATCGGAGACATACTCATTTACGAGACGGGTATGCCGCTCGTGAGATGTTTTTCCTTCCGCGGTAATTTCCACGTACTTCACCCGCTGATCTTCACTGCTCGGCACAAATTTCACATAGCCGTTGTTTTCCATTTTTTTCAGGCGATTGGATAAAGCGCTCTTTCCGACGAGCATCCTGTTCTGGATTTCTGTCGACGTCATTGGCCCGTATTTCATTAAAAAATCCAGCAGCTCTACCTGTTCCGGAGAAATTTGGTTTAATAAATTATCGGGTATTTCATTTGTTATGCGGTTTCTGCCGAGAATCATTACTTCTGCGAACAGTTCCACCGCTTCCTCCATTTTTTGGTCCTTCATTAGTACACCCCCTGAACTATTTAGTAGTTTACCCCCTGAACTTTCATTCGTCAAGTATTAGAGGGTGAAGAATTGGAAATTAATCTTCCATAGCCGGACGTATTAGTCGCTTATATGCTCAATGCCTTTGGAGAGGACTTTTTCCACGTTCGTTAAATGAGCGCTCATTGCATCTGCAGCCGCTTCCGGCTTCTGCTCATCTATCGCAGTATAAATTCGCTGGTGTTCGTCAAGAAGCCGCTGGAATGAACGTTTTTCCGAAAATAGCCATACTTTCCTTGTTTCATACATTGTTTTCTGCATGGTGTCGGAGAGCCGGCCCATCATTTGTTTTAATAAAGTGTTTCCGGACGCCTCAACGATCGCAAGATGGAAACGGACGTCTGCCTGTTCCCCAAGATCGTCGGTGTCTGCTGACGCCTGTTTCATCTGGTAAAGAGCGGTGCTCATCTGCTCGAGATTTTCTTTTGACCTCCGCACCGCTGCAAGCTCGGAAGCCCCTTTTTCAAGCACATGCCGGACTTCGAACAACTCCTTCATTTCCTGTTTCGAAATAAGAGTACGGCTGTTCATCATGTCCGTAATAGTAGAAAAATCATATTGATTCACAAAGGTTCCTTCCCCCTGGCGTATGGTTACAATTCCTACTGCACGCAGCGCGCTTAATGCTTCACGGACGGCTGAACGGCTTACATCGAATTTCTCTGCGAGAGCGACAACAGAGTCGAGCTTTTCGCCAGGCTTCACCTCTCCCCGCTTGATCATATCCTCAATTTTTTCCCGGATAACTTCAGCTATTTTTTTCGTTTCAATACGGTCCATGGTCATTGCCCGCTCTTCCTTCCGTTCACTATTTATCATCATTGTATCACCCCACAGGGCACCAGTACTATACTTACCCCCTTTTTACCAACGAGGCCAAGGCGTGAGAAAGAATTGCTTCCTGCCAACAGGACCAGAAATCACTTTTTATTCAGCTTTTCGCGCTTCTATTACTTTTATATGAAAAAAGTTTTGTTTTTTCCACATAGACGATTGTCATTTTGGAAAGAACAAGTTAGAATTTATAACAATGGTTTTCTCTAGTACATTGCAGCAAAGGTGGGGCTTTTTATGTTATCTTTTTTTATTGCTATTATCCTGTTAATTGCCGGTTACATTGTTTACGGTTCCTTCGTGGAAAAAACGTTCGGCATCAATGACCGTAACAAAACCCCCGCGTATCATAACGAAGGGCATATCGATTACTCGCCTCTCAGTTGGTGGCGCGGCAGCCTTATCCAGTTATTGAATATTGCCGGGCTCGGCCCGATTTTCGGGGCGCTCCTTGGAGCCTTGTATGGCCCCGTCGTATTTTTCTGGATCGTACTCGGCACTATTTTCGCCGGAGCCGTACACGACTACTTCTCGGGCATGCTTTCTCTTCGGCACAACGGCGCCCAGTTTCCAGGGCTCGTAGGTAAATATCTCGGCCGCCCGATGCAGAGCTTTATTAACATCGTCAGCATCTGTTTAATGATTCTTGTGGCCGCTGCCTTTATTGCCGGTCCCGCCGAATTAATTGCCAGCCTGACACCGCTCAGTTTTCTTACCGCCATTTTTGCTATTTTTGCTTATTTTTTATTAGCTGCCCTTCTTCCGATTCAGCGGGTCATTGGAAAGATTTATCCTCTTTTCGGGGCGGTGCTTATTTTTATGGCGGTCAGCATTGCCGGTGCACTTGTATTTTCAGACGCCACGATTCCAAATGTGACGCTTGCCAATCTCCATCCCGAGGAACTGCCGGTGTGGCCAATGGTTATGGTGACGATTTCCTGCGGTGCCATTTCCGGGTTTCACAGTACCCAAAGCCCAATTATTGCCCGTACGCTCAAAAAAGAATCAGAGGGGCGTAAAGTATTTTACGGAGCCATGATTGCCGAAGGCGTCATCACCCTTATCTGGGCTGCCGCCGGTATGGCCTTTTTCGGAGGAACCGGAGGGCTTCAGGCTGCCATAGCTGCCGGCGGCCCGGCCGGAGCTGTTAATGAAATTTCGACAAGCCTTCTTGGCACGCTCGGCGGTGTACTGGCCGTCCTTGGCGTTATTTTGCTTCCTATTACCACAGGGGATACTGCCCTTCGTTCCTCGCGGATGATGCTTGCCGAACTCGTGGCAAACGCCGTCTCCCTGAAAGGAAAGCCGCTTTTAATCCTAACCATCGTGCCAGTTGTTATTCCGGCATTACTTTTATCCATGATTGATTATTCCTTTTTGTGGAGATATGTCGGATGGACCAATCAGCTGGTCGCTACTGTGATGCTTTGGACAGGCTGCATGTACCTGCTTTATGCCGGTAAAAATCATTTCATCTGCGGCGTTCCGGCGATGTTTATGACTGCTGTAGTCTGCTCCTATATCTTTTACGCTCCGGAGGGTTTTGGCCTTCCATACGGCCTTTCCATGACGATTGGAGCTGTGCTGACCGTATTCGTGCTTGCCTGGTACGTCTTTAAAATAATTTCCGCCAGGCGGCAGGGAGCGTATGAACAGGTCGAAAAATCCATCTGAAGCCTCTTGGCTGTCCGCTTTTCTGCGGGCGGCTCTTTTTACTTCAAGCACGCTGATGAAACCGCTGCATGTTCATGCTACACTAAATACAGGCGAGAAATTATGATAAAGAAGGCGGCTTACTATGCACTACTGGAGAAAAATTAAGCGGCGGTTCATTGGCGGAAGACTGATCAAAACCGGCATTGCTGTTCTACTCACTGCCTTTGTATGCGGCATTTTTGATCTCCCGCAGGCGTTCGCGGTCATTACTGCCATCGTCACGCTTGAACCGACAGCAGCTGCTTCTATACGTAACGGCGCCCAACGGCTTCCAGCCACCGTCATTGGAGCAGCTCTTGCAATGATTACCGTTTATTTATTCGGGCCTACCCCGGTAACCTATATGACTGCTTCCGTTTTAACACTTTATTTTTGTAATATGTTCCGGCTCCGAGATGGCATGCTTGTCGCTACCATTACAGCTGTGGCAATGATTCCGACAGCGAGTGATCATTATTTTTTAACTTTTGTCGAACGGGTCGGCACGACCTTTATCGGGCTCGCAATCTCCACGGTAATCAATTTAACGATCCTCCCTCCAAAATTTTCTTCCCTGCTCGCTGAGCAGAATCGCAAAATGTTTGTAGAGACCGCTGAAATTTTTGAACTGCGGCTCAAGGAAGTTATGAACGGCCAACGCCCCTCAGCGCAGGTGATGGATAAATATCACCAGCTTGAAAGCGACCTGGAACGGGCCATTCAGCTTTCTTATTACCAGCAGGAGGAATGGAAATATCATAAGAAAAAGGATACAGAAGCCAGAAGATTCACCCGGGAGCAGCGTCAGCTTCATTTTCTAGAACGGATCAGCTACCATATTAACCGTCTATTTAATTTTGAAACAGATGGCTATACGTTTACAAAAGAGGAGATTCAGCTGATTAGCGATATTATTCCCGCAATGTCACAGACAATTCATCACTTTGGGGAACAGATTCCCGAGGAACAATTCCGGCTGATTGAACGTCTCGACCGCTGCTTTTGGAAAAAACGCCAGCATGCCTCACGCCCAAATATAAAAAAATATCATCACCACTTTTCCACAGACGTTATTATTATTTTTGCTTTGTTATCCATTCATGATGTACTTGAAGAGCTTGAGGAACTCCATTTTCCCGAGCAGCCCGAACAACAGCAAACGCCCCGGCCTTCCTAAGGCACGGAGCGTTTTCTTTTTAGGATTTACTAAAGGATGATAAAAATTTCACCCGGTCTCCCATTGGAGGCGTCTGCTCATCAATAAGCTGAATCTCAAGCACAGCCGGGCAATTGTCTGAGCATAGATCTCTATAAAGATCCGGAGTAATATCCTCCATGCTGCGGACAGTAGCATATTTTACCCCCATTTGTTCTGCAATAGCCGCTACCGGAACCATCGATTGTTCAAATCGATCGTGCATTCTGCCGTATTGAAGCCGGTGGCCGTGATACACCATTCCGAGCCTTGCGTTATTCATCACGATAAACAAAATAGGCAGCTGGTACTCTTTGGCTGTGAGCACTTCCATCCCATGCATAAAGAAGCAGCCATCTCCCGTAATGCTTACCACCGGGCGCTCAGGATCTGCAAGCTTCGCTCCAAGGGCATTGGAAATTCCTGAACCCATGGCGCCAAAATGTACATTGATGTCATACGTATCTGGTTTTTTTACGTCCATATAATGAATCACATAGCTCATAAACTCTCCGATATCCACCGTAAAAAGCGTATTCTCTGGCACGTGGGACTGAAAACGCTGGAGCACGTTTTGCGTTTCGTATTTTTCGTTTACTGCTTGTGGAGGAATTTTTGCCTGCGCCTGACTTTTTTCCCCGGCTGCCGGCAGGCGAAGTTTATTGTTTATTTCCAGGATCGTTGTCTGGGCGTCGCCAAGTAGAGAGATATCTACTTTATATTTGCGGTCAAACACCGTCGGGTCATGATCGAGCTGGATGACAAACCGATCAGCAGTCAAAGCCGGATTCCAGTTGTTTGTGGCCGTTTCCCCAAGGCTTGAGCCTATAATGAAGATAATGGAATTCTCTCTGTCTTCCATTACTTCTGTGGCTGTTTGATGGCCGGCAAAACCGTAAACACCACGTGCATTCGGGTGATTTGTCGGCACAAGTCCTTTAGCCTGCGGTGTAGTAACCGCCGGCCAGCCCAAATAATCCACCAGATTCATGATATCCGGCATTGCGTCTTTAGCACCCTGGCCAAGGAAAATGATGCCCTGACGGTTACTCGAAAGTATACGGGTTGCCTCCGACACGTTGCTTTCAACTGGTGAGAGCCGGCGCTTGGCTGGATATTCCAGCAGCTCAGTGCTGCCTTCGAGCATAGATAATTGAATGTTGATCGGAACCGCTACGTGCACTGGTCCGGGTATCCCGGCGAATGCTTTGCATACTGCTTCCTTAAATACTTCACGCACTTCGTGGATGCTCTCCACCCGCCGGCTGTATTTAGCGACCGGGGCAAACATCGGAACAACGTCAAGCTCCTGAGAAGCATTCAAGCCTACTGTCGATGTTGGCACAGAGCCAGTGATAAACAGTACCGGGGTCTGCTCTCTCATTGCATTTGCTGCACCAGAGAGAAGATTCGTTGCCCCGGGGCCGCTGCTCGCTATACAAACTCCAAGCTTATCCGAACGCTTCGCGTAGGCGGCAGCCATATATCCGGCTGCCCCTTCATGTTTTGTAATAATTGGCGTAATATCAGCGTGCTCATACATTTTATCAAAAAGAGCATTTACCGATCCCGCCGGAATACCGAAGACGTAGTCCAGTCCACCCTGCCGCAAATAATCAATTATCCACTGAGCTGCTTTCATTCCGTTTATCCCCCCACTAATTTTTACTAGTTATTACAAAATTCAGGAATTTTACTTGCCTGTATTGGTTTACTATACAGGAAACCTTGAACTAAATCACATTTATTTGCCTGCAGGAATTTCTGCTGTTCAAGCGTTTCAACCCCTTCAGCAATCACATGAAGGCCGAGGCTGTGAGCAAGAGCAATAATCGTAGTTGTAATAGGGGCGGAGCTGCTTTCCGATTTAATGTCATCAATAAATACTTTATCAATTTTCAGCGTATCAATTGGAAATTCCCGGAGGTACTGCAACGAGCAGTAACCGGTACCAAAATCGTCTATCGAAATGCGGACGCCGATGCTTTTAAGCCTTCTCATTGTTGTAACTGTTTCTTCCGTATTCAGCAGCAGCGTATTTTCCGTAATTTCAATTTCTAAAAATTCTGGTTCTAGCCCGGTGCGGGCAAGCACTTCTTTCACAGTTTCCACCAGGCTTTCCCGCTGAAATTGCTGCGCGGAAATGTTTACCGCCACCCGAAGACTGCAAAGTCCCTGGTCATGCCAGCTTTTTGCCTGAGAACACGCCTCATTTAAAATCCATTCGCCGATAGACGTAATTAAGCCAGTATCCTCAGCTATCGGGATGAATTCCGAAGGAGGGATTTTTCCGTAGACGGGATGATTCCATCGCACAAGTGCTTCTACCCCTGTGACAATGTTTTTACTTAAACGGACCTGAGGCTGGTAAAATAATTCAAGCTCATTATTTTCCTGTGCCCGGTATAAATCATTTTCAAGCCGGATTTTTTTCATATCTGGTCCCATTTGCTCGGAAGAAAACGCCCGGTACGTATTGCCGTTCATTTCCTTTGCTTTATGCATTGCCGAATTGGCGTTCTGAATTAAGTCATCTGCCAATTGTCCATCAAGTGGAAAGAAGCTGATACCAATACTCGGTTTTACATACACTTCTTCTCCTTCAAGGTAAAACGGATTGCGGAACACACGCAGAATATGTTCTGCAGTAGTCGTAGCCTGGGCCATGTTATCCAACCGGGGAAGGATTAAAATAAATTCGTCTCCTCCCTGGCGGGCAACAGTGGCAGCTCCGCTCACCATTTCCTGGAGACGGTAGGCAACTTCAGTTAATAATTCATCTCCACCGGCATGGCCGAAACGATCATTAATTTGTTTAAAACGATCCAGATCGAGAAACAATACGGCCATTTCCTGGTCGTGCTCTTTGGCTTCCCGGAGCGTCTGGCTCAGACGGTCATGAACGAGCATCCGGTTGGGCAGGCCGGTGGTACCGTCGTAGTAAGCGTAGTACTCAATGCGCTGCTCCATTTCTTTTCGCACCGTTACGTCCCTGACTGTCAGTACATACCCGACTACTGCGCCTTCTTCAATCTGGCTCGAAATAGTGTATTCAAGTGTTACCAGCCCTTTTTCAGGATGACTCATATATGCTTCCCCGCTCACTGGCTGAATGGAATCTGAATTCAGATAAGAAGCGAAAACATCAGAAAGAGCTTCTTCTTCATTTTCTATATGATCAAGAATCTCTTCATAGGACTGAATGCTGTGGAATAATTGGGTGTCTGTTTCAAGCATGTGTTCGGCGGCTTCATTGGAAAACATGACAGTGCCTTCCATCGAAAAACCGATAATCCCTTCATCTACCGTATTCATGATCAATTCTTTTTCTGTATTGACCTTGCGCATTTCTAAAATCAGCCGCTGAAGCTCTTCATTTTTACTTTGTATTTCTTCTGTCCGGCGTGCAATGATGCTTTCCTGGCTTTCAAGGTTGTATAAATGAATGAGTACAGGTGCAGTCGCATTGACAACTGACTCCACCCTGCGCTGCTGGGCTTTTGTATACCGGGCCGGCTTTTCACCGAGGTGGGCGACAACGATAACGCCGAGTACCCGGCCGACAGAAATCATTGGCACCATAAAAATACTTTTGATGTTAAAAACGTCACAGATTTCCTGAAATATTCTGTTCTCCTGGGCCACATCCTCTACAAATAACGATTGCTTTGTTTGAACTACCTGTTGGAAAAGCTCGTCGTTCGTCTGGTCCATCTGCATACGTTCGTGAATGTTTAACCATTCATTCTGTTCGAAATCGCTTTTACGGCTGAGCTTTGAAGGCATAACTGTTTCTTTAGAAACGGGATCAATGATATGCAGACTCACATTGTGATTATGAAGCTCATCACCTATATGATTAAAACAAACATCAATCGCTGAGTCAGACGTCTGTGAATGTGCGAGCTGTTCCATCACTTCGATGAGCGTCTGTTTTTCGTGCAGGAGTTCTTCAATGTTATGCATCGCCTGGCTGTTACGAATCGCTACCGCAGCCATGTGTACATATGCTTCCACTGTTTCTATTTCAGATTCTGTTAAATTCATTGGGACCCCGTAATCAAACAAATATACGAGCCCGAATAATTCGTCCCCGTGAGAAATCGGAACTGTAAGCATCGACCGGATCTGAAAGAAATCGATCGTTCTGGCATCGGGTCTGTTATCTTTGGACGTATCAGCAATATAGATCGACTGCCTTGAGCTGATTACTTCACGGGCCAGGTGGTCCACCTGAGGATCAACTACATGCAGGTCTATAGTCATACCGCTCAGTACTTCCGGCTTGCTGACGTAACCTCTGTAGCGCTCTCCATCCTCCGGGAGATAAATACCAACCGCATCGCATTGGATAATTTCTTCTGATATAGCTGTTACGACGTGTTCAAGGAGTGTTTTAATGTCTAAATTGGCATTGATCAGTCGTGTAATCCTAGCAAGACGCGTATAACGATTGTGTTGTCCGTTTGACATCGAATCGCCCCTGTCTGTCGATGATTCAAAAGCTTTACCTTTATTATGCACTAATATTTCAATAGCAGGAAATTTTTTTCTTTATTAAAGTCCTATTTTTCTCTGCTATTCCCCTGTTATGTAGAAGACGTTTCATTTCCCGGAGGAAACGAATACGCCTCATAGATCTCTAGCGGACCTTAATGACTATTTTACCACGGGCACGACCTGCTTCGCTCTCTTTATGTGCAGATCGCAGCCCTTTTTCTGAAAATTTATGCCTGCTGTTGATTTCCACCTGCAAAGCGCCTTTATTATACAGCGAAGTTAAGCGTTGGAGCTTTTCGCCTGCTTCCTGCAGCCATACGAACTGGGCAGTAACTCCAGCTTCTTCTGCTTTTTCCTGGGAAGGCGGCGCAGCTACCGAAGCAAGTCTTCCACCAGGACGGAGCACCTGGAAGCTTTCCTCATGCACACTTTCCCCTACTGTATCTAATACCATATCATAATCAGAAATGACATCCACCACGTTTTCTTCTTCATAATTGATCGCCACATCGGCACCCATCTGTTTTAAGAATTCCTGGTTTTTTCCGCTTGCTGTAGCTGCGACATAGGCACCCATATCTTTAGCCACCTGTATCGCAAAATGGCCGACGCCACCGGAACCTCCCTGAATAAGAACCTTACTGCCTTGAGTGATTTCTCCAAATTCGAGAAGGCACTGCTGCGCTGTCATTCCGGCGAGTGGAATGCCGGCTGCCTCTTCGTAGGACATTGGCTCAGGAATGGCTACTAATAGCTCCTCATCCACCACTGTCTGTTCTGCATAAGTACCGCGTGCCGTCAATTTCGGCCGTGCAAACACTCTATCCCCTGGTCCAAAGGAGGTTACGTCTTTTCCAGCTGTGCGGATGACCCCTGCTACGTCCCATCCTAAAATAATAGGAAATTCGAAAGGTATATCGTCTTTCATATATCCTTCCCGCAGTTTCCAGTCGATCGGGTTGATGGACGTGGCATACACATCTACAAGCACCTGTTTGTCTCCGGGAGTTTCCGCTTCCATTTCTCTTTCCACTAGTTCATCGGCACTGCCGTACTGTTCGATTACAATTGCTTTCATTATGAGCCTCCTCTCCTACATTCCTCATACCTTTTACTTCTTTAAATAAAACACATAATAAAAAACCGCCGCACCTCATGGCGCAACGGTTAGGGAGCAGGATATGCGATAATAATTAGTGGGACGTTACCCGTCTGCGTACAAGTAAAAGAGCTCCGAGGCCGGCGACTGCTGTTCCCGCCAGGGCCCAGGCTGGTTGATTTGTAGCTGTTTCCGGCATTTCGCCGCCTTCTTCTACAGATTCTTCAGTCATATTTTCATCGGAAGCTTCTGTGGAAGCAGCTTCTTCTTCATTAGTCGTTTCTTCTGTAGTTCCTTCGTCGGAGGAATAGGTTTCTTCTTCTATCATGTTTTCTTCTGTAGTAGAAGTGGTATCTTCTGTGGTGTCAGCGGAGGAACCGTCTTCTGTAGTTTCATTTTCTTCAGAACCTTCAGCTGCCGCATCAAATTCACTTTCCATACCTTCTGTTAATCCTTCGCATGGTAAGTTGTCATTATCTGCGTCTAAGTTATGTGGATCGTCACCTGGCCCATAGTTGTTGTCTTCCCAGAAGGCCAAAACTTCTTGTCCATCACTAAAATCTGAACAGTTTTCATCATCCGCCGATACCGGCGCGGAAATTCCCAATGAAATTACCCCTGCGCTGAATAGACTCACTAGCCATTTTTTTGACACACAAATTCCTCCTTATTTAAGTACATATACCTAGCCCCCTACTATTATCTTAGGTAATAATTTGTGAAATAACAATATTTTTTTGTATTATATGTAAATTTAATTTACATATAATACAAAAATCCCTCCTGCGGGATTTTACACAGGAGGGATCTTTTTTCAATATTTATTCATTCCGCGAGAACGTCTTTCACCGGCTCTAACGCAGCGAGAAGCTCTTCATCCACCTCGGGGAAGGCCCGTGTCCAATGCAGGAAACCGTGAATCATGCCTTCTGCCCGGCGCAGGCTGACCTGCCCGCCCTTTTGAGCAATGGCTTTGGCAAACGCCTCTCCCTCATCCCGCAGTACATCATTTTCTGCAGTAACGATATGCGTAGGCGGAAGTTCACCAAGGCGTTCAAAGGCCAACGGGGCAAGGTGCGGATTATCTTCGTCCTCCCCGTCGGCGTACTGTTCCATAAACCATTCCAGATCCCGGAGCGACAAACCGTACCCACCGGCAAACATATCAACCGACGGAAAATCATGCTCCCCGCTGACGCTTGGATAAAAGAGCAGCAGGGAAGCGATTTTAGGGCCGTCTTCCTGCAGCACCCGTATAGCAGTTACAGCCGCCAGGTTACCGCCGGCACTGTCTCCGGCCAAAGCGATTCTTTCCGCATCCAGATTATGCGGCTCAGCGTTTTCCACCAGCCACAATAATGCATTGTACGCATCCTCTGGCGCTGCTGGAAACGGATGCTCAGGAGCAAGCCGGTAGTCCACGCTCACAACCGCGCAGTCCGACTCTTTAGCGATAGCCCTGCAGATATGGTCGTGGGTGCCAATATTTCCAATCACAAACCCACCGCCATGATAATAAACCATGGTTGGGTAGCGCTCCATTTCCGTATCAGGATAGTAAATCCGAAGCGGGATCTCACCGTATTCCCCCGTGGTCATCACATCCCGGAGACCGCCGGCTTCATCAACGTTTACATGTGAAGTTATAACATCAATGCTGTCGTTAAACTGGCCCCGGGCTTCCACCGGAGTCAATTCGTGTATCTGCATCATGCTTTCCTGTTCTTCCAGAATTGCCTGCAGTTCTTCATGTACAGCCATATTATCCGCCCCGCTTACTCTTCTGTTGCATGGATCGCATGTTTTTCATTCAGCTCATCATAATCGAGCTGAAGCAGCTGCAGCCAGTCCTGGACATATTTTTTGGCATTGTCCCGTTCGAACTGTTCCCACTCGCTTTCGAGCCCGAATTCTTCAATCTTTTTTTCGAAAGATAAAAACCGGTCCTCTTCCTCCAAAGCTTTTTGCAGCGTATTTTCTTTATCGTCCGGCTGTTTTGAAGCAAATTCCTGCATCAGACGCGTACTTTCTGCTTTCGTAATCGTCGGAATTGCCACTAGGTTGGCGCTCTCCTCCGAACTCCAGGAAAGCGGCGTGTCTTCAGAAACCGTTTCTACAAAGACGAGCCCAAGCTTTTTATCCAAAACGAACATGAACTCATCAAACTGCTGTAGGTATGCTTCTACTAAATCGTCCATCAATGCCATGTTATTCGTGCCCCTTTTTCTTGATTTCAATGCTTTCCGTTAATTTCGTTTTTACCTCGGGCCATTCCTCTTTTATAATGCTGTAAACTGCCGCATTGCGCACACGCCCGTCCGGCAGCATACGCTCATTGCGCAGAATGCCCTCCTCGGAAGCGCCCAGTTTTTGAATAGCTTTCCTGGCGGCTTTGTTTTGTTCATCTGTTTTAAACTGTACACGAACAACCCCCAGAGTTTCAAACGCATATGTGAGAAGTAAATATTTACACTCCGTATTCACGCCGGTGGAACGCACGCTTTCACTGTAATACGTAGAACCAATCTCAGCTGTTTTCCGGGGCATGGAGATATCATACAGCCTGGTTGATCCCACAATTGCCCCGTCCTTTTTCCGCCTTACAATAAACGGCTCTGTATCTCCCTGCTGATGCAGCTTAAGAGCCTCTTGAACAATTAGCTTCATATCCTGTTCATTATGCATCTTTCTCGTCATGTATGTCCAATTGGACGGCTCTGAAGCAATCTTAAACAACGACTCCGTATGTTTTTCTTCCAGCAATTCCAGCTCAAACTGCTCACCTGTCAAACGCAATGTATTAGCTCCATTTCCTTTAATGAGATATATTCATCATATCATTCTAAGCCTTTAGCCCAAAGTGAAAAGCAGCACCCCTCGGGATGCTGCTTACTCGGTCACTGCCCGGACAGCGCTTTGCTTTTCAAACCCCTGGTTCCGGAACGCTTTTTTTTCTTTCGGGGTAAAAGCGTTATATTCTTTTAAGAAAGCTTCATATTGTTTTAAAATTTCAGAAGCTTCTCCTTCCGCCCTTATTTCGCCAAATTCAAGCCAAATTACTTTATTGCAGAATTCTTTCATCTGTGTCAGTGAATGACTGACAAAAAACATGGTTTTGCCGCGCTGCTCGAATTCATGCATTTTATCCAGGCATTTTTGTGCAAAGGCTTTGTCTCCTACCGATAAAGCTTCATCTACAATAAAAATATCAGGATTAACAGTAATTGAAATAGCAAAGCCAAGTCTCGACTTCATCCCGCTCGAATATGATTTCACCGGCTGGTCAATGAACTGTTCAAGTTCGGAGAATTCAATAATGTCGGGCTCCATTTGCCGGATCTGCCGCTTGGAAAAACCGAGCATCAGGCATTTCAGCTCAATGTTTTCCCGTCCTGACAGCTTTCCGTTCAAGCCGGTGGAAACGGAAATCATCGCGGCTTCCCCGTTCGTTTTTACTGACCCCTTCGTCGGCGGAATAGTTCCGGCAATAATGTTGGAAAGAGTTGATTTTCCGGACCCGTTAACCCCCACGAGTCCAATAATATCCCCTTTATCTGCCTTAAATGAAACGTTATGGAGCGCGTAAAATTCTTCGCCGTAGCTTTTTGGCAGAAGAAGATCCTTCAACCGCTCGGCGTGCGTATCATACAGCTTGTATTTTTTTGAGACATTTTTCACTACGACGGATTTTTTCATTTGCTTTCCCCCGTCTCTATCCTCGTTGTGTATTTTGTAAAACCATCCGCCCGGCCAGCTTACAGAAAATCCACAAAATGCCGGCGGAAACGCACGTGCAGTACGGCGCCAATACTGAAAAGCACGAAAACCAGCGCCCAGAAATACAGCGTATAGCTGGCGTTGGTGATAAAATACCATTCCCCGTAAAAGAAGCTCGCCCGGTACCCCTCCACGAGATAATACATAGGATTGATTTTCATCACAGGAATCAGCCAGTCAGGCAGACGGTTGTCCATCGGCCACAGTATCGGGGTTAAATACAAAAACACCCGGATGGAAGATTGGATAAACACTTGGAAATCCCGGACAATCACTGTGAGCGTGGAGGTGATCATTACCACGCTGATGACAAGCATAATAGCTGCCACAAGAAAATACGGGATCTGCAGGTAGTAAATGCTGATCGGGTGCCCGGCAAACTGCATGTAAACGATCGTAATCGCAAGCAGCGCCAAATGCGGAAAGAGTCTTGAGATTACTACATAGGCCGGGATGATGCTCGTCGGAAAGTTCATTTTGGAAATCATTTTAATCTTTGAAAAGATAGCTTTTGATCCATTAGTTACTCCCGGCTGGATAAAAAACCATAGTATAATGCCCGCAAGCATCCACGTCAGAAAAGGAATACCATCAACATCGCTCCGCTGACGGATGCCGTAGCCAAAAGCAAACCAGTAAATAGCGATAAACAGAAGCGGACTGATGATTTCCCAGAATGAACCAAGATAATTACTTTTGTTTTTAATTTTTGTTTCATACACCGCCAGCCGGTTGATCAGCGGAATGCTCGTCCATAATTCTTTCGCTACGGTTAGTACTGCATTCATATCGTTTCCCTCTTTTATCCTCTGCCCAACTAGTTAATTTGCGTTGAACACTTTTTCCACTACGCGTTTGGCAGCATAACCGTCTTCCCATTGATTGAATTGCTTTTCAAAATCGGCCACTTCTTTATGGTAACGTTCGCGGATAGTGCCACTGTTTTTAACCTCTTCAATAATTTCTTCGGTATTCATGACAAGCGGTCCCGGTGCTTCCTGTTCAAAATCAAAATAGAAGCCGCGCAGCTTGTCGCGGTAGCTGTCGATATCGTACGTATAAAATATCATCGGGCGTTTCAAAATGCCATAATCAAACATCACCGAGGAATAATCGGTAATCAGTACATCACTGATTACATAAAGGTCCCGAATATCCTCATATGCAGAAGCGTCAATTGCGAAATCTTCGTATCCGGTCACATCCAGATGGTCAGAAACAAGGTAATGCAGGCGCAGCAGCAGTACATACTCGTCTCCAAGACGTGTTCTCATTTCCTCAAGATCCATGGAAAGGGTGAATTTGTACTTCCCAATAAAGTAGTATTCATTATCTCTCCACGTCGGAGCATACAAAATGACTTTTTTGTCTTCCGGGATACCAAGATTTTCTTTAATCTTCTCCATATCTGCATTTGAATAATGATGCAGGTAGTCATTTCTTGGATAACCAGTTTCAAGCAGATTATGCTTGAATTCAAATGCTCTCCGGAAGATTTGGGCGGAGTAAGGATTCGGGGCTACCAGGTAGTCCCAGCGCCCGGCTTCAAACAGAAAGTTTCGTTTGTATTTTTCCGTCGTCGTGCCCGGCATGGTTACTTCGTTCATGTCTTTAGCAAGTTTTTTGAGCGGCGTGCCGTGCCATGTTTGAATATACACCGTTTTATCCGGCTTGGGGATCCACTTTGGCAGTCTGCTGTTAAACACCCAGTACCGGGCGCGCATCAACACAATAAACCACCGGAAAGAAAAACGCTTGATTGTTTTTAATCCCCGTTCTTCAAAAAGCTTTTTGTAACGGTGGTCAATGCTCCAGTAAAAGCGGAGCTTCGGATAGTCCTGCTGCATCTGTTCATAAATGGCCCGCGGGTTACAGCTGTACTGTTTGCCGTAAAAGCTTTCAAAAACAATGATGTTTTCGTTTTTGGGAAGCTTTCCTAGTACTGAGAGCACCGCTTTATAGAAGTTTTTACCATTGCGGAGCCTTTTGATTTTTTTCCATCGCTTCTTTGTCCGTTTTTTTATATTCTGCCACGAGCGTTTAAATTTCTTTTTATATTTTTTCGTCCATTTCTTTTTTGCCATTATCGTCCCTCAATTTTTTAAAAGTTTATATTTTAGATGCTTTGAAGCATATCCTTTTCCATTCTATCAAAAAAGAGCTTAACAAAAACGACAAACTTACAAAACAGGTTTAAGTTTTTGTAAATCATTGTTTAATTTTCATCGCAACAAAAAAAGGGAGAGAACAACTCTCCCTCCCTGTCTGCTCAGGTTCTCCGCTTAGGAAGGCGAAGCCTTTTTGAGTGAAGTTTAATAGTTTACGAGCAGTAATTCTTGTTTAATTTTTGTCGTTGAAATATCCGCAGTACGCGGCAGATACACTACTTCACAGTACGGGCGGAGAAAATCGAATTTCCCGTGCCAGTCATCACCCATCACGAATGTAGTAATGTCATGATCGAGCACATCATCGATTTTCTGCTCCCAGTTTTCTTCCGGGATGACTTCATCTACATAACGAACCGCTTCCAAAATCAGCTTACGCTGCTCGTACGTGTAATATGCTTTTTTGGATTTCAAGTCATTGAATTCGTCTGTCGATATTGCTACCACCAAATAATCTCCAAGCTCTTTTGCCCTGCGGAGAAGATTAATATGCCCCCAATGAAGCAAATCGAATGTGCCGTAAGTCAATACTTTTTTCATAGTAGTGCCCCCCTATATTCCGTTAATTTTTACTCTGTATTTTATTCTTCTACACAAATAATTTCCTCAACAAATTCTTCATTAAAAATTTACATTTATCAACTTGACGCGTTAATTGTAACACATATACCTTGCCAAACATGTCGTCTAATCGTGGGAAGTGGGGCCAACTTTCTATAAAACTATGTGACAGAAGGCACAAGCTTTACATCTTTTCACACATTTAAAGATATTTTAATATAGTTTATGAACAGTCGAATCCCTCAAAAACGGAAAAGAGTGCCCCCGCTCCGTCATCTGTTTTCTTTTTCAAGCTCTTTGGCGGCCTGGAAAATGCGTGCGGCGTTCTGTTTGTCAGAATAGCTAAAAATCATCCTCCTGTTTTCACTGACAGCTTTCTTTTCAGCCCACCCTCGTTTTAAATGGCGCCGCAGACTTTTTAACAGCTCTTCTTCAGAATGCACCACATCCCCAAGAAAAGTCTCTTCCAGTGGCCGGAGACTTCCTCCCTGGAAAAACCGCTTCGTATCAAAATGATAATAGATGACGGGCTTCTGCATATATGTGAAATCGAATGAAACGCTTGAGTAATCAGTAATCATCAGCATACTTTCCTTTAACAGCTGCTGGACCGTCTTTTTACCCAGTTTAACTATTTCAATTTTTTCGCTTTTGATTTTATCGAAAGCATCCGTATATTGCTGCATGCGGTAGTGCGGATAAAACTGCAGCACGACATCGTTTTTTTCTAAAAACCGGTGCAGCTTCGGATTTTCCAGAAAGCTTTTGTACCGGCGATAATATTCTGACTCCAGAAAGGCTTCTCTAGAATGCAGCCACTCCCGCCAGGTCGGAATAAAAACAATTTTCCGCTCTGCCGGAGGGCCTTCAAGGAGATTATCAAACCTCGACAAGCCCGTCACCTGCACTGTCTCTTCGTCGTAATGCATTTTTTTCATAACCATTCTCTTTTCACTTTTCGAGCTTACACAAAATAAATGAAACGGATATTTATAATATTCCTGGTTATATTCCACACGCTTGCGCCCAAGAACACCGTGCTGCAGAAAAACTCGCAGGCCATGCCGATAGGATTCCATCAATGTTCCTTTAAACGGAAGAAAGTATTCGATATCATGCGATCCGAAAAAGGCAGTTGCCCGCAGGCACACCTCCACATGCTCATCGCTTCCAATAATCAATACATTTCCGAGCTCTTCCACGACTTCCCGGTCCATAGAGTCACTTTCGATGGCATAGTACACTTCTATTTCGGGATGAGCTGTCCGGCAGTATTTGAAGAAATGATATCCTGTATCCTGCGCGGTGTCGGGACGCTCTCCCACCACCCAGACTCTGGATTGTGCCCCGGCCTTTTTCATCTTTTCATTTTCCTCCTGCAGCTTTAGAAATTGCCTGCGCGGATATGTTATTGTTTCGATTTTTACATTGCCTCTCGGGGTGTAGGTAACATACCAGGAAATTGCCTGCTCTCCTTCTTCAAGCACATAGGAATGCAGAATTTCATCTTTATAATAAACAAAATCTTTTTTCCCAAGCTTTCGTTCGTGCATGAATTCCCCGGCATGCAGACGAATATGCAAATCCAAAACGGCTTTGTCACTGTGGAGCCACCGAAAATCTTCAAAAGCCGCTTCCGCTTCAAATTGTATCCAGTTATCTTTCAGGTGTTGACTTTTGATAGAAAAGTGATGCTCCTCTTTTGTTTCCCGGTTTTTCACTACTACAGATGCTTGCTGCCTTGGCCGCAGATTACGTGTTAGTGTTGTAAAACGAGCCTGCCCTTCAATAATGAATTTCCCGTTCTTTACCTTCATCGATGTAATGTCCTTGGCAATATCGATTTCATCAATGGAGAAAGCAACACGTTTGCTTGTTGTACGGTAAAACTGGTGACGATAAATTTTATTCTGATGATACCATTCGTGCTTTGTATTTTTCACAAGTTTTCTATTATTGGAACGCAGCCGGTAGTCAATATCCTCTTCATCGCTTCTCACACGGAGATAGAGATCGGATCGACCGAGCCGGTAGGGCGCCCCCCCTGTGCCTGCTTCATTTTTAAATAAATCCGTCACTTCGCCGTGAAAGACGTATTGTGCCCGTTTGGAATGAAGCTTATACATATGCACAGGCACAACAGCCTCTTCGTTGGTGTCCCGGTTTTTCCAGACGAGCTGCCAGGCATCCGGAGTATAGCGGTTCCAGTAAAGCGTACCCCGGAAGTGAATGCTTCCCTGCTCGTAGCTTGCCCGCACTGTATACAGCTTAACGTTTTCCGTCTGAATCATGATTGAAGCTGAATAATTCTGGGTGCGGTACAGTCGGAAGCTGACTGCTCCTTTTTCATAGTGCGGGGCATACCATTTAGATGCTTTTGCTATATCTTTAGCTGGCATATGAAGACGGTGCCTCCATAATGGTTTATCACCGCCATCTGTGATATAAAAATCCCATACTCCTGTAAAATGGCTTGAAGGATCAAGCTCAACGACTGCCGACCACCATTTATCGCTCTCCCATTCAACAGGGTAGTAATATTTCTGGGATTCTCCGCGCTTTTTCAGTATCAGCTGAAGCTTTGACGGCCAGCCGTTTGCTTCAAGCAGATGCCTGGGAGCCGTACCGAGCAGCTTCCACCCGATGCTGACTTTTTCTACATCCATCAAGTAAGCCGGGAAAAGTTTAACTTTTTTTCCGGACGGCCTGGTAACCCTCAGTTCCAGGTTGTTAAATTTGTTGACCACCGGCCTGAACAGCCAACCCTTCTCATTTACACCAATCGTTCCCTTCTGCAGCCAGGTCGTCCCGCTCCGTCCCGTTTTTAGACGAAAACGAATGCCTTCCTGGCGGCTTGAAAGCACGGCAAATCCGATGGCTTTAAATGGCACAGCGGTGTCCAGCTTCTCGAACAGGACGTACGGCACAAAGCCTTCAAATGTCGAAAAACTCCGTCCGTTTCGCGTATCTGTCGCAAAAAAACGAAGCGGCACCCTGATCCGGTTTTCCCATTCCGGTCCCGACGCCCATTCAATAAAAGAGTACTCTTCTTCAATACGCTTTGGCAGCCGTTCATTGCCAATTTCAATGCGAATCGTTATTCCATAGTCATCTCCAAGCCATTCCTTTGCCCGGCAGCTGTACTGCTTTTCCTTCCACGGGGATTGTCTCTTTTTTAACTGCTGGACCGGTGTCCGGTAATGCGTTTTTATTGTTGGGGCTTTCATCTCGACGCTCTCCTCTGTCATCAAACTATCTGTACTATGTAAAATGCGGACTTTGGGAAAGTCCGCATTACGTTTTGTATTAGTATAGCATACGCGTATTAATAGCTTCTATAAGCGGACCGCTGGGTGTATGTTTCAGGCACCCGGGCTTTCCACGCAAAATCATCCTCCGCATGATCATGACGCCTAGGCACCCACTTCTTCCCAATAATCATCGTCTCCGGCCGTTCCTTTGTATACTGCTTCCATTCCGGGATTCCAGCGTGCCCGGGATTTCCCTCACTTGCGAAACGCACCCAGGCGTCCTGCATGCGTCGGGTGAGCCCCGGGTTTTCGTTTATTCCGAGCAGCGTGCGGTTCCGAAAGGAAAAGGCTGTTTTAACTGTGTTAAACAAATATCCCAACTCCAGGCCATGACAGGCTTTCAACCAGCGGGCTTCCACGCTGAAGCGGTACTGGTACACTTTGCCTCCTGCTTTAGAATAAAGCTCGCTCAGTTCCGTGTGATACAGGCGGAATGCCCGGTCTGTAAACATTTGCATAAAAATCTTCGAGCGGCTCCATTTCGGATATCTTTCTTTATAGTCCTGGTAAACCGCCATTGTGGTTTCCTCTGACATATGCTCGTATTTTCGAAGATAAAATAATACGTATGTAGCTACTGAATGTTTCTGTCGCAGCTCCGGAATCAACAGCTTAAAAAAATGCATTTCGTTGGCGTTTGAGCCGTGAAGCAGCTGTACTTTTCCTGCGTTTTCCTGAATAGCCCGCTCTATGTCAAACGGAATAATTTCTCCATCAGTCGTTGGGGCAAACATCCTTGACCCATTGTACGGGCCGTTGGAGGTGAAGTTTTTGTTTACAAATGAAACAGTGGTTTTTACCAGGCTTTCCGCCGGAATGGTGCAAATATCATTCATGGAATGCAGGCCGAGCTTATAGATGAGCTGGTCGGAAATATTTGCCGCGTCCTCAACCGAACGGCCAAGCCCGGTAATCACCCCGCTTTGAGCAATTACTTTCTGAAAAAGCCCCCGGGCAGCAGGAGCTGCAAGCAGCGCTGTTACGCTGATACTGCCCGCAGATTCTCCGAAGATAGTGACGTTACCGGCATCTCCGCCAAAGCTTTCAATATTTTCCTGCACCCACCGGAGTGCTTCTATCTGGTCAAGCAGACCGAGATTTTTCATGTAGGCTTTTTCCGGCCCGCATATACTTTCGGCATCCAAAAAGCCAAATATGCCAAGCCGGTAATTAATGCTGACCATTACGACTTCTCCCCGGGCAGCCAGAGATTTTCCGTCATATAACGCCTCCCGGTTCGAGCCGCTATTAAATCCCCCACCGTGAATAAATACCATCACCGGCCGCCGGTGTCCCGGCTCTTCATCCGGTCTCCAAATATTTAAGTGCAGGCAGTCCTCCGATTCCCTCCCCTTTTTAAGACCTTCCACGGACTGCGGGCAGGCGGGCCCGTACTCTGCTGCATTATATACTTTCATCGCTCCGCCTAAGCGTTCCGGTTTTTTGAACCGCTCCGCTTCTGCGTATTTTATTCCTAGATACTCCTGGACATGTTTGTATAAACAGCCTTCGTAAATCCCTGCAGGCGCATGCAGCCGCACACTTCCTTTTGATTTTTTCATTTTATCCTCCATATATTTAAAAGCGTTGGATTTATCCTGTAGGTTCTAAATACGTACCTTTCCTGGGATTAGTCGACAGAACAACCCGCAGGTTACACATGAGTAGTTACATATTTTTACAAATTTTTAATTATCGTTGTCTTATTTATTACTGTTACTTCCGCTTCTTTTCCCCTACAATTAATAAAAAACTGCAATGCTCCGTGGATGGAGATTGCAGTTTACGGTAATTAGTTTTTCACGTCCGGATTGCTGACTTTTGTAGCTCTTTTATTCGTGGTGTAGAGTGCACCGAGGACGATAAGGACCACAATACTGAATAGTGCCAGCACGCCATAGCCCTCTCCTAAAAAGCCGGCCCGGTAAACAAGTGAGCCAAAAATACCGCCAAGCGCGGGCGCAGCAACCGGAATCCAGGCGTATGGCCAGTTGGAATCCCGTTTACCTGCAATAGGCAGCAGGGCGTGAGCAATACGCGGACCTAAATCCCTGGCCGGGTTGATCGCGTAACCAGTCGTGCCGCCGAGCGACAGCCCGATAGCACCTACAAGAAAACCGACAATAAGCGGATTCAGGCCTTCCGTGAACTCGTTTGCTCCTATACTGTTTAATACGAGTAAAAATACGGCTGTCGCGATAAACTCACTTAAAAAGTTCGCAAATCGGTTAGGAATCGCTGGGTCTGTCGAAAACGCCGCCAGCTTCACATCAGCGTTCTCTGTTTCCTTCCAGTGTCCAAGGAAATGCCAGTAGACAACGGCTCCGCCAAGTCCCGCCCCTATAATTTGAGACACGATATAGCCGGGCACATCCGCCCACGGGAAAGCACCAATAGAAGCAAAACCAAGAGTAACAGCTGGATTCAAATGCGCGCCGGAAAACTGGCCCACAGCGTACACTCCCATTGCTACAGCAAACGCCCAGCCAAGCGCTATAACAATCCAGCCTCCACCTTCAGCTTTTGATTTGTTTAAGTTAACATTTGCCACAACTCCTCCGCCAAAAATAATAAGTATCATCGTACCGATGACTTCCGCTAAGTATATCGACATCTTTCCAGCTCCCTTGTAAGCGTTTGTAATTTACAGACATAAGTATCAAAAGCCGTTTCATCGCCTTAAAACGACTAAAAAACCGCACACTTTGCCCATGCAGAGCTAATTAGTGTGCGGCTTTCATTCGACTCAGCCCGATTTATTAACTTAAAAAAACTTTAGCACGAAAAGAAAACGCTGTCAATTCAAAACGTGAGGGTTGTCACGTTTCATTTTACTGTTTAACGGTTATTAAGTATACCAGAACCATATTATGAAGCTGGAGACCCAGATGAATACACTGTCGGTGAAAACGGTTGGAATTAAAGCTAACCCGTGAGCCGGAAAAGAGACTACTCTTTTCCGGTTTTTTTATTTTTTATACGCTGCAGTCTCCGGCTGATCTCATATTAGGAGGTGAACCATTTGCCACATTTACTTCCACTTTTTATTAAGTTTGTTGCGATGGCTGTTTCGCTTGGCCTGCTGCTCGGTGCTGTACTTTCACTTCTGCCCGGCTGGACTATCGTTTTGTTAGCTGTCGTGCTCACTCTTCTTTCTTACGGGGGCGACTTAATGATGATCCCCCGTGTGAAAAATCCTACGGCTGTGCTTGCAGGTATCGGCCTCGTATTTGTATTAGTATTGCTGACTGTTCTGATTTTCACTGGCAACAGCGCGGAAACATGGGTAGGAGCTGTGATTGCCGGGGTTATCGTCGGGGCTTTTGAATACCCTTATCATAATTACCTGCGCAGTAAAATAATGAGCATGAAAGGAAACAGCCTGGTAAATTAATATTTTGGTCCCCAAACGGCCATTCTTATGAACCAAGGGCAGCCCGTAATGATAACGGGCTGCCCTTGGTTTATCTGCTTTATTTTTTGTCCTGCGAGTTTTTTTCCTGTTTTTTTCTTTCTTCAGCAGAATTCCGGCTTCCCTGCCACTGTTCTTTCTGGTCGGCGGTATTGCCTGTATCTTCTCCTTCCATGTCAGCAACGGAGGCGTCTTCTACTTTTTCCACCCGTCCTTCTTCTTCCTCCTCTTCTTCCTGTTCACTTGTGTAGCCGGTCATTTCCGGATCGTCGGACGGCGTTTGGGAGGTACTATGCTCACTTACTGCTTCCCACGCATCTTCTTTATCGAAAGCTACATTTTCCTCCTGCCGCTGCTCACGTTCTGGCCCCGGGTTGACTACATCTTCTTCCACCGGGTGGTCCTGCTCGGGTTTGTCACTGCTCGCATGATCTACACACCGCATCGTTTCGGGAACAATTTCAAGCCGTTCGTACGGAATCTCTCTGCCGCAAATTTCACACTTGCCGTAATTTCCGTTTTTCATTGCTTCAAGGGCATGATCGATATTTTCGAGCTGTTCGCGCGCCTGATTGTTCAATGCTGCATCTTTTTCCATTTCATGCAGTTCGGTGCCCTGGTCGCCTGGATGGTTACTGTACTCCGACAGTTCACCGATCGTTTCTGTATTATTATTTTCGTCCCTTGTTTCTTCAACTTCAATTTTTTCTTTATTTTCTTCTTTCATTTCTAAAAGCTGGTTTTTTAATGTTTTTTCCTGTTCTGCCGTAATCATTTGTATCCCTCCAGTATTTTCTACTCTCTCTTTACCCGATTACCGGCTCTGTTGAAAATACTTTTTTCGTCAAAAGTGTTTTGCCTTTCTCACAGCACTGGTTTCGCTGCTCTCTTAGTGAACGCTTACCCTTTTTACCTCGATTCACCGATAGGTAAACACCGATAGTTCCCGGAAGTCACTTCACTGGTTCTATTCTGCATTGACCAGCCCATAGACTACCTGGTTTACATAGCCTTCCCGGAGGCGTTCCGATTCTATTAAGACCCCTTCCATTTTAAAACCCAGTTTTTCGGGGACAGCCCTGCTTTTTTTATTTTCTTCTGCGCAGCGAATTTCCACCCGGTGCAGGCCCATACTGTTAAAAGCATACTTTGTAAAAGCCTGAACCGCCTGAGTCATGAGGCCTCTTCCTTCATATTCCTTCCCGAGCCAGTAGCCGAGGCTTGTTTTTTTGTTTCCCCAGTCTATTTCATGGTAATTAATAATGCCCGCCAGCTTTCCATCAAATATTAAACCTGCTCGGAATCCTCCTCCCTCAGCTGCCTGCTGGAGCGTTTTTTCGATGCTGGCGGCGGTATCATGCACCGATTGGACACGATCCACCCAATTCATCCATTCTTTTAAGTGTTGGCGATTGTTATCGATCAGGGCAAACAGCTCTTCTGCATGCTCTTTTTGGAGCAGCAAGAGCTCCAAACGTTCCGTAATGTTATATGAAAACATTCCATCTTCTCCTTTATTCTAAAATCAGCATATTCTGCTCATCAAACTTCCAAAATTCTGCATATGCCGCTTCCCAAATGTAACCATCCGGATCTTTAAAATAACCACTATAACCTCCCCAGAATACCCATTCCGGTTCTTTTGCCACCCTTCCGCCTGCAGAGGCAGCCTGCTGAATAATGGCATCCACTTCTTCGACAGACTTGGCATTATATGCAAGAGTCATTCCTGAAAAACCCTGGCCCGGGTCCTCTACTTTCTCCCCCGTTTCTTTCGCCAGCTCCTTTAGTGGATAAAGCGCCAGCTTAGTGCCTTCGTTATTAAAAAAAACAATGCCCGGGGCGTCCTCTTCTGTATTAGTTTCAAAGCCGAGTCCATCCCGGTAAAATTGCACGGAAACAGTCATGTTCCTGACCCCAAGGGTAATCAGATTAATTCTATTCATATAATCAGCCTCCGATATTAAAATTTCATAAGTGCTGAACACCCTTAGTAGGTAATTCGCCGGGAGCCTGCGCATTCCCTTTCACACAGCTGAAGCTGACCCGCAATGTATCCGGCCCAAGGAGCGTTTCGCTTTTCATCCAAACGGGAACGGCTCATTACTACCATGATTTCCATAAGGGGGCATACGATTCATGAGTAAAACAATATTTATTACCGGTGCCGGTACAGGGCTTGGAAAAGGCACAGCACTTGGGCTGGCTAAAAAGGGCCACCACGTAATTGCAGCAGTCGAGATAATGGCTCAGATTACCAGTCTGCGGGAGGAAGCAGAAGCAGCAGGAGTAAATCTTGAAGTAATTAAGCTTGATATTACCAACAAACGGGACCAGGAACTGGTCGCTGACTATGACTACGATATTTTCGTTGCAAACGCAGCCATTGGTGAAGGCGGGCCGATAGCTGAAATACCAGTTGACCGCGTTCGCGATATTTTCGAAACCAACGTATTCAGTACGCTCGAAAACGCCCAGATCGCCGCAAAAAAATTCGTGGAAAAAGGCCGGGGCAAAATAATCTTTCTTAGCTCCATTGCCGGCATAGTAGGCATGCCTTACCTTGCTGCTTATGCCTCCACCAAGCATGCCATTGAGGCTATCGCCAAGGCGATGAAGGCAGAGCTTGAAGAATTTAACGTCCAGGTAGCAACCATCAATCCCGGTCCGTATGAAACCGGCTTTAATGACCGGATGTTTGAAGAAAAATGGAAATGGTACGATCCTAAGAAAAATTTCACGCCTGAAAAGTCGATCGGCGAAATGGAACAAATTCTCGACAGCCAGTTTGATCCTGATGACATGATTGCCAAAATGGTCGAAGTGGTGGAAGCAGATCATCATGCCTTCCGCACAGCATATCCACAGGAGGCCGAAGACCAGATGAAGCAGGAGGAACAGAAAAACTGGGACGCCCGTATATAAAAAATAAACCGGCCAGGTGCCGGTTTATTTTACGTTCTGGTCCATATGAAGAAACTTCATGCCGGTATCCACCTGGCCGTACATATACTTCTCAGGTACATCTTCACCTTTTAGCCAGCGGGAAAAATCGATTTCATACGGCTTTTGGTCGCCTCCGAGCGCGAACCACGCTTTTTGTTCCCGCAAAAGATAGCCGGATGTGTGAATGGTGCCCGCCCAGCTATGGTAATTATCCGAAAAAACGCCGCCTTCGGTATTGTTCAGCAGCCGGTACGCTTGTTCCGCCGAAGGAGCTGTTTGCTTTTCCTGCTTCATCACCGCCTGGCGGGCTTTTGAATCCACCAGATAATGACGGTTCTCTTCCGGCATTTTTTCAAAGTGGTTGGTGCATGCATGGTCTTCCCGTGCAATCACTCCACGCGGCGATGCCTCCACAACTTGAGAGGTTCCCTTCATGTCCTGCACCACGTAGCTGAACGAGTGGCGGTGCGGTATTTCCTTCAGCATGTCGACAGCTTCCTCCACAGAAGCACACACCTCTAATATTAGGCGCCCAATCATTGAGCAGATAAATCCATCTCCCGGCTTTTTCCGGTGCATAAAATTATAGCCCATCGCAAGCTGTTTTTCGTTCATTCCGTCCATCCGGCCGGTTACCCGCTGCGAAGGGCCAACCATCGCATAGCCCTGATCCGTCGGCTGAAACAACGTGTACCTGCCCTCGTAGGTTTTTGGGTGATAGTCATAATTACGAACCAGATAATTATCCCCTGTCATAATAGAGCAGCCTGATTTAGGTATTTCAAGACGATAGCCGGAAAAATGCATAATAATTTTTTCCATATCCCACTTTAAGCCGTCCTGCAGACCTTCAAGCTCTTCCCAGATGCCGGGCGCCAGATTCATAAACATTTCTTTGGTTTCCTTTATGTCCACTTGAAACCGGAGCTTGCGTATTTTCCATTGCTTGTCCCGGTTTTCGACAGACAATGACCCGGCGAGGTGTTCTCCCTGGTATTTGCCAAATTCGTAATGGGTGCCGCGAAACTGCACCACGCTACTGTAAATTTCTTTCACATTGTCACCTTCATTGAATAATTATTTTCCCGCTGGGTTTCATAAAGTGAAAAACCGCCTGGCTGCAGGCGGCTTAGCGATACTTTTCCCGGTATTCCTGTTCAAGTATGCTCATTATCACAGCGTGGTAGTACTGATGATCGTAGTAACGGCACTCACGCTTCATTCCTTCGTGAACAAATCCAAGCTTTTCGTATACATGAATCGCGCGGGTGTTAAACGAGAAGACTTCGAGCTCAATCCGGTGGAAATTCAATTTCCCAAACCCATATTCAAGCATCAGCTTGGTTGCTTCTGTGCCGAAACGCTGTCCTATATAATCGTCAAAAACGACCATTTGAAACCTTGCCTGGCGGCTTGCCGGCGTGTCGATGTCAATAAACGAAGTGTCTCCGATTAATTGATCATTTCCCTGCATGAAAATGCCGAGGCGGACATCTGCGTGGGCATCGCCCCCTTCAATGTAGCGCTCTACATCCTCCAGCGTATAAATATGATTCGTTCCTGTAAACTGGCGGGCAATCTGATTATTGTTAAATGCTTCATACAAAGCCGGTACTTCTTCTTTCGTATATGGACGCAGATACAGCTGCTCCCCTTCAATTGCTTTTACTAATGACTGCATAGTTACCCTCCATTTATTTCCTGGTTATCCCGATATACGACCATCGCGCTGAAATAAAAGAAATTCATTCCAAACTGAATATCCGTTACTTCAATGCCTGCGTCGTCCAGAAAAGCGTTCACCTTCCTGTCAAGCCCTTTATCGCTTATGGCGTAAAACGTTTTTATTCTCACGTCTCTATTCCTCAGCATTTTCTATTATCTATTGTACCAAAAGCAGGTATGATAAAAGGAGAACAGGAGGGAAAAATATGGAACGAATTTATTACGGTAAGCATACAGAACAATTCGGGGATCTTCGCATTCCGGAAGGTGAAGGGCCTTTTCCTTTAGCTGTGGTTATTCACGGCGGGTTTTGGAAAAAGCCATTCGGCCTTGATATTATTCAGGACGTGGCAGAGGATTTAACCCGGGAGGGCATCGCCACATGGAACATTGAATACCGTCGCATCGGCCATGAAGGAGGTGGCTGGCCCGGTACGTTTAATGATGTTGGCAGGGCTGCAGACTATGTACGTGAGCTCGCAGCCATTCACCCTATCGACGTTCGGCGGATATTTTCTATTGGCCATTCCGCAGGGGGACAGCTCGCCTTGTGGCTCGCTGCCCGGCCATTCCTGCCGGCTACCAGCGAATTATCCCATTTCGCTGAACCGTTATCCATGTACGGGGCTGTGAGTCTCGCCGGTGTGCTTGATATGCACCTCATGCACGAGATACACGATTACCGCAACAAAATCACAAACGCCCAGGAGCCCATGGACCCTGTCGCAGATCTGCTCGGCGGCTCCCCGGATGAATTTCCTGAGCGCTATACTGAGACGTCGCCGTTTGACCTGATTCCTATTGATGTCCCCCAGATACTCGTGCACGGAGCGCTCGATGTGAACGTACCTGTTGGCATCAGCGCCCAATATAACCAGGCGGCAAAAATCGGCTACCGGCCTATCAAATATCTTGAGCTTCCCGACGCAGAGCATTTTATGCTTACTGATATCCAGACAGAGGCCTGGAGCATGATTAAAGAAGAAATCCATGAGATGCTGTCTTTATAGATTTATTTACGGGAAAACGCCAACAATACCTTTGATAGCAAAAAAACCGGTGTGGACACCGGCTTCATTGAGACTGGAGATGGAAACCAATATGCTCCAATGCAGCTTCAAGATTTCTTGAAATATGGATGTTCATTTTTAAAATTTCATTATTGCTTAATTCGTGCTGGGCGATCGCCGGGGATATACCTGTGAGTAAAATGTTAACCCCCATCAGCTTCAGGGCGTGAATGACGTTAATAAACACGTGTGGAAATTCACCATCCACAATTACCAGCCCGGACAGATCAATTACAAGGTGTTCAATTTTTTGGTTCGCCGCGTACTCCAGAACAGTCCGGGTGATAATCTCCGCCCGTTTTTCATCAATGATGCCCTGGACCGGGAGTATAGATATGCCAGTGCGGACCGGAATGATCGGCACATTCAAAAAACCGAGATTGTACTGTGTATGGTCGAGTTCGATGATATGGGCAAGCACATCCCCCATAGCTTTTAAGTAATCCACGTCCTCCTGGCTGAATATTTTCTCTTCCGGATCCATGACGCACAAGGTACCGAATACGTTACCATCCAGGTCGGTCAGCGTGACGCCGAGGAAGCCTTTCATCTGAAGCTGGGAGGTGACCTCCAGCTCCTTTGTCATGACGTCTCTGGTCAAGTTCTCGGTACAGAAAGCATCTTCTTCATTCATAATGATCTTTCTGCAATATGTGTCGCTATATTTTACCGAATAGCCTTCTGGAATAATCTCTTCTTTCTTATTAAACGTGCTGATAACAGTCATTTCATTGTTGCCTCGTTTGGTGATGTAAGCTGTATTAACATCAAGCTGATCTGCTATAATATCAAATATTTTCCGCGAAACGGATTTAAGCGACGGAAATTCAGTCGAATCCAGGCTATACTCTTTTTGCAATTTATGTTCCTCCAACATTTAGATTGATTGTGGGGTGACTTGCACATTAGAATTATTATAATACTTTTCTTCCGCTCAAACAATCCATATGTCTTTAGTATTATATAAATGCATACTTATTATATTTTTTCATACAAAAAGCCAGGGAGCTTCCCTGGCTTAAGTGTAAGGTACGCGAACCATATATAGCGCGTTTTCAACGAATCCATGCTCTGAAGCGTGCGGCCGATCACCATCGTCTCCGTACCCGTAATCAAGCATGCGGTTCCGATTCAGGCAAAGCTTCACCATGGCTGGCTGAAAAAGGTTAAAAAGCTGGAAACGTTCAGCAAGCTCCGAAAAACGTTTTTGATACGCTTCAATTGTTTCAACTATCATTTTCCAGAATGTATGCTCTGCAAGTAAGTTTTCCCGGTCAAGCAGATCCGACAGGTAGCGGAAATGGCAGATAAACAGCCCCGTGAAGATAAACTGCACGAGTCCTTCCGGCGGTTCGCAGCGTAAAACCTGTTTCAGCCGGGCCGGCAAGCCTTTGAGCTCCGGCAGCTGCTGATCGCTCACATTTACGTCATCCACAAAGTCTTTCATAATAAGCCGGTGCGGCTTGTAGTTCTTTAACACCACGATCGTATTCTGGCCGTGCGGCGAAAAAACGGTGCCGTATTTATACATGTAATGCAGCAGCGGAGGAAGCACGGCATCAAATAGCTGTTTAATCCAGCCTTCTGTACTTAATCCCGACCGCTCCACGTATTCGAGCACCAGAGGCTTTCCATTCGCATCCTCGTGCAGAAGGGCCGCCAGCGTTACTGGTTTTTCGTCCTCTTCCACAGCCATATAAATACTTTCTCTCCAGACAGCCCCAAGCATTTCTGTATACTGATACGGCACTCCCTGCAGATGGTGAAACGCAGGGTGCGGCACATCGATCGTCTCTGTTTCCCCGAGGAGCCCCACCCTGCACGTATTCCTCAGGAACGAATCCTCGTCTCTGACCGTCTGAATCCACTTCGTCACTTCCGGGGCCGCCATGGTCCGCTCACTGGGAAGCCCCCGGTACACCAGCGTATTCAAAATACTGACCGGAAGCTTTACATGTTTTTTTGTTTTATGCTCTGTATTTACGAACGTGCGGATTGATTGCTGGGGCAGGTACGTATCCTCCGCATAATCCAGTGGAATGATCCATCCTCTGGCAATATACTCAGCGTAAAGCGTCACAATGCGGTTGTCCCACTGCCAGGTATGCACCGGCATGTAATAATAGTCCTCCGGCTCTCGCCCAGCCCGGTTGATAAGATCGCTAAAATGCTCCCGTTCGGTTCCACTCAATTCCTCTTCTATTAAACGATGGTAGCCATCAGCGTGTACCGTTTGAAACGAAGCTGCTTCCTGATGGACCGCTATCCAGAACAAACGAACCTCCTGCTTGTGTTCAGGAGCATAAGAAAGGTAATCCTGAAAGCTGAAGCCAATGCGGCCTTTATTGTAAGTGATCCATGGATGCCCGCCCATTTCTCCTTCAAGCTGCAAATAATCCATTTCCGCAAGCTCGGCAGCTGTCGTTTGTTTGTCCAGCAAATGGCAGTCTGCGGTCAGGGTATGATAATATTCTTTCAGTAAATGGCCGGCGGTCTCACTCGAGATTGGTGCCATTTGCTGAAGTTCAAGCAGAAAAGCATCTGCCCGCACAGGTACTTCCATATCGTGTTCTTTTTTTACAATGCTTTCCGGGTACACGTAGACACTGTCAAAAAGCCGCTTGCGTGCAGAAAATGTATAAACCGCTCCAGACGCTTCTACTTGAAGCATTTGAGGGGATCCTTCTTTTACAATCTCTGCTTCTATAATAGCTTCATACAAAAATTCCTGCAGCATCTTCGCTGTTAACCGCTGGTTCGCTTCCTCCCAGTGCCGCTGTTGGACGGCTCCAAAGGATTCAGCCGTATATGGATTCATCTGCTTTCTTCCCTTCTTTTTAAGATTAGGCTTACAGGTTTACGCGAAAACCCCGGTCTTTTCTCTTTCAAATTGCTGAAAAACATTTTTAGAACGGACAGGATAAACTTCCCGATCCGCGATTTGATTAATGATGACCGCATTCCGATGCGCTCCAAGCCCAAGATCCGGAGCTCCAACGCCGTGCGTGTGCATTTCCCCGTTTTGAATAAACACATGATGGTTCTTTTCAGTCTGTACAGCGCGGTACTTTTCATCAATCTGCAGACGCCCGTGATTATCACGCCGCAGGCTTGCTTCAATACCTCTTAAAAACGGCTGCGGAGACGGCTGATAGCCTGTAGCCGCGATTAGTCCTTCCGTTTCTTCGGTGTATTCCGTACCGTAGTTAATCTTTTTTAAAAACAGCTTCATTTTGCCGGCCAGCGTTCTCTCTGTGTTCATCACTTCCGTATTTGCCTGAAGAATGATGTCCTCGCTCGCCCCCCCGATCGTCTGTTCATAAAGCTCGTCATACACAGCAGCGATCGTGTCGGCGCTGATCCCTTTATACAAAAGATTCTGCTTTTGAAGCAGCTGCTCCTTTGTGTAAGAATCAAGGTGGTAGAAATAACTAATATATTCCGGCGAAAAATGCTCCAGCCCGAGCTTGGAATACTCCATCGGGAAAAATCCTGAAGACCTTGTATACCAGTGCAGCCTGTACCCGTACTCAGGCCGCTTCTTCAACAGATCGAGAAAAACTTCAGCGGCGCTCTGGCCGGAGCCTGCCACCGTAATGCTCTTTTTTTGAAGCAGTTCCTTCCTGCGGTACCGGTAATCAGCAGAATGACAGACATCTTCTCCTTTTTCTGCCCAGAGAGGAAGCGACGGTTTTGTGCCCGTGCCCGTCACGATGTGCCGGGCATAGTAGTATTCTGGTGTCTCAGCATTCGAACGCACCGCTTCCACTTTATACAGCCTGCCTTCTTCTAAAAAGGATACATTGGTCACACGCCGGCCAAACCGGCAAGAGGAAAGCTTTTCCGCTGCCCACTGGCAGTAGTCATTGTATTCAAGACGCGGGATATGAAATTTTTCATAAAAATAAAAAGCATACAGCCGGTCCTTTTCCTGCAAATATTGCAAAAAGGAGTAGGGACTCTTTGGGTCTGCCATCGTGACCAGATCAGCAAGAAAAGGAACCTGCAGGCTGGTGCCATCAAGCAGCATGCCGCCGTGCCACTCAAACGCTTCATTTTCATCCAGGAATACGCCCTGGATTTCCGCTACGTTTTCCACAAGCGCTGCCATGCCCAGGTTGAATGGGCCAATGCCTATGCCAAGTACATCATATACTTCTGTTTCAGCTCCCACCGGCTGTACCTCCTTCAAATGTCTCCCGTCTGCAAACCATGAGAAGCCCCCGTTTATCCGGCAGGTCTACCGGCTTCACAGACTCAAACCCCGCTTTTTTAAACACATGAATCATTTTGTCGTTGGTGATATCGGGTTCTGCGATAATCCGGGCAGTCCGGGCGTATTGGAACTGCACCGAAAGCATAGCCTTTAAAAGCGGCAGGGCGTAGCCTTTCCCTGTTTCTTCCGGAGGCCCAATCAAAAGATGCACGCCCTGATCTGCCGGTTCCGCCCTGTAATAGGAACCAATTATGTCATCCGCCGCCCAATACACTTCCCAGTAGCTGACGGGGCGCCCGTCGAGCTCTCCGATGTAAAGTGTCTGGTGGGGATCATTTAGCGCCTTGTGCAGATGGGTCCGATACTTACTTTCACCCATATTCAGCTGCCAAAACGGCACCACGTGGGTCTCGTGCATCCAGCCGTGCAGCATGTGAAAGTCGGCCTTTTCATCAACTGCACGGAATTGAATACGTTCACCTTCAGCCCCGTCCGGCTCCCGGGTAAAAATATGAGAATTAGATGGCTGGGCTTTCATGCTGCAAGCACTCCTTTTCGGTCAACGGATTTGAAATAAGAATATAAACGGACTGTTCCGCAAGGGAGCCGACCAATTCATCCATATCAAAAAAGCGGGTCAGCAGATTACCCTTGGAAGGGATTGTTTCTTGTTCAAGAAGGCTTTCGGTTAAAGAGGAACGGCCGAATGCTTTTTCTGCATCTTTAAGCTCCTCGCGGAGTATTCGCAGCAGCTCCGCTTCTTCAATCAATTCTGAAGCTCCGAAGCCGTTAATCAGTCCAAACAAATGGTTGATAAAAAAGTAGTAACGAAAGCGCTCGTCTGCAATATCATCTACGCATACAGTATCGCTTGAGGCATTCAACTCCGGCACGTACTCTTTTAAGTGTGCTTCCTTCGAGCGTGCAAAATAGTAGCCCTGGTTGTCCCGGTAGTAAAACACCTGCGGATAGCCGCCAGTAAAACGCACAACGGAATTCTGCTGGTGGGCTTCAAGCGCAATGCCATGGGTCATATACAGCCAAAGCATCGGATGCAGGGAGATTGATAAGTACCGCCGGAACCAGTCCCGGCTTACTTCGGCAGTGCTCCGGTTTTCCGCCCGGGCAAGGCTTCGGATCAGATTGCCCAGCATACTTCCTTCTCCGTAAGCATCGTGCACCAGCCCTGCGGTCAGTGACACCTGGTCGTCCATAGTTTCCTGAAAAGGGTTTTGCCGGATAATCGTTTCAAAGCCTGTTTCTTCTTCACCTTTAAGGGCGATATATGCCGGATCACGAACAATTTCAAACCCTGGGAAAAATTGTGATGCCTCTTTTCCAATCCTGCTCCGCATTAGCTTTTCCACTTCTACGCCGCGCGCCATTTCCTTTTTTTGGTTGACACGCAGGGAGTTAGTAATCTTCACCGGAATGGAGACTTTCAGCATATACGGTGACTGCTCATGGTAAAGGGTCCGGACCGAGGAAGTCGCTGTAAAGCTCCGGCCGGCCGGGCCAAGATACGCTAATTCTCCTTGCTCTATTTTCCGCTGAATGGAGCCCTTCCGAAGCAGAGCCTCTGCTTGAAGCGGATGCACCGGAAGCAGGGCATAGCCATCATCCAAACGGCAATAGTCCTCTTTAAATAATTCCTCTGTCTCTGGAGCATTTTGGAGCTCGTTTTTTACGATAGCCGCCGCGCTTTCTTTTTCCATCGATGCTTCCTCTATCTGCTCTGATGGCGCCCGGAAGAAATGCAGCTGAAAACGTCCGCCGGTTTCCGGGGAATACAGGTTTCTTTCCTCTTCGCGTTCCATTCCCTGACGGCTTTTAGGGGTCGGGTGCAGTAGATGCCCGAGCAGCAGGGCCTGTTCTGAATCAATGTAACGGGAGATGATTTCTCCCTTTTGCTCTTTGCGTGCTTCCAAAAACCACTCTGTGAGCTCAAAGCTCTGCAGCACCCGCTGCATCATCTCTTCTTCTCCTCCGTTATCACCGTATTCAAGCGAAAGTTCCTTCAAAAGCAAAGCCCCGGCGGTCAGCAAATCAAGCTCAAGGAGGGGGCCGCTTTCCAGGGTTTTATAACAAAGCGGAAAATGAAAGATATGCCGGTGGGTCAACGAGCGGTATTTTACCGGCAGGATCAGTTCAATTTTTTGATGGGACAGCTCCACGCGGCATTCCGCTTCTCCCCAGGCGCCGCTTCCGGTTTCACGCAAATAACAATTGATAAAGCTCTGCATCGAAGCTTCTGCTGCTTTCTGTTTAAAATTCAACACTTTTCCTCCTTCGTAGAAGTTCAATTTCCCGTCCTGCTTCAATGACCGCCTCGATTACATGATCAATATCTTTTTCTGTCGTTAAAGGATTCAGCAGAGTGCATTTTAAAAACTGCCTGCCATCTATTTTTGTTTTGGCAATGACCGCTTCGCCTGAAGCATATAATTGCTGCTGAATTTCTCTATTGATCTCATCCTCTTCGGCTTTTGCAAAGGAATGCTCAGGGTCGTATTTAAACACCACTGCATTCATTTCCGGCTTCATTACTAGGTGCAGCGCTGGCTCATCGTTAATTTTTTCCGCGAGGCACCCGGCCTGTTTTAACCCATGGCCAATCATTTCCGACCATTTTTTCGTGCCAACAGTACGGATCGTCATCAATAATTTAAGTGCATCGAATCGGCGGGTTGTCTGCATCGAATAGTCCACAAGGTTCGTAAAGCCCTGCTCTCTGTCATCCTCCGGATTCAAATACTCCGCCCCATGCCTGATAAAACGAAAACTATCCCGGCTCCTAACCAAAAAGGCCCCGCAGCTGACCGGCTGATAAAATAGTTTATGAAAATCCACCGCCAGGGAATCTGCGTTCTCTATTCCTTCAAGTTTGGCAGTGTGATCACTGCAGAGCGCTAACGCCCCGCCAAACGCTGCGTCCACATGCATCCACAGATTCTCTTTATCTGCCGTATGATAAATATCTTCGAGTGGATCAATGCTTCCAAAATTAGTAGTCCCGGCAGTAGCTACTATAGCAATTGGATGATCACCGGCTTCCCTTGCCTCCTGAATAAAGGCTTCGAGCTTTTCGGTACTCATCTTTTTATGCTCATCTGCCGGCACTCCTATTACTGCCCGTTCTCCCAGGCCAAGCTGAACTGCCGATTTTTTGACTGTAAAGTGTGCTTCCTCTGAACAAAAAATTTTAAATCGTGCTGCTTCCGAAGGAAGGCCATCGGCTTTTACATCATGGGACAATTTCCGTGCGCAGTACTGGTCTCTTGCAAGCAGCAGCCCCATAAAATTCGACTGCGTGCCTCCAGTCGTAAATGTTCCCGCAGCAGCTTGAGGCAGCTGGTACAATTCACACAGCCAATTCACTACTTCTATTTCTACTGCTGTCGCTGCCGGACTTTGATCCCAGGAATCCATCGACTGGTTTAGAGCACTTACAATTACATCTGCGCACACCCCGGACAAAAGCGGCGGACAATGCAGATGCGCCATCGCATGAGGGTGGCTGATGTTTAAAGAGCGTTTCATAATATGCTCCATTACTTCCTCAAGCACACTATCAAATGCATGTTCCTGCTTTATATCTTGAAAGAAATGCTTCATCTGCGACTCTCCTGCTGCGGGCACAGGCCTTTCACTTTCTTTGAAAAATTCCGCTATATAGGCAGACGTCCGGGTTAACATTTCAAGAATTCTGCCCTGATCACCAACGTTGGTTAGAAATTCATTATCAAATGCGGTATGGGACTCTTCCTTCACAACCGGCATATCGTCTCCTCCATTATTTGGTATTTGCAGATAATGAGAATCATTATCAATTAATTCAAAAAAATAAAAGCTCCGTTTCAAGCTCTTATTTACAGCGCATACACTAATTGAAAATGATTATCAAAGTCAATGTCTTTTGGAGAATTGATACAAAGGTTGGCCCTTCCCTTCACGATCTGTTAGGTCTATTCCCCTTCCCCCGCTGAAATCGAGACTTAGTAATCATGTAACTTAAAACAAGCCAGCCTTTAGTTTAAAAACATCCCTCTCAGGCAATAAGCCGGGTATCAGCAATTATTTTCTTCAGGAGATGCAGTAATTGCTCGTACGCACAAAAGATTTTCAGGCGTTTTGGATTTCAGCTACCAATGAGGAAGCTGTTGGAACGGTTTCTGACGTTTATTTTGATTCCAGAGGCGAATGGAAAGTTAGATTTATCGTTGCTGATACCCGTACGTGGTTTGTGGGCGGAAAAGTTCTGCTCAGTCCCAAACTAATTGACCGGATGGATCTGGCCGGCCAGGCCATTCAGATGAATGCTTCGAAAGACCAGATTAAAGACAGCCCGAAGCCGGACGAACATGAACCTATTTCCCGTTCGTATGAATCTTCAGTGTTAAATTATTACAACCTGGAGCCTTATTGGATCCCAACAGCCGGAAGCACCGGCACCGGACCTGCCATGCCTGTAGGCGGACCGTTTGCCCCGACGGATGACGATGATAATAATGCGCGTCCTGCACGTGACACAGCGGTCACCGGCGCAGAAGAAAATGAAATGGAAGCTGCCCGGAACAAAGAAGACTACTATCTGCAGAGTACGAAGGATCTCCGCGGCTATGATGTCGATGTGAGCGGTGAAAACATCGGCACCATTTCTGACGTTGTTTTTGACACAAACGACTGGAGTGTTCAGTTTATCGAAATCGATACCGCTGGTGCCCTTTCAAGTGACCACTCTCTTGTTCCAGTGGAACGGTTTAATCAGTTCAGTGCTATTGACGAAAGTGCCACTGCCAGTGTGAGCCGCGAAGCTGTAGAACGTTCGCCTGATTACGACTCCTCCATGACGCTGACCGATGACTACGGCGAAGAAATCCGCCGTCACTTCGGCAGCCCATCGAACAGATAAATGCGAGAGTCCCACTGCTTAAATGCAGCGGGCTTTTTTATACCAGCCGGAACCAGAATCTCTATGATATGTTAAAATTAATAAGCTAATAATTCTTCAAACAGCTCAGGAGTGGACTACCAATGGATAAAAAAGACATTGCCGATCTTCGCAGGCAATTAAAAACAGACAATGACCTGCTAACCATTTCCGACATTTTTAATGTCTACATAATGAAAGAAACAACCGAGGTTTACCACCATCAGAGCCACCCGTTCGAAATGCTCGACAGCGACCAGCAGGAGCTGTTTATGGCCAATTTCAAAAAAGTTCTCACCGGGCAGCTCGATGAAAAGCTATTCGAGCTGAAATTTCAGCGGGACATTGAAGACTCCAGCCAGCTCATTCTTCACAAAGGTCTTTTGAGCCGCAATGTTGAAGACTGGAAGGAACAGATGCTTCGCATAACTGAAAAAATGATCGAAGACCATCCGTATGAAAAAGATACCGTTATTACCTTTATCCGTGCCGATTATTTAAAGCCGGCAAAGCAGCGGAACGAGGAGGCAGAAACGAGTGACCGTGATGCGGTGTATTCCAATGCTTTTATTCTCTGCAGTATTAATAAAACAGAAGAGCCGCAAAAAGAAATGCAATTCGACTATATTGAGAAGGAATTCAAATACAAGGTCGAGGCCGATCCAGTTATCGATCTTAAACATCCGATGGCCGGCTTTTTGTTTCCTGCAATGACCGACGGGGCCGCCGATGTCAATCATGTGCTTTACGCGGCCTCAAAGCCCAATGATCCGGACTACCGGTTCATTGAGGACGTGCTGAACGGCGAAGAGATCATCACGGCCAAAGAAAACAAAACGGTATTCGAGGATATTGTAAGAGACGTGGTCGGCGACCAGGTGAATCCTTCCACGCTTGCGAACGTCTACGGAGAAATTCACCGGGTCGTCGAAGAAAACGAAGAGGATACCTCGCCGACGCTTGACTATAGAGACGTCGAACGGGTACTCCAGCAGAGCGGCGAGCAGGTGGAGACCGATAAAGTAAAAACAGCCTTTCAGCGGGTGACCGATAACGAAACGTACGAGCTGAAAGCAAGCAGCATCGTGCCGAAATACAACTCCAAATCCATTAAAATCAACACGAAAATCGCCAACATCGCGATCAGCCCGCAGGATCTTGAATACGTGAGACAAGTCAATTACCAGGGAAAGCGGTGCATTATGATCGAGATTGAAGAGGACGCAGAGATTGAAGGTTTTAAAATGCTGCCGGAAGCTTTTGGGGAAGATAATCAGTAATAAAACAAGGAAGGCCCCGCCCGGGACCTTCCTTGTTTTTGGTATCCAGTTGAATTGCCGGCGTGCTTTCTGCAGGCTCCCACTTTACTTTTTCACTAATTTCGTGGCTACTTCCACATGCGTCGTCTGCGGGAACATGTCTACCGGCTGGGCCTCGACGACCTCATAGCCGCCTTCCACGAGGTGCTTTAAATCCCGGGCGAGTGTCGCCGGGTTACAGGAAACGTATACGATACGTTCAGGCGCTACCTCAAGCATTGTATCAAGCAGCTGTTCGTCGCAGCCCTTCCGCGGCGGATCCACCACAACGACGTCCGGACGCAGGTCGTTTGCTTTGACCCACCACGGCATCACTTCCTCTGCTTTCCCTGCCGCGAAGGTTACATTATCAAAATGATTCAGCTGGGCGTTGCGCTTGGCATCACTCACGGCCTGCGGCACTACCTCCACGCCGTACACCTGACGGGCTTTTTCTGCGAGGAACAGGGAAATAGTACCGATGCCGCAGTAAGCATCAATAACCGTTTCATGACCGCGCAGGTCCGCATACTCCAGCGCTTTATCGTACAGCGTTTTTGTCTGGACCGGGTTCACCTGGTAAAAGGACCGCGCGGAGATCGCAAACTTCACGCCGCCAATGTGGTCGTAAATGTAGTCTTCGCCCCATAACGTTTTTGTTTTTTCGCCAAAGATCACGTTCGTGCGCTTCGTATTCACGTTTTGAACGATGCTTGCGGTATCCTTTACTTCATTACGCACAGCTTCGATAAAAGCCTGCTCGTCCGGGATTTTCTTTCCGTTTGTGATAACGACAATCATCAGCTGGCCGGTGGTCGGTGCATAACGTGTTACGACGTGGCGGAGAAACCCGCGTCCGCTTTCTTCATCGTAGGCGCTCATGCCAAACCGGCTGGCGATATCCTTTACCTGCTGGACAGCACCGTCGTTTTCTTTCTGCTGAATAATGCACTCATCCATATCAATGATGTTGTGCGTCCGTTTCTGGTAAAATCCTGCTTTCAACCGTCCGTCTTCTTTCACACCGATCGGCACCTGGGCTTTATTGCGGTAGCGCCATGGGTCCTCCATCCCGATTGTATCGCGGACCACTGCTTCGTTGAGGCCACCGATACGTTCGAACGCGTCCTTCACCTGCTTATGCTTATAATGGAGCTGTGCCTCGTAGGTCATATGCTGCAGCTGGCAGCCGCCGCATTTTACGTAGATCGGGCAAGGCTTTTCCGTCCGTTCGCTGCTTTCTTCAAGAACGGTAATCAGCTTTCCAAAGCCATATCCTTTTTTCGTTTTAATCACCTTTGCCTGGATTCGTTCGCCAGGCAGAGCGTAAGGGATAAACAGTGCGTATCCTTCGACTCTCCCTACCCCGTGTCCTTCGTGAGTTAAATCTTCAATTGTAGTCTCTATTAATTCATTTTTTTCTACCGGGGCTTCCGGCTTGTTTTGCTTACTCATTATTTCGTTCCTTCCGTTCATTCTAGTCTGTCAGCAAAATTGTAACACAGGAACGGTTTGGCGTCCGTCTGTTCGCACGCTATAATGTAGGAATACCCGAAGCAAACAGCTTAGAACGGAGAGATACATATGAAGATTCGGCTGATCGAGCCAGCCGACGCCAACGATCACCTGGCGTTTACGCAACAGCTCGATAATGAAACTTCTTATATGCTGATGGAGCCGGGAGAACGCAAGCCAACGGCCAACCAGCATCAGCATATGGTGAACGAGTTTATTATGAAGGACCGCCTTGTGCTTTTTATCGTGGAGGATGCGGGTACAGTTGTTGGACACGCAATGGGCGTTGGGGGCAGCACCATTCGCAACTGCCGGACCGCCTCTGTTGTTATCGGCCTGCTCCCGGCATACCATCGCCTGGGCATTGGAAAACGGCTGCTCCGGCATCTCGAAGCATGGGCCAAAGAGCGCAGGCTCCGCCGCCTGGAGCTGACCGTTATAGAGGACAATACTGGGGCCCGGGCGCTATACGAGCATTTTGGCTTTCAGGAAGAAGGAGTTAAACAGGACTCGCTTTTTGCCCACGGCACGTACGTTAACGAAATCATGATGGCTAAACTGCTGTAGAAGGGGGCAACACTGTGCGTATTTCATTTGAAGCAATTTATGAGCTGATCCTTGCCGCTCTTTTAATGTTTTCATTGACGGTAGATCTGCCGTCGGACCAGGCACGGGCACTCGATATATTTATTTATGTATTATTTGTTATTGACTTTACTGTCCGTTTTTTTGCAAGCGACAACAAATGGAAATACATTAAAAACAACCCGCTGGAGCTGATTGCTATTTTACCGCTCGGGGAAATTTTCCGTGCTGCCCGCCTCGTTCGTCTCTTAAAAGTTCTGCGTTTGATTGTGCTTTTCAGCCGGAAGCACTCTCCGTTTGACGTGTTTTTTTCTAAATACCATATAGACAGGGCTGTCATTATTGTCGGCGTGCTTCTGTTTGCGGCCAGTCTTTCCATGCGCTGGATTGAACCCGATTTTCACACATATGAGGAGGCGCTTTGGTGGGCAATTGTCACCACTACCACAGTCGGGTACGGGGATTTCATTCCTGTGACAACAGCCGGCAGAATTATTGCAAGCATTCTGATGATCGTCGGCATCGGCCTGATCGGTGTTGTAACCGGAACCGTAGCTGCCTTTTTCTCCCGTGACAACCGTACGCTTCCACCCGAAGCCCGGCACGTGCAGGAAACCCTAAACCGCTACCCGAAAATTACCACCAGAGAAATGGATGACATGATTGCTTCAATCGAAAAGTGGAAGGAGCGCTACAAAAAAGAGGAAGATCAATCATCATAATTGTCTTCCTCATCTACGCCGATCACCTGGCTGCGGCGTTCAAGCAGCACCACGTCACGCCAGCGCCCCTGCATCTTGCCGATCCGCTCCCGTATGCCTACTTCACGGAAGCCTTTACGCCGGTGAATCCGCAGGCTGTAGTCATTTTCCGGAAAAATGCCGGCCTGAAGCATCCAGTAGCCCTCCGCTTCCGCTTTTTCAATCAATGCCTCCAACAGCGTGCCGCCTACGCCCCGGCCGCGCTCGTCCTGGTGGATATAGACACTCGTCTCGCCTACACCTTCATATACTTCCCTTCCGGAAATTGGTGCGAGTGCGGCCCAGCCGATTACTTTTTCGGTCGTGCTGTCAATGGCAACGAGCCGGCAGGCCAGGTCGTGCGTTGCTGACCACAGCTCCCACGACGGTGCCTCCGTTTCAAAAGTGGCGTGTTCACTCATAATGCCCATTTCGTATATGTCCCGGACCTCGGGCCAGTGCTCCTTCTGCATTCTCGTTATGTAATAGTCCACCTGCATCCCTCTCTTATCCTGCTTTTTTTCCTAGAATAACATACCTGTTTTTCTTTTGTTTGCTTCAACATTTGTTTCCGGCTTGTTTACAATTCTTTAAACAGAGGAATACCCTTCACGTAACCTGTCTTTTTGCCGCAGCGAATTATACTTATGAAAAGGACGTGTTGGTATGAAATATCGTCGATTGGGCAATTCAGGCTTGAAGGTAAGTGAAATCGGCCTCGGCAGCTGGCTCACCTACGGTTCATCCGTGGAGGACCAGACCGCCGGGAACATTATTCAGCATGCTTATGAAAACGGCATTAATTTCTTTGACACGGCAAACGTCTATAACAGAGGTGAAGCAGAAAAAGTCGTAGGTAAAGCACTCAGCTCCTACAAGCGCGACAGCTACGTGCTCGCTTCAAAGGTGTATTTTCCAATGGGAGATGGCCCGAACGACCGCGGGCTTTCCCGTAAGCATATTATGGAGCAGTGCGATGCGAGCCTCCAGCGGCTGGGAACTGATTATATGGATCTGTACCAATGCCACCGTTATGATCCTGATACTCCTTTAGAAGAAACAATGATGGCCCTTGACGACCTCGTACGCCAGGGGAAAATATTGTATTACGGATTCAGCGAATGGTCCGGCACCCAAATCAGCGATGCAGCCCACGTGGCCGATAAGCGGAATCTTCACCGGCCGGTGTCGAATCAGCCAATCTACAATATGCTCGTGCGCTACATTGAAAAAGAAGTCCTTCCAATCAGCGAACGGGAAGGACTCGGCCAGGTCGTCTTCTCCCCTCTCGCCCAGGGCATCTTAACCGGCAAGTACCGTCCGGGGGAACAGCCTCCTTCCGACAGCCGGGCTGCTAATTCAGATATTAATTTTGCGATGGAACGCTTCATGGACGACCGCATTCTTGAAAATGTCGTGAAACTGGAGGATTTGGCCCGTAACGAACTCGGCGTTAAGCTTTCCCAGCTTGCTCTTGCCTGGATTCTCCGAAAACCGGGCGTAAGCTCTACCATCGTCGGGGCGAGCCGTCCCGAACAGCTTGACGAGAATTTAAAAGCGGCAGAGCTTGAGCTTTCAGACAGCCTGCTTGACGAAATTGACAGCACCCTGCAGGAGATCGAACACGTTACCTCAGGCCTTCATTAAAACAATCCCCGCCGGCACCGGCGGGTTTTTTATTTTTAAACTTCTATATTTTCATTATTTTTAATTGGTGCTATAATGAACTTGTGTAAACGTTTCCAATTTTTCTCTAATACGAAGGAGGATTTTGCATGAGATACGATGCACCAAACACCCCTGAAAGCCTGGTACATTTTAAAAACAAGTATGACAACTTTATTGGAGGCGAATACAGGGCGCCGGCCCAGGGCGAATATTTCGACAATGTCAGCCCGGTCACCGGTACCGTTTTCTGCCAGGTCGCCCGGTCAACGAAAGAGGACGTTGACGCGGCTGTAGCGGCAGCAAATAAAGCAAAAGAAGCCTGGGGCAAGACCTCGACTACAGAACGTTCCAATATTTTAAATAAAATGGCGAACCGGATGGAAGAAAACCTTGAAATGCTTGCGGTTGCCGAGACCTGGGAAAATGGTAAAGCGGTACGTGAAACGCTGAATGCTGATATACCGCTTGCTATCGACCACCTGCGCTACTTTGCGGGCGTCATCCGTGCCCAGGAAGGAACAATTGGCCAAATTGACGATGATACAGTAGCTTATCATTTTCACGAGCCGCTTGGCGTCGTCGGGCAGATTATTCCTTGGAACTTTCCAATCCTTATGGGCATTTGGAAAATCGCTCCTGCCCTAGCTGCCGGGAACTGCATTGTGCTGAAACCAGCCGAGCAGACGCCTGCTTCGATTTATAAGGTACTCGAGCTAGTCGAAGATCTTCTTCCGCCGGGGGTACTGAATGTAGTCAGCGGGTTTGGGGTCGAAGCCGGTAAGCCGCTCGCTCAGCATGAAGGCATCGACAAAGTGGCATTCACTGGTGAAACAACCACCGGCCGCCTGATCATGCAGTACGCGTCAGAGAACATTATTCCAGTAACGCTTGAGCTCGGCGGCAAATCACCGAACATTTTCTTCGAAGATGTGATGGCCGAAGACGACTCGTATCTCGACAAAGCGATCGAAGGGTTCGTAATGTTTGCTTTAAATCAGGGGGAAGTGTGCACGTGTCCGTCCCGTGCCCTCATTCAGGAATCCATCTATGACAAATTTATCGAGCGTGCCATTGAACGCGTCAAAGCCATCAATGTCGGCCATCCGCTTGATACTGACACTATGATGGGAGCCCAGGCTTCCAAGGAACAGCTGGATAAAATCCTTTCGTATTTGGATATTGGGAAACAGGAAGGCGCAGAAGTGCTCGTTGGAGGCGACGCGGCCCAGGTGGACGACGAAGACCGTTCGCAGGGATATTACGTGCAGCCGACCATATTTAAAGGAAACAACAAAATGCGCGTATTTCAGGAGGAAATCTTTGGCCCGGTATTGAGTGTGACTACCTTTAAAACAAAGGAAGAAGCCATGGAAATCGCCAATGATACGCTATATGGCCTCGGCGCAGGCGTCTGGTCCCGGGACATAAACACCGCGTACCGGTTCGGGCGTGCTCTCCAGGCCGGCCGCGTATGGACCAACTGCTTCCATGATTACCCGGCCCACGCAGCGTTTGGCGGCTATAAGAAATCAGGTATTGGCCGGGAGAACCATAAAATGATGCTCGACCATTATCAGCAGACGAAAAATCTTCTGGTCAGCTACAGCGAACAGCCTAAAGGGTTCTTTTAAGCATCCGGCGGCCAGGAGCATTTAAAAAGGAGGAAGTGTTATGGCAGTAGAGCGTGTAACCGCTACTGACGCTGCCCTTGAACTGATCAACAAGCTGACGAAAAGACACGGTCCGTTAATGTTTCACCAGTCCGGTGGCTGCTGCGACGGCAGCGCCCCGATGTGTTACCCGGAGGGCGATTTTAAAACCGGTAACAGCGACATGTATATGGGCGATATTGGCGGCGCTCCGTTTTATATGTCGAAGGATCAGTTTGAATACTGGAAGCACACGCAGCTGATTATAGACGTTGTCGATGGCCGGGGCGGGATGTTTTCCCTTGAAGGACCGGAAGGCAAACGATTCTTGACCCGCTCGCGGGTGTTTTCTGAAGAAGAACGCACAGAGCTTGAACAAAATTCTCCTGTTTAACCATTGAGGCATTCTGCATTTGCGCAGAATGCCTTTTTTCTGCTTTCTGTGCCTATTGTCATTTCGGGCATTTCTTATTATTCTATAATTAACAAAGAAATAAGCACCGTTTGAGGGCGCGCTACAGTAAAGGATGAAGGCCTATGCATCATTCATCAACATCACCTTTTAGACCCTTCCCCACCCTGGAGACGTCAAGGCTTCGCCTCCGGGCCCTGCGTTATTCAGATCTTGAGGATATTTACGAATATGCTTCTAATCCACTTGTCTCCCGTAACGTTTTATGGGATGCCCACAGAAGCCGCGGGGAGACAAAGGATTTTTTAAATATCACGATGAACTCCTACAAGTACGGCGACCGGGCGCCGTTTGGCATCGAACGCAAGGATTCCGGGAAAGTGATCGGCACCATCGATTTTGTTCATTGGGATCGCGGTCATTCTAACGGAGAAATTGGCTATACGCTTTCCCCGGACCATTGGAATCAGGGGTTTGGCTCGGAGGCAGCCCGGGAAATTATCCGCTTCGGCTTTGAAGCCATGGGCCTGCACCGTATTGAAGCCCGGTGCTTCATTGAAAATACCGCTTCAGCCAAAGTTATGGAAAAAGTCGGCATGGTGCACGAAGGCACACTGCGTCGGTCGCTGTTGATTCAGGGCGAACGACGGGACGTAATGATCTACGCTATTTTAAAATCAGAGTGGAAAAATAATTAAAACAGCCGGCGATGCGGCTGTTTTTTATTTATGGGCAGAACAGTTCGATATGCTGATGTAAATTTTCAAACGATGTCGGCAGGTGACCGCCGTATTCCCCATCAAGATTCAGCTGCATATCCCCCCGTGCTTCAATGTGAAGCTGTTTTGCTTTAAAGTATTTAATCTTTGGATTTTCCAGATGCTTTCCGCGCACGGCCTGGCGCAACAGCTGGCTGAATTCAAACATGGTCATTTTCTGTACGATCAATACGTCAAAATAGCCGTCATTGTACTCTGCCTGCGGCAGCAGCTTTTCAAACCCGCCGACGGAATTAGTGTTGGATACGAGAAACATTGTGATTTCTTCTTCAAGGACTTTTCCGTCATATTTAACGGTTGTCATTTGCGGTTGCAGCGACCAAAACTTTTCAAACCCTTTAATAAAATACGCGGCCTGCCCAAGGGCTGTTTTCAGCCCCTTTGGTGTATCATAGGTAAGTTCTGTCAGTTTTCCGCCTGCGGCAATATTAATAAAATACGACCCGTTCGCTTTTCCTATATCGATTCCCTGAGTACGCCCGCGCGCGACCACATCACAAACAGTCTTCATTTCTTTTCCCTGCAGACCCAGTGCCCGCGCAAAATCATTTGTCGTGCCGGCGGGAATGAGCCCTACTTTAGGCCGCCACTCCTGTTCGGCGATCCCGTTAATGACTTCAAAAATAGTGCCGTCCCCGCCCGCTGCAATTACTGCTTCGAATCTGTCCTCTGAAGCACGCCGCGCCTCAGCCCGGGCATCCCCTCCCCCCCGGGTCATGAAGGCCGAGGTCTCGTAACCGGCCTGCTCCATTCGGTCTAAAATATAAGGCACCTGCCGTTCCATCTGCTCTCTGCCGGACGTTGGGTTGTAGATCACCCTCGCTCGTTTTCGCATATTATAACCCCTATTACATCGAAGATTTCATTTCAATTTGAATCATATATAAAAGCACTATCTTTGGCCGTTATTGTTACATACGTCACTAATTAATTGTATACTATTGTTGATTCATTAAACAGTCGCGGCTGTAGGATCGATGCTGCCAGGCTGAAAATATGGTCGCTGGGCCAAAGCAGCACGCTGAAAACGCAGGTAATTTTGAAGAATAAAATCATAAAAAATTGTTTGACCTTTTTCTTCTAAATAAAACAAGGATTTTTCCATACAACGCAACGCTTCTTTTATATTACCTAAATAGTATAAACATATTCCTTTTTCATAATAAATTTCACCTAAAAGGTATAAGGATTCTTGATCAAATACATACTTGAGTCCTTCATTAGCTGTTGCGAGACCTTTCTCAAATTGCCTCGAACTCCCGTATACCACACACATATTAAAATAGATCTTAGATTGTGTCGGTCCCCAAAATTCTATCGGCAGCTTTTTATACAGCTTTTGTGCTTCTTGAAAGTAATATATCGCTTTATCAAATTCATAGACATCCATGTAAATAGTACCAAAATTAATAATTATTCCTATATCTTCTTCAGTCACACTTAACGCTTCTAATTTAATGTCTTTCGCTAATTGTAGTAAATCAAGTGCTTCTTCTTTTTCTTTAGTTATTTTAAAATGAGTTATTGCACGTTTCCACAATAAAAATTTTTGATGTACTGGTTTCCGAAATAGAGGATTTTTCAGTTCTTGCCTAATAATATTCATGGCTTCTCCAAATTCATAATGCCTTATTAATTTATCTATTCTATCCTTTGTATCACGTATATAATTAAATCTGGGAGCTTCATGATCATCAAAGAAATAGCTGATTTTCACTCCTAATTTAATTGAAATTAAGTTCAAAATTTCAGCCGTAGGATGCATTTGTTCATTTTCAATCTTAGAGATTGCTTTTTGAGAACAAATTCCTTTTGATAATTCTTTTTGACTTACTTGGTAGTATTGGCGTAAATCTTTAAGTTTTTTGCCTAAAGTTAATTCTTCCATAAGCTCCCTCCATTTAAGTACTATAGTTCTTAACACTTACATTGTATCATGTATTTTTACGAAAATCGTACATGATTGGAAATTACAGCTATTAAGAGCCTCTGCAAGATTTAACTATATATGTAATAATAAATTCAGACTTATTAAAGTTATTAAGGAGGAAAATAAATGCCTAAATTATCAAAGTTTATAAAGATAGGATTAGTTGTCGGAGCAATGGCTTATACTTTCGCTTCCGGTGACTTCACAGTAGCTGTTCACTTACCAGGCGCAGCTTAGACCTAATTAATAACTATTTTTAAGTGCAAACCGTCACCCTCGACACGTTTCACACCATTAACCAAGCTTACCCCTGTTATATTTTTTGTATCCCTTGCAGTTTAGCTGGCAGGGGATTCTTTTTTATTACTTAATCACTGATCATTCATCGACATAGGAGGAGCAGCCATGCATCGGGATCAACAGATTGCTTACTTTGTAGATCAATTCTTGTACCAGTTGGATCGAGCGGATGAACCAGCCGAGCTTTCCCATCTCCGCGACCGTGTATTTACCCAGGGCGCCCGCATCGATACCCGCCTTCCTTATATTGAAATGATGGGAACACTCTGGCACAAGCATCCCCCAATTTTTCAGGAGGCACTTGAGGAAGACCCTGTCTGCTACGGGCTTTTAGTTGATATGTTTCAGCATATTTCCCCAAACCAGTTCGTTTATATGCGCTGGCGGCTGCGAGAATGGGCCAGGCTTTCCGCATGATTAGAAAATGGGTTACATTTGGTAGAATATCGGGAAAATAACCTCCACCTATAGTTTTCGGAGGGGATAACAAATGGCTGAGTTCACCGTGGATTCTCAAGTATACCTTCGTCCATTTAAGGAACAGGATGCTCCCGATTACCTGCAGCTCGTCGAGGACAATCGTTCTTACTTACGGCACTGGCTCCCCTGGGTCGATAAGACACGAGAACTGCGCGACGTGCTCCGCTTTTTCGAATACCGTGCTAAGCTCGCCCGCCGCGGCTCTTCCTATACGTTTGGCATCTGGTATGAAGGCAGCCTTGCCGGCGCGATCAGCTTCAATCACGTGTACCGGCTCACCCGGCGCACCGTCATCGGCTACTGGCTGGCCGCTTCGTTTCAGGGCAGAGGCATTATGACCCGTGCCGTACAGACATTAACCGATTACGCGTTCCGGGACATTCATCTCCGGCGGGTAGATATCTGCGTAGCTCCGGATAACCAGCCCAGCCGTTCGATTCCCGAGCGTCTCGGTTTCGAAAAATACAAATATGTACGTAATGCTGAATGGCTGTATGATCATTACGTGGACCACGTTGTTTATACCATGCGTTCACGCTTTTGGTTTCCCGCTATCCTCGATGCCGGGATAGAGCCTACAACAAAAACCCCGCAGTTTTAGCTGCGGGGTTTTTCCTCGTTAGCGCTGTTCCATGCCTTCAAGAATTAAAGAGTTCACCATCTGCGGGTTGGCTTTTCCTTTCGTTTCTTTCATCACCTGGCCGACTAAGAAGCCGAGCGCTTTATCTTTTCCGTTTTTATAGTCTTCAATCGACTGCGGGTTATTATCTAGTATGCCGTCGACTACCTGCTTGAGTTCTCCTTCATCGGAGATCTGCATGAGCCCTTTGTCTTTTACGATCTGTTCCGGATCGCCACCCTGTTCCATCACATCAGCAAAAACCTGCTTGGCGATTTTGCTTGAAATGGTACCTTTTTCAATGAGCTCAATCAGCTTGGCGAGCGACTGCGGCGTAAGCGCCGTTTCTTCGATATCCATATCGTTATTGTTTAAATACCCGCTCACCTCGCCCATCAGCCAGTTGGCTGTAAGCTTGCTGTCCGCTCCGGCATTAACGGTTTCCTGGAAAAAGTCCGCGATTGCTTTGGACTGTACCAGCACCGATGCGTCATATTCGGAAAGACCGAAGTCCTCAATGTAACGCTTCTTCCGCGCGTCCGGCAGCTCGGGAATTAGTGAACGGATTCGTGATTTCCAGTCTTCATTAATATAGTAAGTGACCAGGTCCGGCTCCGGGAAGTAACGGTAATCATCCGATCCTTCTTTGATACGCATCAGAATCGTTTCTTTTTTCGCGTCATCCCACCGGCGCGTTTCCTGCAGTACTTCCCCGCCAGCAAGCAGTTCTTTTTCCTGGCGTTCTTCTTCAAACGCCAGCCCTTTTTGCACGTTTGTAAACGAGTTCAGGTTTTTCAGTTCGGTTTTCGTACCGAATTCCTGCTGCCCTGCCGGACGGATAGAAATATTTGCATCACACCGGAGAGAACCTTCTTCCATTTTGCAGTCGGAGACGTCCGTGTATTGCAGGATCGCTTTTAGTTTTTCCAAATAAGCGTATCCTTCCTCCGGGGTCGTAATATCCGGCTCGGATACAATTTCGATTAGCGGCGTGCCGACACGGTTAAAGTCGACGAGAGAGTGCCCGCCGTCTTCGTCGTGCGTCAGCTTCCCTGCGTCTTCTTCCATATGAATGCGGGTGATACCGATACGTTTTGGCCCGTTTTCTTCTGTTTCAATATCAATCCATCCGTTCTCTCCAATTGGCTGGTCAAATTGGGAGATTTGGTAGGCTTTTGGATTGTCGGGATAAAAATAGTTTTTCCGGTCGAATTTCGTTTCTCCGGCAATATCGCAGTTCATTGCGAGCGCTGCTTTCATGGCGAAGTTCACTGCCTGCTCATTCAAAACCGGCAGCACTCCCGGGTGGCCCAGACAGACCGGGCAAGTATGCGTGTTCGGAGGAGCACCAAATTCAGTTGAGCAGTTACAGAAAATTTTTGTATTTGTTTTTAACTCTGCATGGACTTCGAGTCCAATGATTGTTTCAAAGTTCATGATCCTGGTTCCTCCCCTATAATTCCGGTCTGGCTTTATGGTGTTCAGTTGCCTGCTCAAATGCATGGGCAACTGTATAAATTGTTTCTTCGGCAAACGGCTTGGCTATAATCTGCAGGCCGACCGGCATGTTATCCGAGAAGCCGCACGGAACAGAGATAGCCGGGATACCAGCCAGGTTTACCGGAATAGTCAGAATGTCGTTGGCGTACATGGTAAGCGGGTCATCGAGCTGTTCTCCGAGCTTAAACGCGGTCGTTGGCGCTGTCGGACCGACGATAACGTCATAATCAGCAAATACTTTTTCGAAGTCCCGGCGGATCAGCGTCCGCACCTGTTGAGCTTTCTTATAGTACGCGTCGTAATAACCTGCGCTCAGCGCGAATGTGCCGAGCATAATCCGGCGCTTCACTTCCTCACCGATTCCTTTGCTGCGGGTTTCTTTATACATTTCCACCAGGTCTTTTGCATTTTCATCGCGGACACCGTAACGGACGCCGTCAAAGCGGGCCAGGTTGGCTGAGGCCTCTGAAGAAGCGATTAAATAGTAGGCAGCAACCGCGTATTTCGAATGCGGAAGAGAAACTTCTTCCCATACAGCGCCCTGCTGCTTCAGAACTTTCAGCGCTTCAAGCACCCGCTGTTTGACGCCTTCATCCACGCCTTCTCCGATGTATTCGGACGGCACCCCAATTTTCAGGCCTTTGACATCCTTGCCAAGTGCTTCTAAATAATCCGGCACCTGCACATCTGCAGAGGTTGAGTCGTTTTCCGAATGGCCGGCAATCTGCTGCAATACATAAGCATTATCTTCCACCGAACGGGTGATCGGCCCAATCTGGTCCAGAGAAGAAGCAAAAGCAACGAGACCGTACCGGGATACGCGCCCGTAGGTTGGCTTTAACCCGACAACTCCGCAGTAGGAGGCAGGCTCGCGGATGGATCCGCCTGTATCAGACCCTAACGAAAACAGCACTTCGCCGGCTGCCACAGAGGCTGCCGAACCACCGCTCGAACCGCCTGGAACGTAATCGGTATTCCACGGGTTTCTCGTTTCCTGCATGCCGGAGTTTTCCGTCGAGGACCCCATGGCGAATTCGTCCATGTTCAGCTTCCCGATGGTTACCGTCTCTGCCTCTCCAAGCTTATCCATCACGGTCGCATTATGAACCGGTTCGAAGTTTGCAAGCAGCTGGCTTGCACACGTAGTACGCAGATCCTCAGTAATAATATTGTCTTTAATTCCTGCCGGCAGGCCGAATAAAAACGGTACCTCGCCGCCGTTTTGTATCTGCTTGTCGAGCTTTTCTGCCTGGTCGAGTGCCCGGTCTTCATTCAGTGTCAAAAACGCTTTTACGTCTGCATCCACTTCACGGATACGGGCAAATGAAGCTTTTACCAATTCGGCGACTGTTACTTCCTGATTTTTTATCTTTGTATGTAACGACGCTACACTTTCTTCCAAAATGGACATACGTTATCTCCCTTCTTTTACTCCAGCACGGATGGTACTTTGACCTGGCCGTCTTTTTGTTCCGGAGCATTTTTTAATGCTTCCTCCCGGTCAAGCGATGGTTGAATGGTGTCTTCACGCAGGACATTGTGAATATCCAGTACGTGGGATGTCGGCTCCACGTCACTCGTATCAAGTTCATCGAGCTGTTCAGCAAATCCAATGATCGCATCAAGCTCTTCAGTCAGCTTTTCCACATTCTCATCTGAAACAGAAAGTCGTGCCAGATGGGCCACATGCTCTACGTCTTCTTTTGAAATATGAGCCATTAATTTCTCCTCCTTTAAATGCTTCTGTCGTTCTTCTGTCGTGACAATACTCTGATCATATCAAAGAAAAAGGAAAGCGGGCAACTGTGCCCACTTCCCGCGTTCACAAATTATTCATTGTATACGTGAACGTACATATCTTCTCCCGGCTCTTTAGTAATTAACGCTTCCTGGCCGGCTGAGGAATTAATATTCACTTCTACTTCCAGGCTGCTTGGGAAAATGTCTTCCACTTTATCCGCTACGTGCTGGGTAAAGGCGATGATTTCTGTTTTGCTGTAAAATTGAATCGGGATATCGACCCTCATGCTGTCGAGTTCGCCATTGACGTAATGCCCCTCGCCGACAACCCCGACCGTCTCAGCAAAAAAGGTGTTCACTTCGTTCGAAAATTCATTAAACATTTCCGAATCAGAACGGTTGTTTTCCTCTGCCTCCGAGGAAGGGAACAGGTAGTTTGATTCATTCAGCTCGTTCCAGTTTCCAGGCTCCTGCCCCGGCTCTGCCATCCCGGTGGCAATAAATGTACCCGGGACGCTTGAATCCCTTGGCGCCTCCTGGAAGACAGTAAACATAATCGGAACTTCTTCGATCCGATCTGCATTTTCGCGATCATTATTCCGCAGACGTTCGGTAATTTCCCCCGCAATACGCTTGGCATCCTCGAGGGCATTTTCCTCACTGATGGATTCCTCAAGCCACGGACCGTATGTACCGTCTTCATATTCTTCGCGGAAGTAATATGTTTCGTTCATAGACAGCCCAATAACAATGCCGCCGAGCTCAAGGCTGCCGTTGCTTCCTTCTTCCATATAGTTATGCTCAAGCAGGTTGGACATGGTTCTCGGCTGGCCGCGTTCGCGCTCCTCAAACCCATCACCCTCACTTCCGGCAAGCGGCGGGTTCAGTCCGCTCGGCCTTGTCGTTGACTGTCCGTCTTCTTTTTCTCCCTCCCGGAGCAGCCAGTTGTTTAATTCATCACGTTTAATGATCTGGCCTTCCCGGAAGTAATAGTTGTCCTGGCTGAATTCTTCCGAGGCAAGCTCCTGCATGCCAATTTCCATCCGCTCAAGGTCAAAGCGGTTATAAACAACGGCACTACTGAGCCCGCGTGATTCACCGGTAACGTATTCCCCGTCATCGGTGAGTACAGCCCGGTAGTACTCATCCAAACTGGGAATACCGGCGCTTAGTGATAAATCTTCTTCTGATTCCGGCTGGGAGTCCTCTGTTTCCGACTCCCCCCCGCCAAACAACCCGCATCCTGACAATGCAAACACGGAAGCAGCTATAACAAGGCCGGCTCTTTTCCGCATGATATCATTTCCTCCATTCCCGGCGTTTCCTTGCAGAAGTTTTTCCCTCTTTTCTGCATCCAGAGGTTTACATTTTTTCTTTTCACTTTCTATCTTAGAAGGTATGGCCGAGTGAAACAAGCTACTTTTATCTTCTTTTTATTCTCTTGTCTGCTCGATCAGCTGCTGCTCGTTCCAGACTGTGACATCCAGCTCTCTCGCTTTTTCCAATTTAGAGCCGGCTTCTTCTCCTGCCACTACGATATCAGTGTTACTGCTGACGCTGCCGGTGACTTTACCACCTAACGCTTCAATGCGTGCTTTAGCATCCTTTCGGGCCAGCTCCTGGAGTTTTCCGGTAAGGACCACTGTTTTCCCGCTAAATACTGTATCTGTCGCCTGTTCTGATTTCCGCGGGCCTTTGTATTCCATATTCAGTCCGAGCCGGCGCAGCTCTTCAAGCAGTTCCGAAACATTGTCCTGTTCAAAATAACTGACGATGGAATCAGCTACCTTCTCGCCAATGTCATAAATAGCGAGCAGTTGTTCTTTATCCGCCTGTTCAAGCGCCTCCATCGTACCGAACTCCTCGGCCAGGGTCCGGGCAGCTTTGGAGCCAACAAACCGGATCCCAAGGCCGAATAGTAAACGCTCCAGCGAATTTTCCTTGGACGCTTCAATGGCGTTCAGCAGATTATCAACGGATTTTTGCCCCATCCGCTCAAGCTCGAGCAGTTCGTCCCGGTCAAGCTTATAGATGTCTTCAATACCAGACACTAATTGGTGCGAAAACAACTGTTGGATTACTTTCTCCCCGAGGCCATCAATATTCATCGCTCCCCGGGAAACAAAATGAATCAGCGCTTCCTGCAGTTGGGCTGGGCAATTAGGGTTGATGCAGCGAAGAGCCACCTCCTCCTCGAGGCGCACGAGTTCTGTCCCGCAGGAAGGGCATTCCGTCGGCATTTCAAACTCCTGTTCATCGCCCTCCCGGAGTTCTGTCAGCACCCGTACAACCTCCGGGATAATATCTCCGGCTTTTTTGACGACGATCTGATCGCCAAGCTTAATTCCTTTTTCCCGGATCAGGTCTTCGTTATGAAGTGACGCCCGCTGCACCGTCGTCCCCGCCACTTGAACCGGTGTCAGTTTCGCCGTCGGAGTTACAACGCCGGTACGTCCAACGCTCAAAATAATATCCTCAAGTGTGGTCACTTTTTCTTCCGCCGGGAATTTATATGCTGTTGCCCAGCGCGGGCTTTTGGCTGTAAAGCCAAGATCCTCCCGTTGTCCCAGGTCGTCCACCTTAATTACAACACCGTCAATTTCATAGGAAAGCCCGTTGCGATTTTCCGTCCAGTAGTCCACGAACTCCAGCACTTCTTCAATGGTCCGGCATTTTTTGGTTTCCGGATTTACTTTGAACCCGAGCTGATCCATATAATCAAGCGACTCGGCGTGCGTATTCACATCCAGTTCATCATCATTGCCAGCGCCGTAAAGAAAAATATCCAGGTTCCGCTTAGCCGCAATTTTCGGATCAAGCTGCCGGAGCGACCCCGCAGCTGCGTTGCGTGGATTCGCAAACGGTTCTTCACCATTTTTTTCTTTGTCTTCATTCAAGCTGAGAAACGAGCGTTCAGGCATAAACACTTCCCCGCGTACTTCAATATCCACTGCCTCGTCAAGACGCAGAGGAATCGCCCGGACGGTTTTCAGATTATGGGTGATATCTTCCCCGGTAGTGCCGTCACCCCGGGTAGCCCCAAGAACGAATTGGCCGTCTTCATAGGAAAGCGACACTGCCAGGCCGTCGATTTTCAATTCACACACATACTCTACATTATCGCCGGTCACCTGGCGCACCCGCCGGTCAAAGTCCCGGACATCCTGTTCATTAAACACGTTACCGAGGCTCAACATCGGAATCCGGTGCTGCACCTTGCGAAACCCCTCCAGAGGGGCCCCGCCAACCCGAACCGTTGGAGAGTCGGGAGCCTGCAGATCCGGAAAATCATTTTCAAGCTGGATCAGCTCCTGCAGGCGTTCATCGTATTCCGCATCCGGCACGATCGGATCGTCTTTCACATAGTAATAATAGCCGTATTTATCCAATAGCTGGCGGAGTTTTTCCACGCGTTCTTCTGCTTGTTTTCTCTCCATCGGCTTCTTCCTTTCTACGCTTTTTCAATCGGAGCGAATGTAGCCATCAGCCTTTTGACGCCTTCGCTCGGAAAGGCAATATCAAGTTCCATGTCATTGCCTTCACCACGTACGCTGACCACCGTGCCAGTGCCCCATTTTTTGTGCTTGGCTTTATCACCGATACTCCAGGCCAGGTCGCTTCCTCCGCTTGGCGTCGGTGCTTTGCTTTCCCGGGGGGCCGCTGTTGCGGCCTGGCGCTTACGCTCAAATGGGGAAGCCGTTTTCCCGGCGGCAGGCGCCTGCCGTTTTTCTTCGCGTCCGGATAGAAGCTCCTGCGGAAGCTCCTGGATAAACCGAGACATCGGATTCGCCTGCGTTCGTCCGTACTGCATTCGCATAGAAGCGTGGGTCAGATGAAGCTCCTGCTCGGCCCGGGTCATCCCGACATAGGCAAGCCGGCGCTCCTCCTCCATCTCTTCAGGCTCGAACAGCGACCGATTGTGAGGAAAAATTCCTTCTTCCATCCCGATAAGAAACACTGTCGGAAACTCGAGCCCTTTCGCAGAGTGCAGTGTCATCATCGCTACCTTATCCCGCACATCCGTTTCATCGTTTTCATTTAAGTCAGCAACAAGTGCCAGGTCTGTTAAAAAAGAAATTAATGATTTGTCCTCACTCCGCTTTTCAAACTCCTGGGCTACCGTCATAAATTCCTCCAGGTTTTCGAGGCGGCTCTGCGACTCAAGCGAGCGTTCATTTTTCAGCGCTTCCCGGTATCCGGTTTTTTCCAGCAGCTCTTCGACCAGTTCGGTAACCGACAGATAATCCTGCATCTGCATCCAGTGGTTCATCTGTTCGGCAAAGGACTGCAGTTTCTTTGTGGGTCCGGCGCCGAGGCCAATCTGGTCGGCCTCCTGCAGCGCATGGATAAGCGAAATATCCTGACTGGCAGCGTATTTTGTGACTTTTTCCATTGTCGAAGCCCCGATACCCCGTTTCGGTACGTTCACAATCCGTCCAAGGCTGATATCATCGTCCGGATTCGCGACCGTCCGCAGATAGCCAAGCAGATCCTTAATTTCCTTACGGTCATAGAACTTGGTGCCGCCGATCATATTGTATTCCACGCCCGACTTTACGAACATTTCCTCAATTACACGGGACTGGGCATTTGTCCGGTACAAAACGGCAATATCACCGTGGCGGATGTCTTTCTTTCTCGTAATTTCTTTAATCTTATCCACCACATAATACGCTTCATCACGTTCATTGGAAGCCTGGAAATAATAGATGTTTTCCCCGTCCGGATTCGACGTCCAGAGCGTCTTTTCTTTCCGCCCGGCATTGTTTTTAATCACTTCATTTGCCGCGCGCAGGATCGTTTTCGTCGACCGGTAATTCTGTTCGAGGAACACGGTGACCGATTCCGGATAATCGCGCTCAAAGGAAAGAATATTTTGTATATCCGCCCCGCGCCATTTGTAAATGGACTGGTCTGAATCCCCTACGACACAGAGATTGTGGCGCTTTTCTGCAAGCATGTTAACAAGCATATACTGCGCCCGGTTGGTATCCTGGTATTCGTCTACGTGAATGTACTGAAACTTCCGCTGATAAAACTGCAGTACCTCCGGGACGTCTTCAAACAGCTGAATTGTTTTCATAATCAGATCGTCAAAATCAAGAGCATGATTGTTCCGAAGCCTGCGCTGGTACTCTTTGTACACATCCGCTGCGATTTCTTCAAAAGGCCCTTCCGCTCTTTCTGCGAACTGCTTTGGGGTTTCCAGCACGTTTTTACTGGATGAAATCATACCGAGAATCGCCCGTGGCTCAAATTTTTTCGAGTCAATATTCTGGTCTTTTAAAATCTGCTTGATCACAGACAGCTGGTCGCTTGCATCCAAAATTGAAAAGTTCCGGTTATAGCCAATCCGGTCGATGTCCCGGCGCAGAATGCGGACGCACATTGAGTGGAACGTCGACATCCATATGTCTTCAGCAACCGGGCCAACGAGTTTGCCGACACGTTCCTTCATTTCCTTCGCTGCTTTATTTGTAAAAGTAATGGCAAGAATCGCGTAGGGAGGAATCATTTTTTCTCTGATTAAGTAAGCAATCCGGTGGGTTAATACCCGGGTTTTTCCGCTTCCAGCACCGGCCATAACCAAAAGCGGACCTTCTGTATGCTGCACCGCCCGTTTCTGTGGCTCGTTCATTCCGGATAACATGCGCTCAATGATTTGTCGCTGCATGGTGCCACCGCCTTTCGTAAGTATTAAGGAACATACGTTCCTATCCAGTATAGCGAATATTTGCGATTCATGCTACGGCCTGACCGCCTTGACGGTCTGCACTGCTTTTTTGATGTTCTCATACACGATGTCCCCGACTACAATAGTGTCGGCATAAGCAGCCATCTCCGCCGCCTGTTCTTTCGAACGAATGCCGCCGCCGTAAAAAAGCCTTGCTTCGCTTAACGTTCTGCGTGCTTCCTGGACCATTCGTACGTCTCCATACGTCCCGCTGTACTCTATATAAAAAATCGGAAGGTGAAATAACCGGTCCGCCATCGCGGCGTACGCTTCAATATCTTCTTCCGTCTGTTCAGTCTCCGCGTCTGTCAAAACTGCAGCTTTAGCTTCAGGATTTAAAATGCAGTAGCCCTCTGCGAGCACTTCCTCCTGCTCCAGGGCCGGCCCCATTTTCTTCAGAGCCTTCTGATGCAGCCCGGTGATCCATTGGGCATCTCCGGCATTTAGAACCGTTGGTACGAGATAGCAGTCAAAGCCGGGAGTTACCGCCTCTATATTTGAAATTTCAAGTGCGCATGCGACCGGGAACCTCCGCACCCGGGCCAAAAGGTTTAATGTATTATCAAGAGTGACTCCATCGCTTCCTCCTACAATCACCGCATCTGTTCCAGATTCACATATTTGTTCTAAATCTTCGTCGCTGATCGACTTCGCCGGATCCAGCTTGAAGGCATGTTCCCATTCTGAATATGATAGCATCCTCTTGTACTCCCTTTATGAAAATAGATAAGACCGGATTGAAAGCGTCTGATGCTTGAAACATCCAAATATTCCGGGCCTTTCTGCTTTTCGTTCTTCAGTCTTTCATTATACCAAATCCGCTGCTGTTACTAAATAAACTTATTTGGCTGTTGCCGCAAAAAAACTCCCAACCGGCAGTCCGTTGGGAGTTTTATACGCGTCTGTCTGTTACGCTCTATTGTGAGTCCTGCTCCTGTTTTTCATTGTGCACGCGGTCGAGAGTCATTTGGTAACTGTCGTTTCCATAATTCAGGCACCGTTTCACACGTGATATGGTTGCGGTGCTCGCACCGGTTTCCAATTCAATTTTATGATACGTATATCCGTGCTGAAGCATTCTCGCTACTTCAAGCCGCTGGGCAAGTGATTGAATTTCATTAATCGTGCATAGATCGTCAAAAAATTCATAGCACTCATCAATATTTTTTAACGAAAGGATCGCCTGAAAGAGCTGGTCGAGCTCTTTTCCCCTTAATTTGTCAATCTGCAACACACTACACTCCTTTTTGGCTACGTGACAGACGAAGGCATTTATTCATATAACGACGCGCGAAACAGTTCCATGCAAGCTGAAACTAGCTGATATCAGTACCTGCTTTTACAGTTTAACGCATAATGGCAGGAAAGAGTACCATTTTTTTATGAACGTCATATATACCTTTTTGTGTAACCCTGATGTACGGGAGATGAGTCGCTGCAAAAAATAAAAGAGAATAAATTGGATCATCGTGTGGATAGCCCCTGTTTTTCAGCGCGGCTACAATTTTTTCATGCTCAAAAATAACCTCTTCCATCGGCTTCGAGGACATCAGGCCGAAAATATCCAGGGAGATATGCTCCACCACTTCCCCGTCTTCAACCAGAAAAATTCCGCCTTTATTTTTTATCAGTTCCCCGGCAGCCTTTTCCATATCTTCCTTGTGCTTACCGATCATAATAATATCGCCGTTGTTATTAAAAGAAGAAGCAAATCCGTCCACCTTAGTCGCAAACCCTTTTAAGATTGTATTAACACGCCAGTTCCCGTAACGGTCAATGACCATGAAAAAGGATTCATCATGTGTTTTCCAAAGCTCGTCATTATTTGCTTCAATACCGATATGATACGGCTTTAAAATAACGGAATTCACCAGTTCAATTCCCATCGGCATGGAAAAGTGAAAATCGCTCTCCTTTAATTTCCAATCAATTTCAAGCGGCGTCACTCCGTACTTTTCCCATTCAAACGGCTTCTTCGGATACAGGTTCGTTTCGTCCTTGTACACCCACTGCCCTTTGGCGAGCACGGCCTCCGGTCTCGGGTCTCGCTTATCCGATAAAATATTCAGATGGGCGAGCCTTCCCGGCGCAATCATACCGATTAAATTGTCGAGTCCCAGGTGAACCGCCGCATTATACGAGCCCATTTCATACGCATCGATTTCCGGCACGCCTTTATCCAGGCAGATTTGAATCGTTCGATCGATTACTCCATTTTTATAAAAAGCTGGAGTAGACCCGTCAGTATTCAGCGTAAAGCGCCGGAAATCTGTAATTCCAGCCTCCAGCAGGCCTTCAATCATTTCCGGAAGATCCGGGCGGATCGAAGAATAACGAAGGGAAGTCACAAGCCCCGCGTCCAGCCGGCGAAGTGCCTCCTCCGCTGTCATTGCTTCATGCTCGCCGTCCACGCCCAGCAGCGCCATCTGTGTAATCGTCGATACTGAAGAGCCCGGCAGGTGCCCTTCAATTGGTTTATTCAGTTCCTTCGTATACTGCATCCAGTGTAAAATCGTATCGTTGCCGGTCAGTACCTTAGGCCAGGAAGTCAGTTCCCCGCCCTGAACAACCAGCGGATGCTCCAGCCAGTCCTTCATGTTGGACGGCGAAAACCATCTGTCTTCTTCTTCCAGTTCAGTCTGCGAATCATAGCGGGCCCACCAGAACATGGATGTAGGCAGCTCCCCGAGATCTTCAATAGCAGCCAATGCCTGGTATTTTTCCATATTTAAAAACAGAAACAAATTATCATTTACAAGCGTGGTGGTACCGCGTACAGAAGCATATTCCGCCAGCGTCTGCGGGCTGTAGAGTTGAAACGGATGAGCGTGCGGCTCAATGTAGCCCGGTACCACCCACTTCTCGCCGCAGTCGACTATTTCTGAACCCTCTGTTTTCTCAGGCCATTCCGGCCCGGCGTACATAATGCGGTCGTCATATATCCAGATATGTCCGCGACTCCAGCTTTTGCGGGCACTGTTTAAGTACGTTGCATCTTTTAAAATAATAGAGGGAGCCGTCTCGCCCCTCATCACGGAAAGATGCTCTCTCAATGTTGATTTGCTCCAATGATACAGCTTATTTGCCATTCAAACATCTCTCCTCTTGCACACAGTTCGTTACTCGACTTCATTTTCCCTATCATATCACAAATGTAAACGCTTTTTTATATTTTCAGGTGACAATTTTGAAACGTTTTCCTTTTTTTACAACTGTTTTTATAATTTCATAAAAATAATGACACAGTTTAAATTAATTGTCAGAATTCACTCAAAACATTAGGAATAATTATAATGAAAGCGATAAAACTGTACTAATGTTTTTATCCTGCTTATTGTAACAGACTCTTGCTTACGGGAGAAAGAAAATGACAAGAAATATAACATAAAATTCATATTCGCTTTGCAATGTTCATAAAAAAACTGCTTCTGCTGACAGCAGAAACAGTTCTTCCGCGCTTTACCGCAGTGCCCGAAAACCAATATCGGTGCGGTAAAACAAATTACCCGTATCAAGTTCGTTCAATTTTTCATATACCTTTTCCTGCGCTTCAGCCAGGGTAGCTGCCTTTTCGGACAGCAGCAGCACCCGGCCGCCGCTGTTTACATATATGCCATTTTTCTTTTCTACGCCTGCAAAAAAGAGAAGGGGGCTCTCCGGCACCTGCTGAATAGGATGGTTTTTTTCATAACTCCCCGGGTAGCCCTTAGAGGCAGCTACTACTCCCAGTACTGCTTCTTCCGACCATACAGGTTCAGGTTTTTCTCCTTCAAGAAGGGTTATTAGAAGCTGGGCCAAATCAGATTCGAGCCGGGGGAGCACCACCTGCGCTTCCGGATCGCCAAACCTCGCATTAAATTCAATTACCTTCGGCCCCGCAGAGGTCATCATTAACCCGGCATACAAAACGCCGGTGAACGGCGACCCTTCCTGCCTCAGGCCGGAGGCTGCCGGCTGAAGCACTTTTTCCACCGCTTCATCAATGTCTTTTTGGGTAAACTGGGGTACGGGGCTGTAAGCGCCCATCCCTCCAGTATTAGGCCCTTCATCGTTATTATAGGCGCGCTTATGATCCTGGGCCGCTACCATGGGTACGACCGTTTCGCCATGCACAAAAGCCATTAAAGACAGCTCTTCGCCTTCTAAAAATTCTTCAATGACTACTTCAGCCCCCGCCTCGCCGAATTTATGATTTTTCAACACTTCCTCGAGTGCCTTTAACGCTTCTTCTTCAGTCATCGCCACAGTGACTCCTTTTCCGGCGGCCAGGCCGTCAGCCTTAATGACGATTGGTGTGCCCTGTCTGCGCACATATGCTTCGGCTTCGTTGTATTTTGAAAATGACGCATAAGTACCGGTGGGGATATGGTAGCGTTCCATGACTTCTTTGGCATATGTCTTACTTCCTTCAATCATAGCGGCCTTCTTTTTCGGGCCGAAGACACGCAGGCCCTCTTGTTCGAAGCGATCAGCAAGTCCCGCTAACAGCGTCGCTTCCGGCCCAATCACCGTCAGCTCCACCAATCTGTCTTTGGCAAAAGCCACCAGGCTATCCTCATCGGTTTCAGCAATATCAACGCACTCTGCATGGTTTTCCATTCCCGCATTCCCGGGCGCTGCGTACACGCGGGTTACACTTGCGCTTTTTGCAAAGGCATAAGCAAGGGCATGCTCCCGGCCGCCTGCTCCTACAATTAAAACATTCATCGCGATCCTCCTGTTCAAAAACCGTTCTCTTCGTCCCTCTGCCATTTTAAAAAACAGCCCGGGAAACAGAATTCCGGGCTGTTCTGCCGATTTTAATGCTTAAAATGGCGCATGCCGGTAAATACCATAGTAATTCCCAACTCATTCGCCCGGTCGATGGACTCCTGGTCCCGAATTGATCCGCCTGGCTGGATAATCGCCGAAATGCCGGCTTCCCCAGCTGTTTCCACCGTGTCCTGCATTGGGAAAAAAGCATCGGAGCCGAGAGCACTGTTCGCCGCTTCCTCTCCTGCCTGGTTAATAGCGATTTCAGCCGATCCGACCCGATTCATCTGGCCAGCGCCAATTCCTATCGTTTGAACGTTTTTCGTCAATACGATCGCGTTGGATTTCACATGCTTAACTACTTTCCAGGCAAGCTTTAAATCTTCCCACTCCGCTTCTGTCGGCTCCCGTTCGGTTACCACCCGCACGTCTGCGTCCAGAAAACCCTTGGTATCCTCGTCCTGTACCAGCAGGCCGCCGTGGATGGAAGTCAGCTGAGAGCGGGTCTCTGCCAATCCCTCAAGCGTTACAGTCAGCAGACGGATATTTTTCTTCTGGGTCAGCAGATCAAGGGCTTCCTGCGAAAAGCTCGGAGCAATGACAATTTCAAGGAAGATTTCCTTCAGCTTCTCTGCAATAGCCTCTGTCACTTCACCGTTAAAAGCGACAATGCCGCCAAATATCGAGACCGGATCTGCGGCATACGTTTTGTCGTAGGCTTCCTCAAGCGTTTCCCCGATCGCGACCCCGCACGGATTCATGTGCTTAACAGCTACAGAAGCCGGATGCGTGAATTCGCGGATCATACTGAGCGCTGCTTCGGCATCATTAATATTATTATAGGAGAGCTCTTTGCCGTGCAGCTGGAAGGCATTTGCAATCGAGCTTAACGGCCCAATTGGCTCCCGGTAAAAAGCAGCCTCCTGATGAGGATTTTCCCCGTAGCGCAGATCCTGCTTTTTCTCATACGTCACGGTGTACATCTCCGGATGCTTTTCTCCCGCTTCTTTAGTTAAATAGTCTGCAATTAACGCATCATAGGAGGCAGTGTGACGGAAAACCTTGGCCGCCAGCTTTTTGTTTGTTTCTGCTGATACCGTGCCGCCATCTTTTAACTCTGTCAGTACAAGCTCATAATCATCCGGGTCGACAACTACAGTGACGTCTTCAAAGTTTTTCGCCGCCGCCCTGAGCATTGCCGGGCCGCCGATATCGATATTTTCAATCGCATCTTCAAACGATTTATCGGGATTCTCAATCGTTTTTTTAAACGGATACAGGTTTACTATTACCAGGTCAATCGGTTCGATGCTGTGCTCCCGCAGCTGGGATGTATGGTCATCGTTGCTGCGGCGTGCAAGCAGTCCGCTATGTATGTTTGGGTGCAGGGTCTTCACCCGGCCGTCAAGTATCTCGGGAAAACCGGTAACGTCTGAAATACCCGTGATCTGCACGCCGCTTTCCTCAAGCACGCGGCTCGTTCCCCCCGTGGAAATAATTTCGATGCCCTGCTTTTCGAGGCTTTTGGCAAGGGGGACAATGCCCTCTTTATCTGACACACTAATTAACGCTCGTTTCATGAATGGTTGGCTCCCTCCGTATTGGTTTGTACTTTTTTCAAGGGACGGGTAATCCACCGCTGGACGATTTCCGGATAGAGCCGGTGTTCGACAGCCTGAATGCCAGCAGTAAGTGTCTCGAGTGAATCCGTGTCTTTCACCCCGACTGGCTCCTGGGCAATGATGCTCCCTGTGTCCATGCCTTCATCAACGTAGTGAATGGTGACGCCGGTCACTTTTACTCCGGCCTCCCACGCCTGTCTGATGGCGTCTTTTCCAGGAAAAGACGGAAGCAGTGACGGATGGACATTAATCATCCGTCCGCCGTATTCCGTAAGCAGCTTATCCCCAATGAGCCGCATATAACCTGCAAGCACGATGCGCTCCGCCCCTTTATCATGTAATTCCTTTACGATTTCAGTTTCAAACGCCGCCTTGTTCTCGTACTTCTTCGGCGAAAAAGCGAACACCGGAATGCCCTCCTCTTCGGCAAAGGCAACGACCGGGGCCTGCGGCTTATCACAGACAACCAGCACAAACTCTGCTTCGAGTCTCTGCTCCCGGGCTGCACGGACCAATGAACGGGCGTTCGAGCCGGTACCGGAGGCAAATAAAGCCAGCTTCATCAGCACGTAGCCCCCTTCACCTGGACACCGCCGCCATCTGTCACTTCTCCTATGTCCCAGGCCTCTTCTCCGGCCTCTTTTAAGGCCTGAAGCATGTTCTCTTTTTCTTCGGCTGCTACGACGACCATCAAACCAATCCCCATGTTAAAGGTGCCAAACATATCATCCGGGGATAAATGGCCTTCATTTTGAATGAAAGAAAAAATCTCCGGCTGCTGCCAGTTGTCGACGTCAAACATCGCACCGCAGCCTTCCGGGAGCATTCTCGGAACGTTTTCAAAAAAACCGCCGCCGGTAATATGAGCCATCCCTCTGGCTGTGCCCAGCTGTTTAATTGTTTTCGCCGCATTTACATAAATTTTTGTCGGCTCGAGCAGCTCTTCCCCGAGCGGACGCTGAAACGGAGGCACCGTGTCATTCATTGTAAACAGACCGTCTTCAAACAGTACTTTGCGTACAAGGGAAAATCCGTTACTGTGAATACCCGAAGAGGCTACCCCGATAATCGCATCTTTGTCCCTGGCTTTTGGCTCGTCCAGAATATCCGCCTTCTCGGCTGCACCGACGGCAAATCCTGCCAGATCGTACTCTTCTTCGCTGTACATGCCCGGCATTTCAGCAGTCTCTCCGCCGATAACAGCGCACCCTGCCTGCTCACAGCCGTCTGCCACACCTTTGATAATCTGCTCAATTTTTTCAGGATCTGCTTTTCCCAGGGCCAGATAATCCAGGAAATAGAGGGGATCAGCCCCCTGAACGGCGATATCGTTCACACACATCGCCACTACGTCCTGGCCGATTGTATCGTGCTTGTCCATTTGAAAAGCAAGCATCAATTTCGTTCCGACGCCGTCTGTCCCTGAAATAAGGACCGGTTCTTTGTAAGGAAGCGAGGAAATATCAAACATGCCGCCAAAACCGCCGAGGGCCCCCATCACTTCGGGGCGCCCGGTTCGGGCAATGTGTTTTTTCATCCGCTCTACCGCCTGGTATCCTGCTTCCACATCGACCCCGGCCCGCTTGTAAGCTTCAGACATCCGTAGCCCCTCCTTTATCAACCATTCATAATTTTGTCGTGCGGATGAAGCGTATCGTCGTAAATCTCTGTTGGATATTTGCCGGTAAAGCACGCAAGACACTGGCCGCAGTTCGGCTCGCTCTTATCCCGGCCGATCCCGTTTTGCAGGCCTTCGATGCTGATGAATGAAAGCGAATCCGCTCCCATTAAATCGCGCATTTCATCAACAGTGTAACTCGAGGCGATCAATTCTGCTTTTGTTGACGTATCTATTCCGTAAAAGCACGGATGCGTAATCGGCGGTGAAGTAATGCGTACATGCACTTCCGTCGCTCCTGCTTCTTTCAGCATCCGGACAATCCGTTTACTGGTCGTCCCCCGGACAATCGAATCGTCCACCATAACGACCCGTTTGCCTTCAACGACTCCGCGTACAGCGGACAGCTTCATTTTCACTCCCTGCTCACGCAGCGCCTGCGACGGCTGGATAAAGGTCCGGCCCACGTACCGATTTTTAATCAAGCCGAGCTCATACGGCGTGCCGGTAGCTTCGGCGTAGCCAATAGCCGCAGAAATCGAAGAATCCGGCACACCGGTCACGACATCTGCTTCCACCGGCGCTTCTTTGGCCATTTCTTTGCCGAGGTTTTTTCTCGCCGTATGCACGTTAATATTGTCCACGTTGGAGTCCGGGCGGGCAAAATAAACATACTCCAGGCTGCAGATCGCCCGGGAAGTAGCGGTGGAAAACAATTCCGAATGCATGCCTGAGTCATCGATGCTTATAATTTCTCCCGGCTGCATATCCCTCAGGTATTCAGCTCCAATTACATCGAACGCGCATGTTTCCGAGGCTACCACGTACGTATCGCCGATTGTCCCTATCGCAAGCGGGCGCAGGCCGTTCGGATCCATAGCACACAGCAGCTTGTCCTCGGTCATTACCGCAAAGGCATACGCACCCTCAATGTAGGACAAGGCATCCTTCAACTGATCTTCAAAGCGGGTTTCATCGCTTCGCTTAATCAAGTGGGCGAGCACTTCAGTGTCAGAGGTCGACTGGAAAATACTCCCTTTCCTTTCGAGCTCCTCTTTCACATGGTTTGCATTCACGAGATTTCCATTATGCGCAACTGCAAGTCCTGTCGTCTGCGACTGGAAAAGCAGCGGCTGGCAGTTCACAAGGCCGCCTCCGCCTGCCGTCGCGTAGCGTACGTGGCCAATGGCCGAGCTTCCCTGCAGCTGTTCGAGATCTCCTTCTTTAAAGGCTTCCGTAATCAGACCGAGTCCTTTGTGGCTCGACAGTTTATCGCCGTCACTGACGACAATGCCTGCCCCTTCCTGACCGCGGTGCTGCAAACTGTGCAGCCCGTAGTAAGCAAGCTGTGCTGCCTCCTCGTGGCCCCAGACAGCAAACACGCCGCATTCTTCATTTAAGCCTTTGATTTCACCAAGCATGGAATAGCTCCTTTCCAGGCGTTCTCCAACTCCTTGGCAGAAGCTTGAAGAATCGTCTCTCCCGATTCTTTAGATAAATGCAATGTCGCTTCTTCTGTCACGCTGCCGGCATACTTGGCGTCTGTTACTATTTGTTCGAAGGCTTCCTGATTCTCTCTCGCTACGGAAATTACATAGCGGGACTGCGTTTCTGCAAACAATTCCTCCATAACGTTTCCGTTGATTACTATCTCAGCACCAAGGCCGGTGCCAAACGTGCTCTCCGCCACCGCCACAGCAAGTCCGCCTTCGGATACGTCATGTGCTGACTGAACCAGACCCTTTTGAATAGCTTCCAGCACGCTGCGCTGCCTGTGGAGTTCCGTTTCAAGGTCAAGCTCCGGGGCCCGTCCGTCAATCGATCCGGTCTGCATTTCCTGGATCTCACTGCCGCCGAAGTCTTCTCCTGCTTCACCGATAATGTATACGGCATCTCCCGCCTGCTTAAATTCCTGGGTCGTGATGTGGGCAAGCTCTTTAATCAAGCCGACCATGCCAACGACCGGCGTTGGGTAAATTGCGCCATTCTGCGTTTCATTATAAAGCGAAACGTTTCCGCCAATGACCGGAGTTTCAAGAGTTTTACACGCCTCAGTTATACCATCAATCGACTTTTCAAACTGCCAGTAGATCTCTGGTTTTTCCGGATTCCCATAGTTCAGGCAGTCCGTCAGGCCGAGTGGCAGGCCGCCTGAGCAGATAATGTTCCGTGAAGCTTCTGCGATGACAATTTTGCCGCCCTGTTCCGGGTCAAGCCCGAGGTAGCGCGCGTTGCAGTCGGTCGTCATCGCGAGCGCTTTGTCTTTGCCGCGCACCCGGAGCACCGCCGCATCAGAGCCAGGCTGAACAGCTGTGTTGGTACGGACCATGTAATCGTACTGGTCATACACCCATTCCTTGCTAGCTACAGTCGGCTGCTTTAACAGAGCCGTGAGCGTTTCTTTCACATCACTCACATCCGGCCGCCACGCCTTTTGCTCCTGCCGTTTGCGGAACGCTTCCGGCTCCCTGGACTCAGGATGGTACACCGGTGCGTCTTCCGCGAGCGCATCTACGGGCACGTCCGCTACTTTCTCCCCGCCGTGCCAGAGTACAAGCCGCTGTTCATCGATTACACGCCCGATCTCCGCTGAATGAAGCCCCCAATGACTGCAGATGTCGTGAATTTCCTTTTCTTCTCCCTGCTTAACGACCAGAAGCATCCGCTCCTGGGACTCGGAAAGCATCATTTCATACGGACTCATGTTAAGTTCCCGCTGCGGCACCGTATCGAGGTTCATCTCGATGCCCGATCCTGCTTTACTGGCCATTTCTGCTGAAGAAGAAGTCAGCCCTGCAGCTCCCATGTCCTGAATCCCCACGAGCGAGTCACACTTCACGAGTTCAAGGCATGCTTCAAGCAGCAGCTTTTCCATAAACGGGTCCCCCACCTGTACGGATGGACGCTTGCTTTCCGATTCGTCGCTGATTTCTTCCGAAGCAAAAGTAGCCCCGTGGATACCGTCTTTACCGGTGCTTGCCCCAACGTAAATCACTGTGTTTCCAGCTCCGCTGGCAATACCTTTTTGGATATCCTTGTGATCAATAAGCCCGACGCACATAGCGTTAACGAGCGGGTTACCCTCGTAGCTCGGATCAAACTGCACTTCGCCTCCGACCGTCGGCACGCCGATGCAGTTACCGTATCCGGCAATCCCGGCAACAACCTCTTCAAATAAATACTTCACCCGCGGCTTGACCAGCTCCCCGAAACGAAGTGAATTCATAATAGCGACCGGACGGGCCCCCATCGAGAACACGTCCCGGAGAATGCCGCCGATGCCGGTAGCTGCGCCCTGGTAAGGCTCAATCGCTGACGGATGGTTGTGGCTTTCCATTTTGAAGACCACAGCCTGCTCGTCGCCGATATCGATAATGCCGGCCCCTTCGCCGGGGCCCTGCAGCACATGCTCTCCCTCTGTCGGAAACTTTTTCAATTGGGCTTTTGAATGCTTATAGCTGCAGTGCTCCGACCACATGACCGAAAACAGGCCGATTTCTGTATAGTTTGGCAGGCGCCCGAGAATTTTTTTAATCATTTCGAATTCTTCGTCTTTAACGCCCATTTCCTGATAAACTTTTCCCTGTTCAATCTGTTCTGCAGAAGGCTCAAGTAGTAAGGACATGGGATTTCCTCCATTGCTTCAATATTGACTGAAAGATTTTCAATCCGTCGTCACTGCCAAGAATCTGATCGGTTGCGCGTTCCGGGTGCGGCATCATGCCCATCACGTTGCCCTGCTTGTTTACAATGCCGGCAATCGCTTCTTTGGAGCCGTTAAAATTGTCCTCGTAGGTGAACACAATCTGGCTGTTGGTCTGCAGATCCCTCAGGGTCTCATCGTCACAGTAGTAGTTTCCTTCACCGTGGGCTACCGGGATCGTAATTCGCTCCTCCCCTTCATATTTGGAAGTGAAGCCGGTCTCATGATTTGCCACCACCAGACGGGCCGGACGGCAGATAAACTTCAGCGATCGGTTCCGCTGCATCGCTCCCGGAAGCAGGCCGGCTTCAAGCAGCACCTGGAAGCCATTGCACACGCCAAGAACCGGTTTTCCTTTTTCCGCCTGCTCCACGACGCTAGCCATGACCGGGGCAAAACGGGCAATTGCACCAGAACGCAGATAGTCTCCGTAGGAAAACCCGCCGGGAAGAAAAATACCGTCATAGTCCGCAACGCTTTCTTCGGTGTACCAGACTTTATCTACCGGTTCCCCGAGACCTTCCTGGATTGCGTAGTACATATCATCGTCACAGTTGGAGCCTGGAAACACGATAACCGCGAACTTCATCAGGACACGCCCTTTCCAATCGTATACGTATAATCTTCAATCACAGGGTTGGACAGAAGCTTTTCACACATTTCTTCGATTCGGGCTTCAAGGTCGTTTCCTTCCTCTATTTCAAGTTCAATATATTTGCCGGTCTGCACAGATGCCACTTCATGGTACCCCATCGTCTGCAGAGCGTTTTCAATCGTACTTCCCTGCGGATCAAGCACTCCCTCTTTTAATGTCACATACACTTGAACATTAACCATGTGCAGCTCCTCCTAATCGCTGTAATATTTCGGTGTAGCCTTCCTGCAGAGAACCAATGCCGTAACGAAATAGATCTTTGTCAAATTTCTGCCGGGTTTCTTTATCCCACAGCCGGCACGTGTCCGGGGAAATTTCATCAGACAGCAGCAGCTTCCCGTCTTCTGTCGTGCCAAATTCAATTTTGAAGTCCACCAAAAGCAGACCGTGGTCGGAAAAATGCTTTTTGAGCGTTTCATTCACATGCTCGGCCACCTGCTTCATGTCCTTCACCTGCACCGGAGAAGCAGCCTGCAGCAGCCGGATGTGATCATCATTGATTAAAGGGTCCCCAAGCTCGTCATCTTTATAATAGAATTCCACTACTGGCCGGTCCACTTCCGTGCCTTCCTCAATGCCGGTGCGACGGTGGAGGCTGCCGGCGACAATATTTCGCACTACAACTTCGAGCGGAACGATCGTTGTTTTTTTAACCGCCTGCTCCGTTTCGGAGAGCCGGTCTACGAAGTGATTGTTTATGCCTTCTTCATGCAGCTTTTGAAACAACAGGGAGGAAATTTCGTTGTTTAACTTGCCTTTGCCGACCAGCACTTCTTTTTTCTCTCCATTAAACGCTGTCGCATCATCTTTGTACTCTACCCAGAGCGTATTTTCTACGTCTGTTTCATACAGTTTTTTGGCCTTTCCTTCATACAATAGAGCGCGTTTTTCCATTGCAGGCTCCTCCTTTGGACTATCCCTTGTTATTCGATACCGGCACGGGCGAAGATCGTATTGACTTCCTTCATGTGATGGCGGTGGTCAAAGCATTCCTCAATTTCTTCACTGCTTAGCACATTCGTAATGGCCGGTTCATTTTCTACAAGCTCCCGGAATGGAATGCCTTTTTCCCATGCTTCCATCGCTTTAGGCTGTACGGTGTCGTACGCTTCCTCGCGCACCATGCCTTTGTTGATCAGCGTAAGCAGCACGCGCTGGGAGAAGACAAGGCCGAGCGTTTTGTCCATATTTGCTTTCATGTTGTCTTCAAACACTGTCAGGTTCTTCACGATATTGCCGAAACGGTTCAGCATGTAGTTAAGTGCCGTAGTCGCGTCTGGAATAATAATCCGTTCGGCCGAAGAGTGGGAAATATCACGTTCATGCCAGAGCGGCACATTTTCATAAGCGGTCAGCATATGGCCGCGGATCACCCGGGCCAGTCCAGTCATATTCTCTGATCCGATTGGGTTGCGCTTATGCGGCATCGCCGAGGAGCCCTTCTGTCCTTTGGCAAAAAATTCTTCCACTTCCCGGGTTTCACTTTTTTGAAGGCTGCGAATTTCGACGGCCATTTTTTCGATCGAAGTAGCAATTAACGCGAGCGTACTCATGTAATTTGCGTGACGATCCCGCTGCAGCGTCTGCGTCGATACCGGCGCCGCCTGAAGGCCAAGCTTCCGGCAAACCGATTCCTCGATAGCCGGCGGAATGTTGGCAAATGTGCCCACTGCTCCCGAGAGCTTCCCAACGCGGATGCCCTCGGCCGCTGCGTCAAAGCGCTCGATATTGCGCTTCATTTCCTGATACCAGAGAGCGAGTTTGATGCCGAAGGTGGTTGGCTCTGCGTGCACTCCGTGGGTGCGCCCCATCATGATCGTATGCTTATGCTCTTTTGCCTTGTTTTTTAAAATTTCGAGAAAGCGTTCCAAATCGGCCCGCAAAATATCATTGGCCTGCTTAATTAAATAAGAAAGAGCTGTATCCACCACATCAGTCGAGGTCAGGCCGTAATGAACCCATTTGCGCTCATCGCCGAGCGTCTCTGACACCGCCCGTGTAAACGCCACAACGTCATGGCGTGTTTCCTCTTCAATCTCCTGGATCCGTTCGATATTAAACGAAGCGTTGTCCCGTATTTTTTCCACATCTTCCTTTGGAATATCCCCAAGCTCCGACCAGGCTTCGCAGGCACAGATTTCGACCTCCAGCCAGGCGTTGAAGCGGTTCTCCTCAGTCCAGACGGCTCCCATTTCCGGGCGTGTGTAACGATCGATCATAGTCAGGTTCCTCCACTCTTCTCTTTAATAATTATTTCTCTATGTACTGCTTCCATACGCCTGTGGACCGGTCGAGCGCATCCTGAAGATTTTCCCTCAGCACTGTCCAGTGCCCCATCTTCCGGCCAGGCTTGGCTTCATCCTTGCCGTACAGATGCACATGGTCCTTGCTCCACTCTTCCATATGCGTGGTCACTGCTTCGACATGTTCACCGAGAATGTTGGTCATCACCACCGGCTGCTTCAGTCCGGCAGGGCCAAGTGGAAGACCGCAGATGGCACGGATGTGCTGTTCAAACTGGGAGGTTTCACAGGCTTCAATCGTATAATGGCCTGAATTGTGCGGCCGCGGCGCCACTTCGTTTACATACACCGTTTCATCATCTGTAACAAACATTTCCACCGCAAGGGTGCCAACAAGATCCACATGCTCGGCAAGCCGATGGGCGATACGGATCGCTTCTTCGTTCACGAACCGCGAGATTCGTGCCGGTACAATGGTCTGGTGCAGCACGTTATTAACATGGATGTTTTCTCCGACTGGAAACACGCCGGTCTCGCCGTGTACGCTCCGGGTGACAATGCAGGAAATTTCTTTTTGAAACGGGATCCATGCCTCGAGTACTAGCTCTTTGCCATCGGTTCCGCCAAGAGTTTCAAACGCCGCTTCTGCTTCCTCTGCTGCTTTTAACACTACCTGGCCTTTACCATCGTAGCCGCCGCGGCATGTTTTTAATACGCTGGGCACGCCGATCTGCTCTACCGCTGCCGCAAGCTCCTCGCGGGAGGTAACCTGGTGATACGGGGCTACTTTAATATTCGCTGCTTCAATAGCCTGTTTTTCGCGCAGGCGGTGCTGCGCCGTATGAAGGAGATAGCTTCCCTGCGGAAGATAAAGGATGTTTTCCAGATGTCTGGCTGTTTCTGCGTCAATATTTTCAAATTCATAAGTTAATACGTCACACGCTTCTGCCATTCTGTCCGCTCCTGCACGATTGTCGTAAGAAGCTTCAATTTCAACATCTGCCACCTGACCGGCAGGGGAGCCTGTTTTTGGTTCAAGCACGGCAACCCGGTAGCCCATCGGCTTAGCCGCAAACGCCATCATCCGTCCGAGCTGTCCGCCTCCAAGTATTCCGATTGTCTGTCCTGGCTTCATTATTCGTTCCATAGTTCATCTCCTGACTGCATGACCTGCTTACGCATTTGTTCTCTACGCTGACCGAGTTTATCTGCCAGCTTTTCGTCAAAGGCTGCAATCATCTGGGCGGCAAGCAGCCCCGCATTTGTTGCCCCGGACGTTCCAATTGCTACGGTCGCTACCGGCACGCCGCCGGGCATCTGGGCGATGGATAAAAGCGAGTCCCATCCGCTCAAAGCTTTGGACTGGACTGGCACCCCAATAACTGGAAGAGTCGTTTTTGCCGCCAGCATCCCTGGCAGATGAGCTGCTCCGCCGGCCCCTGCGATGATCGCTTTTAAGCCACGCCCTCTTGCTGCTGCCGCGTATTCAAACATATAGTCCGGCGTCCGGTGAGCAGATACGATTTTTTTTTCATACGGTACTCCGAGCTCGTCGAGCACCCCGCATGCCTTCTGCATTGTTTCCCAGTCGGACGTACTGCCCATAACTACTCCTACCTGAGGTTCCACTTGCGCCACTCCTTTACTTTTCCTCACTTACTTTTTGACATAAAGAAGCCCCGGTGCCGGATCCACCCTTAAAAAGGATAGTCCTCCACACGCCGGGGAAGGTCTCATGAACGTATAAGCTCTACTATAGAAGAAAAATTCAAGCCGAAGCTTCTACTATTTCAGACAAAGGCTTCGTTTGATCATTCTCCTCATAGTCCAGCAATTTACGGTTGCCGGGTAGAGACGCTCGAGCCTTATTCCCGAAAGTATATGAGGATTGTCATCGTTCTGCTTTTCTAGCTTACGTGTTTTAGCTTAACAAGTTGTTATATTATCTGTCAATCAAAAATCGAACAATCAGAAAGAACAAATCATAATCGTTCGTTTATTTCCTTTTTGCTTCAAAGCTGATTTCCTGCCTTACCGGCACATACTGCACCTCTCCATTAATGGTACGTTCTTCAAATACGGGCTTTTCCATCCGGCGTACCGGCATAAAGCCTTCGGCAGTAATCCGGGCGAGGCATTCTTCTACGGTTTCTTCTTCCTCTACATAAAAAGTTTGTTTATTTTTTGCCATTCAGTTCGCTACTCCTTATTACTTTACTTCAACATTTTAATTATAACAGGTTTTTTCTAAAAAAAACGAATGAAGCAGAATACCGTTTTCCGCTTCATTCGTCTATTTATCGTTATTTCCCTGTGCCTATCTTTCGTATGGTCTCTTTTAAAACAGCCACCCCGTTTACACAATCCTTTAATTCGGTAAATTCTTCCGGCGTGTGACTTTTACCTTCAAAGCTCGGCACAAACAGAAGGCCAAACGGCACGTAAGCACCAAACATCATAGCATCGTGGCTGGCTCCCGATACGAGCGATTCGGTAGCAAGACCAATATTTTGGGAAGCATCCTCAATTGAACGCCGGATCCACTCAGGCACCGGTACTGGTTTTACTCTGAAAGCCACTTCATGAGAGACAGTAATCCCGCGGCGTTTTGCTATTCTTTCAGCTTCGCTTCGTGCCTGGGTGATCATCTGATCCCGAACGCCCTCATCAAGATCCCGGATGTCGGCTGTCAGCCGGGCTTCGCCGGCGATCACGTTTGAACCATTCGGTTCCAAAGAGAGCCTCCCTACTGTTGCTACAGCCGTGTCGCTGTGCATGGCCGGAAGCTGCTCCAAATAAAGAATAAATTCTGCAGCCGCGGCTGCTGCGTCTTTCCGGATGTTCATCGGAGTATTGCCGGCATGATCTGTTTCCCCGAAAAAATGAACCTCAAGCCAGGAGGGTCCCGCAATTCCTTCAACCACTCCGATGCTGGCTTCCTGTTGTTCGAGCTGTTTCCCCTGTTCAACATGCAGTTCCAAATACGCCCGCAGACGTTCGCGCGGGTAAATATTATTTTCGAGCTTGTTCGGCGAATAATCCATCAGCTTCATTGCTTCCGCTGCTGTAATTCCTTCATCATCACGCATTTGAAAAAAGGCATCCTTCGATATATCGCCAACGGCTGCCCGGCTTCCGAGCAGGCCGCTTCCAAAGCGTGCGCCCTCTTCATCTACAAAGACGGCAATCTCTACGGAACAATCCAGCTCAGCGCCTTCTTTTTTCAACGCTTCTACAGCCATCAGGCTCGATACGCACCCGAGGGCTCCATCAAAAGCACCTCCGTTTTTCACAGTGTCTAAATGGGAACCGGTAAGGATAATTGGAGCTCCGGCCCGGGCTGACTCCCACAGGCCGTAGATGTTACCCACGCCGTCTTCTCTTATACTCAGCCCGGCTTCTTCCATCCAGGAACGGAAAAGATTTTTTGCTTTCTGTTCATCCTCTGTATAAACATAACGCGTAATACCGCCTTCTTCCGTCCAGCCGACCGCTGCCATTTCTGCCAGGCGGGCGGCCAGAACTTCGGGATCGATTGAGGGAAAGCCCCTGCTTTCCTCAACTGTCTGAAGCAGACGCTGCCTGCTGAATCCCTCGTTACCCAAAGCATCATCACTCCTTCTTTTCTCTCAGCCTAACACAACGGAAAAAACGTTACACTTCATTAAAATCAGGAACGTATACTTCGCCATGGTTATCAGTCTGCTCAATGATGCGGCGCACCTGCTGGGACAAACTATTGGGCGGATACGGCTTGGTCAGGTAATGCCGCACATCCATACGGGCCATTCGTTCTTTATCCTCGTGAAGGGCCGAGGAAACAATAATCGGCACATCTTCAGTATGTCGGAACGATTTCAACCGTTCAATAAACTTCCATCCGTCCATCTCTTCTCCAAGCATCAGGTCCACCACAAAAACTTCCGGCCTCAGCCCCCGCTTTAGCGCCTCCAGCGCTTTGTAAGGATTAAAGTAGTGCACCACTTCATACCTGGCATGACGAAGCTCTTCTGAAAGAAGCATCCCAAGGCTTCGGTCGTCTTCGAGTATCAACACCGAGTGCAGCTCACTTCCTTCCGGCAGTTCTTCCATATCAAATTCCACTCCTGCCAGCGGGAAGAATAAGCAGAAGCTGCTGCCTTCCCCTTCCGTCGAAGCAACCTCTATCCGCCCCTTGTGGTCTTCTACAATTTGTTTTGTTACTGCAAGGCCCAGGCCGGTACCCCGTATTTTCCGCCGATCTTCATCATTTATACGATGAAACTTACTAAAAAGATGCGGAAGTTCTTTTTCCGGTATTCCAAGGCCTTCGTCGGAAATTTTCACACGAACCATATTTTGCTCATTGGCAAGCTCAATTTTCACTTCCCCGCCCTCTGGAGAAAACTTTACCGCGTTGCCAATAATATTAGTAACGCCCTGCACGATTTTACCTTTGTCTGCATGGATACGTCCATACTGCAGCCGGTCTTTTACTACAAACGTGTGCTCCGGCTGGTTGGGTTCAAATGTATCCACCACTTCAAGCATCAGGCTGCTGAGATCAACTTCTTCCATCTCATATTCCTGTCGTCCCGCTTCCATCCGCTGCAGGTCCAGGAAATCATTTATTAATGAAGTCAGCCTTCCCCCTTCCCGGTGAATGGTTTCTATATACTTTTTTTGGCGGGCCGGCTTCAAATCTTTAACGAGCAGCAGCTCGGCGAAGCCTAAAATGCTCGAAAGCGGAGTCCTAAGTTCGTGGCTCACCGTGCTGACAAGATCTGATTTCATCTGGTCAAGCTCGAATTCTTTCGTCCGGTTGCGGTGCACAAAGATTGTTCCCTTTTCTTCAGATTCCATTTGTACATTACGTCCATACAGCTCGTACACATGCACGGAGCTGTCTGTTGTAATTTTGTACTCGATGCTGAAATCCGGTCCTGTTCCATTATCGATAAACGCCTGGAAATAATTCTCTACTTTTTCCCGGCAGTCTTCATCGATCTGCTTCAGCCATTCAGAGGTCCATTCCCCAAACGGCAGCGCCTGAGCCTCATTCTGCGCCCCGGCTCCGATCATGCTCCACGTCCAATGATTCGCATGCTCCAGCGTTCCGCTTTCATCAATATACTGAATACCTTCATCGACGCTGTCGATAATACGCTGATACAAAAAGCGCTCCTTTTCTGTTTTCTCAAACAACAGAATACGCCCGAAGGAAATAGAGGCCTGGCGGAGAATTCCTTGCATGGTCTCACGCTCCCGCCCAGAAAAATTCTTTCCGGTCCTAGTAAATACCGCCGCTCCGATCATTTCCTGCTTGCTGCTGAACACCGGCAGATACATTTCATATACTGTCGTTTCTTTGGTACTCAGCCCTTCTTCTCCTCCGTATGATTTCCGCTCAATTACATGGGCCTTTTTCGTGTTTTCGATTAAAGCAAACGGACTATCGGCGGAATGGGTCTCGAAATGCTGTTTTTCCTCTTCACTCATTCCGTACCAGGCAGCCTGCCAGGACGGTTCCAAAGCTGCAACCATTCCTTTGTCAAAATGAAAAAGATCGTACATTTTTGCAAGCAGCTGCTCCATCAGCACCTGCTTGCCCATCGAACCGCTGAACGTTTCGTTCAGTTCGTTTAATGTCCGCAGGTATTCCTGCTGCTCCTGAAGCTCGTTCTGCTGAACGATCAGCTCTTCGTTTCGATCCATAATCGCGTTCTGGTTTTGCTGAATACTCGATGCCATCGCATTAAAGGAACGGCTCAATTCTCCTATCTCATCACTGCGGTGATTGTCGGAAATTGCTATCTCTTCACCACTCCCCACTTTGGCAGCAGCATTTTTCATCTCCCATAGCGGACCGGTAATTTTTCGCAGAAGCAGCCATACAATAACGCCAAGCGCACTCAACATGCCAATCAAATACAGAAGGTAGGCAAGATTCGAATTCTCGTTCAATTCAAAATACCGGTCATTTACGTTCATTCGTGCAGCCTCAGCCTGATCGTGGCCGCTCGATAAGCTGTTAATGAGGGCTCCGGCCTGAGAGCTTATCTGCTCGCGATTCTCAATCGTGGTGCTTCCGGCTTCCACTGCTTCAGTCAGCTGAGGCAGCCATTCGTTTTTATAATCGTTCAAAAATTCTTCTGTCTGAGCCACCAGATCGGTATCCGCTTTGCCCAGGCTCCGGTATTCCTCGAGCTGAGCCCGTGCAGCACTAAGGTTCCGTTCAGTGTCATCCAGTTCACTTCCGTCTCCGAAAGCAAGGTAGCCGCGGCCTGCGATAATAATCTGCTGGGTATAAAACTCCAGATCTGCCAGAACGTTCTGTGTTTCCCGCCACTGCCTCGATTCATTCTGGAGTCCCTGCTGATTCGCACTCATATAGATATGCTGCCCAATGCCTCCGGCAGCGGCAAGCACGAGCACGAGCAGAAAGATGATACTGAATCTTCGGTGAAGCCGGCTTTTTATGTAGTTACGCATCGAGCAGTTCCTCCACGATCGTAATTAGCAGAGCCGGGCTAAACGGCTTGGATACAAATTCCATCACACCTGCTTTTCTTGCTTCCTCTTTATCTTTGTCCTGGGATTTCGCTGTAATCATCAGCGTTTTCATATTTTCGAGCCTACCGTCTTCCCGAAGCATGGAGACTACTTCCACTCCGTTATACTCCGGCATCATATTATCGATAATTAAAAGATCATAGGAAGCAGCACTCGCTTTTTCATATGCGTCCCTTCCATCTGCCGCTTCGTCAATTATGTATCCTTCTTCGTCCTCTAAAGTATCTACGATGAGCATGCGAAGTACTTCCGCATCGTCGGCTACTAGTATTTTATACATTTCCCCCGCCTTCCCCAGTTCACAGCACCCGCTGTATCAATCGTTTCGCGCGTGCGACCAGTTCTTCTTTTCGAAATGGCTTCATTAAATAATCATCCGCTCCAAGTTCCAGCGCATGAACGATATCCTCTTCGTTCCGATTGCCTGTGAGCATTAATACAATCATGTTACTCGACGGATATTTTCCCCGAAGCTTCTCAAGCACTGCAAATCCATCCATCCCAGGCATGGTAACGTCCAGCACAACAAAATAGCGCTGCCCGCGTTCGTAATTTTCTTTTTCAAAAAATGCTTCACCAGAGGAAAAATATGTTGTCCGTACCCGGTACCTCGCAACATTTAACTGATGAAACTGATCGGCGACAAAGGAAGCCATTGCTTCGTCATCATCGATAATAAATACGTTTATGTAAGGAAGATCCATGGTCGTTTCTCCCGAATAGGAAACGACTGCATTCCGGCCGGAGCCTTTTGCTTCGAGCATCGCTGCATCTGCTTCATTGATCAGCTCCTGCAAGGAAGCGTGCACAGTAGTCGCTGTAGACATACCAGCTGTAAATCCGAGCCGGTACGGCAGGCGCCGGGCTGATACAAATTCCGCAAAGGATTGCTGAAGCCGCTTCATTATCTTTTCTGTTTCTTCCGCAAACGTCTGCTGAAAAATAAACAAAAACTCGTCCCCGCCCAGGCGGATCAAATGATCACTCGGGCGCTTCCGGGAAAGCATATGGCTGACAAACCATTTGAGCACCTGATCGCCTTCCTCGTGGCCGTAGCTGTCATTGATCTGCTTGAAATGGTCAAGGTCCGTTAATGCTATAGAGAAAGGTTTACCGCTCCGTTTAAACTCCGCCCACAGACGACCTTCCTCCATTTCGAGCATTTTCCGGTTATAGGCCCCCGTGAGCTCATCTACCGTTAACGCTTCTTTCATCGGCGCCTGCCATTCCAGATGGCGGTGAATAACCTGCACCATTTCCATCGTGGAATAAGGGGGCTTGATCACAAAAGCAGCCCCGTCTTTATAAAACTGATCTGCTCTCTCTGTGTCTATTCCGCCGTTACAAAATACGACGACAGGCAGCAGCTCATCTCTCGCTGCATCTTTGATGCGTTTAATAATGGTCCGGCGTCCCCGCATGGCTAAAGCCTCAGAGAGAAGAATCATTTCGGGATGGTACTCTTCGATTTTCTCCACCAGCTTCCTGCGGTCAGAGGCAAGCAGCACATGATGCCCAAGCGCTTCAAGCTGCTCTTTCACCTCATACAAAACGTGCAGAGACGTATGGCCGAGAAGCACAAATGAAGATTCTTCCTCTAAAGCATAATAGGAAATGGTGAGTTTATCTGCACGCTCTCTCTCTTCCAGCATGTTCATAATCTTTTCTGCATAGGCACTCCGGGTTTCTGCCGGAGTGCCAGCATTGAGCCTCCACATCGCTTCCTCTGCTGTTTCAGCCACCTGGCCCAGGCCCAGCGTGGCTCCGGTGCCTTTAATTGTATGAAGCCATCTGTACATTTCTTTAAAATCTTCATATTGTTTTTGCTCTAAGTATTCGTGCTGTTTTTTAATATTTGCAATAAAGGTTTCCTGATATTGATTCGCCATAATAATATCCCTTCTAACCATTATTATCTATTTTCCATTATATACTATTTAAGCATGTCAAAAGTAGCTTAACATAAGAAAATTTTACTGTTTTCAAAAGCGGAAAATCTTTAAATTTCCTTTAGGAATGGAGAGGTGGAGCCGTATTTTGGCACAAAAAAATGCCGCAGCGATTGGCTGCGGCGTTTCTTGCCTGAAAGCATTTTAGGAGACGTAATTCGTTGTAATGATAGAGCGTTCCATCTGATACAGCTGCTCCTGGGAATACAGGGGCTCGTTCTGGGAAAACTGTTCATGAAAGAAGGCCCGCAGTGCTGCCTCTGTTGTGAACCGGTGGGTGAAAGCGTCCACCGAAACGTCCTGGACAAACCGGTCATCCTGCGTGTTCGAGTGGCCGAAAAAAATAATCGGCGTGACTTCGCCCGGATTGTGCTTTTCCCTGCGCAGAAAGTTTTCCGTAATCGAAGCTGTCGCTTTCGCATGCTCTATTGGACTGTCGTGCACCTCGAACGTTCCTGAACGAACGTGCCCCCGGCTCGTATTTTGAAAAACCATCGTCGTTTCCACATCTTCTTCGAGATCGGGGTACAGCGTATCAAGCACAAAATCAAGCGTTCCGGCATTGTGCTTACTGACCCCGTGAATAATATGGCCTTTCCATTTCTGCGTCTCAAGCACATACAGCCCCCGGGTCGTCAAAACAACGTGGTCCACCTGGCGGGTGGAAAGCTCTGACCGTTCATCGAGCGGCACGTATACGTGTCCGGAAATCAACATTTCATCTACGGCGATTTTATTTGCTTCGACAAGATCATTTTTAATGCTTCGAAGCAGTTCATGTGTTTTCATCTCTTCCGGTTCCCGGGAAATTTTCTCCAGGTGATAGATGTAATCTGTCAGTTTCCCTTTTTCTTCTTCGTATTTACCGCGTATCGCCTGAATATCCTCGCGATACTGCGAGCTTTTTCCTTCGATTTCTTCTTCCATCTTTCTGTCATACTGCCGAACTTTCTTTAAATACTGATCGCGCTGAATTAAAATGACTGCTCCAATAATAATTAAAGCTATAATAACCGTGACCGCTATACCCATATGAGCACCTCTTCCATCTCCTGCCTTAATATTTTTACTATGACCCGGGATTTGGTACACTAAAAAACGCTTGCTGATTGCTATGTAAAAGCATATACATTATATTTCTATCATAATCAATATATTCCTTTTCGTATACACCAAAAGAAAGGATTCTTTCCCAATGACACTTTATTCTGTTGTTCCAAAAAGCTTTTATGAAAAACCGACCCTCGAGCTTTCCAGAGCGCTGATCGGCTGCGTGCTTGTACATGAAACGCCGGAGGGCCCTGCAGCTGGCAGAATCGTTGAAACGGAAGCCTATATAGGACCGGTAGACCGTGCAGCGCACAGCTATAATTACCGCAGAACCAAACGGACAAATGTTATGTTTTTTTCGCCGGGCCACGTTTATATGTATACTATGCACACCCACGCGCTTTTAAACATCGTCAGCGGAGTGGAAGATTCCCCCGAAGCCGTGCTTATCCGTGCCATAGAGCCCGTAGCAGGCCTTGAACTCATTCAAAAACGCCGGCACCGCGCCCGCGGCATTCAGCAGACAAACGGCCCCGGCAAACTAACGAAAGCGCTTGGTATTGATATGAGCTATTACGGCCATGAACTTGACCAGCCACCACTCTATTTGTCTCCAAAGGAATCTGAACCTGCAGTGGAAAGCGGTCCACGAGTTGGTATTTCCGGCAGCGGTGAAGCCCGTCATTATCCGTGGCGCTTTTTTGAAACAGGTAATCCTTACGTTTCCAGGTGGAGGGCATGAGGGCTGTTATTTCAGAGCCACGATGCGACGGCCCTGAATGCGGCTTTCCAATATAGCGTCAAGATCTTCTGCCAAGTGATCCAATGTAGTCTCGCTGGCGATTGCGTCAAGAAGCGATTGAACTTTCAGGTCGCTGGCGAGGCGATTCCATACATATTGTCTTTTTTCTGACGGACAGTAAACAGAATCAATTCCGGCCAGATTTATTCCGCGGAGAATGAACGGATGAACTGTCGTGGGAACATCTGTCCCTCCGGTAAGGCCGCTGACAGCTGCAGTACCGTGATATTTCATTGTACTCAGCAGGTAGGCAAGCGTTTCTCCCCCAACGGGATCTACAGCTCCGGCCCACGTTGCTTTCCCGAGCGGCTTCCGTTTATCGGGATTCACATCTTCGCGGGAGAGAATGCGCGAAGCACCGATATCCCGGAGGTAATCATGGGCTTCGGCGTTTCCCGTGACAGCTGCCACCTCATATCCGAGCGAATGCAGCATAGCTACTGCCATACTACCGACACCACCGGTAGCGCCAGTCACGACGATTTCGCCCTGGTCCGGGGTAACTCCCTCTTCCTCAAGGCGAACGACTGATAAACCCGCTGTAAATCCGGCAGTGCCAAAAATCATTGCTTCTCTCGGCGTCATTCCTTCCGGAAGCCGGACTACCCAATCAGCAGGCACTCTTGCTTTTTCCGCATAGCCGCCGTGGTGGGCGACTCCTAATTCATAGCCTGTGACGAGTACCTCATCTCCCTGCTGATACCTTGAATCACTGGATGAAGCCACAGTACCGGCGAGGTCAATGCCCGGCACAAGCGGGTACCCCTGCGCAATCTGGCTTCCAGGTGCTGCCGCCATGCCGTCTTTATAATTGATGCTTGAATAGTGTACATCGATGGTGACGTCGCCTTCAGGCAGATCCCCTTCCTCCAGCGTGCGTACTTCCTTTGTAACTTCTCCCTGCTCGTTTTTATCCACGACCAATGCCTTAAATGTGCTCATATTTCCACCTCCATAATTTAATCCTTTCTCCTATTCCCATTAAAGCTTCATTCCATGCAGAAGATAAAAAAACAAAAAGCACGCGCCTCCCTCAGGAAGCACGTGCTGCTTGCTACGGTGTTAAAAATAGGAAAAAGATAATAAATACAAAAAACAAAACGTACATAATCGGGTTCAGCTGCTTTCCTCTCCCAGTCAGAACCATCGTGATCGGGTAGAAGATAAAGCCCATGGCAATACCGGTCGCAATGCTGTAGGTAAGCGGCATGGATACCACGGTTAAAAAAGCCGGCACGGCAATTTCGAGACGATGCCACTCAATTAAACGAAGCGACGATACCATCAGCGCCCCAACAATAATAAGAGCCGGAGCCGTTACAGCACTTGTTACTACGCCAAGCAGCGGTGAGAAAAACAAAGCGGTAAGGAAAAGCAGCGCTGTAATAATGGAAGCAAAGCCAGTGCGGCCACCGACAGCTACACCAGCTGAAGATTCAATATATGCTGTCGTCGTCGATGTTCCCAGAATCGAACCGATGACGGTCGCCGATGAGTCGGCCACCAGTGCGCGGCCGGCACGCGGAAGTTTGTTGTCTTTTACAAATCCAGCCTGATTGGCTACCGCGAACAACGTCCCTGCTGTATCAAAAAAATCTACGAACAAAAACGTGAGGACAACGATGATGAACCCAATAATAAAGCTTGAGTCCCACGAAAAGTCAGCAAGAGAGGTGAAAGCCGCTCCGAAGGTCGGGGCAATACTTGGCACCCCGGAGACAATCTGGCCCGGCGGCTGAATCTGGCCCACGAGAATTCCAGCCAGTGCTGTCACCACCATTCCGTAAAAAATCCCACCGCGGACGCCAAGCGTCATCAGTATGACAGTGACAAGAAGCCCGAATGCCGCAAGAGCAGCCGGTCCGGAAGTAAGTGTACCGAGCGTGACGAGAGTAGACTCGTCCGCTACCACAATCTGTGCCCCCTGCAGGCCGACAAAGGCGATGAACAGCCCAATACCGGCAGAGACGGCATACTTCAGCTCCTCTGGAATCGCGTTGATAATTTTCTCTCTAATGCCAAATGTTGTTAAACCGATAAAAATCATTCCGGAGCAGAACACCCCGAATAAAGCAAGCTCCCAGGGAATCCCCATTGTCAGCACCACGGAATATGTGAAAAAGGCATTAAGCCCCATCCCCGGGGCCAGAGCTATCGGATACCTGGCAAGCAGCCCCATAATTAGTGTCCCAATGGCCGCTGCTAATGCTGTTGCCACAAAAACGGCGGATTCGTTCATTCCGGCTTCGGCTAAAATACTGGGGTTGACGAATAAAATATAAGCCATCGCAAGGAAAGTCGTTAAACCGGCTAACGATTCTTTCTTGTAGTTCGTCTCATTCTTCGCAAATTCAAAAAAACGATCCATACTCTTATCTCTTCCTCTCTTTCCTCTCCCCAGGCAAAACTCTCTCTTGTTCTATTATATATTAATCTTGGAGGTTAAGCTGTAAACCTTACTCCCACTCAATCGTCGAAGGCGGCTTAGACGTGACATCATACACTACACGGTTAACGTGCTGGACTTCGTTGACAATTCTTGTGGAAATCTTTTCGAGAACGTCATATGGAATACGGGCCCAATCTGAAGTCATACCGTCAATCGACGTAACCGCCCGAATACCGACAGTGTAGTCATACGTACGGCTGTCGCCCATCACGCCAACACTTCTCATATCCGGGAGCGCCGTGAAGTACTGCCAGATTTCACGGTCAAGGCCGGCATTTTTGATTTCTTCCCGCAGTATATAATCTGATTCACGCACAATTTCAAGCTTCTCCTCCGTGATCTCTCCGAGCACACGAATACCCAGTCCCGGCCCTGGGAACGGCTGCCGCCAAACAATTTCATCCGGCACTCCAAGTTCCGTGCCGAGCTTGCGGACTTCATCTTTAAACAGCGTATTTAAAGGTTCAATCAGATCAAATTTCATGTCCTCCGGCAGGCCGCCAACATTATGGTGGGATTTAATCGTCTGTGCTGTATCCGTTCCGCTTTCAATAACGTCTGTATACAGCGTACCCTGAACAAGAAAATCCACATTTTCAAGCTTTCCTGCCTCTTCTTCAAACACGTATATGAATTCATTACCGATAATTTTCCGTTTTTGTTCTGGATCACTCACGCCGTTGAGCTGATCGAGAAAACGTTTTGCCGCGTCTATTTTCACGATATTCATTTGAAAACCACGTCCAAGAGACTCCATAACGCCTGTAGCTTCCTCTTTGCGCAGCAGGCCGTGATCGATAAACATACATGTAAGCTGGTCCCCGATTGCCCTATGAACAAGTGCTGCGGCTACCGAGCTGTCCACACCGCCACTCAATGCGCAAAGAACATTACGGCTGCCCACCTGCTCACGAATAACGTCCACCTGCTCATCGATGAAATTTGCCATTGTCCATTCGCTTGAGCATCCGCAAATACGGTAAGCAAAGTTTTTCAGCATGTCATCGCCAAACTGAGTGTGGCGTACTTCCGGATGGAATTGAACGCCATACATTTTCTTTTCCGGAGCACTCATGGAAGCTACCGGACATGATGGGTTGGTTGCATCCACCGTAAAACCTTCCGGCGGCTCGACAATTAAGTCCCCATGACTCATCCACACGTTCTGGGTTTTCGGCAGGCCTTCAAATAGCACCGGGTTCGCCTGCACATGAATATTTGCCTTGCCGTACTCCCTATGCTGGGCTTTTTCCACTTTTCCTCCGTAATGCAGCGTCATCAGCTGCATACCGTAGCAAATTCCCAAAATAGGAATATCCAGGTCAAAAATAGCTGGATCACAGGTAAGCGCGCCTTCGGCATACGCGCTGTTCGGGCCGCCGGAAAAGATAATCCCCGCTGGATTTAATTCTTTAATTTTTTCTGCGCTGATCGTATTCGGATGCAGCTCACTAAAAACGCCGAGATCCCTGATTCTGCGTGTAATCAATTGATTATACTGGCCGCCAAAGTCCAGGACAATAATCGTTTCACTGATATTTCCTACGCTCATTGTTTTTACCCCTAACTGTTTTTCAAATATGTACGTGCAAGGTTTACTTTAAAGGAATGACCGCTTCCCGGCAACTGTCTGATTTCGATTGCAGCTCCCCGGGCCTCGGATGTTTCAATAATAATTTTTCCTTCGCAGACCAAAAAAAGCTGCTTTCGTAATATACGAAAGCAGCTTCAACTTGGAGACATACGGTTAGGCTTCTGCTGCCGACTGCCTCTCACTGCCCTCGTAGTCCAGCCATTTTCCGGCGGCCGGGTAGAGACATTTGGGCCTGATCCCAAACTATACGAGGTATTCACCTGTAAACATGAAATAAATTTTAACAGCCGGCTTCAGGCCGGTCAAGAACGGATTTTCTTTACCATTCGTTTCCATATTGTCACTGTTTCCGGCTCGGCTCCGTCACCTGTTTTGCGTCCGTAATACAGTCGCTCATATTTTTCCGTCAGACGCTCCATATCGCTTGTGTCATAGACTTCGTCCACCCGTCCAGCAAATTCCCGCAGCGTTTCGCCAGCATTTCGTTTTACGCGCGCTGACTGCAGAAGCCGTATCAGGGCCTGATAGGCGTTCATAAATTCTTTATCAGACCTCATGTGACGGTATTTGAAAAGAAGATAGGCACTCAGCAGCTTTTTCCGGAAGAGCCATCCCGCTCCAACGAGGAGAACTGCTGTTGTAAGCAGCGCCCATAGCAGAAGCTTCCAGTCGAAGCTTTCTTCTCCGGATGCATCCTCCTGTTCATCGCCTACATTCCCTGCCTCAGGTGCTGCCTCTTCTTCTTCAGGAGCGGCTTCCTCTTCCTGCGGCTCCTCTTCTTCAATTTCTGGAGCTTCTTCTGCAGCTTCATTGTTTTCATACGTGTAGTTAAAATCTGAGGAAAAACCTTTCGTCGGTTCAAACGGCACCCATCCGACCTCAGGAAAATACACCTCCACCCAGGAATGCGCATTTTCATTTGTGACCTCTATCTCATTTTCATTTCCCGGCGCCTGGTCACCTTCTGTGAAACCTTTGACCCAGCGCGTGGGTATATCAAGCGTCCGAAGCAGCACAGCCATCGAAGTCGAATAGTTATCACAATAACCGGCGCGTGATTCAAACAAGAACTGGCTTACGTAATCCCCGCCTTCCGATGGAGCTGGAATATTTGTCGTTTGGTAGGAAAAATCAGGGCCCCGTAAATATCTTTCCACCGTTCTCGCTTTCGCATAGCGGTTGTCATCATCAGCTGTAAGGTCTTCAGCAAGCTCCTGAATTTCTCCAGGCAGATCCTCCGGTAACTGTGTAAAATATTCGGTGATTTCTTCCGGGTCCTCTGTATTATCAGTAACGGCGCTCATCTCTTCCACTGGAAAATCTGCCGTTTCATACGCTACAGTATAATTATTTAATGATGCCGCTTCCCCTTCGGCCCCAAATGATACCTGGGTAGTCCAAGCATTCGCTGACGTTTCCACGTCTTCTTCAATAGACAAAAAAGAGCCCGGATAAAAGGCAAAATCAAACTCCTGGGTTTCCGCCATTTCAATATTTACTTCCTGTTCTTCTGTTTCGATACTTTCATCGTATAAACCAGCTTCTAAAGACGTTTCGCCAGGGGTATCTATTTCCCAACCAAGGCCGGTATATACGTTTTTTGCTTCCCCCCGCCAATATCCGTTAATATCCCCGGAGGCTGTAAACACCGGCATATCACTCATTTGAAAGCCGCCGCCCAGCCGTTCATCGGTACCGTCATATCCAATCTTCTGCACGCCCTGGGAGCTTCCGGTGCTGCTCTCCCCCCATGTTAAAAACGGAACGGGGTCAGGCCACCGGGGTTCGCTTTTAGGAGCAAGCACCCCTACACCTCCGGCAGTAATTAAAAAGGCAGCCATAATCAGCGTCCACCGTACAAAAATTGTTCTCTGGGCCTTCCTGTCTGTTGCGCGTAACACAATACGCTCCCACTGAAGCAGCCCCAAAAGCAGAAACCCTATAACGAAGGTACGTATAATCGCAAACATTCCATCGTACTCAAAGAATGTATCCATTACCCCAATATAAATAATTGTGAATGTCAGAAACAGTAAAATCCTGCGAGACTGCACCACCCAAAAATAAATCAAGTAGCTCATGATAGCGAGCAGAAGCATAAACAGTACACTCCGGAACATATCTGTCAGTGCATACCATTGGCCGCTGATGATATAAACAACGTTTGTCTGCACTTCCGCCACCATAGAAACCAGCCAGTTCAGCTGCAGCGGCGACCCCTCATAAAAAACGCTGTTTACCCCTGCCATTATAATCAGCAGTACACTGCCAACTACTGCCCACCAGGGCGGACGCAGATAAATTACAATAAAAAACGCTGCAGAAACCAACATAAACACGGTCACTGACCCTGTTCCGGTTGCTTCCGGCAAAGGGAGCAGCCATTCTGCCAATAGAAAATAACCAAGAATATAAACAATCAACTTTTTCCAGGTATGCTCCGGTTTAACCAAATAATTATGCCTCCTCTATAGCACCTCAAAGCCAGCATCCCCCGGCTGAACATAGTAAATATGAATATTGGCATGCCGCAGCGCTTCCACACTTTCACGGCGGGAGAACCCGCTTTCGTCAGGAAGCAGTGCTACAATAATTGAACGCTTTTGCCCGGCCCACTGCTTTAACTCTTTGATTCTAGTATTAGTTAGTACCGGGGTCACGTAAATTAACGCTTCAAGCCCCGGGGCTTTTCTTAAAAACGGCGAAGCTTCCGTTTCTGGAATCAACTCCACATACGCCAGGCCTTGATAAATACGCTGGAAATGCTCCTTCGAGGTGTCTGGCTGCTGCAGGGGCTGTTCGGAAGCCGTGACCCCGTAACCAACGGGCATCTTCGTTTGGTAGGCGTATTCGGTTAACGAAGCAGCAAATTCCACCGCTGCTTCAAATGGCTCAGCAGACATATCAGCTGCATTTTCAAGCAGCAGAAAATAACCCTCTCCTTTTTCAGCTTCAAATTCTTTTGTAACAAGTTTTCCAGCTCGGGCTGTCACTTTCCAGTCAATATTGGCCATCCGGTCCCCGGGTGTATAATCTCTGACCCCTGCCACGTTGACAGATTCGTTTTTTATCCGCTGCGAAAGCGATACTGATTCTGAAGAATTGTCTGCCGCCGTATTCCAGTTTGCCAGCTTTCTCATTCTTGGAAGTACTACTACCGTCGAAGACACCGAAATGTCATAGTCTTTTTCTACAAAGCCAAACAAGTCGCCGGAACGGACTTGGAGATAGTCGATGCTGTGCTTTCCCCGTCTTCTTCCCCTCAGGCTGTACGAATAGGATACCCGCTTTTGAAAAAAAGGAAAAACCAGAGTTTCAGCTGACGCTTCCCAATCCCGGACTCCATATGGCTGATGATCCCGAATTTTTACATACATCAGCGGAAGCGGAATTCTTTTCTCTAACGTCACTACAGCCTCTGTGTGCCCGTTAAATGAAAGCATCTCAGCACCGAGCCTGCGCTCAGCCTTTAAAGAACGGAGGGGATAAACTAATAATAACAATTGCATCACTGCAAGGGTCGTTACACTGTAGAACAAAAACCAGCTGACAAACCCCCCTTGAAACATGGCGTAAATAAATAATACAGCTAATGCAGCCACAACAGCTGCCAGCTGCATTACTTTTCTGCCAATTCGCAAAAACCGTTTCATGGCCGTACCGCCGAATCACTGTCCGAGGAAGGCACGCGAAGACTTGATAAGATATCTCTCACCACGCTCTCCCCGTCTTTGTCCGCCATCTGCTGATCTGTCTGCAGAATGAGACGGTGCCCCATTACAAAGGGAGCAAGATACTTTACATCATCGGGTGTCACGTAGTCTCTTCCCCTCACAAAAGCATACGCCTGTGATACCTTCATCAGCGCAATGGAACCCCTCGGACTTACACCAAGATAAATATCGCGGTGGTTTCTGCTTTCCCGCACGATAGAGACAATGTACTGTTTCACCGAATGATCCACATGTACATCTTTCACGAGTTCCTGAGCCTTCAAGACATCTTCAAGGCTCATAACAGAGGAGAGCTCGTCAATCGGATGTGTAAATTCCACCCGTTCGAGCACTTTGATTTCTTGTTCTTCTGTCGGGTAACCGAGGCGCAGCTTAAAGAGGAAGCGGTCGAGCTGCGCTTCCGGAAGAGGATACGTCCCCCCGTATTCCACAGGATTCTGTGTCGCCATCACGAAAAATAAACGCTCAAGTTTTCGCGTCTCCCCGTCCACCGTCACGCTTTTTTCCTCCAGAGCCTCCAGCAGAGCCGACTGTGTTTTTGGAGAGGTACGGTTAATTTCGTCTGCCAGCAGAACGTTTCCCATTAAAGGGCCGGGGCGGAATTCAAACTCCATCGTCCGCTGATTGTATATAGAAACGCCTGTAACGTCTGACGGGAGAAGATCCGGAGTGAATTGTATTCGTTTAAAACTAGCGCCAATGGACCTGGCAATTGCCCGTACCATCATCGTCTTTCCCACGCCGGGGACATCTTCAAGCAGAATATGCCCGCCGGCCAGGAGTGCAGTCAGGCTCAATTCAATCTCAGCTTTTTTTCCGACTACAACCTGCTGCACGTTTTCGATGACACGCTGCAACGCTTCACGTTCGTTCACCAATATCTTTCTCCCCCTATTATTGTATATACTCTCGCTCTATAATTCATATTAATCTTATCACAATTACTCTGTCCGCGGAAGAAAACCGGCTACTCCTCCTCCCGGTGTTCAGGCAGTATTTTTCTGCGTTCAACCGGTGATTTCAGTACGATCGATGTATTAATGTTTCCATAGGAAATCAGGGTATCGACCAGCTCCCTTAAGCTTTCCATCCCCTCTACTGCCGCTTTAATAAAATAGCTGACCTCGCCGGTCACACGGTGACACTCAAGCACGCGGGTATCCTCTGCGATCATTTTTTCAAAATGCTGAATGGTGTCCTTCAGTTCGCTTACCTGAATCATGAGCAGCGTGTCCCGACCTACAGCAGCCGGCGGAACCACGGCACTAAACTGATCAATAATTCCTTTTTCCTGCAGCCTTATCATTCGTTCTGACACGCTTGGACGGCTTAAATTTAATTTTTTGGATAAATCACTTACGGATATTCTCCCATCCTCCTGGAGGATCTCAAGCATGCTTACATCAATTCGATCCATCTAAACGCACTTCACCTTTCTTATTGAATATAAATAACCAAATATGTATTCATTTTTATTAATATACGGATGATTCTCCTTCATATAATCATTCACTCGCTCCTTATTATTCCTTATAATTAAAGTAACCTATTGTTGAAGGAGAGACGACCGTTGATAAACATAACCAATCTACTACAAGTCCTCGCCGGATGTTTGTTAGCTGCCTTCGGCATTATTCTGCTTCAGCACGCTGATTTAGTCACAGGAGGCACCGCAGGCCTGGCGCTTGGATTAACGTATTTACTCCCGCTATCTTTTTCAGCCGTGTTCTTTTTGATTAACCTGCCTTTTTACGTGTTTTCTATCGTGCATATGGGGTGGAAGTTCACGTTGAATACGATCGCCGCCGTGTCTCTGCTTTCCGCTCTTACAAGCCTTGATTATTTTCTTCCTGCTTTCAGTATACACCCTGCTGCCGGAGCCATTTTCGGCGGTATCAGCATAGGAGCAGGCATTTCGATTTTATTTATGAATAACACCTCGCTTGGAGGCGCGAACATACTCGCTTTATTCCTTCAGCGGCGTCTCCAGTGGAACCCCGGTAAAGTCAATTTATCTTTTGATGTAATTGCTGTAGCTGTAGGACTCGCTTCTGTCGGCTTAATCACAGGCGCTTACTCCACGCTTTCCATTATAGCCACCGCTTTTGTCCTCAGTACAGCTAAAGGAAAAATTGCCGCTTCGCGGCCCCTTGCAAGCCCGAAGCCACGTTCTTCACGACAGGGCGGTTTAATTGAAAAGCAATAAGCCAAAAGCAGCTTCCCATGGGAGGCTGCTTTTTCAGCTTTCGATCAACCCTTCCACCAGTGCTCCAGCGGCTTTATTTTCATCGTCATCCACGGAGGCTTCAAACAGTCTTTTCTGTTGAACAGGGGTATAGTTCATATCGTAGCCGTGGTGCCAGGCAAGCTGGCGAATAAACTCCCGCTGCATTCTACCGTTCCCCTCCCGAAATGGATGAATGTGGTTAAGGTCATTGTAGATTGGGGCAAAGGCTTCGGCAAAAGCTTCCCTTTCTGCATACGTTTTTTGATTTTTTTCCTGGACAGACTCCTTGAGGTGGCGCAGGCCCCGGTCAATAAACGCTGCGGGCAGAAAGGATGTTCTTCCTTTAGCAAGATCCACCGTACGGAACTCTCCTGCCCAGGCGTATACATCGGAAAACAGCCGACGGTGAATACGCCGTATATGCTCTTCATCGAAGGATCCCAGCACTTTTTTTGCCGTCATCATCTGCTGCAGACGGTACGTAGTAATAATCTGTTCGATTTTCTCTGCTTTGGCTTTTTCCCGAAAATTCATCTTGTTCACAAGCACGCCGCTGTCCCCATACGTATAATAGGATTCACCCATATTATAAACGCCCTTCCGCTACAAAAGCTGTCACTTCTTTAATAGTCATTTCCCCGTCGCGGAGCTTACGCACGGCTTCGATGTCTTTTTCTGAAAAAATAAACCCTTCAATTTCTGCAGAAACAATCGCGTTCTTAAGCTCCCTTTCTTCGGGCGTACCAGAAAAATTGTACCTGTCGACTGCTGATAAACTGCTTTTCTCGTTCATCCCTCTGCCCCCTTGCCTGTAATAAAAGTGTTTTTGTTTTCTTCTCGTTCCCCCCCCACTCTCTCCTGCCCGGGATAAAAGAAACTCTTTATTATACCTTTTGCAGAAATGGTGCTCATTAGTATCATTTAGGGTACTATACCACTTTAAAGTGGGCACTTCCATTCCCACCCTTCTTCCCAGTATGATGAAACTGAGACCTACTTTCGTTCTATCCTAAAAATTAAAGGAGAATGCAGCATGACTAATGTAATTGATACCGATTTTTCTCTCGGGCCCGTGCAGCTTAGAGTACAGAATATCGACCGGGCAGCTGCCTATTATGAGCATGTAATCGGCCTAAGGTTACTCGGGCGTTCATCTTCCGCTGCCGTGCTCGGCGTGCCATCGGATGGGCTCCCGCTCGTGATGCTGCGGAAAGTGGAAGGTTCCATTACCCCTCCGCGCACTTATGCCGGCCTGTATCACTTTGCTGTACTGCTTCCGGACCGCGCCTCCATGGGAGCTTTCATACACCATCTCCACGATGTGGGCGAACATTTCGGAGCTGCCGACCACAGTGTCAGTGAGGCCCTTTATCTGACTGATCCGGACGGCAACGGCATCGAGGTTTATCGTGACCGGGCACGGGAGGAATGGAAATATGATGCTGACGGGTTCGTGCACATGACGGTAGACCCCCTGCACGAACATCAGCTGCTCCAGGAGGGAGAAGGGATAAAGTGGCACGGAGTTCCATCCGGCACGAAAATGGGCCATGTTCATCTGCACGTCCACGACATGGAAGAGGCTTATCATTTTTATGTTAACGGGCTTGGATTTGAATTAACTGCTGATCCGAAGAAATTTCCTGCTTTTTTTATAGCCGCCGGCGGCTATCACCATCACATTGGGCTCAACCCATGGGCCGGAAGACAGGCCCCTAAAGCTTCCATACAAAACACGGGACTTGACATGTACACGATTATGCTTTCCTCTGCCCCCGCTCTCGAACCCGTCGCCGAACGGTTGGAAGCAGCCGGCTATTCATTTCACCGCGAAGAAAATGCTTTTTATGTCAACGATCCCTCAGGTATTGTCATCTGCGTAACCGCAAATTCTCCGGATACTGTCCTGCCTGCTGAACAGATGAGCCGGCTGGCTGAATAAAAGTTTAATTCACATAATTATTTAGATTTTAAATAAGATAATTGGAAGAAATAAAACTCATACAAATCCGGACTCTATTCGATTGGAAAGAGTCTGGATTTTTGTATTGCCGCTGCTTATACAGGAAAACATGGACAGAAAGAAATACAGCTGATATGATAAGTATTGATTGATAATGATTATCACTACAGAATGATTTTTTAGTGCTGAAAGAGGATATAACATGCGTCAACAAACAGAACCGTCCACCTATAAAGACGATATTACTTCACGTCCTATAACAGCTGTTCTAATGTTTATTATCGGCCTTCCTATACTGGGCTTTATATTTTTACTTTCAATTTCTGTAGGCGCAGCAGATGTGGAGCTTGGGACTGTTTGGAACGCCTTGTTTCATTACGACGCTTCCATAAATGACCATGTTGTTATACGCGAGCTGCGTCTCCCCAGAGCTATTGCAGATGTTATTGTTGGTGCCTGCTTTGCCGTAGCCGGCGCTATTATGCAGGGAATGACAAGAAATCCTCTGGCAGAATCCGGGATTCTCGGCATCAACGCAGGTTCGATTTTCATGGTAGCGATCTGCTTTGCATTTTTGCCGGGTCTTTCTTATAATCTGTTGATTGTCTTTTCGTTTTTGGGAGCGGCAATCAGCATGGGGCTGATCTTTGGCATCGCCTCACTTTCGCGCATCGGCTTAACTCCGCTTCGCATGGTGCTTGCCGGGGCCGCAATCAATGCTCTGTTTACTGCGCTAAGCGAAGGTATCGCCATTCACTTTGATCTCAGCCAGGACATTGCCTTTTGGTATGCCGGCGGGCTTTCCGGCGTCCGGTGGGAGCAGCTGCTCCCCGCCCTGCCATGGATGGGAGGGGCGCTTTTGTTTGCGGTCGCCCTTTCGCGGTCCGTTACTATTTTAAGCCTTGGGGACGACATTGCTTCAGGACTGGGGCAGCGTGTTGGCTTGATTAAATTACTCTGCACGCTTGCCGTTCTGTTTCTCGCCGGTATTGCAGTCTCTATTGCCGGTCCCATCGGATTTGTCGGCCTGGTTATCCCTCACGTCGTCCGTTTTTTTGTAGGGGTCGACTACAGGGCTATCATTCCGTGCTCCATTGTGACAGGCGGCATTTTCATGTCGCTTGCCGATATCGGCGCCCGGATCATTAATCCGCCATATGAAACCCCTCTCGGCTCTCTTTTTGCTCTTATCGGCGTACCATTCTTTTTATACATCGCCCGCCGCGAGAGGAGGGAGCTCTAAATGCATTCTATATTTTCAGGCGAGTGGGAACGCAAGCGCCGCAGACGGCGCATTTTCGTGTTCAGTTCGCTTGCTGTTCTAATATTTACCGTGCTGCTGTTCAGCATGAATTCCGGAGTAACCCCGTTAGGGCCGCTCGAAGTATTAAAGACGCTGTTTGGGTTCGGCAACAGTAACCAAAGTCTCGTGTTATTTCAATTCCGCCTCCCCCGGATTGTTATCGCGCTGCTTGTCGGCGCCGCTCTAGCCGTTTCGGGATGCGTACTGCAGGGAATTTCCCGTAACAGCCTGGCGGACCCGGGCATTCTCGGTATTACTACCGGGGCAGGATTATTCGTTGTTTTGTATATTTCATTTTTCAGTACTGTTAGTGCCGCTTCTCCGTATCTGCTGCCGGTATTCGCACTCATTGGCGGGCTGCTTGCTGCAGCGCTAATTTATATTCTTGCTTATGACCGGCAGCTCGGGCTTGTGCCAATGAGAATGATACTGACCGGCATTGCAGTAGCCGCCGGGCTTAATGCCCTAATGACCGTCCTGATGCTGCGTCTGCAGCCGGAGCAGTTTGACTTTGTGGCTATATGGCTGGCGGGAAGAATCTACGGTTCCACCTGGCCTTATGTATATTCGTTTCTTCCCTGGTTTATTATTTTGTCGGTTTTTATTTATTACCGGTGGCGGGCTCTCGATACGCTTACATTCGGCGAACAGATGGCGAAGGGGCTTGGCCTTCGGGTGGAAAAAGAACGCCTTCTGCTCACCTTCGCCTCTGTAGCGCTTGCAGCCTCGGCAGTTTCTATCAGCGGCGGCATCGGCTTTGTCGGGCTGATTGCTCCACATATAGCACGGAGACTGGTCGGCCCCAACCATGCGCTGGCCCTGCCTGCTTCAGCCCTCCTGGGAGGGCTTCTGCTCCTGTTTGCAGACACGCTCGGCCGGACTATTATTCAACCGTCAGAGATTCACGCGGGAATTGTTGTGGCCGTTATCGGCGCTCCTTATTTTCTATACCTGCTTGCCAGAAGCAATGTCTAACTTTATCACCCTGAAAGGATGTTTATGCGATGATCGAAACAGATCAACTCCATATTGGTTATGATCAGCAGACAATCGTAAACGATTTAAATATTGAGATTCATTCTGGTAAAATTACCGCGCTTGTCGGCGCGAACGGTTCCGGAAAGTCTACCATTTTAAAAGCTCTGTCACGACTGATGAAGCCTTCAAAAGGCGTCGTTTACTTAAACGGCAGCTCTATTCACAGCCAAAAAACAAAGGAGCTTGCCAAGCAGATGGCCATTCTTCCCCAAAATCCAGAAGCGCCTCAGGGTTTAACTGTTACGGAGCTTGTAACATATGGACGTGCTCCCCATCAGCGTGGCTTTGGCTCGTTAAAAGCCCACGACAAAGAAATGATTGGCTGGGCCATCGAAATTACTGGCATGCGGGAGTTTGCCAATCGCCCGATTGACCATTTATCCGGCGGGCAACGCCAGCGGGCGTGGATTGCCATGGCACTGGCACAGGAAACCGAGACCCTATTTTTGGATGAGCCCACGACTTTTCTTGATATGGCCCATCAGATGGAAGTGCTGAACATCCTTGAAAAACTGAACGTACAGGAGCACCGGACGATCGTAATGGTCGTGCACGACCTGAATCATGCCAGCCGCTATGCCCATCATATTGTTGCCATTAAACATGGCAACGTCGTAAAAACGGGTACTCCCCACGAAGTGATGGAAGCAGGCATTATTGAAAAAGTATTTGGCATTAAAAGCGATATTATTAAAGACCCCCGTTCGGGCATGCCTCTCTGCCTACCGTATAATCTTTGTGAAGAGCAGGCCGCTTCTCCAATATTTGGATCTTAAAAAGAGAGCCGCATCATGCGCGGCTCTCTTTTGCTATAACCATTTTCTTAAATGCCATTCATCACGGATGGTTATTCCGTTTACTCCAACGAGCGGAATAGACGGTTTATCCTCTCTTGCTTTTCTGGCAGCATCCACGTGCACGCTCGCCAGCTGAAAGCCCCGGCGCCGGTAAAAACGCAGAGCATATTCATTTTCGTTAGTAATTACAACCCGCAGGTCTTCTACTCCTTTCTTTTTCAAATATTCTTCTGTATGCATAAGCAAGTGACTAGCATACCCTTGTTTTTCAATTATGCTGTCCAGAGATACAATTAAGCCGATGCTGCCTTCGTATGTATAAGTAACCGCCGCAGTAATTACACCATCCTCCTGGATACAAAATCCTTCAAGCTCCGGCAATACATACGTCTGGTTATTAACATGCATCTCATTTGTGTCCCAGCAGGTGGCAAAGAAATCTTTTTTCTTCTGCCAGCCAATTTCTTTCATTGGTTGAATATTCAAAGCGGTCCCCCCTTTTCCCAGCTACTGTGCAAAGTCCATTCGAGCCTTTTTATCCACCTGCGCTGAATAGCTTTTGGAGAATGTTTTACTCTGCCGAGCGCCCGGTAAATCACCACAAGACTATAAGCTTTAATATTAGCGTCCGTAATTTCCACCGGACGGATGCTTCCATAGGCCTTCAAAAAGATACGGCGGAGTTCATGGTACTTTTTTGGGGCATGAAAAGCTGCGTTCCACAACGCCCAGCTAATGTCTACCATTGGATCATTCCACCCTGCCCATTCCCAATCAATCAGGATTATATTTCCTTTTTTATTCAGAATTACGTTATGCGGGCCGGCGTCACCGTGAATAAATGTCGTTCCCACCGGCGTACGCGCCTCCCAAATATCTACAGCCTTATCGTGCATTTCCTCCGGCACAAAAGTCTCTCTTCCCCGACGAAGAGGCGCTGCATTCCGGTCATATTCCCGAATATTTCCCGGCCGGCTGTGTACTTTCGAAGCAAGCGTGACAGCAAGTTTTTTATAAGCTTCGGACCAGTAGGATGATTGCGAATTCAATTGGGAAACATTTTCTCCCTCATGATAGCTTTGCATAAACGAAAAATAATCACCGAGCTGCAAACGGCCGGCTGGTGCCGGCAAGAAGGAAGAACCACGCAGCTCTTCAAGCACCTCGTACTCCCGGCGCAGATAGCCGCTTCTCCCCTTTTCAATTTTCAATACGCGCTGGCCAGACGGTTGGGTGATTAAAAAAGTATGATGGCTAAATCCTCCCGTTAATCGCACGCTTGTAAACGGCCCAATGATTTTTTCCCATTCTTTTTTGACATCTATCAGCATCTTCCATCTTCCATTCTGTTTCTATGTGTTCTGCTCTGTTCTTTCCCGTTTGGGCTCTTTCGGAACCTGTTTTTTGGCAGGTTAGGTCAAAAAAGAACCCGGGACCGTCTCCCGGATTCCACTGTTTAGCTGCCTACAAGCTTTAATGCTTCTTCACCCTTAATACTGACACTTACTTTCCCGTCGCTTTTTAACACTCTGGTAATGTTTGCTTTGCCCACCCGTGCACTGTTTCGTTCGGTGTAAAAAATCATGCTGCGCACATCACAGTTTTCGTGCATTTCTTCAAACAGCCCGATATGATGCGGATTCTCGAGTTCTACATACCATACTTCTGCCGGTTCATAATCATATACCGTTAAAAGTCCTTTATCGAACGTCAATGGTGTGTGCGAATGTTCAAACTTCAGTCTCGTCAAGCGATACTCTTTCACCGGTAACGCCCCCCCTTAATGAGATCTAAAGACTTCCAAGCCGGTTCTGTATTTTATTTTTCCTAATACTTTTCCCTATTTTCACACATTTTAAAAGTAATTTAAAGCGCTTGCATTTTATTCGCTTGCTCTACGGGGGCATTAGCCAATCTAGACGCTCGTTCAGCTGCTGCAGATTTCCCTAATACTATTTGGCCCCCACCAGACGCAGCTCTCCTTCTCCCTTAAAGCTCGCGCTGACTCCCGAGCTGCTTTCTGTTATTCTTGTAATTTTGGCATAACCGATTCTTGCACTGTGGCCATCTGTAAAAAACGTAACTTCCTCTTCCTGGTTACTTTTCTTCCATTCGTGAAATACTTCCACCTCGGATGGCTGTTCAATTTCTGCGTACCATAGGCTCGCTTCATCGTTATAAACGGTCAGAGAGCCGCGCGAAATACTGATCGTTTTTCCCGGGCTTTCGAGTTTTATTTTAGTCAGGCGATATTCCTGCATGAGGATAGGCCCCTTTCTGTGTTTATTTACAGTATTGTTTTATTTTATCGTATACAATAACAATATACAGGGTATATAAAATAGAGTGCTTTTCTCCTAAAAGCATTTTATTTTTTTACACACGACTGCGATAGTTCTCACTTTTTCTTCATGATATGCTTTATTCTCAGCAGCCTCAGCACTAAAATTAACAGTTGACGCAGGTGATAATGATGAATCAGCACTTTGAATGGGTCAATGTCGCTAAAGGACTCGGCATTATTCTCGTTGTCCTTGGCCATGCTCCCATTGATGATATTTTGCGGCAGTATATTTTTGCCTTCCATATGCCTTTATTTTTTCTTTTATCCGGCGTGACCTTTAAAGGCAGCTATACAGATCTTCGGCCAGTTGATTTCGCCCGGAAAAAAGGTCGTTCACTGCTTATTCCGTATTTCTCTTTCTCCATTATTACATATGCCTTCTGGTTTTTCCTGGAGCGCCCTCTTCTGGGCAAAGATGACATCGACGCTGCTATCCCCGCTCTTGGCATTTTTTATTCTGCCGGAGACAACTATCTGCTTACCTATAACCCGGCTATCTGGTTTTTAACCTGCCTGTTTGTGGTAGAAATCAGCTTTTATCTGCTTCTAAAATACGTGCCGTGGCATAGTGTCCGTATTGCAGGTATTGCCGCTATTGCAGTGGCAGGATATTTTTCCACGCGCTGGTTTGACTCCATGCTTCCCTGGAGTATCCAAGTAGCTACCGTTGCCTTATTGTTTTTTGGCCTTGGATTTTTGTTAAAAGCCCGGACAAAAATATTTGAGTATGCCTTCGGCTGGGTGGCAGCTATCGCCTCTCTTGGCTTGATTTACCCGCTCATTCAATTTACGAACCGCATCGACATGCGTTCGGGAGAGTATGAATCTATCCCTATTTTCATATCTACTTCCCTGCTTGGTATCGCGGGCATTTTATTTTTGAGTTTTCGCTTGGAGGGGAAAAGCCGCATCCTCAGTTATTTAGGGCAGAATTCATTGATTATTTTCGCTCTTCATTTTATGATCTTTGCTATCATCCGGATTACGCTTCAGTACGGCTTTGGTATTGAAGGTAACCCTATGGAATTCACTTCCTTATGGGGAATTATGTTTACAGCAGCTACGCTTTTAATCAGCGTGCCATTTGTGTATTTCATCAAAAACAAAGCCCCGTTTCTTATCGGCAAGTAGGTATTCACTAACGTTTGTGCCGATAACTGTAAACAATCTGGCGCCTGTGTTAAGATGAAACGTATTGATTCCCACGAAGAAATATTAAGGAAGGTCGGTGCATGAAAAGACAAACACCAAAGAGAAAACTACACTACTGGATTTTGAGTCTTTTGGGTCTTTTCGCTGCAGGATTTTCTGCGTTTATTCTTTATACAAGCTGGCATGAAGACCGCCCGGTGATATCTGTCGTGAAAAGCTTCGCTGACGGCCCGGAAGAAAACGCCAAAGACGGTCCCTATCCGGACAGGCCGGCGTATCAGCTTCCTGAAGATATTGATGTTCGTTATGATTATGAAAAAATGTCACTAAACGGCATGAACAGCTATGTTTTAAAAAACGAAAGTGCCGCTGAAAGGAAAATCATTTATTTGCATGGCGGCGGCTACGTCAGCCAGCCTAACCCCCGTCATTTTCAGTGGCTCGCGGGGGTCCAGGGACGTACCGATAGTACGGCAATACTTCCTGTCTATCCTAAAGCTCCTCAGCATCAGTATGAAGAAGCCTTTGATAAACTGGTCCCTCTCTATGAACAGACTCTGAAAACCACAGAAGCTGAAAATATTGTTATTATGGGGGATTCTGCCGGCGGCGGCCTCGCGCTAGCACTCGCGCAGGAGCTAAACCGCCAGAACATTGCCCAGCCTGGAGATATTATCATGCTTTCTCCGTGGCTCGATGTTAGTATGACCAATCCCGGTATCCAGGATTTAACTTCTGTGGATCCTTTTCTTGATTTGGAATGGCTGCTGAATGCCGGTTCTTCTTATGCAGGGGATGCCGATTTGAGAAACCCAATGGTGAGCCCGATTTACGGAGATATGACCGGGCTTGGAGATATGACCCTGATTATAGGCACCCACGAATTATTCCTTGCGGACGCCCGGAAGTTTTCTGAAATAACCGATGAAAAGGGAATCCCCATTAACTATTATGAGTATCCGGAAATGCCTCATGTGTTTCAGCTGCAGAATACTGAGGAGGGCCGCCGGGCCACGCAGCAGGTCGTTAACATTATTAACGATGAAGCAGGCGATACCTCTACCACGGATTAAGGTGGAGGTTTTTTTGCTGTAGAGAAATTTTGCCCAGCAAAAAACGCACTCCGGAAGGTGCGCATGCTTTAAATATTCAGTTCATATTTATATAGAAAAAATCTCCGTTCGCCCCGTCTTCGCCCAGGATCCGTTCCTTCACTGCCTCCGCCATATCCGGGAGGCCAATGTCCAGTGCAATCAACTGCACTTTTAAATTTTCCTCCTGAAGCATTTCGCAGCCTGCTCGCCCGCTTCTTCATTTCTTGCTCCAAGCCACACGTTGAAGATGCTTTGTGCCAACTGCCGGCAGGCTGCCAAACCAATACTACAGACCCTGTCGGTTACTAGTTCGCTTTTCCCGTTCTTTGTTCCCTCCTTTCGGCCTGCTTGCTGTTCTATACCCGGCAGAGAACCTCGCTGATCCAGGAGAGAACGATGCAAAATAAGCATATTACATGTTTAATAAACAAGAAGTTGGGAAATACTTGTATATACCTTCAAACCATATTTTAGACGTAATATATTCAGAGCTTCTTTCAGAATTTCACACAGGCATCAGACTGAAAGCTGTATGTCGGAATCTGGGATGGGGAAATTCGAAAAACCGTCATTTTTCCTGTCTATACGTCAATTGTATACATGGCGATCGTGGTCTGGATATTCAGCCGAGCCAAAAGCCAGAAAAAGAGCTCACACTCTTTTTCTGGCTTTTTTATCTTTTATGAGGAATTATTCAAGAAAGGAAGGATTTCATATGGCCGTATTTTTTACACTGCTGTGCGGCGTTTCCTGTTACGGGCTGCTGCTCTGGGACCGCCTAAATACAAGTGATCAAAAGAAAAACGAATAATTAATATCCCTGATCCTGCCTGCTATAATACGTTAAAGGAGGAGAGGCACTCGTGCTGCTGAGCATATATGATTACAAAATAGAAAAAACCCTCAAAAAGCTTAATCACCTGGCAGAGGCGCCTGTAGATAAACGCTTAAAAAGTAATCTGCCGTTCACTCTTTATATTACTTCTGCCCAAAAAGAATGGTTGGAACCATATATGACTTTTCTGCATAATGAAAAGTTGGTTTACGTCTCTCTAATGAGAGAAGACCATCCACTAGAGGGTCGTTCACAAGACGAACTGGTCCCTGTACGGCTTGTTCCGCTTCCGGGCCTATGGGCCTCCAATGAGCAAAAGAAAGCTTAAGCTAAATTACCCGCCGTTGCCGTTAATGAAGCCAGCAGAAGAGCTCCTCTGCTGGCTTCTCATTAATCGCTGTGCAGATAGTGGTAGAGAGCCGCATCAACTTCTTCTTCAAATGAAGTCTCATCCGTACAACCGGAATTAATTTTCCGTTTTTGTCCTGCATGCTCGTGTTTTCTACCGTGTGCTTTAGCGGCTCTGCTTCGCCCAAGTAATAAAACTCCCGGCCTTCGTCATCATCTTTTTTTACAAAGATATAAATCCGGCTTTGCTCTCCGTCTGCATGGATGATTTCCTGTACTTCCTTCGAGGCAGTGGTCCGGTTGCTCCGCGTATACCACTGCAGCTCTCTGCGGCTAATAAACTCGTCTTCGTAATTAATGTTTGCTTCCACATCTTCCGGTTTATGATAAGTAATAAAAATAGGGGTCGTGCCGTATTTTGTTTTATAGCCGTATATCGTCGAACTTTCGTCATTTTCCCAATTCAATAGCCGGCACACGTCCTTGCGGGAATATTTCTGGTACAGCGTGAACGGCGGCTTTTCGTATTGTTCGTTTTTCAGCTCCGCACAGACAAGCACGTCCTCCACAAGTGTCCTAAACCAGGAGGAACCGGCGAGTGCTTTCTGCATCGCACGAGTCCACGTAAAGCCTCCACTTCCCTCTTTGATCAAAGGAATTCTGCCATACTTTTTTTGATACGGATCAGTAAAAAAATCTGTCGTTAACATCCGCTTCACTGATACGGCTGCTGCATCTATGTTTTCTTCTCCTGATGCACGTATAATACGTGCCATCTCTTTTGCAGCAATGGCATCGTTCTCAAGCAGGTGCCACAGCACCCCCGCCTCATGCCGGCGTTTTCCATTAATAAATTCGGCAGAAATGAGGTACAATAGCTGATCCTCAAGTAGAGACAGCTGAGGAGCCTGTTCCTTTAATTTGCAAAGGAACCGATAATAATTTCCGTATTTAGAGGTGATCATTTCGGGATCTACGGCATTCTGCTGTAAAAAATCCTTTAAAAGCGGTCTCCGTCCGATACGCTGCTTTACATTCATATAAGATTCCTTCAGTTTTCGCATTTCCTGCAGATTCGTCTGATCGATAGCAGCAAACACCTTCTTCTTGGCCACCTCTTCAAAATTAATGGAGGAAACGCCCTGAACAAAGCTATTGGTCTGCATCCGCCGGCGGATATGGTCTTTATTGAGCGAGCGGTCGCCGGAAAGCGCCACTGGAATCAGGTAGTTCTTTTTATAATTACCAATAAAATCAATGACGGTCACAAAATCCTTGGACGGATCTTTACGCAGGCCCCGGCCGAGCTGCTGGGTAAAAATAATGCGCGACTGCGTCTGCCGGAGCATGACGACCTGATTCACCCCCGGTATATCAATGCCTTCATTGAATATATCCACTGTAATAATGTATTCAATCACGCCATTTTCAAGACGGTTCACCTGCCTCCACCGCTCGTCCTGCGAATCGGCTCCCGTCAGCACTACGGTATTTCTTCCTTTTTGATTCATTAGAGTCGACAGCTCCTCTGCCTCCCGGTTGCGGCTGCAAAAAATCAGCCCACGCACTGTCTCCCCGGAATGACCATAATAATGGATTTTTTCGAGCAGGTGCTCTACCCGTTCCTCCGATATAAGCCGGCTCAAATCTGTCGTCTGATCAATTACTTCTCCATCTTTCTCATAATCGGTTACCCCGAAATAATGAAAAGGGCATAGCATTTCTTCTTCAAGCGCTTCCTGCAGCCGTATTTCATACGCCACCTGATAGTCAAACAGAGCGAAAATATTCACATCGTCGCTTCGTTCCGGGGTCGCTGTCATACCAAGTAAAAACGATGGCTGAAAATAATCGATCACTTTTTGATATGACGGGGCCCCTGCTTTATGTACTTCATCAATTAAAATATAATCAAATGCTTCAGGGGCGAACCGCTGCAAATGAATGTCTTTTGCGATCGTTTGTATGGTCGCAAATACATAGCGGGCCCTGGTATCCTGGCCGGACCCGGTGTACAGGCCGAAATTTTCCGTGCGGCCGCCAAGAATCCGGGCAAAGTCATCCTTTGCTTTCCGGAGAATCTGCTCCCGGTGTACAATAAAAAGCATCTTTCGGGGCTGATACTTTCGTACATCAAACGCGGCCAAATACGTTTTTCCTGTGCCTGTTGCCGAGATGATTAGTCCCTTTCGCTGCCCGGCCGTTCTCAAAGCGTCCAGTTCCTTTAAAGCCGCTTCCTGCATTTTATTGGGCTTGATTTCTAGTGCTTCTTTCATTGCATTCCGGTCAATCCATCCGGGTGAAAGCTCGGCGATCTTTTCATGTGCCTGCGGACGATACAGCTGCTGATATTTTTCTATCCATTCCTTCGTTAACGGTATTGCCTGAGACCAGGTATCTTCAAACTGCTGCCCGAAGTGATGAATCACTTCTCCGTTTTCATGAGAATGAAGCTTAATGTTCCATTCGTAGTTTACCTTCAGCGCATGCACCGTCAGGTTCGAGCTCCCAACCATCAGTGAATAGTGGTCTTTATGTTTAAACACGTACCCTTTAGAATGGAACCCTTCAATTTCCGCCAGCCGTACTTCCACATTTGTAATTTTCAGCAGTTCCTGAAATACCTTCGGTTGATTAAACTGTAGGAAGGTGGATGTAAGTATTCTCCCATACACTCCGCGTTTTTTTAGTTCGAGCAGATGCGTTTTCAGCGTAGCCAACCCGCTTTCTGTAATAAAAGCTACCGAAAAGAAAAATGAGTCGCACCGGTACAATTCATGAAGCAGGGTGGTGAGCACCTCTTCATGCTTCTTTTTGTCATTTATCAACAGCTTAGGCGCATAAGGGCTGCGATCGTAGCTTTTCTGGTCAATAAAGCCTCGGTATAACGATTCCTGTAGTTGACGCACTGTATCCATTATCAAGCTCCTGCCTATGTTTGTAATAAAAAACTATTGGGTGATCTTATAAATGGCGGGAATATCCGCCGGGGCCCAGTCCAACTCTTGCAAATCATCTTTTTGTACCCATTTGATCCGGCGATGTTCTGTCAATGTTGGCTCTTCTCCTGTAAGCCTGCAGTAAAACGTCGTAAGATGCACAATGCCAAAATCATATTCATATGTCGTTTCTTCGATCCTGTCTTCAATGGTGATTCCGCATTTCATTTCTTCTCTGATTTCTCTTTGCAGCGCCTTCTCCGGCGTTTCTCCTGCTTCTATTTTCCCGCCCGGAAATTCCCATTTTAATGGAAGAGTTTTCGTCTGGCCCCGCTGGGCGCAAAGAATCCAATCTTTGTCGTAAATGACTGCTCCGACTACATGAATATCTTTTTTCATTCCAATGCCGCCTTTCTAAAGAAGGATGAATGCTGAGTTCTTTTTATCAGCTTACTACACTTTCCATTTTTCAGGCAAAGTCCTCCCCAATAAAAAACCTTCGGCCCGGGGGCCGAAGGAAAGGCTTAATCATTATACTCTTTTTCAAATACTTTTGTGCTTCGCACGGTATCAATTGGCCGCACAGAAGCTTCAATCTGTTCACGCTGCGGCTCAAGCATGGGCGGAAGCGCAAGATTTTCTCCAAGCGTTTCATACGGCTCGTCTCCCATAAATCCCGGGCCGTCCGTCGCAAATTCAAACAAAATCTGCGGCGCCACCTGGGAATACAGCGATTCAAAATAGTGGCGGTTCACATAGCCCGAGGTGCGGAAGCGAAAGTCCGCCATCCGCTGAATCCAGGCTTCGAGTTCCTCGCGGTCCCTTACCCGGAAAGCGGAGTGGTGAACGGTCCCGTATCCCTGTCTCGCCGGCGGAAGAACTGCATTGTATTCGGCAATCACCTGGGCGCCGTTGCCTCCTTCTCCGACCTCAAACAAATGAAACGATCCGTCATGCCCGATTTCTTCAAACATGAGCACGCGCTCCATCATTTCTTTAAAGTAGTCAATGTTATCAATACGGACATAAATGGGACCTAGCCCGGTAATCGCGTATTCATCCGGGACAGGACCGTTTTTCCACGGTTTCCCTGCCGGCACTCCTTCATTGTTTTCGTCGGAAACGAGTTCATACTGCTGCTCGTCAAAATCGACGAACGGGAGGCGTTTTTTACCGAACCGTTCATAAATGCCCTGATGCTTAACATCTTTCCGGGCAAACCTCTTTGCCCAGTAGTCCAGCGCTTCATCACTTGGCACCCGGAAAGACGTACGTGCGATTTCGTTTGTACCGTGTGTGCCTTTAGGAATGCCCGGAAAATCGAAAAATGTCATGTCTGTGCCGGCGTTTCCCTCATCATCGGCAAAAAACAAATGATACGTCTGAATATCGTCCTGATTGACGGTCTTTTTGATTAGTCTCATGCCCAGAACATACGTGAAAAACTCGTAGTTTTTTTCTGCGCTGCTCGTAATAGCTGTTACATGGTGCAGGCCTCGGATCCCTTCCACGCTGCGTTCCTCCTTTTTCCGTTAATTTTATTTATCTACGAAGATGACTGCATGGAAAAGGAGCGTTCTACGCCCCTTCCAGCTACTGCTGCTCCATGCCCTTTTTCACCCATGAAGCTACCGTAACTGTACGCTTCGCCTGGTGCTTTACAGCTTCTTCTACGTCTTCCTGCATGTTTCCTTCCTGATCAACTGTTACACTCGTGCCATAAGGGTTGCCTCCGGAAGCGAATGTGACTGGATCTGTGTAGCCGGGGGAAGCAATAATAGCTCCCCAGTGCATCATTGTCGTATACAGGTTCTTCACTGTAGCTTCCTGTCCCCCGTGCGGATTTTGAGCGGAAGACATGCCGCTTACTACTTTATTGATCAGCTGGCCGTTCATCCACAGGCCGCCGGTAGTATCAATGAACTGCTTCATTTGCGCCGGCAGGTTGCCAAAACGCGTCGGCATGCTGAAAATGAAAGCGTCTGCCCATTCCAGATCAGCCAGTGTCGCTTCTGGAATATGGGATGTATCTTCGAGATGCTGCTTCCAGACCGGGTTTGCATGTACTGCTTCGTCAGGAGCAAGCTCCGGCACACGGACGAGCTTCGCTTCTGCCCCGGCTGCTTCCGCACCTTCCACGGCCCATTGTCCCATTGTATAATTCGTGCCTGTTGCACTGTAATAAATGACTGCTACTTTTACGTTTTCCATTGCTTCATCTCTCCTTATATTTTGTTTCAAAAAATCAAATAACCCCAATTTCGTACACCACCATTTCTTTTAACACCAGTGTATTTTTGATGTAAGGCTGTGCGCCCCTTTCACGCACGAAAGACATTTACAGCACTGTATGCTTATACCATTCAGCCGCCTGGGCCACTTCTTCCCTGGTTAGCTGGTGGCCCCCGTCTTCCCAGTGGAGGGTGACAGCTGCGCCGGCTGCTTCAAGCATTTCCGCGAGCTCTTCTGTTTCTTCCGGACGGCAGATAGGGTCATTCTTTCCCGCTCCGATGAATACAGGCAGCCCTGTTAAATCCGGCAGCTGAATGCCCCGGCGCGGCACCATCGGGTGAAACAGCGCTGCTCTTTTTACCGGCTGTTCATAATGGAAAAGAAGATTTGCAGCAATATTGGCCCCGTTGGAATATCCAATTGCTATGACGTTTTCCCGGTCAAAGGAATGCTCAACAGATGCAGTATCTATGAATTCATACAGGCCGCCGGTCTGTTTCATCAAATCTTCTTCATCGAACACACCTTCAGCCAGCCGTTTAAAGAATCTCGGCATGCCGTTTTCTGTAATATTTCCCCGCACTCCTAGTATTGAGGCGGAGTTATCGATCATACCCGCTACTGGCAGCAAATCATTCTCTGTGCCTCCTGTACCGTGGAGTAGCATGAATGTTGGTTTGTTTTGGTCGTTCCCCTGTTGAAAAATGTGTTTCACTGTAATCCTCCTTCAATGGCAGTAATATGATAAACATTAACTTTGTTTATTCACTTTCAATTATTTCGATACCATATATCTTTAATTCAAGATAATAATATAAAAAAATTTATTTTTCGAGAGAAAGGCCTAATTTTTTCAACATAGCTATAAATGTTTCTTTTTCTTTTTCATCAAGTATACTGAACATTTCCTGAATAGCCGCCTGATGCTGGGGAAAAATCTCGTCCATCAAGGCAGACCCTTCTTCTGTGATACACACATTAATAATCCTCCGGTCTTGCGGACAACGGCTTCGAAGGAGATACTTTTTCTTTTCGAGTTTGTCAATAACGTATGTCATGCTCCCGCTCGAGAGCAGAATTTTTTCCCCGATGCGCTGAATAGCCTGTTCTCCTTTGTGATACAAAAGCTCAAGTACAGCAAATTCGGTAGGATTCAATCCGTGCGCACGGATATCCTCCCGTATTTTTTCTTCCACTGCGTGATTAGCTCTTGATAATACGACTAACGATTTTAAAGCAAGGTCCTGGCCACTATTTGTATTACTCATCATCATCATACCCTTAATTAAAATATCTTTAATTAAAGATAATACTACACTTAGCTTTTTAATATGTCAAGATCCTGTAAATTAATTTAAAAAACGACCATCCTTCCAAAGAGAAGAACATGTACAGTTACTTTAGTCATAACAATTTTTTCTTTCTTTTCTTTTCCTTCATGAGTAGCACTTTTTCTTTTCTTTTCCGCGGAGGCAGGATCCAACGGTAGCTTTCCTTCCATTCATTTCCCTCTTCTACGGCAAAATTCTTATGAAGGCTGAAATACAATAAATAAAGCAGACTCAATACGTGGATGCCTTTCATCCAGCCGGCAAACAGCGGCTGCGGAGTAAAGGCCTCTAAAAGAATATTTGCAGCAGCAATGATGGCTAAAATTACTTTAAACGAAAATACCAGTAATAATATCATAGGCACTTGCTCCTTCCCGAAAAGCTATTATACCAAAAAAGCAGCTGCAATCCTCTTTTTTCCAAAAATATAACCGGCCGATGATTTCGGCCGGTTATTCGTTTTCGCCTTTTTCGAGTGTCCCGTCCAGGTGAAAAACAACTCCGCGCTGCTCTATCGTTGTCTGACCCATCTCAAATAGTACTGTTCCTGCCTGCGGGGTGAGACGGTCCTTCGTTTCGTAATTCACGTGCACGGCCCGCTCATCATTTTTTTCCACGAAATTGATCGTATACTGAATGTTATGGCCTTCGCTGCTTTTAGTAGTATGCGTGCCTTTTTCTGGTTTAAACGTAATTTCGGTCATTGAAGAACCTCCCTTTTCTTACGGTCTGGTTCTCTTTACCCGCCCAGCGTTCACGTTCAACCATCTAATATTTATTATTATGAAGCAATTTTCAATACCCGGCCGACACTAATCACACTCGTATTGGAAATATTATTATCCGCAGCAATTTTTTGAACCGTAGTGTCATATCTTCTAGCGATGCTATATAGCGTATCCCCCGCTTTCACGGTGTACGTAGTGGAGGAAGCAGGCGGAGCGGTCGTGCCTTTACCTGGAATTTTCAGGACCTGGCCGACCCGGATCACGTTCGAACTCGTCGGGATGCCGTTCGCTTTTTTCAGCTCGGTCACGCTTACGTTGTTACGGTTCGCGATGCTGTACAGCGTATCCCCTGATTTCACGGTATACGTGACGGATTCAGCCGGTGGCGGAGTAGTGGCCCCTTTACCCGGAATTTTCAGAACCTGGCCGACCCGGATCACGTTCGAACTCGTCGGGATGCCGTTCGCTTTTTTCAGCTCGGTTACGCTTACGTTGTTACGGTTCGCGATGCTGTACAGCGTATCCCCTGATTTCACGGTATACGTGCCGGATTCAGCCGGTGGCGGAGTAGTGGTCCCTTTACCCGGAATTTTCAGAACCTGGCCGACCCGGATCACATTCGAGCTCGTCGGGATGCCGTTCGCTTTTTTCAGCTCGGTCACGCTTACGTTGTTACGGTTCGCGATGCTGTACAGCGTATCCCCTGATTTCACGGTATATGAAGCCCCGTCCGACGGTGCACCCTGAAGCTGCAGTAATTCTGAGACTGTTACAAATTTGTAGCCTTGTGCTTTCAGCTTCGTAATCATCTCCGGCAGCGCAGCTGGCGTACCAGGGGCGCCTGCTCCGGTATGCATCAATACGATGGAGCCTGGTTCAATATTATTCACTACTTTATTCAGCACCTGGGTTTTCGAAAGGCCCCTCCAGTCAATTGTATCGATATTCCAGTGAAGAGTATGCGTATAGCCGGCATCTCCTACTGCTTTAAGCACGGTGGAATTGGTAGCGCCAAACGGAGCCCGAAAAATTGGCTTGGTTGATTTACCGGTAGTGCTTTTCACCAGGGCTTCGGTGTCTGCTAATTCTTTTTTCATTTTAGTAGTGGAAATGGTGGTGAAATCAGGATGGGAGTATGAATGATTGCCGAGCTGGTGTCCGGCAGCAGCGATATTCCGTATGGACTGCGGATGATCTTTCGTTCCGCCCCCCGTTAAGAAAAAGGTCGCTTTCACGTTGTGAGTCGACAGTGTCTGAAGAATTCTCGAAATGTTTGCCCCGTCCGCGCCGTCATCAAAAGTCAGTGCTACTACCTTGCTAGAAGTGTTGCCTTTCACTACATACTTTGAACTGGCGGCATCCGCCTGCAACGGGAACGAAAAACAGGTAACAAGCAAAAACACTAGAAGGACAGCGGCTTTTAACCACTTCATACCCATCCTGCTCACCCCATTTATTTAGTTATGCCGGTCGCCCGGCATATGTACGAGTGAACAATCATTCATTATTTCCTTTATTATACTTCTAATTTAGTAATAAGTACCGTGCTTAAAGTACTATATTTTATACATATAAAGTACATTTTTTTAGAAATATCTCTTAAATTTAGAAATAAAAACAAAAAAGCCTGATAAAACAGGCTTTTTTCTTAACAGTTACTATTTACACAGTAAAATACCCTTCTGGATTATGTTTAATCCAACGCCAGGAATCTTCGCACATATCTTTGACTCCTTTATCAGCGGTCCAGCCCAACTCGTCACGTGCCTTAGCTGGATCTGCATAACAAACAGCAATATCTCCCGGACGGCGGTTCTTTATTTCATACGGAACTTCTTTTCCGGAGGCTTTTTCGAATGCTTCTACTAATTCCAGTACGCTGTAGCCCTGTCCGGTGCCAAGATTAAATTCTCCGATTCCAGGCCCCTCCATTGATTTATGCAGAGCACTCAAATGGCCCTTTGCAAGATCTACCACGTGAATATAGTCGCGCACTCCCGTGCCGTCCTTTGTAGGGTAATCATCGCCGAACACGTTCAGCTGCGGAAGCTTTCCGACCGCTACCTGTGTTATATACGGCATCAAATTATTCGGGATGCCGCTTGGAGATTCCCCGATTCGGCCGCTCGGATGGGCACCGATCGGATTAAAGTACCGGAGGATGGAAATACTCCATTCGTGATCGGACACATAAAGATCCCGGAGAATATCTTCAATCATTAGTTTCGAATTTCCATACGGATTCGTTGCCTGCAACTCAAAGTCTTCTGTAATTGGATTTGTTTTTGGCGTACCATATACTGTAGCCGAGGACGAAAAAATCATTTTCTTTACATTAAATTTTTTCATTGTTTCAAGAAGAATAATACTTCCGGTAATATTGTTATGGTAGTATTTGAGCGGAACTTCCACTGATTCTCCAACCGCCTTTAATCCTGCGAGGTGAATAACCGCTTCGATGTCGAATCTTTCAAATATGCTCTCCATTTCTTTGCGGTCAAGCAGATCCACATCAAAGTATTCGAGGCTTTTTCCAGTAATTTCTTCCACCCGCCTCAGAGAGACGGAACGGCTGTTGGAAAAATTATCAATAACTATTACTTCATGGCCTTCTTCCAACAGCTCTACGCAAATATGGCTTCCTATATACCCTGCGCCTCCGGTTACTAGTATCATCACTGATCTCCCCCAAAATTTGGTTATTTATTATTTCCAAACTACATCATTTTCTTTTGAATAACAACACTCTTCTACGATAGAACCTTTGCTGTCCTGCTTTCTTTGCCCTACTCCCAGATGTTATATCCATGCGTAGAATGAAAATGGCAGAAGCCATGAGATTCTGCATACTTCCGGCTTTCTTTTTCTTCCCTTCCCGAGACGGTCAGCACTTCAATTTTATATTTTTTCCGCAGCTTTTTTAATTTGGCAATTTTCTGTTGCGCCCATTCATCCCCAGCAACTGCAGAATAATCAAATCCTTCCCACATAATGCCGTCTACAAACGGGTACGTAGTCGTGCTGAGTGTATCGAAACCCCAATTTTGGATGACGGCCAGCTGCGAATGTTTTTCTTTAATACCCCGCATAAATGCAGCTATCGCCACCCGCTGTTCCCGCAGTGTTTTCGGGTGGTTTTCATGCTCGTCATCGATATTTCCCACCGTGTCTAAAAACACGCCATCACACCCTTTGGCGTGAATCTGTTTCGTTACTTCGTTCAAAAGCACCTCACGGTAGTGAGAGGCATTCATGTCCATTAAATAGGAATCCCACTGCTTGTAATATACGAGGGTCCCGCGGCGCCGGAAAAAATCTTTTTCGTCCAGCTGTACATATAAAGCTTCATTCCACCGGTCAGCTTCCATCGCATTAATATAGCCGTAAACTCTTGTGCCTGCCCGCTGAATGTACTTTACCTGCTGCCTTGTATAGTATACCGGCTCGATGATCACCACATCATAATTTTTCATCTTTTTGAGTATGGTTTTGTTTGGAGAATCATAAAAAATCTTGTAATTTTTTATTTCACCCATTGAAGGAGCGCCATGAGAAGCGGGTTTTAGCTTCATTAGAAAAGACTCATAAAAAAATAGAGAAAAATTTGTAACAAAAATCATTTTTTGTGAGATAATACCCATAATGCTCCCCCTTATAGATAGTAATCACGCGTTAAAGCACAGAGATAGGACTGGTCCTTTTTAAGTGCAGGGATTTATGAACCATGCCATTAAACCCTGAAGACCGCATTTTCAATTCTTTTGTAAGTATAAAGTTTTACTGATCTTACCCTGAGAGTGCGGTCCTGGCAATACGGTACATAAACCTAATATAACTTTTTGAAGAGGTGATGGGATGATTTACACGCAGAAAAATGTGTGGAGAAAAGTTGCGGAGCTGCTCGTTGTCGTTCTTGTACTGGGAGTCATCGATCAGGCATTTCAGTTGGGAATGCTTGATTGGACGCTTAATCCATTTTTGTTTGCTATATTGTTTTTTTCTCTGCGATACGGCATTAATATTGCCATTCTGAGCTTTTTTACGACCCTTGTGTATCATGTTATTGCCACGTTCACAGCAGGCGATGATTTATTTCTGCTGTTTTATGATACCGGTGACTATCTTTATTTATTGTTTTCCCTGCTTTTGGCTGTTATATGCGGCCTTTACAGCTCGTCCTACCGGGAGCGTTACGAAAGCCTTACGTACACCCAGGATGAATTAAAAGATGATAATAAAGAACTGACCAAAACCATTAGAGAACTCGAGGAGTCCCAGCGTGTCATGCAAGAGAAGGTACTGGATTCCGAGCATACTCTTGCCCAGATTTACCAGGTCGGCCTCAAGCTCGATCAGCCGACGCCGGAGCTTGTGCGAAACGAAGCCATTGCGATTATCTCCGATTTATTTAAAGCTGATAATATTGCGATTTATCACGTCGACTCGTCTAAAAGATCTCTCCGTCTGAGAGTCCGCCAGGGAAGCTCGCAGGTGCTCCCACAAACTGTATTTCTAAGCGAAGAATCTTCTTTTTACCAACGTTTATTTACAGAAAAAGCAATCACGCTTCGCAACGTCAAAGACGAGCAAAACGCTCCGGTAATTGCCGGCCCTATTGTTTATAATAAAGAAATTCAGGAAGTGCTGATTATCGATCAGCTTGATTTCGCCCGCCTCACTACCCATGAAATTCAAATCATGTCCTTTGTGCTCGACTGGATTTCCAATCGTATTGAAAAAGCACGTGAGTGGCAGGCGAAGGATGAAGAGAAACAAATGCTTCCAGGTACAAACGTCTATTATAAAGAAGCCTTCGACGCCCATGTGGCTCAGCAGGACGTGCGCCAGGAAGAATACGGTGTGCCTTACAGCACGGCAGCCATTCAGTTTGACCGCTTTGAAGGAATGTCTGTCGCCGAAGCTGAGGTTATTTTACGGACTTATCTGCGCGAAATAGATATTATTGGCTTTGAGTCCAACCAAAGCGTTCTCTATTTCCTTCTCCCGGGCACCGATGCTGAAAACGCCCAAGTAGTAGAAAAGCGGATCAAGAAAGCCTTAAAGGAAAAAGGAGGTACTCATGCTGGGTAATCTCACACAGCCGACGATACTAGTGATCCTTTTTTACATCGTTCACGCCGTCGTTTTATTTGCAGCAGCAAAAGCTGCAAATAAAAGACTTCAGTCCGAGCAGCACGGAGCTGTCATTTGGATAGTGCTGATCAGCTGTTTTCTTCCACTGCTTGGGGAAGTGCTGGGCCTCCTCGCCTGGTGGGCTTCCAAGCGGGTGGATTCAAATAAAATCGTCTCTGACTATACAGACTACGTAAAGTTTCAGCCGATTAACCTGGAACACCTGCGACACGAAGCAAAAGACAACAAAAATCTCACTCCTCTGATGGAAGCATTCACAAATGATAATCAGCCGGATCGTAAAAGCTTAATGCTGAAGCTTATCAACTCCAACATCTCAGACAAAGGAAAGTATTTAAACCTCGGTCTTAACAATGATGATTCGGAAACTGTACACTATGCGGCGACGACGATGAATCTGCTTGTGGACCGCTACGAAAAAAGTCTTGATACAGCGAGGGCAGAGCATGAACACTTCTACAGTGAAGAGACTCTCAGTAGATTAATAGGTATTTACCGCGGCTACCTGGACAGCCGTTTACTGGATGACCATTCGCAGGAGCACCTCCGCTATGTATTTCTTCAATTTTTAGAACAGTCAGCCAAGGATTTCCCAGGCCATATGGAGGTTTTTAACCAGCTTGGATATATTTACCTGCAGCACGGCTCTGCGACCCAGGCGGTTAATACGTATATGTATATGCTCCAGGCATTTCCTCACAAAGCTGACGGCTATTTAAATTTAATTGAGTATTATTATAACCAAAAAGATTGGTCCGGGATTGAGCAGGTGCTCACCCGGATGCATGAAAATGTGGATGTAGATAAAATACCGGAAAACCGCCAGTATATTGTCAGGCAGATGGGGGGTGTCGTTTCGTGAGAAAACAGATGATGAAATCAACGGTGGGGCTCTTTGTGGTGATTTTAAGCGTCCTTCTTATTCTTCAATTCATCAGGCTCGAACGTTTTCAGCTTTGGCTCCCCCACCAGGCCTCAAATACAGCGGAAAAAACGGAAACAATGAACTCAAGCAACGCGGAAACGGCAGGGGAAGAAATGAACATCTACGTGCACGAAAACGACAGCGACCTTTCTAAAAACACGTTGAATAACTTTGAACATGCCCTGGATTACGCCAAAGTGCCTTATACCGAAATTTCTCAGGATGAAATTGCAGACCTTGAGCCCTCTCCTTATAATGTGCTTGTGCTTGCCGGCGAACACGCCGAGGAATGGCCTTTTGAAGAGATAGAATCATTTGTCGAAGAAGGGGGCCGTCTCTTTATCGGAGCCCGTTTTATCGATACACGCTACAACGAAATGCTCGGTATCGATGATGTGAATGATTTCAGCAACCGGCAGGGCCTGACGTTTGAGCAGGAACTTTTTCCAGGCTATACGGACCTTGGCAATGATTCAGCACTTTTTTCGCACAGCATCGCCAACATGACGCTGCGTGAAGGAGCCGAGCCTTATTTATCCACTGAAGGCGACCCGTTGATGTGGACCAATGAATACGGGGAGGGCAAAGCTCTTTTTTGGAATACGACTGCTATGGAAATGAAAAATGCACGCGGCATGCTTCTCCAATCACTTTCTATTCTTCCGCCTGCTTTTGCAAGCAGCCAGGCTGATATTAAAATGGCCCACATTGACGATTTCCCTGCGCCAGCACCGTCGGCGGAAGATGAGCAAATTGCCAGTCAATACAACATGTCTGTGGAAGACTTTTATGCCGATGTCTGGTGGGAGGACATGAAACAAATCGGCATGGATCATGACCTTACGTACACCGGGTTAATAATTGGCACATACCAGGATACGATGGATCTCACAGCGGAAGAACTTATTGAAAGTGACCGATTCCCCCTGCTTTTCTTCGGCAGAAACGTCTACCGGCACGACGGGGAGATCGGCCTGCACGGTTACAATCACCAGCCGCTTGTAACCGAAGACGATCCTATGGATCCCGAACTTTTATACACCCCGTGGGAAGATAAAGAAAAAATGAAGGAGTCACTGACACGGGTAGAAGAAGTATTTCAGCATTACTATCCTGAAGAAGAGTTCAAAACGTATGTCCCTCCTTCCAACGTTTTAAACAGAACGGGAATTGAAGCAATCCACGAAGCTCTGCCAAGCATCAATACGATCGCTTCCCTCTATACCGGCGAAGGGGAAGGAAGCTTTATCCAGGAGTTTGAAGAAGACGAAAAATATCCGTCACTTTACCATTTCCCCCGTATTTCCAGTGGATATTGGGAAAGCGCGGATTCACAATTTATTCAGGCAGACGCTATTGCCAACTTCGGCGTGTTTTCCCACTTTATTCACCCGGATGACGTGCTTGACCCGGACCGGGCCTATGGGGACGGCTGGGAGGATATGAAAGCTCAGTTTGAGGACATGGCGGTTTTTGTCGAAAACACTTATCCATACCTCGACAGCATGACCCAGGCGCAGGCGACTGAACGAATAAAAAGCTATCAGGCCTCAAACATTGAAGTCACGTACAATGAAGACAGAATTATGATTCAGGGGGAAAACCTGCTTGAGCCATCCACCATGATGCTTCGTGTTGATAAAGGTACTTCTATCGAAACGGGAAGCTTTGATTTCGGTTCAATCGAAGCCTATGGGGGCACCGGCACACTGTACCGTCTCACTCTTGAAGAGCCGCAGGCTGAAATTCCATTAAAGGATGATGCTTCATGAAAATAGGCATGGTTGTAGAAGGCAGCTATCCGTACGTAAGCGGCGGGGTGGCCAGCTGGGTGCAGATGCTCGTAAAACAGATGCCCGAGCATGAATTCATCATCATCGCCATTACCCCAGAGCCGATTTTCCCGGAGGACTATCGTTATGAACTGCCCGGCAATATTTCGCAGGTGCTTAATCTTCCGCTGAACATGCAGCAGCCGAGACGGCAGCGTAATTTCTCTCTGACTCCAGTGGATGAAGAAGCCATCACTGAGTGGATGATGTTTGAATCCGTCCGTTCGGATGCCCTTCTTGCTCTAGGCCAGAAGCTTGGAGGCACGGAAAACTTTTTCTCCAGCGGCCTGTTCTGGGAAATTGTGCAGCAGAGTTATGATAAAGAAAAACAGTCCGGCTCATTTATTGACTATTTCTGGATGTGGCGCGGCATGTTCGCGCCCGTTATCGAACTGCTGCAATTCTCATTTCCAGACCTTGATATTGTTCATTCGGCTTCAACAGGCTACGCCGGGATGGTGGCTGCTGCTATTAAACAGCAGCAGGGTATTCCGTATCTGCTGACCGAGCATGGGATCTATTCCAGGGAGCGGGAGGAAGAGATTCTGCAGGCTGACTGGATACCGGACTACTATAAGCAGCGCTGGATTACGTTTTTCCATCATCTTTCGCGTCAAGCGTACAAAGAAGCTGATGATGTAATCACACTTTTCGCCCGTAACGGGGAACTGCAGGAGGAGATCGGAGCCGATCCGGCTAAAATTGAAATCATTCCAAACGGAATCGACTACTCCCGTTTATCACTTGTCGAAAAGGATAAACACCATCGTTCGTACGTTCATATCGGGGCTATTGTACGCGTCGTTCCTATTAAAGACATTAAGACGATGATCCATGCCGGCAACATTTTAAAAAGCCGGTCCGTCCCCTTTAAACTCACTATTATGGGACCGCTTGATGAAGATCTCGAATATGCCGGCGAGTGCCGGCGTCTTGTCGATCAGCTTGGTCTGCAGGACCACGTTTTTCTTGTCGGAAAAGTTAATATTACTGATTACCTGCCTACCTTTGATGTGTGCTTGCTGACAAGTATTTCTGAAGGCCAGCCCCTCGCCGTTCTCGAAGGTATGGCAGCAGGGCTTCCGTTTATTGCAACAAATGTCGGCTCCTGCTCGGAGCTGATTCACGGACGGGAAGGGGACCCATACGGGCCTGCCGGCTTTGTCGTTCCTCCGGTTAATCCGGATCAGGTCGCCCAGCGCTGCGAGTGGATCTACCAGCACCCGGAGGAAGCGGAAAAGTTTGGCCGCAACGGACAAAACCGGGTCGAAGCATATTACCAGATTCACCAGTTTATTCAGGAATACACAGAACGTTATCATCAAAGGGGGGTCGAATATGGCCGGCATAGGGTTTAAACTTCAGCAGTTATTCCAGGAAGACTATTTTTCCTCCAGGATGAAAGCCTATGCTTTCGCCGGCCTGGTAACGGCCGGGCCCTGGATTGTTGTTATCGCCACGATTGCAATGATCCAATGGTTTTCCATGGTATTTCTTCCTGTTACGCTGCAGGAAAGGGAGCTGTTCAACTTATCTATTTCCTATTCGTTTATATTTTCCCAGGTGCTTTTTGGTATCCAGCAGTTGGTAGTCACGCGGTATGTGGCGGATTTATTCTATGAAAAAAAGACGAATAAAGTGTTTCCAACATTTCTTGGCATGACGAAAGTAACTCTTTTTCTGGCGGTAACCGCCTGGCTTATCTTTATATGGATAAGCTCTCTCCCATTTATGTATGAGCTTTTGCTCCTTGTGTTATTTGTAACCATTAACTTGATCTGGGTCCTGTTTTTATTCTTAAGTGCCGCAAAGTTTTACCAGGCCGTTGCCTACAGCTTTTTATCCGGCGCAGTGATTGCCGTCGGCATGGTATTTCTTCTCGGCCGCTCTGCGGAAGCTTTTATGTTTATTCCTCATGCTACGAGCTTTATGCTTGTGCTTGGCTTTACGAGCGGCATGATTGTCACGTTGTTCGGGCTGCTGTTTTCGATGCTGATTACGTTTCCGCTTCATACATCGGACAACCAGTTTCAATACATCGGCTATTTCGACAAATATCCGACCCTCTTCTGGACCGGATTTTTGTATAACGTCGGTATCTGGGTGTGTAACTGGATTATCTGGTTTGGCGAGGGAAGATCAATTCTACTTGATACGTTTGTCTATAATCGGGTATACGACACAGCAATTTTTTGGTCCTATCTGACGATTATTCCTACGCTGATTATCTTTGTGGTGTCGGTAGAGACCCGTTTCTACGAACGCTACCGTTCATTTTACGGCTATATCAATCAAGGCGGTACGCTTCAACAGATCAAATCGTCAAAAGAATCTATGCAATACGTCTTAAAGCAGGAGCTTGAGCGGCTTGTGCGCAGCCAGGGCCTGATTTCCATCGTGATCATCTTATCGATTGGCTACGCTGCCACTTTTGTCCCCGTCGAAAACGACATTATCTCGATCTTCCGTTTTACAACGGTCGGAGCGTTTTCAAACGCGATGGTTCTTGTCCTCACGCTTATCCTTCTTTACTTTGAAGACCGGCGCGGCGCGATGATTACTTCCATCCTGTTTTTCTCTTTAAACGCTGTACTCACCTTCCTGCTGCTTCCTTTCGGCTTTAACGGCTATGGACTCAGCTTTGCCCTCGGATCGAGCGGTGCCCTGCTGTTTGCTCTGCTCCGCCTTACGTACTTTATCGAAAAAGTCGATTACTTCGCTTTTTGCAACCCGAACAACCTTGAGCGCCCAAATCCGCCGACGCTGTTCACAAAACTCAGCCAGTGGATGAACAAACGAACTATTCTTTAAAAGCATACGAAAGAGCCGGACGGATGCTGCTCCCCGTCCGGCTCTTTTTATTCTATGACCTCACGTGCGGGAGAATCCTGGGACAGTTCAAAATTGTAATTAGAGGCATTTTTATATTCGGGGTTCACGTAGCGGGAATTAGTTCCACTGTCGACCAGGGACTGGAATTCATTGAGCGTAGATACCTGTTCATTTTCCCATACCCAAATACTTTCTTTTCCCTTTTCCCGATGGTACACATTTTGCCGGAATTCATTGCCTGTGTTGTTTTCAAAGTAATTGGCGATAAACACACGTGAACTGCTTGCCGTTAAAATATTATTTTCAATGCGGTTGTTTTCCGTATCATTTTGAAGCAGCAGCTGCCCGCCGTCTAAATCTTTTGTATCATTACGATACATAATATTTTCTGCGATCGTGCTGTCTTTCGTACCACCGCGTTTTTCGTCATACCCGCCGATTGATATGCCGGTAAAATTATTCTCATAAACTGTATTCCCGGTAATCCGGATATCGTCCGCATGCTCCCCGTCCTGCTCTGAAGTAGCTTCAATACCCAGGTCATTCCGGTAAACTGTATTGTTTTTTATATCAATATCGCTGCCGCCATCCACATAGATGCCTCCCGCGCCGTAAACGTCTCCCTCTCCGTAAGCAGGGTTGCCGTATGAAGAGTTATCATAAACCGTATTATTTTCCACTGTGCCATTCCGGGTATAGTCAAGGGCCGGGTCGTCCCCCACATCTTCATATCCAATCATGTCAATCCCAATATTATCGTTATGGCGCACTGTATTTGAAGCAATCGTAAAATCTTCTACATTACCATTCAGTACTACTGCTTCACTTGAACCAAGGACCAGATCTTCCACCATATTATTACTGATTTCGATATCCGTTACTGCTTCACGGCCGTATACAGCAATCCCATGAGCATTCCCGCTGTCTGCGTTCGTTTCTATGCCGCGGACATGATTGTTATCAAGCGTGATGCCTTCAGCGCTGTCATGAACGAAAATACCTACAGGGGTCTCATTGTTAAGCTCTGTGGATAAATCCTGTATAGTAAATCCTCGAATCGTGATAAAATCCTGGTTTTCAACCTTAATCATTGCCGTAATGCCCGCAGACTCCTCCAGGGAGCTGCCACTTAAAATCACTTCTTCGTCTTCATATGCTTCAAATGTTATCGGCTTCGAGGAGCTTCCGCTTTCCGCTACTTCTAATGGTTCTTCGTACGTGCCGCCCCGGACATATACTGTCATCCCGGGTTCTGTCTGTTCAGAAGCTGCATCCAGCGTCCGCAGGGGGTCTGACCTGCTGCCATCGTTGCTGTCGTTTCCATCAGTCGATACATAAAGGCATGCATTACCTGTTGCCTGTGTGCATTCCGAAAATAGTAGTAACCCTGCTGTGAGGCCCCCCACTAAGAGAAGCGTCAGGGCAATCCAAAGTTTTTTCATCTTATCTGCTCACTTTTTGTTAAAAATACCCTAACTAGTCGTCCTCAGGGGTGGTGCTACTATTTATTATACGCCAAAACATGAGATAAGTCCTAGTGTCTGTTTGAAATTTTATTTTTTAGCTTTCTGTCCTATTCGTTCTTCGGCTGTACCGGTCGCTTTCGTTACTGGTTCTGTACCAATAGCTTTTCCGAGACCGAACGGCGGCATGTTTACATAAATTGATTCGTATGCCCCGCTGGGCACAAGGTAGGTCTCGTGATAAATTCCAACTGCGGTGTTTCCTCTCGTTCTTTTATTAAACGTACGCCACGCCTTTAAATGCTTTGGTGCCTGCGCATATGCAAGCAGTTCTTCTTTGGAATTCCAGTACTGAATCATCATTGTCGCCGGAAATTGAACATAGCTTTGCATTCCCATACACCCCAGCTCTTTGTGCATGGATAATTCTTTTATCATCGGGGGCATCGCAAGCAGCACTGGAAGCCATTTATGCACCGCCCTCCAGTTATTAATTCTCATTCCTATCACAAACACAGTAATATCCCGGTCTCCCGCTGTTGTATACCTGCCATCCCCAATTTTACTTTTCATCCCCATATCTCCTTTCGTCGTAGTTTCCCCAGGAACCACTGCCTCCCACGTTTTTTTCTTAATCATACTACCCTTCTCTCCCGCCAGCTTGCTTTTAATAAAAAACTCTCCAACTTTTTTAGCTGAAGAGTTTTTGTTAAATTTCCACCGTTTAATTTATTTTCCCAGTATATACGGACTGGGGGCGGATAATCCGGTTGTCACTTCTCTGCTCCAAAATATGGGCGCTCCAGCCGACGCTCCGGGAAAGAGCAAAAGTTGGGGTAAACAGCTCTTTAGGAAAATCAACCGCTTTTAACACAGCCGCTGCATAGAATTCTACATTTGTGTACAGCTTCCTCTCTGGTTTATACTCCTTCAGCAGCTGCACCGCTTTTTGCTCTACGTAATGCGCAGTATCAAGCCAGTCATTATCATTTGCGGTGCTTTCACATATTTTCTTTAATGCCTCTGCTCTTGGATCAATCGTTTTATACACCCTGTGGCCGAACCCCATCACCTTTTCACCGGCTTCTATTCTTTTCCGCAGCCATGCTTCGGCGTTTTCTTTGCAGCCTACAGCTTCAAGCATATCCATAACTCCGCCCGGCGCCCCGCCGTGAAGCGGGCCTTTCAGGGCGCCCATCGCTCCGGCAGCAGCTGAAAAGAAGTCCGATTCAGTAGAAGCAATCACCCGTGAGGTGAAGGTGGAAGCGTTCATTCCGTGTTCCATTGTTAAAATTAAATATGCCTCGAGTGCCCGTCTCTCTGTTTCTGCTGGCTGTCGGCCACGGAGCATATACAAATAATTAGCAGCGTGGGAGAGGGCGGGGTCTGCCTGCACGATTTCTTTTTTCTGAATAAGCCGGTGCCGGCTGGCGATAATAACAGGCAGCAAAGCGATCAGCCTTGCTGCTTGGCTGCGCGGTGATTCCTGTAGCGTATCCTTTTCTGCCAAGGCGGATACAGCCGCTTCAAGCACATTCATCATATCCACATCAGCAGGCATCTGTTGTACCATCTTTTGAATATGCCCGGGCACAGTGCGCCTTTCCTTTAGCGAATCGGTGAATGTCAGCAGCTGCTGCGTATTTGGCTTTTCTCCTTCGAGTAGTAAATAGGCAGCTTCTTCGAACGAGGATTCCATCGCTATATCTGCTGCCAGATATCCACGGTAAATCAGCTTCCCATCTTCCCCGTCCACCATACTGACAGCCGTTTCTGCAGCAATTACGTTTTCCAGTCCTTTTCCGTTCAATTTTACTTCCCCCCTTACTTTTTGTTGTATTTAGTTTAACGCGGGTGTGTAATAATAAATATTAAATAAAATTGCTTTTATTGATAAATTTTTATTATAAGGGGAGAGCGTTATGAAATTAGAATGGCTGCAGACATTTGCTACTGCCGCTGCACATGAAAATTTCCGCCAGGCGGCCGAAATCCTTTTTATTTCCCAACCGGCGGTCACTATCCATATTAAAAACCTTGAAAAACAGCTGGGGTTCAACTTATTTACTACTCAGGGGCGCCGGGTTTTGTTGAGTGAGGAAGGGCGGAGATTTCTCCCGCATGCTCAGGCTGTACTTAAAAGCTATCATTCTGGTCTCAAGGATATGGAACAATGGCGCCAGGGCAAAACACGCACCCTGACGATCGTCATTTCTCCACTGCTTGCGGCATCAGTACTTCCCCGCATCATACGCATATTCACCAAAGCCCACCCGCATATTGACGTAGTTATCGATGTCCAGGATTCGGTTTTTATCGAACGCCGCCTCCACGACGGCTCTGCTAATATTGGCCTTTCCCTGCTTCCCACTTCTGGCAGTAATATACACCAGAAGCTTTTACACCAGGAACCGGTGCTTTTGGTCGCCCCTCATGATGGCGGCGACGCTGAAACGATGCCGCCGCTCGACGCCACTACTGTGCTTACGGAAAACGTGGTTTTCACCTATAATCATCCGGGATATTGGGATTCGCTTCTGCAGATGCTGCACACACGTTTCCCCCGGCTGCAAACTATGACAGTTTCCCAGAGCCACGTGACAAAACGATTCATTGAGGAAGGCCTTGGGGTTTCCTTTCTTCCACGTTCTGCAGTAAGAAGGGAGCTCATGGAAGGAAGAGTCCTTCATGTAAACGTTCCGGAATTCGATCTTCCGCAGGCTTCCACTTACTTGCTGTATAAGTATACAAGCGAAGAGGTATTTCAGTTTCTTTCGTATGTATAGACAAAATGCCGGTTTCTGCCGGCATCCTTTTGTTTCCTTTTATTTAAAGTTTTCTTTTAACCATTCAAGAAACAGCTCATAATCTTCCTCTACCCGCTCCTTGTAAAACTTTGACCACGTAATCATTTCCTGAATGAAAATCTCTTCCTCGTTCCCAATAGCTTTCAAAATTTCATCCTCGCTGTGATAGTCCAGCAGCCCCTGCTGAATATCAATATCCGCCCGGGCATGCACCTTTGCCGATATCTTTCCCATTGTCTGTACCGTCTGGTGCATTCGTTTTGGCTCTTCCAGGTGCTTACTTTTTAAATCTTTATCATACGGCGAGCGTTCCCGGACGTAGTAGTCGCGGTGCTGCAGGGTGAAATAGCCTAAATACGGATCCGCCAGGTGGTGCATGGCCCGCTGGGTCTTGATTACCCGCTTGCCCTGGTGTTTGTTCGTTGTCCAGAATGTTTCTTCATAAGGGAAAAAGTAAGCAGGGATGGGCGTCCGCGCCTCTTTTGCTTCCAGAATAACGTGATCCTCTTCGCCTTCAATTAGAATGTAAAAGCGCTTCAGTCCCGTAGAACCGATGCCTGCTCCGGTCTTTTTCACGATGTCTTTGATTTCGTAGTGCTCTTTGCTCCGGTAGCTTTCCTCCGCAAGACTTCCTAAATACTGGTTCCAAATTTTCATTATTCCCTGATACTCGTTATCGGTCACTGAATCAAGTTTGGATTTTCCCCGTTCAAACACACGATCGCCGCTGTCATTGACGATGGTTTGCTTGTCGAGCTCATGCGTAGCCTTTCGGTCTTCAAGTTTCTGCAGAGTTTTTTTTATCGGCTGCCTGGTGTTCCGGGAAGTGAATTGCGTTTTTACTGGATTCTTTTTGCCTTTTTTAAATTTTTTCAGACGCTTATAGTACGCTTCTAAATATGTCCGGACGAAAGCGTCCCGCTCCTCATCGTCAAACCCCTGCTGCATAGCAAACAGCCGGATGCTGACCACCATACGGAGGACGTCATACAAATAGGAACCAAGATAACCCTCGTCAAAGTCATCCACGTCAAAAACAATCTCTCCGTTTTCGTTTTGAAAGCTGCTGAAATTTTCCATATGCATGTCGCCCATGATCCAGGTCGGCTTGTCTGTTGGCGTATGATGCCGAAAGGGGATGTTGACTACATCGTAGTAGAATAAATACGCGCTTCCCCGAAAAAAGCTGTAGGGATCCTGTTTCATCTTGACGTATTTTGCCTTCCTCCGGGTTTTGTTCAGCTTCATCAACCGGTCGTCAAATTGATCGAGAATCGTTGCCAGCGTCTGCTTGCGCAGGTATCTTTTTGTTGTATACACAAGTTCTTCGTTATTAACCATAATTATCTCCTTTGCCTCTTCTGGGGATAAATACTTCGCTTTTATCTCTTATACATTAACATAAATTAAAAAACTATTATGTTGGGCCGCAGGGCAGGGCGACCTAGCGAATTTTTCGTTCTCCACCTAAATGAATCTCTTTCATTACTTTCTTCACGTTTTCTTTTTCATAACAGGAATCGCTTAATTTTCGTAGAACAGGACGAAGAGATTGAAAGTTATTAGGGGGGCTTACTTTGAAAAAACATATCGTATTAGCAGCTGCGGTCATTACTATGCTTGCTGGAGGCATCATGAAGGGAGGAGAAACAGCTTACGCTGCAGGAAACGGTCCAAATTACCAGGGGCACGAAACAGTAAACACTTCCATTTTGCATACATACGAAGAAATGACAAATTTTCTAAAAAAACAGGAAGCCAAGCAACCTTCTATGGAACTCGAGGTGTTTGGTGAAACTGTCAAAGGGCGGGACATGCATCTTGTAAAGTATATGTCTGACCCGGATAATCCTACTATTTTGTACATTGCCCAGCAGCACGGGGATGAAGCATTAACGACCGAGGGATCGCTTGATTTTATTAAACAGCTTGGTACTGGCAAAACCAGGGGGCTGCTGGATGACGTTAATTTGCTTTTCATCCCTATGTATAATGCGGATGGTGCAATGGGGGACGTGAATTTCGAACTGGAGGATTATGCGGCTAGCGGCGACCGTCACTTAACGCGCATGAATGCGGACGGGGTTGATTTAAACCGGGATCATGAAGCCCGTTCACAGCCGGAAACCCAGGCCTTTCATGATAATGTGCTGAGCACTTATGATATTAATTATATGATTGACCTGCACCACCAGGGGTCCCAGTGGGAAAAAGACGGGAAGTATGTGTCGGGCGCTATCCTTTACCCACATCCCGATCATACTGAAGATGAAACCCTGTATGAGTCTAAGCAGCTCGGAGGCATCGTTTATGAAGCTATTGAACCGAAGGGCTGGGGGCATCTTGGAAAATATGCAGGAGGAGGAACAGCATATGACCAGGGCATCGGCGTTTATGGCATTGCGAATACGTATGGTATTTCCACATTGTTGTTTGAAATGCGCGGCACTGCCGATAATGCAAATGATGATGAAGTATTAGGGCAAAAAAGCAATGGCTACCTTACAAAACAGACAGTAGAAACATTGAGCGCCACTTCCCGGGCAGTCGCAGACGGCACTATCGAAGGCCAGGATATTTCATTTGGGGAAGACCTTCCTGTACAGACAGAAAGAGAGGAATAAGCCAAATACATCGGTACCGCTGTCAATTTATGCTATGATAGTATTATTATCAACATGAATTCCCATAAAGAAGGTCTTTGTATGTATTCTGAAACTGTACGTGTGCAGCCGGCCTGGCTGCGCCTTTTTGTTACTGTCTCAGCTGCTTTTGCCGGCGGCTGTTTCTTTTCTGTCTTAAACATCCCTGTGCCATGGCTGCTTGGACCGATGGCGGTTGTATTACTTCTTTCAAAGCTGCCGCGAGTGCAGATGTACTGGCCGCAGCCCCTTCGGAACACAGGGTTAATTATCGTCGGCTATACGATCGGCCTGTCGTTTACGATGGAGACGTTCCACCAAATTGGCACTCAGCTGCCGATGATGATTGGACTAACGATGCTGCTTCTTTTGTTTTCCGGATTAATGGCCTTCGGATTTGCTTCTCTTTCCGGCGTTTCCCTGCCAACGGCTTTGACCGGAAGCATTCCGGGCGGCCTTTCGCAGATGGTAACTCTCGCAGAAGAAGAAAAACAGATTGATATTACGATCGTGACCTTCATGCAGGTGACCCGGATTATTTTAATTATGTTTCTCGTTCCTGTGCTTGCGGTGAGCCCCCTATTTACAAATGGGGACGTGGCAGCCGGCGGAAGCTCAGGCCAGACGACTGCATCCTGGAGCAGTATTTTCCCTTCAACGGTGCTGTTTCTCGGGCTCTGCTTTGCTTCTGCCTGGACCGGCCAGAAGCTTCGGCTTCCCACTTCCTATATGCTCGCCCCAATGCTTGTGATGATCGGTGTAACCCTCGCCGGCCTGGAGGCGCCCGCTCTCCCGGTTTCCATTACGAACGGGGCCCAGCTGTTGATTGGCGCTTATTTTGGCCTGCTTCTCAAGCCCGAACAGCTGCAGAAAAAAGCAAGGATAGGATTCTTGACCGTAGCCGGCGGTGTTATTCTGATCGCTGGGGCATTCAGCCTCAGCCTGATTCTTGAGCACCTGCATCACGTTTCACCTGCTACTGCCCTGTTGAGCCTTGCCCCGGGCGGCATGGATCAGATGGGCATTATCGGCCGGGAAGTAAACGCCGATATCTCCATTGTCATCTGCTATCAGCTGTTCCGCATTCTGTTTATCTTTATTGCCGTTCCACCGATACTGCGGTGGCTGTTTAAATGGATCAGAAAGCGTGAGTCTTTTTAAGGTATTTTCATTATAACAGGGGCTAAATCGCCCCTATAAAGGAACTGGAATCTTTCTTAACCTATAAAAAACTCTTCCTGCCGGCATAGGAAGAGTTTTTCTATGGAGAAGGCACCATTTTATGTGCCTTCCACTTAATATACTACGCTTCTATTCTTTTGAAGTAAAAGAGAATGCATGGTCCTGATAAATGATCATTACTTTTATTCAGATAAAGAAAAATAGCCAGCAAAATTAAAGAGCCAGGTACAACTATAATTTCAGGCCTAGTCGTTTAGACTCAATAAATCCGAATTTTGTATATAAAAAGCTTATTTAACAGTATAACAGTATCCAGTCCAGAAGAACCCCGGTTCTGGCAAAAAGGAGACTTTATGGAACAACAACAAACTGAAGCCCAGATGATTGCAGCTTATACCGGCAAAGCATTAAGGGACCATTTTGGGAAAGGACCTGTTAATATTCATGTTTCCTATAAGCGCCCCTTTTTGGTTATGTACGTTAAAGATTTTTTGGGGCCAATGGAAAATATTCTACTGCAGCAAAATGAAGAACAGCGTGTGGCGCAATCGAGAGAATTCATTATGGATGAATTCTGTCCCCGGGTTCAGCCGGACATTGAAGATATGGTAAACGGTTCAATCAAGGAATGGTACTTTGATTGGAATTTTGAAGCCCACACTGGCATGATTTGGGCGGTGATGGAGGAAGAGCCGTCAAAAAATTTTCGTTGGCCGGGTCACCTTAGCCAAAGAGCCTTTGAAAGAAAAATTATAAACCTGAGTATTAAAGGACAGAAAGAACCAGACTATACAAAATCCTATTGGATTGATGAACGCTCAGTTATGATTTACCGTGCTGGTATTTTTGTCGAAATTGAGAAAGAGCTTATTCACGCAGGCTTCGAGGAACAGCTTAAAATTGCTAAACGTCCAATGGAACGACGACTGTTTCAGGAAGAACACATGGAGCCAATTCTGCAGAGAAAAATTACGGACGTTTTCACTGATTGGAATTTTCAGGAAGATAAAGGATATATGGTTTTATCTTTAGAGCCCGAGAAGAAAAGATAGCCGCCGGCCCGTATGTTTTTGCCCGGGCCGGTTTTTTATATCCTGTTGAGAGTATACGTTTGAGAGAAATATAAATAAAGTATAAATTATTGAACAGGGAATTTCGCTAATGTGAAGCCACCAGTGGCTAATAACGATTAAAAACAGGACCGGCAGGCAGAAGCCAGTCCTGTTTTTAATTGCTTTGCGTATTATTTTGAAGTACGTACCGGAAGTGAGCTGCCGTTTCCTGAACCGCATCGGCAGCCTGTGGGTAGTAGCCCAGTTTTTTTAAAAACGTGTGAGCCATTCCCTTATATTCAATATACCGTACCGGACTTTCCTGCTCCTGCAGCTTTTTCGTAAACTCTTCTCCCTGAGGCCGGAGAAAATCAAATTCAGCTGTAACTATTGTTATAGGAGGATAATTGAAACTTTGCTCGCTCCGCAACGGTGATACAAGCGGCTGATCGAGCTCTTCGAGATCCGTAACGTAAAGAGACTGGATGAAAGACAGCGACTCACGCATCGTAACGAGTTCCTGGCGCACAAGCTCTCTATCCACGCCCGGGCTGTACTGCTCCATTTTCCGGCTTCCTCCAGATACCTCGGACAAATCCAGTAAAGGACACAACAGGCTCATGTAGCAAATATTCCATGACATTTCCCGGCTTAAGTGATAAACGCCGAGCGCCAAATTTCCTCCGACGCTGTCACCGACCAGTCCAATCCGATTTCTGTCTGCCCCAAATTCCCTGTGATTCTCATATACGTACTGAACGCTGTCAAAGCAGTCCTTCAGCCCTTCTGCGTATTTGTGTTCCGGGGCCAGGCGGTATTCCACCGCCACCACTACAGCTTCCGTTTTTTCAGCCAGCAGTTTGCATACATTATCCATTACAAGCTCGTCCCGTTCAAAAAACCCCCCGCCGTGAAAATAAATGAGCACTGGCTTGGTGCTTTCCGTCCGGTTATATATTTTCAGCTCCAGGTCCCGATTTTCCAGGGAAACGAGCATTGTTTCCGTACGGATACTAGAGCTTAAATCGTAATTGTCCTGTTCTTTACGATTTCTGATGACTTCGAGATCGTCATGCGTCATTGGGCGCCTCAATTCAGGATCATGTTCCTGTTCTAAAAATCGTTTCACCCTCGGATCCAGGCCTTCTTTTTCCTCCAGAAATGGAATACTTTTTGTGACTAATTCCACCCTCCCCTCTTTTTTCAGAAAGGTGTTTTCCTGTAGACGCTCAACAAGTTCTTCGTGATTGTAGTCCATACGTGTAGAATCCCCCTAAGTGAGAATAAAACAAAATATATTATTACGCATCTATTTTCTAATTACCATTCCCAGAAATCGATTTATTTACGCCTGGCGATAAATATCTCCACTGCGCAACAAACTATAATAAGTCTTCCCCACGCAGGCTATGCCCGAAACACTGAATCAAAACGTTCATGCGGATAAGAAAAGAAGGACGCCCGGTTTCGGTGTGCCTCCTGTTCGAGATTCATTAATTTTCTCCGGCTCTCTCGTTTATTTTTTAGGCTTTCTCGACCTGATCAAGCACTTTGTCGCTTTCGGAATACTTCCATTATCAAAGTGAGTGCCTCCAAACAACGGCGCTTCATCGTAATCGTTAATGTATTCATCCAGATCGTGATAAGTACGGTAGATCCAACGGGCAGCCTGCTATTTTCCAATAATACTTTGATGATAAACTCCACCGCCAGTTTGCCTCTCTTTTGATATTATACTTACTTTACGTAACCAGCGACAAATACCAGGAATAGGGCATCTCACCTTCTTCATGTTACTCGAAAAAACATGTTTTAATCTTTCTACTTCCGGTAATAACGATATTATGTTAAGATCTTATATGGTTGTTTCATTCAAAGACAAATAAACACGGCAGCAATGCTTAGATATAAAGCTAAAGCATAAGCCACAAAAGAGGATTTTCCTCCTTTGTGGCTTTTTTATGAGCCGTTCTGTCGTTTCCTGTCCGGGGCCAGAGTTTCTTTCTTAAAAAGCTCTGTGGTCATGTTTTTTCCTGTGTTTGTTTTAAAAACAACAGCATATAGTTACCAAATATTTAATAATGGCAGCAATGTTGGGATAATAAAGCCTTTAACATAAGCCAGAAAAAGATACTTTTCTTTTTCTGGCTTTTTTTATTGTCAAAAACCTCTTTAGAAAGGAAACATGATATGAGCCGTTATGAACGGATTTTAGTCGGCCTGGATGTTTTAGAAACTCCTTCGTATGACGCTTTTGAAGAAGCCTGTGCCATGGCCCTGGAGCACAGGGCTTCTTTAATACTGGCTTTCGTTTTCGATGAACACCGCTACGCAAACCTGAAACGCATAGATCCCAGAGCCGTTCGCTATTTAAAAGAAAAAGCTGACTATCACCTGGAAGCATACAAAGAGAAGGCAATGCGCAGAGGCGTCACCAACGTTCAAACAGTAGTTGATGCCGGCGTGCCTGAGAAACGCCTGGCCCGTCATCTGTGTCTCACGCACAACGTGGATTTAATTCTTGTCGGCGAAACCGGGGGCCCGTCTTTCGAACGTATTATTCGCGGAAGGAGATCCCGCACTGTGGCCAGTAAAGCCTCCTGTGAAGTGCGGGTCGTCCGAAACAGCCGGCTGGCTTCTTTAAATGCCTACCCCCGGGTGGAATAAAAAATTTCCATTATAAAGAAAGGAGAAACTTGTGCAGCGTTTAACGCCCAAATTCATCAGAAAAATACAGAGTATGTCCAAAAACCAGCGCTGGTATGAACTGCGGTCAAGCTTATGGCCGCTTCCAATGATCTATATCCTGCTCGCAGCAGCAGCGGCTTTTGCTGCCTATGGCGTCGAATTCGGCCTTCAGCCCGCACTTCCGTTTGGTTCCTTTTTCACTGCCGATTACGCCCTGACTGAAATGATTTACAGCACCCTAGCCTACGGCGTATTAATGCTTCACGCATTTACGTTCAATATGATATTAATCGTATTAACCAGCTTTTCCGGTCAGTTTACGCCCCGGGTTTTGTTCAGCTTCATTGCGGATCGTCGCACGCTCCATGCGATCGGTATATTTAACGTATCTTATTTTTATATTCTTCTCGGCTTTTTTATGCTGACTCCTTCTGTTGGCGAATATGTCGTCTTCCCTTTACTTGGAATAGTTGCAGCTACTGTGTCCGCCGTAAATTTTATTTTGTTTATCAACCACGCTGTAAAGTGGATGCAGGTAGCGAACCTGACCAAAAATCTAAATGAACGCTCGCAGAACATTATTACAGCTACAAACGAAGACGGCTTAAAAGAGCACCGGCCGGCAGCACAAAAAGAATACCGACTTCCTGAGAAAGCACCCATTTATTCCATCGCCAGCGCCACCGGAGGGTTTTTACAGATCGTTGATTTTAAACGGCTGATCGCTCAGGCAGAACTGGACGGGCTGATTGTGTATCTTGAGCGCCGGGTCGGTGATTATATGCTCGAAGGGGACACGCTGTTTTCTTATCAGAGATATGATCAAACCGCAAATACACCTGTGAATGAACAGACATATCTCCAATTTTTGTTTATCGGCAATAAAAAAACCGAAATGCAGGATTTGAACTTCAGCGTACGGAAATTAACAGAAATTGCCTTAAAAGCTATTGGAAATAATGAACCCTCCACCGCTGAAGATGCCATTTATCAGCTGGCTGATTTACTCCGCTCCATTTCGGGGACTGCTGCTCACCGGCCGTACCTCGTGGATGCTCAGGACAACGTACGGGTGGTCATGAAAGAAAAAACCTTTGCCTATTATGTTTACGCTGCCTTTACACCAATCGCTGACGCCGCCAAAGAAGATATTAAACTTACCAACCGCGTGCTTGAAGCTCTTCATTTACTGGCCGGCTCCCTTAAAGGAGAAGCAGCAGATATATGCTGGCACTACGCCGAAAGCATCGCCCGGAATTATCAGGGAAAAATGGCTTTTGATCATGACCAGAGCCATTTCCATGCCTACCTGAATTCTATAGCGGAGGTCTCGGGACAGCGTGATTCCTTGAACGCCCTAATAGAAGAACTCAAAAACAAGGAGCGGTTCAGGAAAAATACTACCGCCGCTTCCCCAGTTCTTTATCGTAATGAAAAGAACAGAGAAAAGGTTTCAAGCGATATTTAAAGGTGTTTTTCCAAGTATATTCTGGGTATAAAAATAAAAATTGGCTTTTCAAGTCAATAATTGCACTCTCTTTCACCGAAAATATTCAGGAAATTACAAGGAAAGTGGCTTATATTACTCCGGGGAGGTGAAGCTGTTGATTACTCATGGTGGCAAATCCGCCACCTCCTGCACGTTTAAAGACGTCAGGGCTGCGGGCCCATCGCAGCTGCAATTAATCAACTGCAGTAGTTTAATCGATTTTAGATAATGAACATGAGGTGAAAATATGGCCGAACATTCTGCGCCTGCACAAATAGAAGAACAACAAAAACAAATCGGAAGCTACCTCGGCAGAGTGCTTCGCGATCATTTTGGCAAAGGACCGGAATCCGTCTATGTCAGCGTTGATCCCTGCTGTATTGTTATGCACATACGAAAATTTTTATCGCCTATTGAAAAAGTGATGCTCGACCAGCGGGACAAAAGCGCGGTAGAAGAATTACGGGAAACCATGATGTCGAAAATGCTGCCCGAAATTAAAAACTACATTGCCAGCCTTATCGATATTGAAGATTGGGAATTTTATTTTGACTGGAACATTGAAAACAAATCAGGGGTTATTACCGGTTTCCACCCGGACAAATTAAAAGAAGGCGAGTCTGGACAACGAACCCAGCATCAGGAGGATATCAAACAGGCGATTCAACGTGTAAGTGAAGAGGTCGGGAAAAGTCCGGACGAAATCACGGTACATCCTGTAAATGAGCGGACGATGCTTGCCGTACGAACAGGCGGCCTGATTTTAATTGAAAAAGAATTAATCAGAACCGGCCATCTGGATGTTTTAAAATCCACGAAACGCCTTCTCGAAAAGGAAGAACTTTATAAAGAAAAATTTAATTCCATATTTGGTACGGCGGTCCGCGATATTTTCGTAGACTGGGACTTTGACCGGGACCGGAGCCTTGTCGTTTTTGTTACAGACCCTATATAGCCTACAGACCGTATGGCAAGCACCATTTGGTAAACTTGCAGCCCAGCTTAACAAAAATGTCGGCGAGCATTACTATGTATAGAGAAAAAGACGTCTTGTGCAGAAAAAAGCTACTATAACTAGAGGCAGCGGAAATCTTATTTTAAAATATCCATTATTTCCAACCAATAACGGCTCCGAAGCAAAGATGAGAATGCTTTCGCTTTAAGCCATTCCTAAAAGAACCCTTCTTTAGGAATGGCTTTTTTTGTACCTTCAGATCCTAAACAAGCTTAATGGAGTATTACTGCAAAAGAAAGGAGCAGCAAACATGATAACCACTTTAATCATAGCCGGCTATTGCGGCCTTTGTTTTACCCTCCTGGCTAACCCTTTGCCGCCTAAAAAATAACAGGGTGACTTGCCCGGAATAGTTTGCTGAAAATCTCTTTAGGAACGCTTTGCATTGTTCATTCGCAGACAAAAAGGCTGAAGCAACAAAGCCTGGCCGCTTCAGCCTTTTTTGCGTTGATTCAGCACTCAATTTCTTTTATCCTGCCAACCGCCAACGTAAGTTCAAATTGAGATGGCCTGGCCGGTCGAAGACTTAGCCGTTTTTGTAGTTATTGGATATTCTTTGTCCAGGAATCTTCATTGCCTGTGAAAGAATCGGCAAAATCATGGGAGGCCGCCTGTTTCAATTTCCTCTGCGTCATTACACGGTAAAATACATGGATAAAATTCACGTTGTCATGCCTCCTTTAGATTCATTGTTGAAGCCTGTATTCACTTTAATTGATATCTCCCCCGACTGCCACAAGTTCGTAAAAAGACTTCACAAAATTTTTGAAAATTCCGCAAATAATTGTTTAGTTAAATTGCTGAAAAAACGTGTTTTTTCTGTCACATTCGAAAAATTGGTGCTTTTTAATATAAAAATCCGCCGTTCAGCAGTCCTTACTGCCAACCAGCGGAAATAGCTTATATAATTATTCCTTAAGAGTAAGCTTCAAAAGCTGATCGTCATTTTCCGACGGCGATCCTCTTCCGTCTGTATTGTTCGTAAGCACGTAGACACCCCCGTCCCCGGTTTTGACGTCCCGGAGCCTGCCTTCACCTTCAAACACAGCATTCATCTCTTCTGCTTCTTCGTCATAGGCATACAGGCTCTCTCCGCGTAGCCCCGCCACTAGAAGGGTGTCCTCGAGGAAGGCCGTGCCTGACGGCGCCCATGTAGTGCTTCCCGATTGGACAACCGGCGCGTCCAGGTCTTCTGCCGATTCACTGCCGGTAATTTCCGGCCAGCCGTAGTTATTTCCAGGTTCGATAACATTGATTTCATCCTGGGCATTCGGCCCATGCTCTGAGCTGTAAAGCTTTCCGGTGCTGGTCCACGCGAGCCCCTGCGGATTCCGGTGCCCGTAGCTGTAGACATAAGAATTCTCAAACGGGTTGCCCTCCGGTACTTCTCCGTCGACCGTCATCCGCAGTATGCTGCCAGCCAGGCTGTCTTCGTCCTGTGCAAGCGATGGCTCGTCTGAATCTCCGGCGGTGGCATATAAATAACCATCCGGCCCAATTTCCAGCCGGCCCCCGTTATGGATCCGGTCTCCCGGAATATCATCAAGCAGTACCTCCGTTTCACTCCATTGACTGCTTTCGCGTTCCACAGCAACCACTTTGTTAGCGAGTGCCCCATCATTCTGGCGGTACGTGTAGTACGCATAGCCTTTCGAGGAGTCGGCAAAATCTTCGGCCAGTACAAAGCCAAGCAGGCCGCCCTCCCCTTCGTTTACTATTTCATCACTTGCGGCGAGCGGCAGCCGTTCTTTTTCTTCCCCAGTTACTTCGATTACGTCGCCTCCGCGGTTAGTCATATAGTACGTGTCTTCATGAATATTTAACGACCACGGCACGTCGAGGTTTTCCGCCAGCACTTCCACGTTCCAGTCTTCAGTGCTTGCTTCAGAAACTGAACCAGCAGCCTCCCCAGCTTCTTCCGTATTTTCTTCCGGCTCCCCGTCATCTTCCTCCGCGCTGCATCCGGCAAGAAATGCCGGTCCGAAGATCAACAGGCCGATTGTAATTTTTCTGAACGGATAATTTATCATTCCACGTCTCCTTTCATGAAAACAGTACAAGTCTCTAAGTGATCACTTTCTATTATTTTACCACTACTATAAAAAAACACCCGCTCTGCCTTCAAGGCAAAGCGGGTGGTTCAGTAATAGTTTTCAGGGGGAGCGCCTACGCTTCGACCGCGTTTTTCAGTTCTTCCACGTACTGCTGCGCCGTCTGCGCCGCGAGTGACCCGTCGCCGGTGGCCGTGACGATCTGGCGCAGGAACTTGTCCCGGATGTCACCGGCAGCGAACACGCCCGGAATCTTCGTTTCCATGTCCTCGTTCGTCTCAATATAGCCCTCGTCGTTCGTGATGCCGAGGTCAAGAAACGCCCCGTTCAGCGGCAGCAGCCCGATGTAGATGAACGCCCCGCTCGTATCAAAGTCGTAGTCCTCGCCGGTCTTCAGGTCCGTCAGCGTGACGCTTCCGACCTTGCCGCCGTCGCCGTTGATCGTTTTGACGACCGTGCTCCACTTGAAGTCGATCTTGTCGTTCACAAACGCGCGCTGCTGCAGGATCTTCTGCGC
>NZ_NPFA01000010.1 GCF_002265875.1 Marinococcus halophilus
CCTCGGTGTTGGCCATCTGCCCGCCGGGCACGCCGCGCTCAAGCATGAGCGTATCCATTTCCGCCCGCGAGGCGTACACGGCCGCCGTCATGCCGGCCGGGCCGGCACCCGCGATAATCACATCATAAATTCGTTCTTCCGTCATAAAGGCCACTCCCCTTATTTTAAATATCACTGTCTTATGGCATCTGTATTTATTGTATGGCAGCCGGTTTTCAGCGTCCAGTAGTCTGCTTACTGCTGGAAATCATCCTGTACTAATTCCCTTACCCGCTGCTCGGTCAGTGTATTCTGTTCATATTCCCGGTAGAGCTCTTTCACTTCCGGGTGATCAAGCTGGCGGCTCTGCTTCCACCATTTTGCCGCCTGGCCCGTTTCTCCGAGCAAATATAACGCCGCCCCGTGATAAAACGCAACCGATCCGCGTTCGATCACAAATCGCTTATGATAAAGCCGGGCATAACGACAGGCGTCTTCATAATACCCGAGATAGGCACAAACGGCGCTGATCCAGTGCAGGGATTCCCGGTCGAGCGGAAGAATTGCTGTCAGCACCTTCATTATTTCTTTTACACGATCATGATCCTCCAGGCTTTCATACAACGCAGCGAGCTGGCAGCTTGCCGGCACGTAAGCACCTTCCTGATGAACTTTTTCTAAAAGCTGCACTGCCTGCCGTGTGTCTCCACGGTGCTGATGAAGTTTTGCCAGCTGGTGGTACGCTGCCCAGTAATCGGGCTCCTGTTCCAAAAGCTCTTCAAACAGCTCCTGGGCTTCCTGCACCCGGCCTTTAGCCGCTTGTTCTACTGCCCGTTCATAAATAGTCATATCGCCTGGATGCTCCAGGAGCCCGGGCTCGTTTTCTTTAATCATTTCGAGCAGTTCCTTCGTTTCTTCTGCAAAGTCTCCTTCCGGCGCGATTTTCATATAATACCCGGCTGTTTCTGCTGCTTTTTCAAAATTACCCTGGAAGGCGTAATTATTGGCCAGAAAGAAATAGCATTCAGAGCGCTCCGGCTCGATGTCTTTAAGTACCCGGTCCAGGATATCATTGGAGCGCTCAAATCGTTCCATATCTGTGTATATTGCAGCAAGCTGGCATTGAAACAATCCTTTGGAAGGCTCGAGCTCTACAGCTCTTTCCAGAAAGAGAACGGCACGCTTCAGGTGATTTTTCTGATAAGCCACCACGCCCCGCTGAAAGAAGTATTCACCTGACTGCAAGAAAGGAATAATTGCGTCTTCGTTTTTTTGTTTTGAGCCCAATTCCTTTCATCCTTCCTTCATTTGTTTTCCCTGATTCTTTCACGTTCCTTATCAATTGTGACATTATAACACGCCCCCTGCTTCATGAAAACTCTTAGCAGTTCACCCATCACTATAATAGCCAGAAGAAGCCTATAGAAAAAACCGCCCGAAAAGGACGGTCATTTTTGATAATAGTCTTTTTATGAACGATGTCTTTCTTCAAGCACCTGCAGCACATCGTCAAGCGGGAGCTTCTGTTCCCTCAGCAGTACTAGCAGATGGTACAGAAGATCAGCGGTTTCCCAGCTGAGTTCTTTGTGATCCCGGTTTTTGGAAGCAATGATTACTTCACCGGCTTCCTCACCGACTTTTTTCAAAATCTTATCCACGCCTTCGGTAAACAAGTACGTCGTGTAGGCGCCCTCCGGCATTTCAGCTTCGCGGGTGGCAATCACCTGTTCAAGTTCATTAATAATTGCAAACCGCCGGCCATCGGCTGACTGCTTTTCTTCCGACAGCAGCGAACGGGAAAAACAGCTGTAATCTCCCTTATGGCAGGCAGGGCCTGCTGGCTCGACAAGCACGTTTAAGGCATCGCTGTCACAGTCATACCGGATGTCTGATACCTGCTGCTTATTTCCGGATGTTTCCCCTTTATGCCATAGTTCCTGGCGGGACCGGCTGTAAAACCAGGTTTCCTTTGTATCGATTGTTTTCTGCAGCGATTCTTTGTTCATATAGGCAAGCGTCAGAACCTCTTTACTAATAGCGTCCTGGACTACGGCCGGAATCAGGCCTGCTTCATCAAATGTTAATTCGTCGACATTCATCGTACTAAGACTCCTCTCTCCCGGATAAAGGCTTTCACTTCTTCAATCGATGTCTCTTTGTAGTGAAAGATCGAAGCAGCAAGCGCCGCGTCTGCCCCTGATTTTGCAAACACATCTACAAAGTGCTCCTTGGCCCCGGCTCCGCCCGAAGCAATAACAGGCACATCCACCGCTTCGCTGACCGTTCGCGTCAAAGCTTCGTCAAAGCCGGTTTTGGCTCCGTCCTGGTCCATGCTTGTCAGAAGAATCTCCCCTGCACCCCGGGCGGTGACTTCTCTAACCCAGTCGGTCACTTCCCAATCTGTCGGCGTGCGGCCGCCATGCGTGTAGATTCTCCAAGAGCCAATCGACTCATCGTACTTCGCATCAACCGCTACGACGATGCATTGCGAGCCGAAATAGGTGGCTCCCTGAGTAATCAGTTCAGGGTTTTTCACCGCAGCCGTGTTGAGCGAAACCTTATCTGCGCCTGCGCGGAGCATATTGCGCATGTCATCGACCGAGCTGATACCACCGCCGACCGTGAAAGGAATGGCAATGGTTGCAGCCACCTGCTCCACGACATCTATTATTGTTTTCCGGCCTTCATGTGAGGCTGAGATATCGAGAAACACCAGCTCGTCCGCCCACTGCTCATCATAAAACCCCGCGAGCTCCACTGGGTCACCGGCATCCCGCAGTTCTACAAACTGCGTGCCCTTCACTACCCTTCCTTCTTTCACATCCAGACATGGAATGATCCGTTTCGTGAGCATTACTGTACCTCCTTCACGGCTTCTGCCACATCTACTTTGCCGGTGTATATCGCTTTTCCGACAATAACACCGGCGATCCCTTTATCCCGCTTGTCCGCGAGGTTTCGTACGTCTTCCATTGTGCCGATCCCCCCCGAAGCGATAACGTTCACGCCGGTCGCCTCTGCGAGTTGTTTCGTCGCCTCCACGTTCGGTCCGGACATCGTGCCGTCGGTTGAAATATCGGTAAATATAAACGTTTCTGCTCCGTGGGCAGCCATTTCCCGTCCCAGTTCCACAGCCGTAACCTCAGAGGTGTCGAGCCAACCGTTGACAGCAACATACCCGTCTCTGGCGTCGAGACCGATCGCAATCCGGCTGCCATGGTTCTCAAGCATTTTACGGGCAAAATCCGGATACTGAAGGGCGACACTGCCCAGTATTACCCGGTCCACTCCACTTGCTAAGTAATAGTCCACGTCCTCTGCCGTTCGGATGCCGCCTCCGACTTGAACGCGGACGTCAAGTTCCTGAGCGGCGCGAACGACGTCAGCATGATTGATGCGCCGCTTTTCTTTCGCCCCGTCAAGATCGACCATATGAATCCACTCCGCGCCCGCCTTCGCAAACGAAGCTGCCATCTCAAATGGCGAATTTCCATAAACGGTTTCCTGGCTGTAATCGCCCTGAAAAAGGCGTACGCAGTTGCCGTTACGGATGTCAATTGCCGGGTATACAATAAAATCACTCATGAGCTCCGCTCCTTTCGCGGACGATCGCGCCGAAGTTTTCAAGCATTCCAATACCGACTGTACTACTTTTTTCAGGGTGAAACTGCGTACCCATAATTTCGCCGCGGCCGACCACCGCCGGCACTACCTCGCCGTAATCGCTGGTGGCAAGCAGCACGTCCGGATCGGCGGTTTCAATCACGTAGGAATGCACAAAATAAGCATGGCCCTCTTCCACATTTTTCAGCAGCGGGTGATCCGGCTGATGAAACGTGAGCGAATTCCATCCCATGTGTGGCACTTTCAGTTTTCGCCCCTGGCTGTCTTTTCCGGAGAACCTGCGGGCATAACCCGGCAGAAAGCCGAACCCTTCTGTGTCCCCATGTTCTTCGCTGCCTTCAAACAGCAGCTGCATGCCGAGGCAGATGCCAAGCAGCGGTTTGCCGTCAGCCGCCCAGTGTTCAATAAATTCAAACTGGCCGTTTTCCCGGATTAAATTCATGGCATCCCGAAAAGCTCCAACGCCGGGAAGAATTAACCCGTCTGCTTCCGCAAGCTCCTCTGTATCCTCGGACACAAAATAAGGGATGGTGAGTCGCTCCAGGGCTTTTTTCACGCTGTACAGGTTGCCCATGCCGTAATCGATTATTCCTATCACGCGTGTTCCACTCCTTTTTTATAGCATTCCTTTAGTGGAAGGAACGCCCTTCACTCTTGGATCAAGCTGTGTCGCTTCATCAAGGGCACGTGCCATCGCTTTAAAGATCGCTTCGATAATATGATGAGTGTTGTGCCCGTAATGAACAATTATATGCAGATTCATCCGGGACTCCACCGCAAATTTCCATAAAAATTCATGTACGAGCTCGGTGTCAAACGTCCCTACCTTAGCCGCGGGAAGATCTGCCCGGTATTCAAGATGCGGCCGGTTGCTTAAATCCACGACAACTTCCGCAAGGGCGTCATCCATTGGAATTTTCGCCTGGCCGTAGCGGCGGATACCTTTTTTATCTCCAAGCGCCTGCATGAAGGCTTCTCCGAGGCAAATACCAATATCTTCTGTCGTATGGTGATCGTCCACTTCTACATCGCCTTCGGCCTGCACGTCAAGGGAGAAATGGCCATGCTTTTTAAACAGATCGAGCATATGGCTCATAAACGGCACGTTCGTCTGTATGACCCCGTCCCCTTCGCCATCGATGCCAAACTGCAGCCGGATAGATGTTTCTCCCGTCGTGCGTTCGACGCTTCCTCTGCGTTCTGCCATATTACTTTTCCCCCTTCCGGATATCCACTGCGCGTGCATGTGCTTCAAGGCCCTCAATCCGGGCGATCGCAGAGATGTATTCGCCGTTATCCTCGAGTGCTTCTTTACTGTAGGAAATCACGCTTGAACGCTTCACAAAATCGTCGACACCAAGCGGACTCGAGAACCGTGCTGTTCCGCTCGTCGGAAGCACGTGGTTCGGACCGGCAAAATAATCCCCGACCGCCTCGGCACTATACGGCCCTAAAAAGACAGCTCCAGCGTGGCGGATGGAGCCGAGCAGGTTCTCGGGCCGGGCCGTCATGATTTCCAGGTGCTCCGGTGCAAGCCGGTTCACAGCGTCCACTGCTTCAGCTATCGTTTCCGTTACATAAATGGCTCCGTGTTTATCGAGAGATTCTTCAGCAATCTTTTTACGCGGAAGATCTTCGAGCTGACGCTCAAGCTCTTGCGCCACTTTCCTGCCGAGCTCCTCCGAGGTGGTAACAAGAACAGCCGAGGCGAGCTCATCATGCTCCGCCTGGGAAAGCATGTCGGCTGCAATATAATCGGCACGGGCTGTTTCATCAGCAAGCACGACGATTTCGCTCGGCCCGGCGATGCTGTCAATCGCCACCTGGCCGAACACTTCCCGCTTAGCCAGCGCTACATAGATATTGCCGGGGCCAACGATTTTATCCACCTTCTGCACGCTTTCTGTTCCGTAGGCAAGCGCGGCTACCGCCTGGGCACCGCCGACCTTCACGATACGTTCAATCCCCAACTCGCTGGCAGTGACGAGCACCATTGGATGAAGACGCTGGTCCTCACCGGGAGGCGAGCACATCGTAATGCTTTTTACGCCTGCAGCGATCGCCGGAATGGCGTCCATCATAATGGTGGAGGGATATGCTGCTTTTCCTCCCGGCACATAAATACCGACACGGTCGAATGGGATAATCCGCTGGCCGAGCATCGTCCCATCTTCTTTGGTTACCATCCAGGACTGCCGGAGCTGACGCTGATGAAAATCCTTTATGTTTTCAATCGCTTTGCGGATCGCTTCAAGCTCTGTATCATTCACCTGGTTGTATGCTTCATCTATTTCTTCCTGCTGGACAAACAGCTCATCGAGCGTAACGCGGTCAAATATCTCGGTGAGTTCCATGAGGCCTTTATCTCCGTTTTCCCGCACTTTTTCAATAATCGAGGCCACTGATTCCCGCTGCTTTTCAGTGCCTCCCTCAATGGTGCGCTCGAGTGTTACTGATTTATCCAAAGGGGTCACATTCATCATAATTGTTCTTCCACTCCTATCACCTGGGCAACACGCTCCACCAGATCATCAATGACGGTATCCTTTAAACGATAGCTTACCGGATTGACGATCAGCCGGGACGTAATCGGCACAATCGTTTCAAGTTCTATTAAACCATTTTCTTTCAGCGTCTGCCCGGTGGAAACAATGTCTACAATACGGTCTGCCAGGCCGACAAGCGGGGCCAGTTCAATAGAGCCGTTTAATTTAATAATTTCCACCTGTTCGCCCTGCTGCTTAAAATACTGCGTCGCCAGATTTGGGTATTTTGAAGCTACCTTTGGATTTACATCCGTCTTCTCGTACTCCGGCAGTCCTGCTACTGCCAGGTAGCAGGCACTGATATGGAGATCCAGCACTTCATATACGTCGCGCTCTTCTTCGATCATCGTATCTTTACCGGCCACCCCAATGTCTGCCACCCCGTGTTCCACGTAGGTGGGCACATCCATTGGCTTCGCCAGGATAAAGCGCATATTTGCCTCCGGAGCATCAACGATGAGCTTTCTGGACTCTTCAAATTCCGGCGGAATAGGGAATTCGGCTTTGCGGAGAAGCTGTACCGCTTCTTCGAAAATCCGTCCTTTGGGCATCGCGATTGTCAGCCATTCATTCATGCGCCGCTCCCTCCTTCTTTTTTCCGATCATGGATATGACATCTTCGTAGGAATCACTCAGCTGATCCACGTCCTCTACGCCTCGGATATCCTGGAGCACGACCCGTTTTCCGGTTTCGCGGAGCTTACGCGCATGATCCACCGCTTCCGGGCGGCGCTCCGGGCTGAACAAAATACACGTCTGCGACGGCACCGCCCCAGTCAGGCCAAGTGCCTCAACAAGCAAATCAAGCCGGAGACCGAATCCGACAGCCTGGGCCGGACGATTAAACTGCTGCAGCAGTTCATCATAGCGGCCGCCGCTCCCGAGCGGCACACCCAGATTGTTGCCGTAGCTTTCAAATACAATGCCGGTATAGTAGCTCATATGCATAAATAAGTTAAAATCGAGCTTAATGTAATCGGACAGCTCGTAGTGCTCAAGCACCGCTTTCATCTCCTGCAGCTCCTCGACTGCTTCCCTTGCTGCCGGAGTCTGGACCAGGTTCACGGCCTCATCCAGCGTCCGCCAGTCGCCTCGCAGACGCAGCAGGCTGTTCAGCTTTTTCTTATCCAACGAGGAAAGCGGAAGATTTTCTACATGCTGGCGGTAGCCGACATAGTTTTTTTCGTATAAAAACCGGCGAAGGTCATCGGCCCGCTCATCGTTACCGAGCACTTCTTCAAGCAACGCATTCACGTAACCGACATGCCCGACCGTGATTTGAAACGTGGTCAGGCCGGTTTTTCGCAAAGCTTCAATCATAAGAGAAACGACTTCGCCGTTCGCGCTCGAAGTCCCATCTCCAATCAACTCCACCCCAAGCTGTTCAAACTCTGCCGGCCGCCCGGCCTCGAGCTGCTGCGCGCGAAAGACGTTAGTATGATAAGCCAAACGGATAGGAAAATGCTGGTTCTGCAGTCCCGAGGCTGTGACCCGGGCAATCGGGGCCGTCATGTCCGGGCGAAGCACCAGCGTCCGCCCCTGCTGGTCAAGCAGTTTAAAGAGCTGATGGTCAAGAATCGCCGAGGCGCTCCCGACCGTATCATAATATTCCAGGGTCGGCGTTTCGACAGGCAGATACCCCCAGCTTTCCCATTCGTCGTTAATGACCCGCTGTACGTTCCGTTTTGTCTGAAAATACCCCGGAAGCGCATCCCGCATACCGAGCGGCTTTTCAAACATAAAAAGCTTACTCATACTCTCTCTCCTTTTCTTTTCACGGTGCTTTAGTTCGCTAATGTACTAACAAAATAAAGAATAATCATAGTTTACACATCTTTTTTTACACCGTCAATTTTCCATTTCTGCTTTCATTATAACAATATCAGCTGTTCTATCAGCTTTTTCGCTCACAAGAAAAGAGAAAAGCCGGCTCTTATGAAAGCCGGCTTGAAGCCTATGTTCTTATCCGCATCGGACTGCCTCCGGCAAAAGACCGCGCGGGCACGTCTTTGTGCACGACGGTTCCTGCTGCCACGACAGCCCGGTCTCCGATAGTCACTCCGGGGAGGATGGTCACATTGGCGCCGATCATAACTTTATTTCCGATCACGACGTCACCGAGCCGGTATTCATCAATTAAATGCTCGTGTGTTAAGATCGTCGACTGATAGCCAATAATGGAGTTGCTGCCAATATGGATTTTCTCGGGAAACATTAGATCGGGCATCACCTTATAGGCAAGCGCTGTTTTTTCACCTATTTGCATCCCGAGCAGCTGCCGGTACATCCACCGCTTCACAGACACAAACGGAACCGCCCGGGAAACTTCGATAATGGCCGTGTTTTTGAACGCCTTCAAAAACGGCACTGTCCGGTACATCTGCCATAGAGCATTCGTGTTATTGCCCGGGAAATAACGGTCTGTTTTTCTCATTCTTCTGTTTCACCGACAATATCAAGCAGGTCACTCATTTTGGCGAGCATCCAGTCCGGCTCATAATTTTTTAGAAATGATGCGCCTTTGATGGTCCATGCTACTCCCGCTGTACGTACCCCCGCATTTTTCCCGGCCAGAATATCAAACTGGCTGTCACCGACCATGATAGTTTCCTCCGGACGGGCGTTCAGCTGTGTCATGGCTATTTGCAGCGGTTCTGGATGCGGCTTGGGATTTGTGACATCATCCACCGTAACGAACGTCGAAAAGAAAGGAAGGAGCCCGAGCATCTCCGCTCCTTTGACCGCCGCTTCCTTCCGCTTTGTCGTCACAATACCAAGAGAAAAGCCGCGTTCATGGAGCGTCTTGATAGTATCGTATACTCCGTCGTACTCGCGGACGAGCGTTTCGTGGTTCGCCAGGTTGTGGGATTGATAGGTATCAATCATCTGTTCCACCTGGCTCGGATTGCTGCTGATGCTTGAAAAATTGTCTGCCAGCGGTACCCCGATCCAGCTGATGATGTCATCTCTGCTATATTGGTCCGGCGCATAATACGTCAGCACATGCTCATAAGAAGAAATGATTAAATCATTGGTATCAATCAGCGTGCCATCTAAATCAAACAGCAGTGTATTCCATCTGGTCATGGTGCTTCCCCTTTCGCTTTCTTCCTTATATGCCGGGCCCGTCTTTACTTAAGTATCTTGCTTTGGCAAGGCCTGCCTGCCTGCGGTATAAAATCAGGCTCACGGCTGCTACTATCAAGAGCACCGAAATTAACTGCGCCACCCGGATCGTATCGAACAGCATTAAGCTGTCGGTACGCATGCCTTCGATGAAAAAGCGTCCGAAGGAATACCAGATAACATACGTTAAAAACAATTCTCCGCGTCGGAGATTAACCCGGCGCAGCCCCAAAAGCAGTAAAAACCCTGCAATATTCCAAAGTGATTCATATAGAAATGTCGGATTATAGTAGGCACCCTCAATGTACATTTGGTTAATAATGAATTCAGGCAGCTGCAGCCCTTCTAAAAACGAACGGCTCACTTCACCGCCGTGGGCTTCCTGGTTAATAAAGTTACCCCAGCGGCCGATCGCCTGGCCTAAAATAATACTCGGCGCAGCGATGTCTGCAAGCTTCCAAAAAGAAACGCGCTTGATTTTTGAAAAAACGATACCCGTAAGCACTGCGCCAATCAATCCGCCATGGATCGCAAGGCCGCCTTCCCACACAGCCAGAATACTGCCCGGGTTTTGGGCATAATAGTCCCATTCGAAGATCACGTAATACAAACGGGCACAGATAATTGAAATTGGTATGGCAAAAATAAGCAGATCTGCAAAAATATCTTCTGGAAGCCCCCGTTTTTTCGCCTCGTAGGAAGCTAATATGTATCCCAGCAGAGCGCCCAGGCCGATGAGTATCCCGTACCAGTAAATTGGTACAGACCCAACCTCAAAGGCAATCCGGTCAATCGGCTGCATCGATGAATAAATCATATCCCCTGCCACTCCTGTCTGCTAGATGTGTATTCGTTAAAATTCTTCTTTATCGCCGTCATCGATCATTTGTTTCAAACGATCGGAAAACTGCTGGGCTGTGTTTACGCCCATCCGCTTCAGCCGAAAATTCATCGCTGCTACTTCGATGATAACAGCAAGGTTCCGGCCTGGCCGTACTGGCACAGTGAGCTTTTGAATTTCCGTATCGAGCACCTGGAGCGTTTCTTCATCGAGCCCAAGGCGGTCGTAGGCCTTTTGTTCATCCCATAGTTCGAGATGGATGGTTAGCGAGATTCGTTTGTACGGTCGTACAGCGCCTGCGCCAAACAGCGTCATCACATCGATAATGCCAAGACCGCGAATTTCAAGCAGGTTTTGGATCAGCTCTGGTGCTGTTCCGACAAGAGTATCGCCATTTTGCTGGCGGATTTCAACAGAGTCATCCGCTACAAGGCGATGGCCCCGGCGCACGATGTCCAGGGCGGTTTCGCTTTTCCCCACACCGCTTGCTCCAGTAATCAAAACGCCGATGCCATATATATCCACCAGAACCCCGTGCATAGCCGTAGATTTAGCCAGTTTGGTATCCAGATAGTTCGTCAGCTGGCTGATCAGCTGCGTGCTTGCCAGATGCGATCGCATGATTGGAACACCGGTTTTTTCCGCATTTTCAATCAGCTCCGGCGGAGCCACGAGCCCCCGCGAGATTACAATGCCGGGAGTGTCATACGTACACAGCTTTTCCATCCGCTCCTGCTTTTCTGCATCCTGAAGCTGTTGAAAAAAAGAAAGCTCAGTACGTCCAAGCAGCTGCAGCCGCCGGGCGGGGTAATATGTAAAAAAGCCGGCCATTTCAATCCCCGGGCGGGAGATATCGCTTGTGGTTATTGCCCGGTACAGTCCTTCTCCTCCGGCGAGCAGTTCTAATTGAAAACGCTCCTGTAAATCCGTTGCCGTCACTTTTGCCATCGTGCTGCCTCCCTCAAAAAAATCGGTCCGTTGTATTATGAATATGTTTGTTTCCTCTTCTCGTACGTTGTTATTGTAGCACGTTTTCAAAAGAAGATGGAACCTGCGCCGAGGGATTTCAATTTTGCCGCTGCATGAAAAAGACCCGCCGGTGAGCGGGCCTTTTTTGTGCATTATTCTTCCTGCAGCACGAATAAGATTACGTTTTTCTTCCGCTCAGCGGATTTACAAAAAGGTTATACATCAGCATATTTAAAACCGCGATCACAACAGCGGCAAGAAAAGCCATGCCAAAGCCGGACATGTTAAAGGCTTCTCCCATAACTGCTGACGTAAGCATCAGCATCAAGGCATTGATGACAAAAATAAACAAACCGAATGTCACCACGGAAAGCGGCAGGGTGAAAAAGATTAAAAGCGGCCGAATCACAAGATTGATCAGCGTCAACACCAGTCCGGCTGCGATGGCCGCCCCAAAGCCGTCTATGGAAAATCCGGGGAAAAACCCGGCCACTACCATTAGCGCAATGGTGTTAACAATAAACGGTACTAAACAGCCCATCAGGAAACGGCATCCTCTTCATTTGGCAGAAGTATAGCCAGCACGAGATAAATCAGCAGCACCCAGGAAGTGACGGGCAGAATAACAAGCACAACGCTTATGATTCGTATTAAAGAGGAATCCCAGCCGAGGTAATCTGCCAACCCACCGCATACACCTGTCAATTTCCGGTCGTCACGGGATTTGTACAACTTTTTCTTTGCCAATCTGATCACCCTTTCAGTTTTTTATTCATGGTCCTGCACAGTAATGGTTCCTGTCTTTGCCGAAGCTTCCAGCCGCAGCGTTGGAGCCGATTCCGAGTTGGAGACAAACTGGTAATACTTCTGCATGAACTCGCTTTTTTCTTCTTTCACTTCGATATTATCGAGCAGGCACTTGTAATTGCCGACGTTTGTCCGGAGGACGCCCTCCGTGCGGATCTCCCTCGGCGCAATCACTTTGATGCTGCCCGTTGTTGTGGAAAGAAGCGCCCGGCTTCTCTCGCTTACTGACGTGTACCGGGCCGTAATCGCTCCGTTCAACGCCTCTGCTTCAATATCTGTGAGCGATCCGTCGTAGTGAATCGAGCCATTCCACGTTTTAACGTCCGCACTGCCGATTCTCCCCTCCTTCAGCTCCACCGTGCCATTGGCTGTTTCCACTGCCAGATAACCAGCAGAAGCGTGCAGTACTGTAATCGCACCGTTGCTTGCTTTCACGTACAGATTATCTGCCTGAACGCCATCGATTCGGATATCCCCGTTAAACGTGGAGACATCCATTTTGTCCAGTGATTTCTCCGGGATGTAGACAACCGCCTGGACTTTATAATTGCCGGATCTTGAAGCAAAGCGGAGTTTGCCGCTTCGGGAATCAAAGTCAGTGCCTTCGATGAACTCGCGCCGTGCTGAATCTTCGTCTTCTTCTGTATAAGCTTTCACCTGGCAGGCAACGCGAATGGTGCTCCCTTCCCACCTCTGGCAGATCAGGCTTCCATTTTGGATAAACGTGTCGAGCGAACGAATCTCACTTTCATCATGTTCAAACGTATGCTGAAAATCTACAGATGGCCCAAAATTAAAATCGAGGTCAAACCGTTTAACGCGGTCAAGTGCATGGTCGAAAAACCCCGAAAGCATCGCGAACGGATCTTCCTTGCTTTTTCGTTTCTGGCTGCCGCCCGCTTTTTTGTCTGTCCGATAGGCGCCGCTTCTCCGGGATTCAGAAGAGCCGCCTTTCCCGTCTTCTTTGCCACCTTCCTGAGCTTCCGGTGACGGGGCTGACCCTTTAGCCCGGAGCAGACGCTCTCCTTCCTCAAGCGAGATAATGCCGTCTTCCATCATTTTCAGTATTCGCTGACGTTCTTCATCCATTTCGTGTTCCTCCTTCGGTAATATATCAAAACCGGCACGTAGCGTTTTGGCTTGCTGCTTCCTATTACATACGAAGAACAACATTATCCGTTTCAGTCAATTCTTCTACGATGAAGGGGTATGGGCCGCCTCTTCTGATGCTTCCCATTGCCTGGCCATACGGTCTCTTTCTCTTTCAAGCACCGGCTTTAAATAATAACCAGTATAGGAGGCCTTTGACTCCGCTACTTTTTCCGGCGTGCCTGTAGCCACAATTTTGCCGCCGCCTGCTCCGCCTTCCGGGCCAAGATCGATGATATGATCCACTGTTTTAATGACATCGAGATTGTGTTCAATGATTAAAACAGTATCTCCGTTGTCTACGAGCCGCTGGAGTACCTTGAGCAGCCGGTCGATATCATCCACATGCAGGCCGGTCGTCGGTTCATCAAGGATATAAAGGGATTTGCCTGTAGAACGGCGGTGCAGCTGGGAAGCAAGCTTTACGCGCTGGGCTTCTCCGCCGGAAAGTGTCGTGGCCTGCTGTCCTAGTTTTATATACCCCAAACCAACGTCATATAACGTTTGAATTTTCCGCCGGATTTTTGGAATGTTTTCAAAGAAGCCGACTGCCTCTTCGACAGTCATTTCGAGCACATCAGCAATATTTTTACCTTTGTATTTAATTTCGAGCGTTTCGCGGTTGTAGCGCTGACCGCCGCACTCTTCGCACGTGACATAAATGTCCGGGAGAAAATGCATTTCTATTTTAATGATACCGTCGCCTTTGCATGCTTCACAGCGCCCTCCACGGACGTTAAAGCTGAAGCGTCCCTTCTGGTAACCGCGGATTTTCGCTTCGTTGGTCATAGCAAACACTTCACGGATATTATCAAACACACCTGTATAGGTTGCAGGGTTTGAGCGAGGCGTCCGTCCAATTGGCGACTGGTCGATATCAATTACTTTTTCAAGCTGATCGATGCCTTCCACGCTTTTATGCGCGCCCGGCTTCTGCTTACCGCGGTGAAGCTTTTGTGAAAGCACTTTATATAAAATGTCATTAATCAGTGTGCTTTTTCCGGAACCGGAAACCCCGGTGATCGCACTTAGCAGGCCGAGCGGAATATCCGCATTCGTCCGCTTCAAGTTGTTTTCCACCGCGCCCTTCACTTTCAGCCAGCGGTCGGAAGGCTTGCGGCGTTCAGTCGGGAGCGGAATGAATTTTTTCCCGGCCAGATACTGGCCGGTCAGGGAATCGTCGTTTTCCTTTAATTCTTCCGGCGTTCCTTCTGCGATAATCTGACCACCGTGGCGGCCGGCCCCGGGACCGATGTCAATGATATGGTCAGCGGCAAGCATAGTGTCCTCATCGTGCTCGACAACAATCAGCGTGTTCCCGAGGTCGCGCATGTTCTGCAGCGTCTGTATCAACCGGTTATTATCCCGCTGATGCAGTCCGATTGAAGGTTCATCAAGCACATATAGAACCCCCATCAGCGCCGAACCGATCTGGGTCGCCAGCCGGATACGCTGCGCTTCACCGCCTGACAAGGTGCCGGCGGAACGGCTCAGGGTTAAATAATCGAGACCGACATTAATGAGAAAGCCGAGGCGCTCATTGATTTCACGGAGAATCAAGCGGGCAATTTCCATTTCTTTTTCTGTTAACTCGATAGTTTCTATATACGTATACGCCTGTTGAATCGACAGATCCGTCAATTCCCCAACGTGAATATTTCCCACCAGCACAGAACGCGCTTCAAGACTCAGGCGGTGGCCTTTACACGTTGGGCACTGCTTGTTGCTCATATACTGCTGCATCTGTTCACGGGTGAAATCCGACCCGCTCTCACGATAGCGGCGGGAAACGTTGTTCAGCACGCCTTCAAAGTAGATCTGGCGCTCACGGACCTGGCCGCGCTCATTTTTGTGCCGGAAGGTTATTTTCTGCTGGCCATTGCCCTCGAGCAGTATTTTCTTATGCTCTGCCGAGAGATCCTTGAACGGGGTGTCCATATCAATATTAAAATGGTCACATGCCGAGCGGAGCAGCTGCGGATAATACTGGGAGCTGATTGGCTCCCATACGGCGATAGCGTGTTCCCGGAGCGTGCGATCCGGGTCAGGAACGACTAGGTCGCTGTCCACTTCAAGCTTACTGCCAAGACCATCACAGGTCGGGCAGGCGCCATACGGACTGTTAAAGGAAAACATTCTTGGTTCGAGCTCCCCAATGGAAAAGCCACATTCCGGGCAGGAATGGTGCTGATTAAACCGCATTTCCTTTTCACCAACAACATCGATAAGTACTTTCCCTTCTCCGAGTTCAAGGGCGGTTTCCAGGGAGTCTGCGAGCCTGGACTCGACCCCGTCCTTTATAACAACGCGGTCTACCACTGCTTCAATATCATGCTTTTTATTTTTATCGAGCTTGATTTCTTCTCCAACGTCACGCATTTCTCCGTCCACACGAATACGCACCAGCCCTTTTTGCTTCAGCTGGTCCATTACTTTCACGTGTTCTCCCTTCCGGCCAGCAATAACCGGAGCGAGAATCTGCATTTTTGTCCGTTCAGCGTAAGCCATCATCTGGTCGACCATCTGTGAAATAGTCTGGGAGGTAATCGGCACATGGTGGTACGGGCAGTAAGGTGTACCGACACGGGCAAATAACAGCCGCAGGTAGTCGTAAATTTCCGTCACGGTGCCGACCGTGGAACGCGGGTTCTTGCTTGTAGTTTTCTGGTCAATCGATATGGCCGGGGAGAGTCCTTCAATGGAATCAACATCGGGCTTTTCCATCTGACCCAGGAACTGGCGGGCGTAAGCCGACAATGATTCCACGTAACGGCGCTGCCCTTCAGCATAAATCGTATCGAAGGCAAGCGAAGATTTCCCGGAGCCGGATAACCCGGTCATGACGACCAGCTGGTCCCGTGGAATTGTCACGTCAATATCTTTTAAATTATGGGACCTTGCTCCCTGAATCTTAATATTATCTGCTGCCATTCGTTGGTCATCCTTCCGCTTTAAGTTCTAATACCATATCGCGCAGTTCCGCTGCGCGTTCAAACTGCAGGTCTTTCGCTGCCTGTTTCATTTCGTCTTCCATCTGGTCAATGACTTTCTTCCGCTCGCTCTTGCTCATTTTATCGAGAGCTGGTTTATCAATATCCGAGGAATCCTCTGAACTGACCGTAGCCTGAATCAGGGCAGGGATTTCTTTTTGGATTGTTTTCGGCGTAATGCCGTATTTTTCGTTGTGCGCTATTTGGATCTCACGGCGCCGGTTTGTTTCACTAATCGCCACGTCCATCGAACGGGTGATTTTGTCTGCGTACATAATAACATGCCCGCGGTCGTTCCGGGCGGCGCGGCCCATTGTCTGAATAAGGGAGCGTTCCGCACGCAGAAAGCCTTCTTTGTCTGCATCCAGAATACCAATCAGCGACACTTCCGGGATGTCCAGCCCTTCCCGGAGCAGGTTAATGCCGACCAGAACATCAAACTGGCCGAGGCGGAGCTGGCGGATGATGTCGATCCGTTCAAGTGTTTTAATGTCCGAGTGCAAGTACTTCACCCGGATGCCGAGTTCTTTTAAATAGTTGGTCAGGTCTTCGGCCATTTTTTTCGTGAGCGTCGTCACAAGCACCCGCTCATTCCGTTCCCGGCGCTCATGAATTTCGCCGATTAAATCATCGATCTGGCCTTCAATCGGCTTCACTTCCACCGTAGGGTCAAGCAGGCCGGTCGGGCGGATGATCTGCTCAATGACTTCCGGTGCGTGTTCAAGCTCATACGGCCCCGGTGTCGCAGAAATGAACATTGCCTGATTAATCCGCTCTTCAAATTCATCAAATTTCAGCGGACGGTTGTCCATCGCGGACGGAAGACGGAACCCGTGGTCCACGAGCACCTGCTTCCTCGCCTGGTCCCCGTTGTACATGCCGCGCACCTGTGGAAGCGTTACGTGGGACTCATCCACCACTAGCAAAAAGTCATCCGGAAAATAGTCAATCAATGTATAAGGCGCATCCCCGGGGTTCCGGAAAGTCAAATGCCTCGAATAGTTTTCAATGCCGGAGCAAAAGCCCATCTCCTGCATCATTTCAAGGTCGTAATTGGTCCGCTGTTCAAGCCGCTGGGCTTCAAGCTCCCGGCCGTTCGCCCGAAACTTTTCAAGCTGCTCCTGAAGCTCCTGCTGAATATTTTTAATGGCACGCTCCATTTTTTCTTCCCGGGTCACAAAGTGGGAAGCCGGGAAGATTGCAGTATGCGAGCGTTCACCAATAACCTCACCAGTCAGGGCGTCCACTTCGGTGATCCGGTCAATTTCATCACCGAACATTTCAACACGAATGCAATGTTCATCTCTTGAAGCCGGAAAAATTTCGACGACATCCCCGCGCACGCGAAATGTCCCGCGCACAAAATTAATGTCATTACGCTCGTATTGAATGTCCACGAGTTTCCGGAGAATCTGGTCCCGTTCGATCTCCATGCCGGTCCGAAGCGAAAGCACGAGATCCCGGTACTCTTCCGGGGAACCAAGCCCGTAAATACAGGATACACTGGCGACGATAATAACGTCTTCGCGCTCAAATAAGGCGCTCGTCGCCGAGTGCCTTAGCTTGTCGATTTCATCGTTAATACTCGCGTCTTTTTCAATAAACTGGTCTGTCTGCGGCACATAGGCCTCCGGCTGATAATAGTCATAATAGCTTACAAAGTACTCCACGGCGTTATTTGGAAACATTTCTTTAAATTCATTGTATAACTGCCCGGCGAGTGTTTTATTGTGAGCCATAACAAGCGTGGGCCGGTTCACTTCTGTTAACACATTGGAAACGGTAAACGTTTTACCGGTTCCGGTCGCGCCAAGCAGTGTCTGGTATCTTTTGCCGTCCTTCAGTCCTTGAACCAGCTTTTCAATCGCCTGCGGCTGGTCGCCCTCCGGATTGTATCTACTCGCCAGTTCAAATGTTTCGTTCATAGTAGTCCCTCACTTCCTGTCTGCGTTCCGGTCATATGTCTATTTACTATATACCACATGAAGATTGGAAAGAAACAACATAAAAACGAACGTATATTCGCTGTTATTATTGTACTCCACTCCCCGGCAATTGCAAAGAAAACGACACTTCCCCTGTCCCTATGCAAAAAAACAGAACCCGGGAGGGGGTTCTGTTTTACTGGGCCGTATGCATGTTTTCCGGCGCAGTTTGTTCTTTATTAATCATGAGTATGCCCAGCTGGTGATGCTGATTACTGTAAAGCGCCGCCTGTGCCTGACGGAGTTCTCCGTTAATATCCTCCACATCCAGCCGGCAGTAGGCGGAATTTTTTTGCACAGCCCGGTACAGGCTTGCTTCATCATATACTTTTTCGCTGTTCACCCGGCGAATGACTTCTCCCGCTTTAATGTGCATCCGGTCTGCGGGAGACTCCGGCAGTACAGCAAGTACTGAGATTCCGTCGACCCGGAGAGTGTAAAGAAAATTGCTTTTAGCTGAGCTGCCGGCAGCAATGGTTACCCATTCCCGCAGCAGAATCAGCACGGCCACCATTACCGGCACGGCCCATCCGCTGTAAAAATAAGCAAGTGCTGCCCCGGCACCGGTAAGGACTGATATTCTTATAATCCACCAGCCGGCAGAGCGCACCTGCACGGCCGCCAAACGATCAAAGGTTTTCATACGTATGCCGATTACTGCCGGAAGTAAAAGAAGGGAAAAAGCCGCACCTCCAGGAAGCAGCGGCCACCAGCCTCCCGCCTCTATAGCACTTCCCGGGATAAACAAAAATACAGGGAGCATCCAGAGACGGTGCGTGACCTGGCCGCCGATCGGCTTGCCGCGGCGGCTTACTGTCCGAAGCGGAGAAAAAAACTTCACCCCGTTCCAGACAACCAAAATGCCTTCGGCAAGCGTGAGCACTGCAAGCCAGACCATCAGGGAAAAAGCATCAAAGCCGTTTCCAAGCCATGACCCAGCGGAGAAAAAAGGCACCGCTATCCCGGCAGCATCCAAAGCAAGGGCAGCCAAAAATGCCCCTCCCCAGACGTGCAGCGCTGTCAGTAAGCGGTGCAGTCCTGACACTGCCAAAAGAGCACTGAGCACCATCGCAAGCAGGACTGCTCCAAGAGGCAGTGAAATGCCCGTAACGATAGTAATAACAGAAACAAAAGCAGCAATTACTATCGCCGGAATAACACTCATCGTCAATTCCATCAGCATTGGATACATTTTTGCATGAAACATTTTCCGCTCTCTTTTCACCCGGAGATAACCAGTCATAAGCATAGCTGCTATCATTATGTAAGTCAGCGGGTTCAGAAAAAACCACGCTAACGCAGGACCAATTTCACCGATTATTCCCTGCATCCACTATTTCCCCCTTTTCTTCGGACCGGGCAGGCCCCGGCCACCGTTATCATTCAGATTTCATTTATTGTTCTGTGACTGTATCAAGCGCGCGCTGCAGCTGCTTGTCGTTGTCCCTGTTCTGGACATTTTCAAGCACAAAATCATTCAGCGCATCTGCTGTTTCCGGCGTCAGTGTCCCAGTGGCTTCCAAATCTTTCTGTTCCTCCTGGAAATCCTGTACCGCTGCTTCTGTTTCTTTGCTGTAGTACCCGTCCTCACGTCCCGGGTCAAACCCGGCTCCTTTTAAAAGCGTTTGTGCGGTAGCAATGTTTTCACCGGTCGTATCCGGCTCCAGAGCTTCATCAATGGATAAAATAGATGCCTGGAAATAGTCGGGCTGCTCTTGCTCAATGGTCGGCTTCACGCCTTCTTCATTAATCCAGTTTCCATCCGGAGTCAGCCATTTAGAGACAGACAGCTTCACATCGCTTCCATCATCAAGCTCCATTACCTGCTGCACCGTTCCTTTGCCATAGGTCGTCTGCCCTACTAGTTCAAAGCCTCCGGACTCCTTCATCGCAGCTGCCAGAATTTCAGAAGCAGACACACTTCCCTGATCAATCACACCAACTACCGGATAGTCTTTGTTCTCCTCTAAAGAGGAGGTCACTTCTGAAATCGTGCCTTCACGGTCTTCAATTTCCACCACGGGCTCGCCGCCCGGGATAATCATGCTGCCGATATCTTCCACCGCGTTTAAATATCCACCTGGATTTCCGCGGACATCGATCACCAGGCCATCAATGTTTTCACTCTCCACCTGTTCGAGCTGGGTTTCGAATTCATTGGCTGTATTTTCAGAAAATGACGAGACATTCAAATAACCGATGCTTTCGCCGTCCTGCTCAATCACTTCACCTTCTACGGTTTCGATCGGAATTTCGTCGCGCTCCACTTCAACATTAAAAGGCTCGTCGCTTCCGCGCTGTACAGTGAGATTCACGTTCGTTCCTTTTTCTCCGCGGATCTTCAGAACCGCTTCATTAAGTTCAAGGTTTTCAGTGCTTTCTCCGTTAATTTCCAAAATATCATCATTGGGCTGCAGTCCGGCGGCTTCTGCCGGGGAATCGTCGATTGGTGAAACGATCGTTACTGCATCCCCCGATTTATTTACTTCAGCCCCGATGCCTTCAAAGGACGAATCCAGCGACTGCGTAAATTCCTGTGCTGTGCTTTCGCTCATGTAGCTGGAGTGAGGGTCATCGAGTTCTCCGATCATTCCTTCGATTGCCCCCTGCACCAACGCATCATCGTCCACTTCTCTCATGTATTCGGAGTCAATCAGATCATACACTGAACTGATTTTGTTTAAGTCCTCTTCTGACACGTTTTGCGCTCCACTGTCCGAACCGGATTCGGACAGCGCAGATGAGGAAGCGCCTGATTCCTCTCCCCAGACAGAAGCACCTACGGCTGCACCCCCGGTCCCGGCTGCCGCTGCTGTGACCAGAATTGCTGCCGTCACTTTGATGTTTTTCTTCATCTATTTCACTCCAGCTTTATTAAAGTCATAACCAAACCATAGACTATATGAAAGAGGAATCAGCTGCGCGGGCTGTTCCTCCAATTTAAACAAACACTCTGCGCTTTTCTTTTCGTCCAGCTTCGAGTGTTACCATCCGGGTCCATTCGCATTTTCAACTCGTTTGCGACTTCGTCTCAAGCCGATTGAAAACGGCGAGTCGTCCCCGGTGGTGAACAAACACTCTGCGCTTTTCTTGCTGTCCAGTTTCAAGGCGCAGTCGCTTCTTCCGTTGTCTTCCTCTGCCTTCCCTGCCTTTCGGCAGTTCCAGGCAGAGAACTGACAGCCAGAGAAGACTCCTATCGACGCCTTTCCACTTTTCTTTAGTGTAGCATGAACTTCTGTGGTTCCGAAACACAATGTTGGCGCTGCCGCTTTTTTACACAGAGTTGCCCTGATTTTCAAATCCCTGGCCCAGCACCTCTGAAGCATTGCTTACAACTACGAATGCTTCGGGGTCCTGCAGCTGAATCACGCGCTTCAGCCGGGTGACTTCCCCCCGGTTAACAACGCACATCAGTACGGGGCGTGAATCGTCGGTAAAGCCTCCCCGTCCTTCGAGCTTGGTCACCCCGCGATCCACTTCTTTTAAAATAGACTTGCGAACCGTTTCTTCATGCTTCGTAATCACAAACGCTACCTTCGCATAGCCCAGCCCGGTCTGCACGACATCAATGGTTCTTCCCGTAACAAATAACGAAATAAGGGCGTATAGCGCGAACTCCAGGCCAAAAATGAATGCCGAGCCCGTAACAATCAGTCCATCCATAATAAAGACCGAGGTACCGAGCGTCCCCCCGGCGTATTTATGAATGATTTGAGCTAAAAGATCTGTGCCTCCGGTCGAAGCGCTGGCTCGAAAAACCAGTCCGAGCCCAAAGCCTACTCCGATTCCGCCAAATAACGCGCCAAGCAGCGGGTCATCAATTCCAATGTCCCAGTTCCTGGTGAAATAAACAATAAACGGCAAAAAAAGCGTTCCGATGATCGTTTTCGCACCGTACTGAAGTCCCCCAAGAAGCAGGAGACCAAGGATGAAGAGGAGGACATTGGTGATACCGATTGTTACCGCCGGCTCTACATTCAGTGCGGCCTCCAGCAGGGTCGCCAAACCGCTTACTCCTCCAGATGCAATCGAGTTCGGCAGTAAAAAAGCGTTATATGAAACAGCTACTACAGCCGTTCCAGTAAAGATCTGGAACCCGTTGACCCATTTCAATGCTGTTTTTGACATTGGTTTTCTTCTTCGGTTTGCCACTTTAGTTCCTCCTTTTAGTTTGACGTAAAAAGAGCCTGCGCGAACGCAGGCTGCTGATTTTGCCTTCTGTTATACTTTCATGCTCGCCCGCAGGTATTCATCGATAAACGGATCCAGGTTGCCGTCCATCACTGACTGCGTGTTGCCCATTTCGACATTGGTCCGATGGTCTTTCACCATGTTGTACGGATGAAACACGTAGGAACGAATCTGGCTTCCCCAGCCAATTTCTTTCTGTTCCCCGCGGATTTCATCCATTTCCTGCTGACGTTCTTCGATCTGGCGCTGATACAGCTTTGCCCGCAGCATTTTCATCGCCTGGTCCCGGTTTTTCAGCTGGGACCGTTCGTTTTGGCACGTGACGATGATATTTGTCGGCAGGTGGGTAATCCGCACTGCGGAATCCGTGGTGTTTACGTGCTGACCGCCGGCCCCGCTCGCCCGGTACGTATCGATTCTTAAATCCTCCGTCCGCACTTCCACCTCTACGGAGTCTTCCATTTCCGGCATAACTTCGCAGGAGACAAAGGAGGTATGCCGGCGCCCTGAAGAGTCAAACGGTGAAATCCGCACGAGCCGGTGCACGCCCTTTTCTGCTTTCAGAAAGCCGTAGGCGTTGTAGCCCTTGATCATCATGGTGACGCTTTTCAGGCCGGCTTCGTCCCCCGGAAGATAATCCAGGGTTTCCACCGTATAGTTTTTCTTTTCTGCCCAGCGGGTGTACATCCGAAGCAGCATGGACGCCCAGTCCTGGGATTCGGTACCGCCCGCACCGGGATGGAGCTCCAGGATCGCGTTATTTTTATCGTACGGCTCGCTGAGAAGCATTTGCAGTTCAAAATCGTTAATGTCTTTTTTCAACTGCCTTGTGCCTGATTCGAGCTCTTCTTTTAAATCTTCATCGTCTTCTTCCTTCACAAGCTCGTAGGATACTTCCAGGTTCTCATGCTGCTCTTCAAGACGACGGTAACCTTCAGTAATATCCTTTAATGCATTGTTTTCATCAATAACTTTCTTAGAAGCATCCTGGTCGTCCCAGAAGCCGGGGTGGGTCATCTTTTCTTCGAGTTCGCTGATGCGCTCTTCCTTTACTTCGAAGTCAAAGAGACCCCCTAAAGTCCGCTAATCGCTTAGCCATATTTTCAAGTTCGTTTCGAATTTCTGCCATATCCATGTAAGAAATCTCCTTTCTGAATGTAGGTGGCAAGGAAAAAACCCGAAGCTGAGCACTTCGGGGATTCATGCTGCCGTTTCTCGTATACTGCTACCGTTTGTTCGGCACCGGCATTTTCCGGTTCCCGTTTGCCGGCGCTGTTTTCTTCTTATTTTTCTGCTGTTCTTGTTCTGCTTCCTGCTCGTCCTGCCGCACTGCTTTTCCTTTAGCGACTTCCTGGCGCTGCAGATTCTCTTCGTTCACTTCTGATTTGATTACGTACGTGGCTACTTCTTCTTCAATCGAGGCGATCATGTCTTCAAACATGTTAAAGCCTTCGAATTTGTATTCCCGAAGCGGGTCGTTCTGGCCGTAGGCCCGCAGGTGGATGCCCTGGCGAAGCTGATCCATCTGATCAATATGGTTCATCCACTTCCGGTCGACCGAACGGAGAAGCAGCACCTTTTCGAATTCCCGCATGGATTCTTCGTCAAATTCCTGTTCTTTTGCTTCATAGTTGCCTTTTGCTGTTTCCCATACTTTTTCAACGACTTCTTCCTGTTCGAGGCCTTTCACATCCTGCTCGGTCAAGTCGCCCTCGTTCAGTACGGTCGTATTCAGATAATGAAGCATGCCTTCAAGGTCCCAGTCCTCCGGCACCTGTTCCACCGGCGTATAAGCCGCAACGATATTTTTCACCGTAGATTCCAGCATACGGAGCACAATGCCTCTCAGATTGTCAGACTCAAGCACTTCCATCCGCTGGGCATAAATAATATCACGCTGTTCACGCATAACGTCGTCGTACTGCAGGATCTGTTTCCGGGAGTCATAGTTGGCTCCTTCCACCCGCTTTTGTGACTGTTCCACTGCACGGGTGACGAGCTTGCTTTCGATCGGCTGGTCTTCCTCCATGCCCAGGCGTTCCATCATGCCGCGCATGTTATCAGAGCCAAACCGGCGCATCAGCTCGTCTTCCATTGACAGGTAAAACTGGGAAGCCCCCGGGTCTCCCTGGCGCCCGGAACGGCCGCGGAGCTGGTTGTCGATCCGGCGGCTTTCGTGCCGCTCGGTGCCAATGACAAACAGTCCACCAAGATCAGCGACGCCGTCCCCGAGCTTGATGTCAGTCCCACGCCCGGCCATGTTGGTCGCAATGGTGACGGCTCCCCGCTGACCGGCATTTTCAATAATTTTCGCTTCATTTTCGTGATTTTTTGCATTCAGGATGTTATGAGGCACGTTCTTCTTTTTCAGATAGCGTGAGATCAGCTCTGACGTATCCACGTTTACCGTACCGACAAGCACGGGTTGGCCGGTTTCGTACAGTTCAGCGATCTTTTCCGCTGCCGCCCGGTATTTTGCTTCCCGGGTCTTAAAGATCAAATCGGATTTATCTTCACGGACCACCGGCTTATTGGTCGGAATTGAAATAACATCCGTGCCGTAAATATTGCGGAATTCCTCTTCTTCCGTTTTCGCTGTCCCGGTCATGCCGGCGAGCTTTTGATACATGCGGAAGTAGTTCTGGAACGTAATTGATGCGAGCGTCATGCTTTCTTTCTGTACCCGCATGCCTTCCTTCGCCTCAATGGCCTGGTGGAGGCCTTCACTGTACCGGCGGCCGGCCATCAGACGTCCGGTAAACTGGTCCACAATAACAACCTTACCGTCCTGAACCACGTAATCCTCGTCACGGTGCATCGTCACATGGGCCTTCAGCCCCTGGTTAATATGGTGCAGCAGCTGCACGTGCTGCTGGTCGTACAGATTTTCGATTTGAAAAGCTTTTTCTGCCCGCGTGACGCCTTCGTCGGTCAAAAGCACTGTTTTAGTTTTTTCATCGATCGTATAATCCCGCTCTTCCTTCAGCCGACTCACAAACACATTCGCCGCAGCGTACAGTTTGGTCGACTGCTCCACCGAGCCTGAAATGATCAGCGGTGTTCTCGCTTCGTCGATCAAAATCGAGTCAACTTCATCCACGAGCGCAAAATGCAGCGGCCGCTGCACCATTTGTTCCTTATACAGCACCATATTGTCCCGCAGGTAGTCAAAGCCGAACTCGTTGTTTGTTCCATACGTAATATCAGCCAGGTAAGCATCCCGTTTTGCTTCTTTACTCATGTCTTTTAAATTCAGGCCGACGGTCAACCCGAGGAACCGGTACAGCTCCCCTAACGTTTCACTGTCACGCTTGGCCAGGTAGTCGTTGACCGTAACAACGTGCACGCCTTTGCCGGTAATTGCGTTTAAATAAACCGGCATGGTGGCCACGAGGGTCTTCCCTTCCCCCGTCTTCATTTCAGCAATATCGCCATCGTTTAATACGATAGCGCCCATCAGCTGTACGCGGAAAGGAGTCATGCCGAGCACTCGTGTCGACGCTTCTGCCACCACAGCGTATGCTTCCGGAAGCAGCTGTTCCAGCTTTTCGCCCTTTTGGTAGCGCTCTTTAAACTCTTCTGTTTTACGGACAAGGTCCTCATCGCTCAAAACCTGGACATCTTCATAAAAAGCTTCTATTTTTTCGGCTTTTTTCTCCAGTTTTTTTACATATTTCTGGTTTGTATCTCCAATGACTTTCTTCAATAAACCTCTCATGGTTTAATCATCGTCCTCTCTTTCGTACCATCTAGCCGAAATACGATTGACGCGCATAATTTTTGATTGTTAAGGAGTGCGTAAAGCTTAATTTATCTGTTTTTTCATATATAAATGAATCGTTGTATTTCTAAGCATCATCGTACATTTTAACAGTATTCCGCTATTGTTACAACGAGAACCCGTGCTCGCGGTAAAACCAAAACAAGCCCTGCGCTTTTCAGCACAGGACTTGTAAATGCATATATTTATTCTTCCGGTTCAATTAAGCCGTAGCGTCCGTCGCGACGTCTGTACACGACTGAGGTATCACCGCTGACAGAATTAGCAAAAACAAAGAAGTTATGGCCGAGCATATCCATTTGCAGGATTGCTTCTTCGGTATCCATCGGTTTTAGGTTAAACCGTTTAGTCCGGACGATTTCAAGACCGTCGTCCTCTTCTGTTACTTCATCAGTCAAAGGAGCTTCTTTTACGCCGCCATTGGCAATTTCATCGTTTAATTCTTCGATGTTGGTTTTAAACACTTCCGAGGTTTTGCCGTTTTGGCGGAACTTGCGGTTGACTTTCGTTTTATATTTTCGAATCTGCCGTTCGAGCTTATCCGTCGCAAGATCGATCGCCGCATACATATCCGTATGCGTTTCTTCTGCACGGAGGAGCAGCTGCGGCATAGGGATAGTCACTTCTAAAATTTTCTCGCTGTTTTGAACTTCCATATTCACATGGACGTCCGCCACAGGGGTCGTATCAAAATAACGTTCAAGCTTACTTACTTTCTTTTCTACGTAACCTCGAAGAGCTGGAGTCACCTCTAAGTTTTCCCCGCGAATGTTAAAGTTCATCAAGTGAACCCCTCCTTATCGTTATGTGTCTACTTTCTATATTCCTGTTGCGAAATCCTTTTCAAACAACAAAATTTTTTAGAAAGTGAAAAGAATGTGGCTTAACAATAGTGTCTCAGGACTTATGAAACAGATAAAACCCTTTTAAATGTCACCGGTAACTTAATCTGGTACTTATTATAAAAAAAGCTGTACCGGAACGCTCCGGCACAGCTCATTTTCCTATTATAGTCCTATCGAAATATATTTGGTTTCGAGAAACGGCATGATGCCCTGACGGCCGCCTTCGCGTCCAACACCGCTCTGCTTCCAACCCCCGAATGGTGCCTGGGCAGCCGATGGCCCGCCGTCGTTCCAGCCTACAATCCCGTACTCGAGTCCTTCGGCCACTTTCATGCCCCGGGACATGTTTTCGGTAAAGAAATACGAAGCAAGCCCGAATGGCGTCGTGTTCGCCAGCTTGACGCCCTCTTCATCACTGGTGATTTTCTGCACCGGCGCCACCGGCCCGAATGTTTCTTCATGCATGATGATCATATCATGGTTAACGTCACGGAGCACGGTTGGCTCAAAGTAGTAGCCGCCGTCTTTTTCATAGCCGTTGCCGCCCGTGACGACTTTCGCACCTTTATCGACGGCGTCCTGAACGTGGCGCTCAACTTTATCATACGCATCCTTATCAATCAGCGGGCCGACCTTTACATTTTCGTCCATGCCGTCGCCGACTTTCAGGTCTTTGCAGGCATCTGCAAATTTTTCCACAAATTCTTCGTATACCTTTTCATCAGCATACACCCGGTTGACGCAGATGCATGTCTGGCCGGAGGCACGGAATTTCGAAGCCACGACGCCATTTACCGCTTTGCCAATGTCCGCATCATCAAGCACAAGGGCCGGCGCATGGCCGCCGAGTTCGAGCGACAGCTTTTTAATATCCTGAGCACCCTGCTCCATCAAATTGCTTCCGACTTCGGTAGAGCCGGTAAAGGTGACTTTTCGTACTTTTTCGTTCGACATTAATTCATTGCCGATCGCTGACGAGCTTTGGCCGGTCACCAGGTTGATCACGCCTTTGGGCACGCCCGCCTCTTCACAGATTTCCACGAAGCGAACGGCGGACAGCGGCGTATTTTTCGCCGGCTTCAGCACGATCGTGCAGCCTGCAGCCAGGGCCGGTCCTACCTTACGGGTGATCATCGCCTGCGGGAAATTCCACGGCGTAATCGCACCGACGACGCCGACGGGCTGGTGAATCACCATCAGCCGCTTGTTTTCCGAGCCGGAGGGAATCGTTTCGCCATAAACCCGTTTGGCTTCGTCCGCGTACCATTCAATAAAGGAAGCCGCATAGGCCACCTCTCCTTTAGCCTCTGCAAGAGGTTTCCCCATTTCCCTAGTCAGCAGTTCACCGAGTTCATCCTGGCGCTCCATCATCAGGCCGTGAATCTTGCGGAGAATGTCTGCGCGTTCGTACGCGGTCGTTTTCGACCAGGAATCAAACGCTTCGTGCGCAGCATTGATCGCTTCCTTCGTTTCTGCTTCTCCTGCGTTGGCGGTCTCACCGACTACTTCCCCATTCGCCGGATTGATAACGTCCAAGGTTCCTTCGTCTGCCTCTTTCCATTCACCGTTAATATATATTTTTCCAAACATACAATCATTACTCCCTTTCATGCGTGAATGTGCATCGTTCATTCTATACCCGCAAATTCCATTTATTATTCTGCTCATTCCTAAATCGTCTACTTCCTATTTTAGAATAGGACATGCGGAAGCACTCCTATTTTAAAATAAAGCCTAAAGAAGCGGAGTCCCTTGTATTCCGGGGATTCAGAACATATGATAGTAGCAGGCAGCAGCACTTCGGCTGCTCTCTTCTACATATTTCCCCTCATACCTCTGACAGCAGCAACCTCCCACACTGTTCTGTCCGTCCGGGCGCCGCTCCCCTTGTCTAAGCGGCCGTACCGGACACCAGAATCCCGGTTTCCGCCGGGGTTCTTTCTTATGGTCTCTTACTGCTGAAAGAGCTTTCTTCTTCCTTTTGATAGACCGGTTTTTGTACCGCGTACAGCACTGCCCCCATTAAAATCCATCCACCTAAAATAATCCATTCATACGGCCAGATAAGCGCTGCCGGCATACCCGGAAAGTACAGAAGCACAAATCCTGTACTCAAAATCACCGCCAGCCATCCTACAATTTTATACGGACCAATGCGAAACGGACGTTCAAGCGCAGGTTCTGTTTTGCGCAACCGAAGAAAGGCCATAGAAACGAGTAAATATCCACCGACAATTCCAATCCCTCCGGCATCAACAATCCATACGAGCGCCGGCCGGCCGAGCAGTGGCGCTATAAACGCCAGAGCACCAAGGAAAAGAATACTGTTGGACGGGGTGCCGTATTTTGGATGTTTTTTGCCAAACCAGGCTGGCACCATTTTCCGGTCCGCCATTTTACCGAGCACACGGCTCCCGCCGATAATAAAAGCATTCCAGCTTGTAATAATGCCGGCAACGCCCCCAAGCACGAGGATCGTTCCAAACACCTGACTGCCCAGAAGGTTCACCATTGCGTCCGCTGTAGCTAAGGAAGAGCCTGCCAATTCCTCCGGCCCAAGCCCGAGAGTCACACCAAAAGCAATCAGCAGGTAAAAAATAACGGCTGTTACGATAGAAATAATCAGAATCCTGCCAATGCTTTTTCCTGGTGCTTTGATTTCAGAAGCTACCTGTGGAATAACGTCAAAGCCGACAAAAAGAAACGGCACCATGACAAGTACAGCAAACACTCCAGCAGACCCATCCTGGAAAAACGGCTGCACGTTGCCGTAATCACCGTTAAATACAGCGCCTCCCAAAAGCAGGACGCCCGTACCAACAATAACGAGTGTAAAGATGGACTGGAAAAATGATGCCGGCTTGATTCCGAAGTAGTTAAGCGCCGTCATAGCTACTGCGCCTCCAGAGCCAATAAGCACCCACGTCGCATAAACCTCCCAGCCGTTCAGCGTCCATAAATAGCCGGCATGGTCCTGCGGCAGTATATAGTCGATAACCGTCGGCAGCGCCACTGCTTCAAACGTGACCACTGACACATAACCAAGCAGAATTCCCCATGCAGCCACAAAGGCTGCACTCCGGCCAAATGCACGTTCTACGAAGACCAGGCCTCCTCCGGACTCCGGAATTGCCGAGGCGAGTTCAGCGTAGGTAAGTCCAATCAGGGCCACAAGAATACCGCCGATAAGAAAAGCTGCTGTAGTACCGAGAGAACCCGCTTCCATGATCCATGTACCGGAGAGCACCACCCACCCCCAGCCAAGCATAGCGCCAAGGGCGAGAAACAGGACATCCTTTTGATTCAATACTTTCTGATTCATATTACCTCTCCTTCTATCTCCTTCAACACAAATTCAAGCTTTTCCACCCCTTTGGAAAGCTCTACTTCTGTGATGACAATCGGGGCCAGAAAACGAATTACATTTCCATGCACACCAGCGGATAAAAGCAGCAGGCCATGTTCATTTGCTTTCTTCGTCACCCGGGCGGTTTTTTCAGGGTCCGGAGTGAGACCGTCTGCCTTCACAATTTCAAATGCGGCCATCGCGCCCAGGCGGCGGTGGCCCCGGATCCAGCTGTAAGACTTTTCCCATTCACCCGCGTATTGCTCCCACTTCGCGCCGAGCCATTCTGCCCGCTCGTTCAGCCTTTCGGATTCAATTATGTTGATCACGGCAAGTGCGGCCTCGCATGCCACTGGATTTCCACAGTAAGTTCCGCCGATTTCCCCAGGCCCGGCGGCGTCCATCACTTCTGCTTTTCCAATGACTCCGCTGAGCGGAAAACCGGCAGCAAGCGACTTGGAAACAGTGATCAGATCGGGCTCAACCCCGAAATGCTCGATGGCAAACCATTTCCCAGTACGCGCAAACCCTGCCTGAATCTCATCTGAAACAAACAGAATCCCGTGATCGCGGCACAGCTCCGCTACATAGCGCACAAACGATGCCGGCGGAACGATAAATCCTCCTTCTCCCTGTACGGGCTCCATCACAATGCAGGCCAGTTCATCAGGAGCTACTTCTGTTTTCAAAAAAAGATCCAGCTCTTCGATGACGTGCTGCTCGTATTCGCGTTCTGTCATCGAAGCCGGGCGGCGGAACATATATGGATACGGTGCATGATACACCTCCGGGCTGAACGGCCCGAACTTGTGCTTATAAGGCTTTACCTTTGCTGTCATTGCCATGGTCATATTTGTGCGTCCGTGAAAACCGCGTTCGAATGTGAGCACTCCTGACCGCCCAGTTGCCTTCCGGGCGATTTTCACCGCATTTTCCACGGCTTCCGCCCCGCTGTTAAACAATGCTGTTTTCTTCGCCTCTGCCCCCGGAGCAAGGTTGCTCAGGCGAGCCGCCAGTTCAATATACGAGTCGTACATTATTACATTAAACCCAGGGTGCGTGATCTTGTCCATCTGTTTTTTGGCCGCTTCCACAACTTTTGGATGCGAATGTCCCACGTTCATTGTGCCGATGGCACCAGCGAAATCAATGAACTCCGCTCCGTTTTCATCAATGATTGTTGCCCCCTGCCCGCTGGCTGCAATTGAGCGGTTTCCGTTCCCGATACTTTTTGGTACGTATTGATCTCTTTTTTCCTGCCATGTCTGATGCAGTGCTTTCATCGAAACGAAGCCTCCTAATTGTTTTTATTTTTCGCAATTGTATAATTATTTTGGTATCATGAGTAGAACCAGTTACGAAAAATAAATGGTACCAGCCGGAGCGTGACATTACATTGTTTTATATCCCTATTTCCCGCCATGACAAGGTTTCACCTATTTACAAGCAAATATATCAATGGTTTCAGCAGGAAATTTTATCGGGAAGATTCTCTGCCAATACGCAGCTTCCTTCTAAGCGTTCGCTTGCAGAGACCCTTTCCGTAAGCCAGAACAGCGTGCTTTCTGCTTATATGCAGCTGCATGCCGAGGGTTACATTTATACAGCAGAGCGAAAAGGCTATTTTGTAGAACGCCTGGAGCCCCTTTCCCTCGGCGCCCCTTCTCTGCCAGCGGCGAATGAACCTGCGCCGCCGAGTGCACGGGATTATACGTATTCTTTTTCCCATATGAGTGTTGATGCGTTCCGCTTTCCATTCAAGCAATGGCGAAAAGCTGAGCAGGCAGCCGCCGATGCCTCTCTTGACTCCTGGTGTGACATCGACCCGCCCGCTGGAGCGGAGCGCCTCCGAACAGCTATCAGCTATTCTGTCCGGCAGATGAGAGGCGTGGAATGCCGTCCGGAGCAGATCATTATCGGGGCCAGTACCCAGGCGCTGCTGCAGCTGCTTGTGCATCTTCTTGGCCCTGATCGTTCCTACGCCCTCGAAGACCCTGGATACCAGCGGATCCGGCTGTTGCTTGAAAAAAGCGGGCAGCGCACCGAACTCCTGCCTGTCGATCGCCACGGGCTTCAGACTAAAGCGCTGCAAAATACAGCATCCGACACCGTCATTGTCACTCCTTCCCATCAGATGCCGCTCGGTTCCATCATGCCGGTTTCCCGCCGGATTCAATTGCTGAACTGGTGCTATGAAAAGGCGGATCGCTATATTATTGAAGATGATTACGATTCAGAATTCCGCTATGAAGGAGACATGATCCCGGCTCTGCAAAGCCTTGATAAGCAGGACCGCGTCGTCTACATGGGCACCTATTCCAAATCTCTTCTCCCGGGCCTTAGGATCAGCTACATGGTTCTGCCCCCGGCACTCGCAGCGGCTTTTCAGAAGGAGGGCACGCACTTGATTCAAACAGCGTCTTCTCTTCACCAGCAGACCCTTGCCCGTTTTATTGAAACCGGCGAATACCGGAAGCATGTTCGGCGTATGAGCCGCCATTACGGAGAGATCCGGGAGCTTCTGATTCATGAAATTCATCAGGTGTTCGGCAGCCACGCCTCCATTCAAGGCGAAAAATCGGGCCTTCACTTTCTTCTGCATGTGCAGACGAAGGACTCTTTGGCGTCTATTTTAGGCCGGGCCGCCGCGGGCAAGCTCGAACTGTATGGCATTGACCGGTTTATGAAATACCCGGATCAGGCTCCGCCAACGCTTGTGATCGGGTTTGCCCGGCTTGAAAAGGCATCTTTGCCTGAAGCTGTCCGGGCACTACATCGTGCCTGCTTTCCCTCTCTGGAAGGCAGTGGAAGATTAACGTGAACGAGGTCTTATTCTTTTTTATGTAAAAGTGTGGTATTCTTAGGGAATATGTAAAATGAATTTTAGATGGAGGTCGGAGATTCCATGAGGAAGTCATTTGGCGTACTTCTTGTTTCTTTAAGTCTCGTCCTTCCGATAGGATGTTCATCCATTAACAATGAACCAGATACGCTAGAAAACCAAGCTTCAGATGAGGAACCGGCTTCTGACGAGGTTCTTTCTGAAAGTATTGACTATATGCAGGAATTAAATCGTTATTCTATTAATATAAATATGGCCCAGACGATCGGCCCCGGCCAGGAGGATCCGGTTACTAACGAACTTACCTCTAACGTGGAGGTAGGCACGGAGCCGTTTGCCTATCATGAAACTTCGACACTGCAGACGACCGAACAGGAGCCGAAGGAAATTGAACGCTACCTGACAGCCGAGGGCTTTTTCACATACGATTCTGCAGAAAAAGAATGGATCAAATATCCAGACGAATTCACCGGGGATCTGAGCGCTTCGAGCCAATCTATCGGGGAGCCGGCAGCTGTACTCGAGCTAATTGAAGCATATGCTTCAGATTTTCAGCTGGAGGAACAGGAATCGGAATATATCATTGAGGCGCGTGGCAATTCTGATCAAATGCGGGAACTAGTTAAAAGTACGGTCGGGTTTACCAATGACGACTTTGACAGCTTGATTGATGATATGCTGTTCACTGGAAACCTGGAAGATACAGTCTATACCATCACTATTGATAAAGACTCAATGCAGACGAAAAGCATCCAGGCAGATTTTAAAATTACCATGAATAACTCTCAGAGCCCGCAGACTTCTTCATCCACTCAGTCTCTTACCTTCACCTATGATGAAGTGAACAATGAACAGACGATCAGCGCTCCGTCCAACGTCGTCGCTACAGCGGAAGAGCTGAATTTTGAAAATCTGCGGGAATGGGAGGAAGGCGAACGGTTCAGCCAAATCGAAGGCCAGAGCATTGCCGAGCTTATGTATCCCGACCGCCAGCCGGCGAATTGGATGATCGAGCACGGTTCTTTGCCGACGCTTGAACAGAAGCTCGGCCTGCCGCCTCTTTCTGAGCAGGGCAGTGATGAATAATAAACAGGCAGAGAGGCTTATCTCTGCCTGTTTATTTACGCGCAAGCGCTGTTACCCGCAGCTTCCAGCGCTCAAGAACCGGCATATACACCGAAGCGACGTAGCGCATTTTTTCTTCACTGCTCATTGTTTCTGCCTTGATCAGGCTCCGTACTTCTTCGGTCGCCTGCTCAAAGGCTTCGAGATCCTGCCTCCACTCCTCTTCCTGCCCGAACAAATAGGCCATCGTCACTGTCTGCGAGGAAAAAAGCGAGGATTCTCTGGTCGTGCTGTCCAGCAGGCGATCACCGTTGTCTTCGAACCCTTCCCGGTAAAACCCTGTCACCTGTACCATGCTTTCCTGTACCATCTGCAGCCAGTCACTGTACTGCTGAAGAAATGTTGCTTCTGCCCGGCGAAGATGCTCACTCATCATTATCTGCCCCTTTTCATCCTTTACCGTGGTTATAACATAATCAGCCCTCAATACATATAAAAAACCTTCAGGACCAGGCCCAAAGGTTTTATGTATTAGTTTTTGCTGTCGAAAAAATAGGCCGATGCCGTCGCACCACTTTGCTCATACTTCCCCATATGACGGCGTTTCTGGCGCGATCCCTGCAGCTCTTCCTGGATGACCTGCTTCCAGCTGGCAAGACGGCCATCAATATAACGATTCATTTTAATCGTTTCTTCCCCAAGCTGCCGCTCGGCCTCCGTCCATTTCTCCACAGGCGGCAGGCCTTTCAGCTGCTGGTCCCGCGCCTGCAGGAAAAGGTCCACGCTTTCGATGTACTCATCCCTCGGCTGTTCATTAACTGGCATAGGCTGCGCCACTTTCTCGTACAGCTCCCGGGTCGTGACATAAAGTTTACGAACAACGCTCATTACGCCCGGCCACCTTCGCGGAAACGGAGCTCCCGGTCTTTTTGCATTGCCTGCTTCCACGTATCGCGAAACTCTTCCACAAGGCCGTAAATCTCCTGCAGAACCTTTGTATCATTGCTCACATTCGCCTCAATTAACCGTCGGTACATGTAATCATACATCTGCATCATGCTATTGCCAATCTCACTATCCGTTTTCAGCGTAATCATCAGTTCCCCGATAATGTTCTGCGCCCGGATCATCAGCTTGTTTTTCTCTTCCACTTTTCCCTCGTTCATCGCCTTCTCCGCTTTTTGGAGAAATTTCAAGCAGCCGTTGTATAAAAGAAGCGTAAGCTCTCCCGGCGAAGCGGTCTGCATTGCCTGCTGCTGATAAGGGTTGGCTTTAACTGACGCCGGTCTCGGGGCAGAGACTGCCTGTTTTGAAGAAAATGTTTTCTTCGGCTTTTCTTTTTCGGGAGAAGTCGTCTGCTTCATTGCCTGCTGGTACATCGCCTGTGCCTGGTTAAAACTCATATATTTTCTTCCTCCTCAAGAAGGTTCTACTCTTACTGGCCATTGTTCATAAACTGCATCAAGTAGTTAGACTGCGAGTTCGCCCGGCTCATCGCCTGCTCCATCGCCGTAAACTGGCGGTAATACCGGTTTTCCACCGACACCATCCGGTCCTCAAACTGGGCGATGCGATCTTCGATGTTTTCCATATTGCGTCCGAGCGTAAACTGGTGCGGAAGCAGCTTGCCTTTGTATCCCCCTGCCCGTTCAGCAAGCGCGGTCACCCCGTTGTCGAGCGTTTCTCTCATCCGGCGGGCGAGACCCTGGGTTTCTGTTGTGGAACCGCTCGCGGCAAACAGCTGGTAAACTCCTTCACTGTCGTCTTCAATCGCCTGGCGCAGCTTGGCTTCGTCGATTTCGAGCTTGCCGTTATCCGTGTAGCTTGAGCTTGTCGTAATGCCGATCGAATAGAGCGTATTATAGGCTGAATCGGTGCCGTTTACCTGCTCATATAAAAGCGAACGCATATTGTTCATGACGTTCGATATGGAGCTGTCGCTGCGGAGCAGGCCGCTCCGGGCTTTTTCCTCCCACAGCTCAATTTCCTTTTCGCTCATTTCTTCTTTTTGTTCATCGCTGAGCGGCTTAAAATCCCGGTTTACTTTTTCATTCAGCTTGCCGTTTACATCTTCGATAATTTTATTATATTCTTCGATGAAGCCTTTAACTGTATCCATAACACCGTCAGTGTTCGTATCGGAGCCAAGCGTTACCGCCCCGTCCGTTTCAGCAAACGTTTCTTTAAGCGTAATGCTCATCCCGTTGACCTCGAACGTATTTTTGGGCCGCTCGGTTTCGAGTCCGTTCATCGTAAACACAGCATTTTGTTCGCCCTGGCGGGACTCACCTTCTACGTTGTTCAGGCCCAGGGTGTTGTTAAGAAATCCCCCTGAAAAAAGCATTTCATCGCCGTTTTTGTTAAAATCGCCTGTCTCCGACCGGGTGAGCGCCACTTTGCCGGAATGTTCGTCATAAAACGCACTAACGCCCGCCCCGGAAGAGCTGATCGTGCTCATAATATTGTTCATCGACTGCGCACTTGTGAACGTGAATTTATTTTTCTGCTCCTTACCGTCTTTATCAAAGGTGGTAATCGTATTGGTAGAATACTGCTGGGTGAATGTCGCTTCAATCGTTCCGGTTACCGCTTCGCCGAGCGTGACTCTGCCGGTTTTCGTATCCACATAGGCTTCCCCGGTCTTAAGCTCCTGCTCCGGATCCGTGACAATCGTCAGTGCGGCGCCTCCGTTTACGCTGATATCCAGCGTCTCTGGGTCAATCGCCCCTTTGCCGAGCGAAAAGGAAGAAGTCGCGGTAGCTGCGTCAATTGTTTTGGTTTCATTGGTCGCGGCATACTGGACGCTGATGCTTTTGCCGCTCGTCACCGCCGAACTAAACTCCAAATCAATCTGGTCGCTGTTAAAGCTGGCCCGTACCTGACCAGGCTCGAGCGGATCCGTGCCGGTTACCACCTCGTACTGCTTGCCGCTCACCTTCACGATCATATCGTCCGAATTTTGTTTAAGCTTGCTGCCTTCCACACTGTAGGACGTGCTGCCGTCGGCGTTGATTGTTTTGCTTTGAATCACGCCTTTGCTCCATTGCGGTTCTTTCCCGGTCGCAAATGTCTGGCTGCCGATAGCCTCCGAAGCGGAAAAACCGGGACCGGTCGCCCGTTCAAAGCTGCTCTGCGACGCTGATTTGGCCAGCTGCTTGACTTCGCTGATGGAATAAGTGGCGTTGCCGGCACTGGCTGAAGCCGTGGCGCTCACCCGGCTTTCATTGGTGGAGGTGGCCGAGCGGGCTGTCATCGAGGACTTCTTCATAATCGAATCAAAAATCGTATTCCGGAAATCAAAAAACTGTTTGTTGACTTCCTGGTACATTTCCGTCTGCCACTCGAGCGTCTGCTTCTTTTGATTCAGCTTGTTGATCGGCTGGCGCTCCGCACGCATTAAATCTTTAACTACCTGGTCAATATCCATTCCTGAAGCAAACCCGGATACTCGCATGAATGATAGGCTCCCTTCTGCCGTTTTCTTCGTTATTGTTACTATCGGAAATAACGAAAGCCAGTTGAAGCATTTAACGCAGTTTTTCTAAAATATGAAAAAAGACCCGGATTACCTCCGGGCCTCTGGGACATTGCTATTCACTTTTTTCAACGGCATGGCCGCCAAACCCTTTACGGAGAGCTGCAACCACCTTGCCGTTAAAGGTATCGGTTTCCTGCGAACGATAGCGCATCATAAGCGAGAGCGCAATGACCGGGGTCGTTGCCTCGTATTCAAGCGCAGACTCTACGCTCCACTTGCCTTCGCCGGAGGAATGCATCACGCCGCGGATATCATCGAGCCTGGCATCACCGCGGAAGGCTTCTTCCATCAGTTCCATCAGCCAGCCGCGGATGACCGAGCCGTTGTTCCAGACGCGGGCCACCTGCTCGTAGTCGTAGTCAAACGGCCCTTTTTCAAGCAGTTCAAACCCTTCGCCCATCGCGGCCATCATGCCGTATTCGATGCCGTTATGCACCATTTTCAGATAGTGGGCGCTGCCGCCTTCCCCGGTGTAGTGATAACCGTTCTCCACCGACAGGTCCTGCATGAGCGGCTCCAATACCGGAAAAATGTCCTTGCGTCCGCCGATCATCAGGCAGGCGCCGTTTCTGGCACCGGAAATGCCGCCGCTTGTACCAACATCAAAGAAGTGGACTCCTCTTGCTTCAAGCGCTTCATAATGAGCAAGCGTCCGCTTATAGTGAGAGTTGCCGGCGTCGATTAAAATGTCTCCTTCATCGAGGTACGAGGCCGTTTCGGTAAGCACCTGATCCGTGGCATCCCCCGCCGGCACCATCACCCAGATGATACGCGGCTTTGGAAGCTGGTCCACCAGATCCTGCACCGAAGAGGCCGTGCCGCCTCCGTCGTTTTGAAAACTGCTGCGAAATTCTTCGGACAGATCGTAGGCAACAACGTCATGATTTTTATCAAGCATCTGCAGACCGATATTGTACCCCATTTTACCTAATCCAATAATTCCTGCTTTCATGTTCTCCACTCCCTTTTTCTATTTATACGAAGATACTTAAAATCAGTGCTACACCAAAACCAACAAAACCGATAATTGTTTCCATGACGGTCCATGTCTGCAGCGTTTGTTTTTCGTTCAGGCCAAAGTACCTGCTGACTAGCCAGAACCCGGAGTCGTTCACGTGGGAGAAGGCTGTCGCACCGGAAGCAATTGTAATAACGAGCAGTCCGAGCATCGGCTCGCTGACGTTGTATGTTTCAAGCAGCGGCGCTACAAGGCCGGCGGCTGTTACCATCGCAACAGTTGCAGAACCCTGGGCTACACGGACAAGTACAGCTGTTATAAAGGCAAAGACAAGAATCGGCATGTTTGCATTCTCCATCGCATTTGCAAGCACGTCGCCGACACCGGACTGGATCAGCATTTCACCGAACACGCCACCGGCACCGGTAACAAGAATAATAATCCCGGCAGGCTCGAGGGCTTTCGTCGTAATCTGCTGCACTTCTTCTTTCGAATAACCCCGGCGGATACCGAATACATAAAAGGTTAAAAGTGCCGCCACGGTCAGGGCGAAGAACGGATCCCCGATAAAGGACAGTATTTCATACGCTGTGCTTTCTTCTGATAGGAAAACTCCGGATCCCGTGTTAAGCAAAATCAGCACAAGAGGAAGCAGGATGATAGCAAGAACGCTGCGGAAGCTCGGCAGCTCGCGGTCGTACTCGACGTTTCTCATCTGTTCCATCATGTATTCCGGAACGCCGATGTCGATTTTTTTCGCCATGTATTTCCCGAACATCGGGCCGGCAATCGCTACTGCCGGAAGACCGGCAAGTGCGCCAAACAGAATAACCCAGCCGAGGTCAGCGCCGATAATTGAAGCAACCGAAATCGGTCCCGGCGTTGGCGGAATAAAGCTGTGCGTAACGGCAAGACCGGCTACGAGCGGAATACCGTAGTACACGAGCGATTTTTTCGTTTTACGGACAAGGCTGTACACAATTGGAATTAAGATAACAAGGGCAACGTCCAAAAAGACGGGAATAGATACGATAAAGCCTGTAAGCGCAAGAGCCCAGCTGACGTTCTTTTCTCCAAATTTATCAACGAGCGTCAGTGCCAGGCGTTCGGCGCCGCCGGAGACACGAAGCATTTCCCCAAACATGGCCCCAAGACCGATAACGACGGCAATAAATCCGAGAGTGCCGCCCATTCCTTCTTCAATGGTTGTTATAATTTCGCCCGGCGGCATGCCAACAGCAATCCCGACGAGGAAACTAACGACGAGCAAAGCGATAAAGGCCTGAAGCTTCGTCCTCATAACTAAAAATAACAGTGCAACAATTGCTAAAACGGCTACAATAATGAGCCACGGTGCTGAAGTCGTCATAGTATTTCTCCTTTTTCAGTAGAAAGTGTGCGTTTGCCCTCTGCGTGTGCACGCTGCACGTCGGCAATCGCGGAAAATTCAGATTGAAGATTGCGTGCAAGCCGCAGAAAGATCGGCTTTAAATCCCGGTACGCCGTCACATTGTCCATGATCGGAGACTGCCGTGTTTCAATCGGAATAAGCTCGTGAATCGTGTCCAGGCTTTCTTTCTGACCGGTTGCCGTCATGGCGAGCCAGGCAGCGCCGAAGCAGGCGCTCTGGTGGCTGTCCGGAACGACAATGTCGCTTTCGAATATGTCTGCCATCATCTGCTTCCACAGCTCCGAGCGGGCGAACCCGCCGTTGGCACGGAATTCCTTAATGTTGATACCGGCCTCAATCAGGGCTACGACAACGGCGTACATTTGCATCATGACGCCTTCCATGACGCTCCGGACCATCTGTTCACGCCCGTGATGAAGCGTCAGTCCGAAGAACACGCCCTTGGTGTCGCTGTTCCAGAACGGAGCTCGTTCGCCGGTCATATACGGGAGAAACAGCAGGCCGTCGGAGCCGGGCATCACGCTTTCTGCCATTTCCGTCAGTACGTCGTACGGGTCTGTACCGTTTTTCCGGCACTGTTCCTTTAGATCCGGCATAATTTTATCCCGCATCCAGCGCAGCGCAATACCGCCGTTGTTAATTGGGCCGCCGATCACCCACAGCTCATCGGTGAGCGCATAGCAGAAGATCCGCCCCTTCGGATCCGTATACGGACGGTCGATGACCGTACGTATCGCTCCACTTGTACCAATCGAACACGCAACCACACCTTCCTCGAGCGCCCCGGACCCGACGTTTGCAAGCACACCATCGCTTGCCCCGATTACGACTGTGGTCGTTTCCTGCAAATGCAGACGCTTGCAGACGTCTTTGTTCAAGTCGCTGCGATGATACGTCGTGCTTACCGGTATGGATAAATGGTTTTCCGTAATACCGGCAAGCGCCAGCGCTCTGTCATCCCACTGCTTTTTATGGATATTGAAAAGGCCTGAGGCAGAAGCGATAGAGTAATCAACGATGTATTCCCCGAACCATTTATAGAACAGAAATTCCTTCACCGAAATCCACTTTGCTGCCTTTGCAGCGATTTCTTCCCGGTATTTCTGAAACCACATAATCTTGGTGAGCGGTGCCATGGGGTGGATCGGCGTCCCCGTACGTTCAAAAATATCCTGCCCGTTTTCGGCCTTTACTTTTTCGGTTTCATGTACTGACCGCTGATCGGCCCAGGTAAGCGCCTGCGTCAGCGGCTCGCCGCTGTCGTCCACTGCAAGAATACTATGCATCGCAGCGCTGAAGCCGATCGTTCCAATATGCTTTCCTTCTTTAGCAACGTCTTCGATGACGTTTTTCAGCGTCTGTTCAACGGCACGCAAAATTTCGTAAGGATCCTGCTCCTTCCAGGCCGGGTCCGGAGAATAAATTGGATATTCAAGCTCCCGTTCCGCCCAGATTTTTCCCTCCGTATCATAAGCCAGCGTTTTCGTACTCGTTGTACCTATATCCACACCGGCTGTAAGTGATTCAGCCATAACATCTACTCCCTCGCTTTCGGTAACGCTTTCAGATAATGAAAATATTTTTCTCAATTCGTTATTATACGTGAAATAAAATTCTATGCAAGCGTTTTAAGAAAATTTTTTTCATGATTTATTATAGAAAATTGAAATTTATTCCTTTATGATATAAGCAAGACTTTTTCCTCCGGAGGGGTACTTATGGCTACCGAAACGACTCACGTCCGCCAGCGGATCCAATCGCTGTACAACAGCTTCAGTGATAAAGAAAAACAAATCGCTGACTATATGCTGCAAAATCCCGAAACTATCGTTCATTCGACCATCAATCAGGTAGCCGACCAGCTTTCCCTTGCAGACGCTACCGTGTTTCGTTTCTGCAAGCGGCTCGGCTTTAAGGGCTACCAGGCGATGAAAATCGCGCTCGCCTCCGATATTATCGAACCAATCGAAGATATTCATGAAACAATCCAGGAAAGCGATACCGAGGTCGAGGTGATGGCCAAGGTGTTTCAAAGCAACAAAAATGCCCTCACCTACACGCAGGAGGTGCTTGATGAGACCACCGTCCGTCAGGCGGTCGAGTACCTGCTTGAAGCGTCGGAGCTCCACTTCTATGGAAGCGGCGGCTCCGGCGTCACAGCCCAGGACGGCCAGCATAAGTTTATGCGCACCGGGCTGCCAAGCCATGCCTATACCGATGCCCACTGGCAGGTAATGGCCGCATCCCAGCTGAAGCCAAACGACGTTGCTATTGTGATTTCGCATTCGGGAGCCAATGAAGACGTTCTTGAAGCGATGGATGTGGCCAAAGAGCAGGGAGCCCGCATTATTGCCATTACAAGCTATGCGAAAACGCCGATCAGCCAAAAAGCAGACCTGACCCTGCAGACAATCTCCAGGGAAACTGAATACCGCTCCGAAGCCCTCGCCTCCAGACTTGCCGAACTCTCCCTGCTCGATGGCCTGTATGTGAATTACTGCATCAAAAAGAAAGACCAGGCTCAGGAAGCCGTGGCCAAAATACGTAAAGCCGTCGCCCGGAAAAAGCTATAGGAAAAGCGGAGCCACCCTGAACAGCCGTTCCAGACAGCTGGCGTAATCCTGGCTGGAAGCGTCGTAAGACGGTGAAGTCAGGATGCAGCCAATGGACTGGACGGCTGGGTGGCAAAGCTGGACAGCAAGAAAGGCGGAGCCACCCTTATTGTAAGGAAGTTCGATGGTGACATCATCGAACTGCCCTGCTCCGCAGATCCCTAAATAAAAGACAACCCGGCTTCTCCTGAAAATAGGAAAAGCCGGGCTGCAATCGTTATTCAATACGTTCTACCAATGCAGCATAATTATGCTTCGGGCTGTTTACTTCAGTACTTACGGGATACATGGCCATACGCGAAGCGTCAAACGGCTGCAGGAGTGACTTCAACACTTTTTTATCGGTTTCATCAGGATCGAGCCAGACTTTTCTTGCTTCTTCATTCAGAATGACCGGCATCCGGTGGTGAATTTGCTGCATCATATCGTTGGCTTCGGTCGTAATAATCGTACAGGACGTGATTGTTTCATTTTTGCCTTCCCATCTGTCCCACAGTCCGGCAAAGGCAAACGGCTCCTCATCATCGACCGTGATTCGGTACGGCTGCTTTGTCCCGCCTTCGCGGTCCCATTCATAGAAACCATCAGCAATCACGAGGCAGCGCCGTCGTTCGAGCAGGCGGCGGAATGCCGGTTTAGTATCGACACTTTCTGCCCGGGCGTTGATCATTTTATGTCCGATTTTTTTATCATCTGCCCAAGAAGGAATGAGCCCCCATTGCAGCCAGCCTGCTTTCGTCTGTTCTGCGGAGGACGCCACTGCCATCACTTTCTGGGACGGAGCTATATTGTAGCTTGCCGGCCCTTCCGGAAACGATGTGCCGAAGGCCCGCTCCAGCGCTTCCCTGGAATGAAACAACGTGTATCTTCCGCACATACCGCTGCACCTCCCTTTACAGTTTATGTACCCAAAAAACGATCCTTCTACTTAAAAAAATTGCTGTTTCGCAAATCCCAGCCGGCAATCACAAAGCACACCACAGCATAAAGGCTTAGAAATCCTCCAAGAATCCCGTATGATGCCCCCTCAAATCCCTGGATACGCATATAACCATAATAAAAAAGTGACAAAGCCGAAGCCATTAGCGCAATACCCGGCAGCATCCTAACCCAGAGTGCCCATCCTTTCATTACAAATACCAGTGTAAAGAAGAGAGCTATCACTCCCGGAAGTATAGATGTTGTAAATGGTCCACTGATCATGATATCTCTCCCATTGTGCCCCCATTAATAAAAGCCGGCCAAATGCCCATGCCCGCACTTCTCTTCTAATAAAGTAACATAATTTGCCATCAAACACCCTAATTTAGGCAGTACGCACACGAACCTCTATCCGAAAATCTGCGAAGCAATCGCATACAGATTTCCATTCCGGGGTTCTATAATCGAAGGAGCCCGGGCCATCATAAGCGGCTCGCTCTGTTTTTCAAAACCACACTGTCGGAGTGTCTCCGTCATGATCCTATTTTCTTCGGTAAGATCTATCCGCACCTTCACCGGATGCGATTCGATCAACTGTTCGAGCAGCTCTGCTGCCGCTTTTTCATTCGGCGCCGCGATCGGCCCAAGCAGCAGCTGCCCTTCATGCCAGATCGACAGGCCAAAGCCAGCCGGATGGTTTTGGTCATCCAATAATATTAGCGCCTGGTGGGCCTGGGTGATCCGGTGACGCAAAAAAGCGCTCCGGTCCTGGCCGAACGCCCCAAGATCGAGCTGCTGTAAGCTGTTCCAGTCGTGGGCTTCGTACGTTCTTATGCTGGACGGCCGAACGATGCTGGTTTTCTTCACCACCTGGCCCGGGGCAACATATTTGTAAACCTTGCCCGCTTCCTCAAACCCGAGCTGCTGGTAGAGCGGCTTCCCTTCTTTCGTAGCAAACAGCAGGACACCAGCGTTTACTGGAATTGTATTTAAGCACGCCTTCACCGCTTCCTTTGCCAATCCCTGACGGCGGCAGCTCTTCCTCACAATAACGAGGCCGAGCGCAGCAGCTGCCTTCCCATATGGAATCACTGCCGCACTGGACACCACCCCGCCCTCCGGCGTTTTATGTCCGTACACTACTCCCGCCGCGAGCACTGCTTTCATTTCCGCTCCGTCGTAGTCCCAGCCAACTTCCCGTAGCAGCTGCACGAGTTCCGGAATGTCTTCTTCGGTCAGCTGCTGCATCGTAAATGTCATCTGCCTGCCCTCTTTTCTGTATCCGTCATGCTTTTGTCTATCCACGCCTGCTCTGCTTTCATCTTCCAGTAAATATACAAATCCTCTGTGGCCATAATTACATAAATCACTCCGTAAAAGAGGTATGCATCTGTCGTAAATGGAGCGGAGATCCAATGAATAATGGTCATTAACAGAAGCAGGGCGCTGCCGAAGAGATCCTTCTTTAAGCGCCCTGCATAAATTGATTTTTTGTTCACAGCTTTTTGCTGTTTGGCGTTCACTTTCTTCACCTCTCGCCTGCACGGGCCCTTTTTACAGTTTCACTGTATTTTTCCCATGGCTTTTTGCTTCATACAGGGCTTCATCCGCTTTCAGCATCATGTTCTCCCGGCTGCGGTGCAGGGCTGGTATAACGACATTCACGCCGATGCTGACCGTCACCTTCGGACTCACACTCGACGTTTCATGACGGATATTCAGCCTGTCTACTTCTTCACTTATCTCATGGGCAATAGCCCGGGCTTCTTTATTATTCGTTTTCGGCAGCAACAAAGCAAACTCTTCTCCGCCGAACCGGGAGGCCACTCCTCCGGAACGCACGCATACTCCGTGGATAGCCCCGGCAATCTGCTTTAAGCACTCGTCCCCCTCGAGGTGGCCATACGTATCATTGAAGTTCTTAAATTCATCCAGATCGATCATCATGACTGCAAGCGGAGACTGGCGTTCCAAGCCTTCGATCCAATAGCGGTGAAAGGCATTATTGAACGCCCTGCGGTTGGCAAGGCCCGTTAAGCCGTCTACATTCGCCATACGCTCGAGCTTACGGATATTTGCGTTATGCTTGGTGCGGTCCCGGATAATGCCAATCATTCCAATGATTCGTCGATACATAAAAACAGGGCTTGCCATGACTTCGAGCTCCATCACCGTTCCATCCTGGCGCCGTAGATTTACTTCAAAATGCTGGGAATGTCCTTTCATAACCCGGTCAGTATATCTCTGGACCAGTTCGTAGTCTGTGAAATTTAATTCATTCATCGACTGGCCAATCACGGTGTCCCGTTCCTTGTTAAGCATTTCAAGCAGTTTTTCATTTACTTCAATCACGCTGCCACGGCCGTTCAGCAGAAATACTGGAGAGAGCGGCTGGTCAAACAGGGCATGGTAATAGTTTCGCTGCACCCGTTGGTCTACACTGCGCTTAAACACAAACCAAAGCAGACAGCTAAGGATAATTATGCCAGTAAGCAAACGAACAATCAGCCAGTCTGTTTCAAGTGGTGCTCCCAGAAAAAATACATCGTAAAAATTCACCAGCATAAATGCCGGAACTAAGACGAGCATCGCCAGCGTGACACGCTTTGCCACTTCCTGGGTTTTAATCTGCGCTATTTCCTTATGCTTCATTTTACACCCCGCCCTGCTCGAAAGCCTCCGCATAAATCCTTTAAGCCTTTATGCCTCAGCGCGATAATATTCATAGTATTGACTCATTTTATCACATGTCTTAAGTTTTAGGCATATATAATCAAAAAGGGTGCAGTTTTCAGGTATTTTTTAATAGCGGTTTGGTATCCATATTTTAACATAATTTTTTATAAGCATGTATTTCTTTTAAGTATTATGATTAGTAACCCTATTAACCAATTTTTTCTGTATATAAACCTCTCTACCTTCGTGAGAATTTTCCTAGATAGCAAAAAAGAGCTGTTTTAATTTAACAGCTCTTTACATAGATTAATTGTTATTTTCACGTTTTTAGCATATAACTGATGGCTGAAAATTAGTGGATTGTTTATCCAAATGCAAGAACAGCCTTTCTCACTTCATTTGGGGCGCTTTCAAGCTGCTCAAACGCCTGCTGCACATCCTGAAAATTAAAGCGGTGAGAAACCATTGATTCTACATCCAATTTCCCCTGATTAATATACTCAATAATCTCTGGGAACTTATTGGACTGCAGCCTTGAGCCAACAATCATCAGCTCTTTTTTCGTAATGTCCAGGGAAGTAAGGGAAGAAGGAGCTTTATTAAAACCTAGCGTCACTACCCGGCCTGCAATAGAGGCCATCGAAACCGCCTGTTCAAACGTTTTTTCCGTTCCTACTGCATCGATTACCACATTCGCCATCATTCCATTTGTTTCCTGGCTTACCCGGTCAAACACGTCCGGCTCATTTCCAGGATTAATAGTGACGTCCGCCCCGATCGAAGAGGCATAATTCAATCGCTCATCGTTCAGGTCCGTCATAATCACCCGTGCTTTTTTCAATTTGGCGACAAGAAGACAGCTGATGCCTGTCGGACCTGCGCCCGTAATCAGCACCGTATCTCCCTCTTTCACGCCTCCTCTTGCAGTTGCCTGCGCCCCTATCGTTAAAGGCTCTGTCAGCACAGCTTCATTCCAGGACGTTTCTTCATCTAATTTATGCCAATTTTTCTCAGGAGCAGACATGAATTCTCTCATCCCGCCGTCCCGGTGCACGCCGTATACTTCCAGGTTTTCACACACATTGGGCTGGCCCTGCTTACATGCATAGCATTCTCCGCAGCTCTGAATTGGCTCCAGGGAAACCTTGTCCCCGACTTGTAAAGAATGAACGCTTTCTCCTATTTCGGCTACTTCCCCTGCTACTTCGTGACCGATAATACGGGGGTACACGGTGAAAGGGTTGCTGCCGTGATAGATATGCATGTCCGAACCGCAGATCCCGGCTGCATGGACCTTCACGAGCACCTCATGTTCGTTTTCTATCCGTGGCTTTTCGATTTCTATCACATTTAGCTGGCCAGGTTCTGAAACTTGTATAGCTTTCATATTATTCTTCCTTTCTATTATTCAAATAACCCAGGCAGGAATAAAGATATTGATGGAATGAAGCTGACCAATAGCAGTACTGCAAGGGACACACCGAGAAACGGAATCAATTCCTTGAACGCTTTCCCTACAGAAACCTTCGCCAGGTCAGCTGCCACAAATAAACAAACCCCTACCGGCGGTGTAGATAGACCGATCATTAACGCAAGTACCATCACTACGCCAAAGTGCACGGTATCCATTCCAATTGATTCGGCTACTGGCAACAGTACCGGAAACAGAATAGTGAGCGCAGCAATGGTTTCCATGAACATGCCTACAATCAATAAAAGCAGGAGCAGCATTAAAATAATCAACACACCGTTATCTGTAAGGGACAAGAGCCCGTCCGCCAACATCGTTGGGATCCCTTCACTGACCAGTATCCAGCCAAACAGATTGGCAAACCCTACTAAAAGCAGGATGGCGGCAGTGGCGACAATGGTATCGATCAATAATTTCGGGAAGTTTCTTAAATGTAATTTGCGGTAGACTGCGGCGCCAATGACAAAAGCGTACAATACTGCTACGACTGCGGCTTCTGTTGGCGTGAAATATCCTCCGAGAATACCCCATAAAATGATGAAAACCATCAAAAGCGCCCAAAAAGCGCCCAAAAATGACTTGAAAAGCTCTTTCGTCGATACCGGATTTTCTTTCGGGTAAGAACGCTTCACCGATACCACGTAAGCGACAATGAAAAAGCCTAAGGCCAGCAGTAAGCCGGGAATCGCCCCTGCCAGGAATAAATCTCCAATAGACGCTCCTGCAAGCGTTCCGACAATAATCATCGGCAAAGAAGGCGGGATCATCGGTCCTACAGTCGAAGACATCGACGTTACGGCCGCGGAAAAGCCCGGACCGTACCCTTCCTTTTTCATCGCAGGAATAAGCACTGAACCGATGCTTGCTGTATCGGCCAGGGCAGTTCCGGAAATGCCAGAGAAGCCTAACGAAGAAGCGACGTTCGTTAAACTCAGTCCGCCGCGGACCCTTCCGACAGATGCCTTGGAAAACTGTATGATTTTGTCCGTAATGCCGCCTTCGTTCATTAAGTTTCCAGCTAGAATAAATGCTGGTATGGCTACAAGTGTAAAGGAGTTTATCCCTGCAAACATTGTCTGGGGGATAATGGTTAACGACTCCCCATTAATTAACAAATACACTAATGATGAAACGGCAAGACTAAAAACAATGGGCATGCCGGCAAGCAATAATACTAAAAATAAACCAACTAACAAAAAAGCCATTATTTCTCACCTGCTTCTATATTTGTCGACGTCCATTGAGAAATCACAAAAAGAACAGAGTAGCAAAGAAGCAATAACCCCAGTACAGGTACCGCCGCATAAACGTATTGCATAGGAATGCCAGAGGCAGGCGAACTAAAGAAAGTACCCAGCAGATAAAAGTTAATGCCTTCTACGACTAAATACGCTGCTACGATGCCGATCAGGGTATGTACAATGGTTTCGTAAACCGCCCGCTGCTTTGCCGATAAAAACGAATAGATAAAATCCACTTTTATAAATTCTTTTCGATACAATGCCAGCGGAGCGGCGAACGCAATCGTGTAAACAAAAAGATATCTTGTAATCTCCTCGGTCCACAGCACGGTCACCGGAAGGAAGCGAATAACTATCTGAAAGACCACTACAAGCAGCAAAGCGCTAAAAAGCAATAAGACAATGCCCTGTATGGCTCTATCCAATGTATTAATCCACCTCATTCGCTATTCTCCCTTTCTTTGCCCTGCTCCACAATCTGCTGATACATCTCGTACTGCTCTTGGTCAAAATATTCCCTGATAGCAGGCTGCATGGCTTGCTGAAATGCTTTCTGGTCCACGTTTTCATTAAACTGCACGCCTTCATCCCGAAGCGTCTGCTCCACGGTTTCCACCTGTTCGGTGAATAATTCCTGGGAGTATTCCTGGGCGTCCTCTGCCGCACGTTGTACTTCGTCCTGTTCCTCCGGCGTCAGCGCTTCGAACTGGTCGTTTCCTATAACCACGTAGATCCAGGAACGGACGTGCTGGGTTTCATTGATGTAGTTCTGTACTTCATAAAATCCGTTACTTTGAATAAGATCATTAGGGTTTTCCTGGCCGTCTATAACCCCCTGCTGCAGAGCGGTGAACACCTCGCTCAGGCTGATGGACTGCGGCTGGGCCCCGGCTTCCGACCAAGCATCAATAAACAGCGGAACATTAGGCACTCTCATATCAAGCCCATTCAAATCCTCCGGTGCAGAAATCGGGCGGTTGGAAGTTAAGTTTCTTGGCGAGCGCTCCATATAGAATAGAGGCGTCAGGCCGGCGTTTTCCTTGATATCGCTTTCAATTTCCTGCCCAATTTCACCTTCGACCGTGCTTCTCATATGCTCCTGGCTGTTAAAAGCGTAAGGAGTAGCCATCAGCATCGCGCTCGGTGTCCAGTTTTCCAGCGTTTCCCCGGTGATCGTCATGTCGATCGCCCCGTGCTGAATGCTGTTAATAGTATTAACTTCATCGCCCAGCTGCCCGTTCGCATAAACTTCAATGTTGACGCTCCCGTCGGTATATTCTTCCACACGGTCAGCAAAATATTCCGATGTTTCGTTCCAATAATGGTTGCTGTCCGAAAAATGATTCAGTTTCCACGTTGTTACTTCTTGTTCTTCCGCACTGGGCTGAGTGCTGCATCCACTCAGCGCCAGTACAGAAGCTGTCCCTACTAAAAAGCTTTTCCATATTTTCATGCGGATCCTCCTAATTTTTAACATGAAAATTTCTTAGTTGTTTAAAGCCTCAACTAAACCTGCTGCTGCCTGCCGGACACTTTCCTCGTCATCAAAATACAGGCTGCTGCCCGCACTTACGGCCGCTGCTCCGTTTTGAATCCATTCTTTAATGTTATGCTGGCTCACCCCGCCGGAAGGCATCAGCTGGGCCTGCGGCACCGGCCCGTTCATAGTTTTGATAAAAGAAGGCGAAGCCATATTCCCCGGAAACACCTTTATAATGTCCGAGCCCGCCTGCAGTGCTTCAATAATTTCTGTCGTCGTATAGCAGCCCGGCATGTAAGGCACCTGATATAAATTACATATTTTCGCTATATCCAGGGAGAAATGAGGGGACACAATAAAAGAGGCCCCCGCGAGTATCGCCAGCCTGGCGGTTGTAGGCTCCAACACCGTACCTGCACCTACGACCGCCTCCGATCCGTACCGCTCCGATAATTCTTCAATCAATTTATCAGCATGCGGAACAGTGAAGGTGATTTCCAGCAAATCGATGCCGCCTTTTTGGGCGCCTACTGCAATCATTTCCGCTTCTTCTTTTGTTTCCCCGCGCACGACTGCCACGATTTTATTCTCTTCTACTTTTTGTATTGCCTGCCATTTTTTCATTTGTTTCCGCTCCTTTTAAACGCCCGAATAGGCCATGAATCCGCCATCCACAGGCACCGTAATTCCTGTGACAAATCTTGAATAAGACGGGTCGGCCAGCCATAATAGCGTGCCGGTTAAATCCTCTGGCTGCCCAAAGCGTTCCATTGGGGTATGATTGATGATTTTCGATGAACGCTCGGTCAGTTGGTCGTTATCATCCAAAAGCATTTTCCGGTTCTGCTTCGTTAAAAAGAATCCCGGTGCCACAGCGTTACAGCGGATATTGTGCTTGGCCATGTGTACGGCCAGCCATTGGGTGAAATTCTCAATGCCGGCTTTAGCAGCACTGTAGGAAAGCACCTTGGTCATTGGGCTCGGCGCGCTCATCGAAGAGATATTGATAACAGTGCTTTCCTCTTCATGAATCATGTGTTTCAGGAAAACTTGCGTAGCAAGCACTGATCCTGTGAAATTTAAATCATGCACGTGATTCATGCCTTCTTCGGTAATATCGAAAAAAGAGTTTGCTTCCGGGTCCTGGACGTCCTCCCAGCGGAACGCTTCATTTGTAGTCACGGCTTCCGGGTGGTTTCCTCCGGCGCCGTTGATCAGGATATGATACTGTCCGTAATGCTCCTGGATTTTTTCATTCGCTGCTTCAATGTCGCTTTTCTTCGTCACATCACAGGCAAAGGCAATAGCTTCCCCACCGTCTTCAGTAATTTTGTCAGCTACTTTTTGGGCGTTCTCCTGATTTCTGCTTAATACAACAACCCGGGCGCCCTGTGCTCCCAGAGCCTCAGCCATCTGTCCGCACAGAACGCCTCCGCCTCCTGTGACAATTGCAACTTTTCCCTTTAGCGAAGTATGTGTCATTTATTTTTGCTCCTTTCGTTTCTGGTCCCAGATCCCAAGCATATACATGATACCTAACGCGCGGTCGTACAGGCCGTAGCCGGGGCGACCCTCTTCATCCCAGATGTGGCGGCCGTGGTCCGGCCGGATGCATCCTTTGTAGCCAATGTCATAGTAAGCATTCATGATATCTGTGATTGGCACGGAGCCGTCTTCTTCCCGGTGGGAGGATTCAATAAAGTCCCCGTTGTCGTACCGGTAAACGTTACGGACGTGGGCAAAATGGATTCTGTTTTGAAACGCGTGAATCATCGCCGGCACATCGTTTTCTTTATTCGCTCCCAGTGCTCCGCTACATAAGGTCAGACCGTTGTGCTCCTCATCTACCAGCGAGAGAATGCGCTGCAGCTGCTCCTGGTTGGAGACGATTCTCGGGAGGTTAAACACGGACCACGGCGGATCGTCCGGGTGAATGGCCAAGCGGACATCGTGCTCTTTACATACAGGGATGACTCGCTCTAAAAAGTACTGCAGGTTGGAAAATAAATCATCTTCCGATACGCTTTCATACTGCTGAATGGTGTCTTCAATTTTACTCAATCGTTCCGGTTCCCAGCCCGGCATCGTAAATTCGGGATTCTGAAGCACCCGTTCGATTATGTCCTGAGGGCTGGCGTCATTCAGAAGATCTTTTTCATAAAACAGCGCCGTTGAGCCGTCTGGCATTTCTTTAGCCAAATCGGTCCGAATCCAGTCAAACACCGGCATGAAATTGTAGCAGATCACTTTTACTCCGGCGCCGCCCAGGTTTTTTATCGTTTCGATATAGTTGGCGATGTATTCTTCCCTGCTCGGAAGCCCTAATTTAATATCTTCATGAACGTTCACACTTTCCACGACTTCTGCCTTAAAGCCGTGGGATTCGATCAGCTGCATTTCGCGCTGTATTTCTTCTTTTTCCCATACTTCACCGGCAGCCTTATGGTGAAGCGCCCAGACGATCTGTGTCGTTCCGGGAATCTGCCTGATGTTTTCCAGCTTTACATTGTCATTGCCTTCGCCGTACCATCGAAATCCAATATCCATTATTCTTTCTCCCTTCAACGAGCTATATCGCTGCCTTGTTGGCTGTTTAGAAAAGCGTTAACGTCTTCTTTAGGTAAGCAGAATGCATCTCCCGGCACCGTATGCGCGAGTACGCCAACTGCTACTGCAAATGTAATCATTTCAGACATATTCTTTGATGCTTCCGGGGACTCCAGAATCTGGTGCAGGATGCCGGCTGAAAACGCATCGCCGCCGCCAATCCGGTCATAAACGGACACATCGTAAACCGGCGCTTCAGCACGCCCGCCTGAAGCGTGCAGCAGCAGCCCGGATAATTGGTGCTGCAGATTGGTGAATGGGCGGCGACGCGAAGAAGCCAGCCAGGTAATCCCGTAATCCTGCATAAAGGCTCTGTACGCCTTTTCCTCCCCGTCTGCATCACCGGAGACGTTATAATTTAAAATGTTCGTAAGGTCCTTCACCCCGGCGAAGCATATATCCACCATCGGAAGAAAGTATTCAAACGCTTCCCGGGCCTGCTCGATGCTCCACAGCTTGCTCCGGTAGTTAAAGTCAAAGCTGATTTGCACTCCATGTTCCTTTGCTTTTTTCGCAAGAGCATACGCTGTCTCGCGCGCCTCCCGGCTGATAGCCAGAGTGATTCCCGAAATGTGCAGTATCTGGCAGTCCTGAAACCAGCTGTCACTGATGGTCTCCTGCGGGCTCCATTGGGAAAAGGAAGAATAAGCCCTGTCATAGGTTATCTTCGAAGGGCGCTCGGCTGTTCCTTTTTCCACAAAGTACGTTCCCAGCCGGTTACCTTCCCGCTGAACAGCTCCTGTTTGCACGCCTTCCTTCCGCAGATAGGCCAGAGCTGCATCTCCTACAGGATTATCGGGAAGCGCGGTGATCACTTCTGCTTCTGTACCGAGGTTGCTTAATGCCACGGCCACGTTAATTTCCGCCCCGCCGTAGAAGGTTTCGAGACTCGTATGTTGTTTTAGTGTTTCTGTGCCGGGAGGAGAAAAGCGCATCATCATTTCTCCAAGTGCCATAATTTTTCCCATTGTTTTCTCCTTTATCAAACAAATTAACTAAATCGGTTTAGTTTAATAGAAAAAATTTTAGTTTTCTTCTATTAATTCCTTCACTGACTCTCTGGCAATCAACGTAGGAGCCATTCGAACAATCTGCTGATCATTAATTTCTCCACGAATTTTTTGAAGCAAAACTTCCGCTCCCTTTTCTCCAATCTCTGCACTTGGCTGTTTTATGGTCGTAAGAGACGGCTGGTATACATTCGCGTAGGAAACATCATCAATGCTAATTAAACTAAAATCCTCTGGAATATGGCGGCCGCTGTTTTTGCACTCATTTAAAATTTCCAACAGAACAAGGTCATTACCAGCAAGGACCGCCGTCGGCGGAGCCGGGCCGCTCATCATTCCAGTCACTTCCTGCTGAATTCTATCCAGGGGTTGATCGATTATGTGGTTTTCCTGCATCTCCAGGCCGTACCGCTCCATACTTATACGAAAGCCCTCGATACGTTCAAGTCGTGGAGTAACATAAGCCGTAGCCGGCATGGTGACAATGGCAATTCTTGTATGGCCAGCCTGGGCAAATACCTGGACGGCTGTATCTACAGCTTTAAAATTGTCAAGCAACACCGTATTAACAGCTAAATCAGGAATGATCCGATCCAAAAACACAAGTGGTATGTTTCTTTCCTCCAGAAGTTCATACATATCAATATTGTCCCCAGTAGGAAAAACGATAAATCCGTCCACCTGTTTTGCCATTAATGCTTTAATATATTTTCGTTCCTTTTCAGGATCGTCGTCAGCGTTACAAACAATTACGTGCACGTCCGCCTCCATGCAAGCGTCTTCAATCGCCCGTATAATTTCCGTAGAAAATTTATGAAGTATATTTGCCACAATAACACCAATGGTTGATGTTTTTTTCACTTTCAGGCTTCTGGCAACCACATTAGGGGAGTACCCTGTTTCTTCAATTACCCGCTGAATCATGTCTCTCGTTTTCTTAGACATAAATTCATACCGGCCGTTCAAATACTGGGAAACGGTACTTTTGGAAACGTTTGCTTTTTTAGCTACATCTGACATTGTTAAATGAGAAGAGTGTTTTTTTGTCATATCCCCCAGCTTCCTAAATCGGTTTAGTAAATTTATTGTAAACGATAACATTTTCTTTTTACAAGATTTTTTTGTAAATTTGGACTAATATTTTTCGTCTAAGCCAAAGGGAACTGCCTTTTCTTGAAGACAGCTCCCTTTATTTACCTTCTTTTTGATTATGATAGCAGCCCTTCGACACAACCATCGGCGAAAGCGAAACGGGGGCCCTCAATCACCGTGCAGTCGTGCCCGTAAATGTCTTTTATCATGTTTGCCGTAATGACTTTAGAGGGCACGACGCTTGCCGCAAGCCGGCTTTCACGAGGGGCGAAAATATTGTTGGCGTAGCAGTTACTATTCGTACCCGCCCGAAGTGCTCCATTTATAATACACGGGGAGCTGCTTTACTACCGTAATCAAAAACGATAAGCTTCCAATACCTGCGGCTATGCTAATTAAATCAGTGTAATTTAACCAGGCCATGGTGAAATCTAAAGGTTCTATGAAGAATTTTATCATTAAAAAGCTTGGTACTACACAGATTAATACTGTTATGGAAGCATAGATAGAGTTTTTCAGACAAAACATTAAAAATAAACCTGAAACCGGCAGCATGCATTTTTTATTTCCCAAAGCATACTGAATAATGCTATAGATAAAAAGAATGCCGATGATTTTCAATGTACTTTCAATAGCTTCCGCCCAGTGTTCTTTAATAGATATAATGCTTTCAAAATCAAATATATTCAATATCAATACACCAAAAAAACTAACTCCTGCAAAAATACTTGTTAAAGCCAGCGTTTGTTTCAAAATCACTCGAATAGCGTTGAACATACATTACAGCTCTCCTTAAATCAATAACAAAAGCAGCAAGGGGATGGTAAAAATACTGCTGACCGTCGTTATTAAAGTAACTGCCGATACATGGTGTGGGTCTGTTTGAAACTGCACTGCATACAAAGTAGTATTCGCTGCTGAGGGGGCCGCCGCCATAATGATCATAATATTCCCCGTCAACGTGTTTACGGGAAGCATCACTACAAGAAGCCAAGCGACGGCAGGAGAAATGATTAACCTGACTAAAACCGCGCTCATCATTCTTGATATATTGATGTGAGCAAAAGATATATTTGCCAGCTGCATGCCTAAAAGCAACATTATAACGGGTATCGCTGCATCAGCTATCGAATTAATTCCGCCCGTAATTCCCCCCGGCAGCGTGATTGAAGTGCTATTAAATATAAAGCCCAGAAGGGCAACATATAAAAGGGGAAGCTTCAACACTTTCCAAATTACGTTTTGGCCTCCCGCAGCCTCCATAGAAGACCCTTTCGCAGCAAAATAAACTCCCACAGAGCTCATTAACAGCTGTTGCAGCACCATTAGCATTACGGCAATATTCAGAGCCTGTTCTCCAAATATTGCCAATACTAAAGGGACTCCAAAATTACCATTGTTCATAAATGCTGAAGATAAAATAAAACCGTAGTGTTTTTCTTTATCTTTATACCAAAAGTAAGAAAAACAATAACTGATGAGAACCAGCAATAAGCATAGGGCACCCACAAATGAGGCATAATAAACAATTTCTGCGTTAATGCCTTCCTGGTAAAACGTTCTAAATGCAAGAAATGGCACCAACAAATAGATCGAAAACGTAGACAAAGGCGCCAATTCTATATTTAGCAAACGCTGAGCAATAAAGCCCACCATAAAAATTGCAAGCACTGGCCAGACAATATTAAAAATGTCCATAACGCATCTTCTTTCTTATTATTGAATGGCCGTTATCGATTCCAGACAATAAGCTTTTCTTCTGTCATTTCTTCAATAGCATACTTCGGGCCTTCTTTGCCCGTACCGCTATTTTTCACTCCTCCATAAGGCATATGATCCACTCTATACCCTGGGGTGTCATTAATAATTACTCCACCTACTTCTATTTCTTCTGCTGCCTGCAGGGCAAAGTTTAAATCATTTGTAAATATACCGGCCTGCAGTCCGTAATCAGAATTATTAACTTTTTGTATTGATTCTTCTGTACCAGTGTATGCTTCCACGCACACTACCGGGCCAAATATTTCATCATACGATACACGCATCGTTTCAGTAACATTGGTCAACACAGTCGGATAAAAAACAGCTTCTTTCCGCTGGCCTCCAACTTGAATTTTTGCCCCTTCATGTACTGCTTCTGCTACCCAGTCTTCTACACGCTGTGCCGCATCTTCAGAAATCATCGGGCCGACATCCGTAGTTTCCTTTCCAGGGTCGCCAACCTGTATACTTTCCGTTGCTTTCTTCAAATGCTGGACGAATTCATCATGAACAGACCGGTGTACAAAAACTCTTTGAACGGAAATACAAACCTGCCCTGCATTATTAAAACTTTTCAATGCTACCGCTTTAGCGGCCGCCTGAACATCTGTATCATGATGAACGATAGTAGCCGAGTTGTTTCCAAGCTCCAATGCTACTTTTCGAAGTCCTGCATGCTCCTTAATATATTTCCCTACACTAGTACTCCCCGTGAATGTAAACATATTTACTTTATTATTTTCCAATAGCCAGTTTCCAATTTCTGCGCCGTGCCCCGTTAGCACCTGAAGTTTTCCAGTTGGCAGCCCCGCTTCTTTAAGTATTTCAGCTAACTTCAAAGCCACCAGCGGAGTAGCGTCTGAAGGCTTTAATACCACACTGTTGCCTGAGGCCAATGCCGGCCCGATTTTATGGCAAACTAAATTCAATGGCACGTTAAACGGGGTAATTGCTGCTATTACTCCTACCGGCTTCCGAACAGTATAAGCCCTTCTATTTTCAGATCCAGGTGCTGCTTCAATAGGTACGCCTTCTCCAGCAACACGCTTTCCTTCTTCAGCGGCAATCTCCAACGTCAGGGCCGAACGGAAAACCTCTCCCATCGATTCATTGATTGGCTTTCCCACCTCTTTTACGAGCAGATTGGCAAATCCTTCTTGCTGTTCTCGTAATTTAGCAGCCGCCTTTTGCAGTATTTGATATCTTTCATAAGGGCTGAGAGGAGTTTTAAATGCTTCCTGGGCTCCTCGTACTGCTTCTTCAACATCTTCTTTGCCTGCACGGGCGACTTGTGCTATTGGCTGTAGGCTGTACTTGTCTAAGATATTTATTTTTTGTTCAGTCATTTTGGTTTGGTTATTGATAAAAAGCCCGAATTCTTTTTGTTGTTCAAAGGTTTGCATTAAAGTACCTCCCAATTCATCATAATGTTACTACCTTTTTATTTTTGAAAAATTCTTCCGCATAGTTTTGACTGCCGAATACACGAATTTTTTCTGCAACTTTCTGTTTTAGCTTTTCTTTTCCTTTTTGCGTAGCATTTGCTAATACGATATCGCTGCTATTCTTTTCCCAATGCTCCCGCATCCCAACAATAAATGCCTGCCTCAGTTCCGTATCGACGTTGATTTTTGAAACACCTAATTGAACAGCTCTTTTCACCTGTTCATCCGGAACATCAGAGCCGCCATGAAGAACAATAGGACGGGAAACTTCTTCAGCTATTTCCGTTAATCTTTCAAACCGAATATTGGGTGTTTGTTGATATATGCCATGAGCAGTGCCAATAGAGATAGCTAGATAATCTACATTTGTAAATTCAGCAAAAGTTTTTGCCTCCTCTACGGTTGTGATAAGCGCATCTTTTTCATCTACGGTGATGTCATCCTCCGTACCGCCTATTTTCCCTATTTCACCTTCAGAACCAATTCCTAATTCTTTTGCCATCAATGCTACGTGCGCTGTCTTTTCAATGTTTTCTTCAACCGGAAGCGAAGAACCGTCAAACATTACGGATTGAAAACCTAACTGGATAGCCCTCGCTGTCTGCTTTAATTCACGGCTATGATCCAAGTGTACTGCAATTGGTATACTCGCTTCCCTGCCATACCAATCGACCAATGATTTCATTGGTTCTAAGCCCACAGTTTGTATAACTTTTTGCCCGACCTGAATCATAATTGGAGATTGCATTTCTTCCCCTGCTTCGATAATAGCCTGAACTGTTTCTACATTATGGGCACTAAAAGCCCCCACCCCGTAATTGTTTTTGAATGCATGCTCTAGCATTGTTTTTCCATCAATAAATGCCATTTTTCGGCCTCCTTAGCGCTCTAAATCAATATCATAATGATATTGGTCACTTCTATATCTAGTTTTTGTATATTCAATTGGGCGATCATGTATCCCAAAACTAAGCCTGGTCATTTTTAATAATGCTTCACCCGCTCTAATACCAAGCAAGTCCGCTTCATCAATAGTGGCATTGATGGCTATAATGCTTTCATTAGCTTTTTTCAGGTAAATACTATGTTTTTCTAATATTTCATAGTATTTGGCTTGGTTTAGATCCTCATTCATCAACAATTCACCAAGATCTTTGGGCCAGCACGTACGCTCTAAAGCTACAGGGATTTCATCTGCAAAGCGTATACGTTCAAGCAGTAGTATCTCTTCTTCGCTCCCGGCCTTTAACATACTTTTCTCATGATACAAATCATCACGAAACTCAGCACGTATCAGCCGGGAACTAGGAGTCTGGCCTTTCTCAATAACTTCTTCGGCAAAACCTTTGAGCCTCCCCAGGCTCCCAACCAATTTTTGCGGCTTTACAATGGTGCCCTTTCCCTGCCTTCTTTCCAGAAGACCAGTTTGTACGAGGATAGATATTGCCTGCCGAATAGTTGTCCGGCTGACATCGAATTCTTTCATTAATTCCTGTTCGGTTGGAATTAAGTTGTTTTCCTGCCAAATGTGACGGTCTATTCTATCAACTAGAACATTTTTCACTTGCAAATAGAGGGATTCTGGTTTACTTTGGTCGATCGATGGATGAGGCATAAATATTGTCTTCCTTTCTTAAAGGAGGGGGGTAAGAGAGTCCATTGCCAATTAATGGACGAAGCCATTCATAATACTGCTTTTGGTCGTTAATGAATTTTCCTGGCAGTGCTCTTTCCCCTTCTTTTATCACGTTTTTAAATGAAGTAGTATTTATTTTAACATGATAAGGAAGATTACTAATGCGCTCTATACAAACCATTTGGCCACTGACGTTTTCATTTACTAAATGAGCAGCCTTAGTACCAATTTCCATGGCCTCCTGTTTATCTGATTCAGAGATGTATACGGAAGAAGAGCGCTGGTTCATGCCCAATACCTCAGCTCTTACACTAATTTTGAAATACTCCTCTAAGCTGGATTTAATCTGGGCAGAAACTCCTCCCAATACGGCCCGGCCATTTTTGTGTTCGGCATTCAGGCTGTCCTTCCAAAGCATGCCTTCACTTACTACGAGCAATGCTTGACCATGAGACTGCAGCGAAGCTTCCACAGATTCAAATAATTGCTCATGCGTATCAGGTATTTCAGGAAGTCCAATAAAGTGAGGCCCTTCTTCTTCATATTTTTTAAAAAATCCTGAGGCCCCAGCAAGCCATCCCGAATTTCTTCCCATGGTTTCCAAAATTCTAACCTGTTCAAAATTATTCATCGCCATTAGATCCCTGCTGGAATCTGCTACAGTCTGTGCCACATACCTAGCAGCACTGCCAAAACCGGGTGAATGATCTGTTCCTCCTAAATCATTGTCTACGGTTTTCGGGATGCCTATTACTTGAAGGTCAGTGCCCTTATTGGCTAATTCCTTTTCTATGAGATGCAGCGCATACATAGTCCCATTTCCACCGATCATTATGAGGGTGTCGGCTCCGATATGATTCAATTGCTGGCACATTTTTTCAATTACTTCCATACTGCTTTCAAAGCGTCCCGAGCCAAGACACGCTCCTGGAACATCTTTGTACATCTGCAGGCGCTCCAGCAAATCCGTCGTTCCTTCTAAAAAATTGCCTTCAGCCAGCCCCTCATAACCATTGAAAACAAAAGTTATATCGTGTTTCGGGGCTAAAGCTTCTGCCAAACTGACCAGAGAAGCGTTTATAACAGCTGTCGGCCCTCCAGCCTGACCGATTACAATTCGTTTTTTCATACACATCCACCCATCTTGCTACTCTACATAGACAGTCGTCGGAATGTTCAGTTTACGGCCCAGCTCCATCAATTCTTCGGTTACATCCGCATAAACCAGGCCGTAATGAGGTTCATAACCCTCCTCCATCAACTGCTGTACCGTTTCAGTTACTGACGTACTCAGTTCCACTTCTACACTTGTACCATTAAATCGCTGTGGTGTATCCAATGCTTTTCCTTTCATAATTAACAGACGGAAACCTTCTCCAGGCAGATAACTCACCCGAAATATTGTAACTTCTCCTGCTTTTAATCCAAATTCCATTGTCATTCCTGTTTTTCTATTCGGATGAACTCCTGCCTGAGCACCCTGCTTTTCATTTGCTAATGAATAAGCTCCAGCTCCGCAATGCCAGAAAACCACAGAATTACTGGCTTCATTTACATGGACCATGTCTCCAAGATACGGGGAGGCCCCTAAAGAGAGATGATTTAGTATGTGCATCGATAAGGCTCCGTGGATATCCGTTTCGCAGGCTGAAGAAATGCCGTCCTCAGTTAATTGGGAAAGCGTCGAACATGCCGCTGCACCAAACTCTGTAAAGAATTCCGGCAGACACCGGATCGCCAGTGCTGAAAGGTTTTCTTCCCGGATTTCCTGGCGCATATACGCACAAAACTCGGAGAACTTCTGGGTCGTCTCTTCTGAACGCTGGAGACCGATCACTTGTGTTTCTGCCCTGTCGAGCTCCTGCTGCTGCATGGAAGCAGTAGTCTCTTTTGCCCGTTCAAATGCTTTTTCCAGCTGCATGCTGTGTATTTGAACACCAAACCGTTCCTGCAGGAGTTCTTCGTCTGTATCCGCGAAGAAAAAACCTGGAGGGTGTTCTCCTACAACTCCAATTTTCGTGCTTTGGAGATTTTTAATCATTGACTGGACATTTAAATTCACCCGTAATTTTTTAAGAACCTGGCTTTCATCACTATTGCCGAACACAAAATCGTACGGGTGCTTCGCTGCACGCAAAACATGGGACGTACTGTTTCCTCCTGTTAAAGAATTTAACCTGAGTCTTCCTCCTATTTCAGGCTCTCTAATGGACCAGACCATAACGGGAGCAGAAAACCGGCTAATAATTTCCCGAATGTACTCACCATCAGTAAAGGTGAGACTCTGATAAATGACATAATCTATACTTTCCGCTTCTATGGTGTTAATAAATTCACTCACATCGTTAACCGATCCTAGAACATCCTCTGGTTCGAACAGGTGAGCACTTATGCTTTTGAGTACTTCGCTCGTTTGCGACCGTTGTTTTCTTGCCGTTTCAACATCAAAAGTCTTCTTGACCGCTGGAATATACAATACTTTCATGCCATTCATGTTATGCCTCCATTTTGCAAAGGTTATTATGTTTATTTAAACATAATAACCTTTCATTGTTCAACCTGTTTTCATTCCACTGCTTGTTTCGATTGATTTAACAATTCCTCAATATTGATTACCGCTTTGTTTTTAATGGACTCTTCTGCTGCTACTCCTACAACGATGGACCAGAGTCCTTCTTCCAGCGTAGCTGTATCCTTATAATCACCTTTAATATTATCTACAAAATACTTATGCTCGTAATACGTTCCCCCGTGATGCCCACTATTTTGAATAATCGCTGGATACATCGGAGTGGAAATCTTTGAAGTGCCATTTTCTCCTGTTAAAATTTCAAAGTGGGTATTGGCTCTACTGGATGGTAAAAAATCATCGTTTTCGTATGTCTTAATTCTTCCTTTGCTACCACAAACAGTCATTTCTTCATAAAACATTGGAGCAAACATGCACAAATTAAAGTTTCCTTTTACACCATTTTCGTATTCGACTGTAACAAAGGCCTGATCAACAACATCAGAAGACTCCCCTTCGTATTCAAAATCCTGGTAATTGACTGCTAAACTTCCACTGGCATAAACAGATACGGGTTTAGAGCCTGCTACTACATTCATTAAATCAAAGTAGTGGCAGCATTTTTCCACTAAGGTCCCGCCCGAGAACTTAGAAAATTTATTCCACTGATCAACTTTGTCCAAAAAAGGAACTCTGTGTTCCATTAAGCTGATGTTTTTCACTTCCCCTAAAGATTTCTTGTGCAATACTTCATGCAGAGCTTCATCATAGATGGGTTTATGCCGGTATTGAAGTCCGATCTGAAAGACGCCTTCATAATCTTTAACTAAATCCTGAATAGCTAAAACATCTGGTATAGTGGTAGCCATTGGTTTTTCTAATAGAATATGCTTCCCTGATTGCACTGCTGTTTTCATCACTTCCAGATGAGTATAGTTAGGCGTGCATATAATTAATCCATCTACACTGGGATCAAAACAAGCTTCTTCTAAACTATTGTATAGGTGCAGCTCATAATCGTATTCTTTTTCAAAAGCTTCTTTTGTCCACTCTGCACTCGACTGGTCCAGATCATAGACACCATTAATAGCAGCTCTTCCTTCGAGCATAGTCACTCTAATATGCTCCATGCCTATCATTCCCGCACCTATCACATTAAATTTGAATTCGGGCTGAGCCTTTAAAAACACATACTTATCTTCAGGTTTTAAATACTCGGAATAAAAGTTCTGTTGGAAATAATTGTTGTTAGTCATTATAATGCTCCTTTTACAGTTTTGTTACGGGTTTGTCGTTTGTTTTTTCAACAGCTTTATCATGCTGAATTTGAATTGCTTCTTCATATTTTTTGTTCCACGATTTCAATGAAACAATATATATGATAACGGTTACAACAAAAAGAATTAAAAACATCGGCAAAAACATAGAGGACACGATGCCTTCTGTATAAGCAACACCCCACGGAGAAAATACTAAATAAGTGAAGGCTACTGCGCTAAGCAACACTGTAGTTACTGGCAGAGCGTATTTCCAGGGGGTCATATTAACTTTTGGATCAGCGTGAAATTCAAAATCTTCTGGCAGCGGTTTGAATTTCCCGGCACTTAACATGATGCCTACTTCAATCAAGAATAATACAAATGAGATGTAAATAAAGTTAATTTCAATATTATAACCAAAGAACTGATTGACCCCGTACAATAAAAAGTAGTAGGTTACTACGTGAAAAATAATGGCAATCTTTGGCCCTAATGGAGGCACACGTTTCGTTAGAATGCCGACGAGGACAATGGCAATAATAGGAATGTTAAAAAACCCGGTAAATTCTCTAATCAGGTTCCACAAACCGTCTGGCGCGCGCAGTAGTAATGGGGCAATGAAAAAGGTGACCATAGCCAAAAAAGTACCGAACCATTTGCTGATACGAATCATTTGTGTATCAGTAGCGTTTTTGTTGATCCATGCTTTATAGATATCGTAGGCAAACATAGTTGAAGCACTGTTTAATAAGGAGTTAAAGCTTGAAAATACAGCCCCCAGCAAAACAGCTAAGAAAAAACCATTTAAGAAAGTGGGCATTACGTTTGCAATTAGCGTCGGATATGCTAAGTCGATGGGATTTAGCTGTTCCCCGTAAAGGTGGAACGCAATAATACCTGGAATCATCATCATTAACGGAACCAGCAGCTTATAAAAACCGGTGAACAAAGCACCTTTTTGTCCTTCAGCAAGGCTTTTTGCCCCTAATGTACGCTGAATTACATATTGATTTGTCCCCCAGTAAAACAGGTTCATGAAAATCATGCCTGTGAAAATAGTTCCGACTGGCACAGCATCATCGGAGGAACCTATCGCATTTAGTTTTTCCGGGCTTTCTAAAGTGATAGTGCGCATGCCTTCAAGCATGTTTCCATTTCCGAGAGCAATGAATCCTAAAACCGGTATCAGCAGTCCTACAATGATAAGTCCGATGCCATTCAGTGTATCGGAGATTGCTACTGCGCGCAAACCACCAAAAATGGCATAACAGGCGCCGATAATTCCAATAGTCCAGACTACCAGCCAAAGGCCTTGTTCTAAGGAAATCCCGAGTAATTCTGGAACCTCAAATAATTGAAGCACTGCCAGGCCTCCGGAGTACAGAACACTTGGAATCGTAACAAAAGCGTAACCAAGCATAAATAGCATAACTACATATGTTTGAACACCGCTATCAAACCTGGAGCGCAAAAACTGCGGTAAAGTTGTAAATGCTCCCCCCAAATATTTAGGCAATAAAAATAGTGCCAAAATGATAACCGCGAAGGCTGCCGTTACTTCCCACGCCATGTTGGAAAGATTCGCACTATATGCTTGGCCGTTTAATCCAATCAGCTGTTCTGCCGAGAGGTTCGTCAATAACAGGGAACCTGCTATGAAACCGCCTGTCAGGCCACGTCCAGCCAGAAAATAACCATCGGAGTTAGAAACTTGATTTCTGGTTTTTCTATAAGAAATCCAGGCCACTAGAGCCATAAAGAAAATACAGCTGGCAATTGTTAAAATCATTTGATTTCCTCCCTTTATCTATAATTTAATTTCAAATTTTCTCCCACCAGCTTTACCGGCACGTTTTGGTCCACAAATTTTTGATGATCACGATGGGCTATCGCCCACTTGTTCTTTTTGAAAAGAAATTCATCAGCCTCCCTGCTTTCATACTCTAACTCTTCATTTGTGCCTTTAGGTAAAATAATCATACTATTAAAACCGTCTTCGATTACTTTACAGGGAGCTAAATGAAGCGTAGTAGAATAAATTTCAACAGCTTTAAACGCGGGTATAAACACTGCCACCGTATTTTCAGCTGCAACTTCTTGTTGCAAATCTACTTCCTGCAGCGTTTGGATGAATAATACCAAAGGGGTAGCTGTGACGATGACTTCAGAGGTTTTATGAAATTCAAATCCATTTAAGTATTGATTATGACCTTTGCATAACCCTAGTTGCACCGGTAGTTCCCCGAAAAACTTTTTTTCGATTTCTTGTTTAAATTCAGTATTTTCCCACTCATCAATAGAGGGCAAGTAAATTGTAGCGTTTTCTGGTATTTCATCTTTTATAAAGCTGTTTGGAAGATCGTTTACCGGAAAATTCTTAAGTATTTTTCCGAATTTATTAAAGGCTCTATCCTCTACTTCCATTATTTTTATACCAGGATTTTTTCTTTTTAATTGTTCAATCATTTAATTCCTCCCCTAAAGGTCATTACCTTTATTAATTGATCATAATGTTTTCTTCTATTATACATTTTTTTTAAGCGCTTTCAACATGTTTTTTGAATTTTTTAATTTCATCTAAAACGAAAGAAAGAGAAATTCAGCTTGCTGGCTGAATTTCTCTTTCTTTTATGAATCACTGTATATACTAGTAATCAATTTGATTCTTAATAGCTGTAGTAGTGTAAAACCCGGATGCCGGAAATGAGTGACCAGTTACGTGCAACCCAACGCGGCTGACTGCCTCCTCCATCTGTTCCGGGGAAACGCGGGGAGCGTTGTGTGCATGGGATGAGTTATTCTCCAGCTCAACAATTACCAGGCTGCCGCCCGGCACGAGCACCCGCTGCACTTCCTCCAGCACCGGTGCAAGAGAAGGCGCTTCATGAAGCACGAGCGAAGCCAGGACCACTTCGACTGAAGCCTCAGCGAACGGCAGCTGGTTCATCTCTCCCTCTATGGTCTGTATGTTGGTGAGTGAATCCTGGGCTGCCCTCGCTTCAATGAGTTCGAGCATTTCCCGGTCGCGGTCCAGCGCATAAACCCTTCCTTCTGTTCTTTCTGCAGCAGGGAGAGTTAAATATCCAGTCCCGGCCCCTAAGTCCAGCACACGGCCGGAATCGCCAAATGTAACAAGGTCAAGCACTGCTTCCGGCGGGAGCGCCTCCCGTCTTTCTTTTCCTTCCAAATATGCCTTTTTATCAGAGGATGATTGGTGATGGTAGTGTGTCATCGTTCTGCCCCTTTCTGTGAAGACAACAAAGATATTAAAGACTCTTATTATCTTTAATTAAATATAGCACTGGCTGCTTCGCATGTCCATATTCCTGCTCATCATAAAGAGCCGCCCACTGAATGGGACAGCTCCTCTGCGTCTCTATAAGGGCATTACCTGTTTTTTTGTTTGCCTGCTTTACTATCAGAGGATTCATGCAAAAACTTTTCGAACAGCGAGGGGTCCGACATAATGGTGACAATCCATTCGTTCGCTTTAAATCTTTTTACGCTCTCGTATAATTTTTCTGTATCACCGCATTCCACAACCGTGTATCCCCGTTGTTTCCACCCTTCTGTGTTCATGTCCTCACGCCGGCCGACAATTACTTCGCGTTCCTTCGAGCTGTAGCAGTAAACAAATGCGGGAGAGTTCATTGTTTCAGCCTCTTTTCTGTAAAATATGGAGCGGAAAATAAAAAGCCAGCACTAAGAAGCTTTCTTAGTACTGGCTGCGCCGAAAAGCATTTTCTTTTCAGCTACTTGCCGCGTATTATTTCGTGCATCGGTGTATGGCCTCGTATCGTTGTATCCGTACAAATACAAAAAACCACAGAAATATAGACTTCTGCAGCTTCTGCATCAGCGCTGACTGTCTGAATATTTCTGCTCGATATTATTTAAAAAGTGTTTTAATGACGAACCAAAGCTCCGGCCGCAAACATGCAGGTGCTAGCTTTTCATGCCTTATTTTATCGTATATCGTCATTCATACATCTACTAACGCCACTTTACTGGCAGTACATTAACTGGCGCTTTTGTCCAGAATGTTAACCACCCTGAGCTTAAAATGCAGTTACCAAATTCATGCTAAAACTATTTTCTAGTATTTTAAACATAACACAGTTATTATGTCATGCCAATGAAGTATGATAAAAATGGTAATATAAGCATATAACACCAGATGTGAGCAACTAGACAGAAAGGAGACGGAAAGCATGCAGATGATCGGGCTGCTCGGAGGCATGAGCTGGGAGTCGTCCGCGCTGTACTACCAGCTGATTAATGAAGAGGTAAACCGACGGCTCGGGCGACTGCATTCGGCCCGGTGCCTCATGTACAGCGTTGACTTTGAAGAAATTGAACAGATGCAGGCCACAGGCAGCTGGGAAGAAGCAGGAGAACGGCTAGGAGAGGCGGCCGCGGCTCTTGAGCGCGGCGGCGCAGATTTTATCGTGCTCTGCACGAACACGATGCACAAGGTCATCGGAACGATCGAAGGCTGCGTAAATATCCCGGTGCTGCCCATTGCTGAAGCAGCTGTCCGGGAGATCCGCCGGCAAAAGCTTTCACGTGCCGGCCTGCTCGGCACCAAATATACGATGGAGGAAACGTTTTATACTGACGGGCTCCGTTCAGGCGGCCTGGAGGTGACGGTGCCTGACCCGGAACCACGCGCAGAGATCAACCGCATTATCTTTGAGGAGCTCTGCCACGGGACGGTCCGGCCGGAATCCAAAAGCTATATGCTCCGGGTCATGGAACAGCTCAAACAAGCCGGAGCCGAAGGTATTATTTTAGGCTGCACAGAGCTTGGCATGCTGGTCACTTCGGAGGACACTGAACTTTCGGTGATCGATACGACCCGAGTCCATGCGCTTGAAGCCGTGAATGAGGCTTTAAAATCTTATTATTAAACTTTTTGATTCACACGTTGACCATCTTAATAAACCTATCGCAATTCTTTGATGATGTCGACAGGGCCGCTTCCCAATACTCCATTGACAAGGTTTTTTGCCGCTCTTAGATCCATAGCATCTCTTGTCTGCTTAGTAGCAGAGCCCACATGAGGCGTGATTGTAGCATTAGATAATTGTAACAAAGGGTTGTCTGAAGCCAGCGGTTCGTTTTCAAATACGTCCAGAGCTGCCCCATAAATATCCTTGTTTTCCAACGCTTTAATCAATGCCTCTTCATCTATAATTGGTCCTCTTGAAGCGTTTACTAATAAGGTGTTTTCGTTCATTTTTTGAATTTCCTGTTCTCCAATAAAATGACGTGTTTTTTCATTTAGCGGAAGCATGATGACAATAATATCTGATTGCTCAAGAAGAGTGTCGAGGCTTACTTTTCTCGCTTCGTATTCTTCTTCTACTTTTTGGTTCCGACTGCGATTATAATACATTACTTCCATTTCAAAACCTAAATTCGCTCTTCGGCAGATTTTTTCTCCAATTCTTCCCATGCCTATAACGCCTAGCTTGCTATGGTGGACATCCTTACTTAAGAAGTAGGGATCGTCCATCTTATTCCATTTACCTTTACGGGTAAACTGTTGTAATTCCGCAGTTCTTCTGGCCCCGGATAAGATTAAATTGAAAACGAGATCTGCTACCGTTTCATCCAGCACATAGGGGGTGTGTGTTCCTATCACTCCTGCTTCTTTTAATGCCTCGATGTCAAAATTATCGTACCCTACCGCTACGTTGCTTATTACTTTTAAGTTTTCAGCATTCTCGAGCAATTCTTGATTTACGGGCACCTTCGGGATAATTGCCCCGTCCGCCTCTTTTAGTTCAGCCTTTAGCGTTTCCCTCGGTATTTTCACAGCCTCTCTCCAGATGTTGTAATCGCAGTGCTCTGAAATAAATGTTTCGGCTTCGTTTGTGATTTGTCTTCCAATATATACATAAGGCTTCATTATTATATTTCCCCTTTAACATCTGGTTTCCATTTTTTTCGAATATTCCATAACGGAGAAAGTAAAGTGAGAACCGCAAGTGCCAACAGCACTACTGTTATTGGCCTTGTCAGAAAAATTGTCATATCTCCCTGCGCTAAAATAATCGAGCGTCGTAAATTACTTTCAAGGAGCGGGCCTAAAATCAGGCCCAGGATTAATGGGGCCACCGGGAAATTGAATTTCTTCATAAAATAACCGCCAATCCCGGCTGCGAACATAACGATAACATCAAAGTAGTTGTTATTCAGTGCATAAGCGCCTACTACACTTAATACCAAAATAACGGGCATTAGAAAGTGCCCCGGCACTTTCAATATCTTTGTAAAAAAGCGAATGCCTGAAAAACCAATAATTAAAATAAATAAATTAGCTAAAAGCATTCCTATAAATAATGCATAGACAAGACTTCCGTCGGAAACGAACAGCTGAGGCCCTGGCTGCAGCCCCTGGACAGTCAACGCTCCTAACAATACCGCTGTCACCGCATCTCCCGGAATGCCGAGAGTCAGTAAGGGCACCATCGCTCCCCCGGTCAAACCTGTATTAGCTGCTTCTGGTGCTGCAAGGCCCCGAAGAGAACCGTTACCGAATTCTTTTTTATTTTTAGAAAACCTTTTTGCTTCGTTGTAGGCCACAAAAGAGGCGATATCAGCCCCTGCCCCGGGAATCATGCCAATGAAAGTTCCTATTCCCGAAGAACCCAGTATCGTTAAGAAAACAGCACGAAATTCAGACCATTTTAATTTCACTTTATTAATTGTTTGGCTACTGTCCGTATTTCTTATCTTATCTTCCACCATACGAAACGCTTCAGAGGTTGCGAACAAACCAATCATTGCTGCAATGAAGCTCACGCCCCCCAACAGCTGAACGTTTCCGAAAGTAAAGCGGGTTACGCCGCTGATGGGGTCCAATCCTACCGTTGCGATAATCAGCCCTGCCAACCCGGACATCATCCCTTTTGCATATGAACCGGCAGTTAATGTAGAAATGACTGACAATCCAAACAAAGCTAAAGCAAACGTTTCAGGAGCACTGAAACGAAGAGCAAATTCAGCTAACTGGGGAGCTACTAAAATTAAAAGTATAACCCCCACCACCCCGCCGATAGCAGAAGATACCGTCGATACTTGTAACGCTTTATAAGCCAGCCCCTTTTTTGTCAGCGAATACCCATCAATGACACTGGCAGCCGAAGCAGGGGTTCCTGGTGTATTTATTAAAATTGCGGTCAGCGAACCTCCGTAAATAGACCCAAAATATACTCCAATCAGCAGCAGAATGCCATTAATTGGCTCCATCCCAAATGTAATTGGAAGCATTAAAGCTACCCCCATTACTGAAGAAAGCCCGGGAAGCGCTCCAATAAACAAGCCAATAAGGAGGCCCAGAATAAGTAAAAGGATAGTTTCAAATTGAAATACATATGTAAGAGTTTCCATCTTTTTCACCTATCCTTTCAAGAAAATAGTAAGCCAAGCGGCAGATTCACATTTAATAACTCCGAAAAAACGATATACACAAATAAAAGAACAATTAACGGCATTGAGGCTATGACCCACCACGCCCGAACCCGACTTAACCACAGCAGTACCGCAATCAATAACAACGTGCTGAGGTAAAATCCGAGCACTATCATGCTAAGTAAATAAATCCCGAAAACTATCATTAAAACAAAGGAAAAACGATCAAAGGTCACTTTTGAGTCTGCTTCTTTATTTCTGCTCCGCGCCTGCATGAATAAAACCACTGCAAAAATGATAAATAAACCGATATATATCCTCGGTAAAAATCCCGGACTTGTACGAACGATATCAGGCGATGGAAAACTAAATGTAACAGCAAGTAGCGCCAATGCCAAAGCAATTGCAACAATACTTATGAGCCGGTCTGCTCTAGCCATAAAGAACCTCCCTATTGTTCTTGTTTCATATCCAGTTCTGTCAGCATTTCATCAAAAAATTCCGACTGCTCATTTAAAAATGCCTGAAACTCTTCAGAATCCTTGATTTCAAGTCCATAGCCCCCGTCGTTCATGAATTCTTCGAATTCTTTTGAGTCCGCAGTCTCTAATATCGATTTTTCCAGCTTATCCACTGTCTGTTCAGGAGTATCAACGGGTACACAAAGGCCCCGCCATGTTCCTACTGTGCCAAGGTCATATCCTTCTTCTTCAAACGTAGGCACATCGGGCATCGCTTCCACACGTTCCTCTGACATCACAGCCAATGTTTTAAACTCTCCAGATTCTACCTGCGGCAACACTTCAGCAGCACTAACCGTCACTGCGTCCACATGCCCACCGGCAAGTGCCGTTACAGCCGGCCCCGCGCCTTCATAAGGAACATTCGTGTAGCTGGTATTTGTTTCAGAGCCCATCGCTTCAGACGCAATATGCCATATCGAGCCAGTACCGGAATTTCCAATTTTTATTTCATCAGGATGTTCTTTTGCATAGGCTATAAATTCTTCCAGCGTATCATAAGGGGCATCAGCAGGAACCGTAATAGCTGCAGGGTCCAAATTAACCATTGCTACTGGTTTATAATCATCCGGGCTGATATCAGCCAGCCCCAAATCGTTCAGCATAGCAAGTTCTGCTACTACCATTGTTACTGTTTTACCGTTAGGATCGGCATTCGCCCCTTCAATCATGCCTATGGCATTGCTTCCGCCGGGAATGTTTTCCACACCGATTCCACGGTCCATTTCTTCTTCCATCATGGAGCCTAAAGACCTCGTGACGATATCTGTGCCTCCACCTGCAGCTGTAGGTACAATAAATGTTAACGGACCGCCAGAAAAGTCGGAGCCTGAAGAATCAGCATTTTGATTACTACAGCTTGAAAGGAGCAGTAATAAACTAAAAAACAGCAGGGAAATTCCTTTCATTTTTATCCTCCTTTTTGATAGCGCTATCATTTATGCGAATGATAGGGACCATGGAGAAAAGATGAACGCTTCATTTTCCTCCATGGCCGTGACTCACTGATTATTCCTGTTTAAACTAAGAAGAAATGTTAGCTTACCATTCGGCAATCGTTCCGTCTTTATGCCGCCACACTGGATTTTTCCAATTGTGGCTTTCCTTCGCTCGCTCGCGCACGTAATCTTCGTTGATCGTAATGCCAAGGCCCGGCCCCTGCGGCATTTTCACCGCGCCGTCTTCATAGGCAAACACGCTTTTATCTTCAATGTAGTCAAGCAGGTCGTTGCTCTGGTTGTAGTGAATGCCGAGGCTCTGCTCCTGAATGAAGGCATTGTGGCTTGTTGCGTCCACCTGCAGGCAGGCTGCCAGCGCAATCGGGCCGAGCGGGCAGTGCGGCGCCAGGGCCACGTCATATGCTTCTGCCAGCGTCGCGATTTTTTTTCCTTCGGTGATGCCGCCGGCGTGTGAGAGGTCCGGCTGAATAATATCGACCCAGCCGTTCGCGAGAATATGCTTAAACTCCCAGCGCGAATACATACGCTCTCCGGTCGCAATCGGGATGTGCGTATGCTGGCGCAGCTCCTGCAACGCCTCCATGTTTTCGGTCAGCACCGGCTCTTCGATAAACATCGGATGGTACGGCTCAAGCTCTTTGGCAATCACCTTCGCCATCGGCCGGTGCACCCGCCCGTGAAAATCGATGCCGATGCCAACGCCTGTGCCCACGGCTTCCCGTACAGCCGCTACGCGCGCCACCGCTTCTTCGACTTTATCGAACGAATCAATGTACTGCATTTCCTCCGTGCCGTTCATTTTAATTGCCCGGAAGCCGGAATCTACGGTTTCCTTCGCCGCTGCGCCGACGTCGCTCGGACGGTCACCGCCGATCCAGGAATAAATGTTGATGTTGTCGCGGCAGGCGCCGCCCATCAGGTCATAAATCGGCGCATTGTAGTACTTGCCCTTAATATCCCAGAGCGCCTGGTCGATGCCGGCGAGCGCACTCATGTGAATTGGCCCGCCGCGGTAAAAACCGGAGCGGTACAGCTTGTTCCAGTGGTCTTCGATCCGCATCGGATCTTCCCCGATCATGTATTCCATCAGCTCATCGACAGCCGCCTTGACCGAAGCAGCGCGCCCTTCCACGATCGGCTCGCCCCAGCCTTCCAGGCCTTCATCCGTCGTAATTTTTAGAAACAGCCACCGCGGTGGCACCTGAAATAGTTCGTAGGATCGGATTTTCATCGGGATTCCCCTTTCGTTTGTTCCAGATTGGCCAGCTGCAGGGCTCCCTGCAGCGACGCTTTTTCAAGATCGTGTTTCGTAAAGACGTGGACCGGGCGCCCCTGCTTCTGCTCGAGCACATGCCGGTACGCCTCCTGCATTGCACCATGCCCGCCGAGATACAGCCAGCCGGCGCCGTCCGCGGCGTGTTCAAATGCTTTCATATCCTCATATAATACCGCACCGAGCAAAAGATTCGCCCGGGCGTTTTCCGTGTAATCAGCAAACAGATGGCGCAGACGCACGTAATACGCCGCCCGCGTGAATCCTTCGGTTTCCGCCAGATCCCATCCTTCCATCAGCACCTCCGGTTCGAGCGCTTCCACGAGCTTCGGCCCGATCGAATCGGATAAAATCGTGGATGTCCGAAGTGCGGAGAGCGTTTCGCCGGCCAGGGTGGACGTGCAGCTGAGCAACCGCGAGCCGTCTTCGACCCGGATGTATTTCGTATGCGAGCCCGGCAGGATAATCAGCCCGCTGCCTTCAGCCGGCGTATGGCGCAGCATGCCAAACGCCTCAACCTCTTCACCGCGCATCACGTCAACCGGCTCATCGCCGTTTTTCATGCCCGTGATCCAGTGCCAGCGCCGGGCGTTGTAGCGCTCGTGCACCGTTTGCGCAGCAAGCTCCTCCATCGTAAGCGGCGACGGCGCGTGGGGGACTTCACGCATGCCGATGTTCGCCGTTAGCATGCCGTAGCCGATCACGTCACGGAACGTAAACTGCGCAGCCAGCGTATCTAGCTCATTATCAATCAGCCGCTCGAGCAGTGAAAAGTCCTGCTCCATCGCCTGGTTGCGCACGCCCTGATCGAGCGAGATGCGCTTTTTGACCTCCAGCGTCTCGGCGTCCACGACCCGGAGACGCGTATTGGTGGTCCCCCCATCAATGACGATGACGTTCATTGGTACCCACCGCCTTCACGGAGGATGGCGCGGGCCTGTTCCATATTGCGAGTGAGCTGCTTCATGTCTCCGCGTTCCATTGCCTTCGGATCGACCACCTGACTGCCGACGCCGACCGCGTGCCAGCCACTCTGCAGGTATTCCTGCATGTTGTCGAGCGACACCCCGCCCACAGCCATTGCGCGCACATGCGGAAGCGGACCCTGGACATCTTTTAAGTACGAGGCTCCGAGTGCGCGGATTGGGAAAATTTTCACCATTTCTGCTCCGGCCTCGGTTGCCTGCAGAATTTCGGTCGGCGTGAGCACACCCGGAATGACCGGCGCGCCATAACGATTTCCGGTTTCAATGGTCTTGGCATCAAGCGTCGGGGCAAGCAGAAACTCTGCGCCGGACAAAATGGCAGTACGCGCAGATTCAGCGTCCAGTACCGTTCCTGCGCCAATATGCAGATCACTGTGCGTCGCCTTCGCCCACTCAATCGCCGCGAGCGCTCCCGGCGTGTTCATCGTCACTTCGAGCACCCGTGCTCCGCCTGCGTATAAGGATTCAATCACCTGCTGCAACTGCGTTTTATCACTGCTTCGGATAATCGGCACTATTTTTTCCTGTTCAATCGTCTGAATAATACTCATCAGCCTGCGGCCTCCTTTTGTTCCTTATTAAGGAACAATGTTCCGTATTATGAATAAAAAGAAAATCCCCATATGGGATATATCGCTTATAGTGTAGCAGACCGCGCGGCAGATTGAAAGCGTTCTTTTAATGGCCAAGCTCGCGTGATATGGCTGTCGCCGCCCGCTGCACCTGCTGTACGGTTTTTTCCCAGTCGATTGTCTCTGCGTTCATATGAGGCATGGTGACACTAATTGCCGCGACCGCCCGCCGGTGAAAATCAAAAATTGGTGCCGCCACACACTGAATGCCTAATTCGTGCTCCTCCCGGTCGTAGGACACGCCTTCCTGCGCGATTCTTTCCAGCTCGTTCATCATCGCTTCTTTAGACGTAATCGTATGCGGAGTATGCCGGACCATCTCCTGCTCATCTACCAGCTTTTCCTGCACGTGCAGGGGCTGAAAAGCCAGCAGTGCTTTACCTACCCCGGTGCAGTAGAGCGGTGCTTTGCGCCCGACACGCGAAAACAGCCGCAGCCGCGCATACGTTTCCACTTTATCGATGTAGACGACCTGCGATCCTTCGAGCTGCACGAGGTGCACTGTGCTTGCGGTGGCTTTCGCGAGATCATGAATGATTTCTCCCGCCGCTTTCCGCACATCGATGGATTCCGCCACCCGCTCCCCCATTTCCATGAATGTGAACCCGAGCGTATACACATCGCGTTCGTTTCCCTGCTTCACATAGCCCCTCTGCAGAAGTGAAGCCAACAGCCGGTGTACTGTGCTTTTGGCAACGTCCAGGCGGTTCGAAAGCTCCGTCACGCCAAGCCCTTCCGGCGCTTCGGCGAGCAGATCGATAATCCAGAGGGCTCGGTCGACGGACTGAACTCCGTTCGTATTCATGCAGCCTACCTCCTTTCGGTACTGCTGTCATCGTAGCATATTTTTTCTGTATGTTAGTATAAAACTACACGCCAAATGGAAAAGTACGGAAGGGAGATTTGTATGTATTCCCGTGTGTTTGTGGATGAGCATTGGAATCTGGTTGCGAGTATTATCGGCAATTTTGCCATGATGTTTGCGATGCTGGTTGGTATCGACAGCCTCTCTGCCGGCGAACCTTCAAGTATGGCAAGCAAGGTAAGCGTAGCGGCGGCTATTGCCCTGCTTCTTTGTGTTGGTTCCGTGCGGAAGTTCCGGAAATATCGGGAGGAGGAATAAAAAAAGCGCTTATCCCGAGGGGTAGGCGCAGGCGACTTGCCTCTTATTTTAATTAAAAATACTCTGAACAATTTAAAAGAATAAGGACTTTTGGCTAGCTTCTATGCTTCTTTATCTAGCTCTTCTAATTTAAGAAGTACCTTTTCTCCACTATACCGCTTATATACCGCGTAAACTATATTCCCTATTCCAAACGACCACCAGACAGTTAATAGACCAACAATCAAATGGCCGCCCAGTGAACCCCAGCCGCCATGCTGGCGCATTCTGATTGACGACTCTCCACGAGAAATTACTTCATATCCCATTGTTACAAAATCATCCGTTACGCTTTCCATTTCACGCTTCGACTCTACTCTTCTAATTCTGTCTAAAGCCATAATTTCTCCTCCTTAAAAATTTATAAATATAAAATATACAAATATATTAGGACTATATTCTTATTTAATAGTAAACTTAATTACAGGAAATTACAATACTAAAGTAGGAGTTTTACCATGAAAATTTATAAAAAAAGATTGCTTCATTAAGTCACATTGGTACTTCTAATATTAGTACTTTCAACCATATATGTGCAGATCAATTACTTTAACTTTTACACATTCACTAAGTAAATCAGTTTATATAAAGAAAACGCCTACCTTTACAGATAGACGCATTCCATTTATCCTTTTTCATTTACCAACAGCCCGGCCTGGCGAAAGATCGAAGCGTTAAAATCCAAAAGCGACTCGGGCGGAATTTCCCGCACGACCTCCTCTGTGTCTCGGTCAATCACCTGCACATACACCCGGTCGGTGTCTTCGTGCACGTTGAACTTCAGCCGTGTTAAATGCGGGTCAAGCATCGCACTCAACGTTTCGACTGATTTTTCCATTTCCTTCTTTGTTACGTGAAGCGCAGAATTGGTTTCAGCTGCCACCAATTCGTTCGACGTTACTTTCGAAACATCTATAACGCCCGCTTCCCGCTTGGATGAAGCTCCCTTGCCTCCGGCTGATCGAATAGAAACATCCATCTCCCGCCTACCTCCTCCTGGGATGATCCCTATCCCTTTACGTCGATCGACTGGCCTTTACCGGAAACCACGCTCTGCATCGTTCCGGCATGGTTGCCGCCAGCCATGTCATCGAGCAGCTCGGCGCTCTGCTTCGACGCCGTGTCCATCGACTGGCGCATGAGCGATATGTTCGCCTGCTGCTGCGCCTGCAGTTGACTGCTTATGATCGAAACACTGCCGACATCGATACCATCACCTCCTTTCCAAAAAAGTATAAAAAGGTCCCGGGGCACCGGAACCTCTGGATGTATAGTCTTGTGGTGTAAGATTGCCTCAGTTGTTTATAGTATTAGCAGAAATTCGCAGGAGTGTAGTGTTTAGGATAATACGTAAGGCTGGAAAAGCTGTTCCAGCTCACGCTGCAGTTTTTTTACGTTGGGAATTAAGGTGAATTGGAAAATTTCCTGCAGTCTGGTGTAGGAGTGGTTTTCTAAATGAGTAACGACTAAGTTTAAATTCTCGTGGACATGATTGAAACACTTTTCCGCGCCCCCAGTGTTTTCGATATTTTTCAATACTGCCCGGGTTGCACGCTTCACTGCAGTGAAGCCAATGATCATGTCTTCCATAAGCTGAACCGCTTCTGAGTAGTTTCTTTCATTAAGCTGTTTTTGGACATGGGCTAGACCCTCCACCATCGTATCGATAACATTTAGGTTCTGTTTCATGATTTTCAAATATTTTCCTATAAAAGCCCTGTTTTCTATATAAATAGTTTTGTTATTAAACCTGAAAATTATACAATTATGTAAAGAAAGAGGTCCTAGTCTTAACACTAGAACCCCTACGATGAAATAGTTTTACTGCAGTAACTGAAGAACCGATTGTGGCTGTTGGTTAGCTTGGGCAAGCATAGATTGCGAAGCTTGAGAAAGAATGTTGTTTTTAGTCATGTTCATCATTTCTTTAGCCATATCAACGTCACGAATACGAGATTCCGCAGATTGGAGATTTTCAGCCGATGTTCCGAGATTATTGATGGTGTGCTCCAAACGATTTTGAAAAGCACCAAGTTTAGAACGTTCACCTGAGACTTCTTTTATTGCAGCGTCCAATGTAGCAATAGCATCGTCTGAACCTGTTTGACTTTCTAGGTTGATGTCCTTAACTAATCCAACATTCGAATCGCCGAGTGTCGCTGTACTCATCTCATTGATATCGATAAGCATATGCTGATCTTTATTTGATCCAATCTGTAAGGTCGCTCCACCACCTGCTACAGTAATGGTTGCTGCCCCGCTTCCATTGCCGTCCTCAGTAACCGTTAACTGAGAGCCTCTATAAGAAACATCTTGACCCAAACCAGTTAATTCTTCAGTCACACCAGCTTCATCAGTAATTTCGACCACAGCATTAGCTCCACCAGATACTGCGCCACCAAATTCTAATGAATCGCTACCTCCTAGACTAAGTTTTGCGTCTGAACCATAGGCTTCTGTAGATAAAGAAATCGTACCAGCGGCAGTACCAGCGCTAGCAAATACTCCAGTTTGGTCAGTGTACTCATTAATTTTACTCATGACATCGCTTTGACTCGCGCTAGCTGATAAATCACTGAAATCAATACTCACTCCATTAATACTTAGATCTTTTCCAGTAGGATCTGGAGGGGTGCCTCCCTCGCCAAATCCTACAGTACCATCAACTGCTGTTTTCACAGTAGCTTCTGTCGTAACCGAAACATCATAATCGCCAGCTTTCAAGCCCGAAGCACTTTCGACTTGAATAACGGCTGAATCACTGGAAGAACCAACAGCTCCCAGACTGCCATTCAATAGTTTTTGCGTGTTAAATTCAGTGTCATCTGATATCCTATTGATTTCTGATTTTAATTGTTCTACTTCTTTTTGTATTTCTTTACGATCGTCGTTGGTGTTGGTATCGTTCGATGATTGAACGGCCAATTCACGCATACGCTGTAAAATGCTGTGCGTTTCGTTTAACGCCCCTTCAGCTGTTTGAATCATCGATACGCCATCCTGAGCGTTACGATCTGCTTGCTCGAGCCCTCGAATCTGCCCACGCATTTTTTCACTGATTGCAAGACCAGCTGCATCATCACCGGCACGGTTAATACGAAGACCGGAAGAAAGTTTCTCCATTGAGTTGCTCATGTTGTTCTGATTGGTGCTCATTTGACGCTGTGCGTTCATGGCACCGAGGTTGTGGTTGATAATCATCGTAAAATTCCTCCCTGAGTGTGTAAGTGCTTTCCACGTCCTTGTGGTAAGCCTATATCACAGAATTTGCTTTAACGCCCGTACGTTGCGTTTTAGCATTTCCTGCTTACACTCTTTATATCGGCTGCTCGGTTTATGTATTTAGTATTTTTTGTAATTCTCTTAAAAATATTCTTTTAGTTATATTATGCAAAAAGTACTAGTTATTTTCACATAGCATTCGTATACTTATTTACAGAAAAGAACGGTGTGGAGACTATCAGATAGGGGAAATATTTTATGTATAACAACAGAGTATTGGATGAGTACGAAGTAAATGAAAACACGATGGCTATCGTACCGAATTTTGAAGGAGAGGCGAAAAGTATTATATGGGAAAAGGACGGAGCACGCATTCCGGCTTCATGTACCCCGACCGCTATTATTAAAAGAGGGTGCCTACGGGGAGGATCTTCTTTTGAGGGTCGAAGCGAAGCGGTAAAGCATTACTTACATATCCGCAAGAAGCTGCCGGTACCGGTGAACCCGTCGGAAGGCATTTATGCGTTTCCAATTTCGTCGCTACGCGATCCGGAAAACATCTGGATTTTTTATAACCATGTGCAGCCTGGCCAGTTTGTCACTTCCGCTGATGGAACGATGATCCAATTCACAGACGGTGCGTCGCTTCCAACAAAAGCGAGTACTTTTATGATCCAGCAGCAGTTGTTCCGTACCGGTCACTGCCAGAGCATGTTTACCGCCTAAAAAGCAAAAAAACAGAGCACGGAGTACAAGGGCTCCCGCTCTGTTTATGCTTGGTTAGAAAAGTATAATGCCTAAAAAGTTCAGCGACATTGCTGTTTAGCTACTATGCTATAATTCTAAGAAGTAGTTTCAAAGGCTGCGTCAGCATGTTCGCTAATAATACTAAAATTAATGCCGTGCTGAATGATAGAGCATGGCATTTTTTGATTCTTGAATTTAGAGACTTTCAAACATAGTAAGCTCGATAGTTCCCAAAAAGTAATGAGCTTTACCGAGCTTACTTTCGCTAAGATAAATTCGTCTTTCGCTGTCCAGCTCCGCCACCCAGCCGTCCAGTCTATTGGCTGCACCCTGGCTTCACCGTCTGTCGACGCTTCCAGCCAGGTTTACGCCAGCCGTCTGAGGCCTGCGAAGCAGGTCAGTTCGATGGTGTCACGATAGTGACGTCTTTCATCGAACTTCCTTACAACAAGGGTGGTTTCGCTTTTCTCGCTGTCTAGCTACGAGCGTTACCACCCGGGTCCATTCGCTGTTTCGGATCGTTTGCGACTTCGTCACAAGCCGACCGAAAGCCGCGAGCCGTCCCGGGTGGTGAACGAACGCTCACCGCTTTTCATGATGTCCAGCTTCGGTCCGCAGTCGCTCATTCCGTTGACCTTGCCCTGCCTTAGGCTCACAGGATGTGGGTCAGTTCGACGTTGCCACAGGACGTGGCGAGGTTAGTCGAACTTCCTTTGCAGGGCGTGGTCAGCCGTACGAGACTCCTGAACGGCGGACCTACGCTTTTCTATCACGTTATAAACTCGACCCAGTTTTCTTCGATCGCGCGCTTGATGGTGTGCGTGCGGTCATTGGCCTGCATCTTTTTCGTCAGGTGGCTGACGTGGTTGTTGACGGTGGCGACGGCCAGAAAGCATTCCTCGGCAATTTTGCGGTTGCTTTTGCCTTCGAGAATTTTTTCCAAAATCCGGATTTCTGCTTCGGACAGCGTACCGCGTGCTTTATGCACGTCGAGTTCGAGCTGCTGCTCGGGTGGTTCTTCCTGTAGCTGATTCATGCGGCGGTACCGTTCGACGACCTGCGGCTGAAATACCGGGTCGATGTACGTCTGAAACTGCGTAGCGCGCATAAAATGCTTGCGCCAGTCGTCTTCGTCGCGCTCGGCGGCCAGAAGCATAGTCACTTCTTGGCAGATGAACTCATCCACCAGGTGCCTGAGCCGCTCCGGCAGGTTCACACCAATCCTGCACGCAGATCCGGCCCGTTTTGCTTCCTGAAGACGCACAAACGCATCCAAATCACTGCACGCTGTATAATACAGCGTATCTTTCTGCAAACCGCGCTGCATGAGCGTGGTCCACTCTTCCCCATTCGTACGCACAGCCAGCTTCCCCATTGATTCTGCTGCCTGCGGCAGTACTTCTGATCCCTGCAGGTCGATAAATAAAATCRGCACCCTGCTTCCCGGGATGTTGCGACTGTAAGTCTTGGCCATTATGTATTCCTCCTGAGACCTCACCGAAAGTGATGTTTTTTATTGTTGAACACACTTTCCCCAAGCATGCCCTCTGCGTTTTTGTCTGTTAATTTCTCTCTGTAAACTGCAGCAGGACAACCAATCCCCTGAACTCGAACGGCCGTATACAAATTCTACCTTTTCTTCATCGGTTCCGACAAGAAGCCCTATGACCCTAGGCATTTTCCACTTATYGTAAATTAATTATATCATAAATATGAATAAAGAACTATAATTTTTCCTTATTGTACATTTTTTAGATACATTTCCATATTTTTTAGTATTTTTATTAGTCCGTAAGTTGTATGTAGTGAATGAATAGCCATTTATTATTTTTTCATATTTTCCGATAATTTCTGCAAAAGGGTAATATCGCCCGCGAGTGACTGTCGGTTTTCCTGTTGAATAGAAACGTATACTTCCTGGCGGTGTATATCAATATGCTCCGGGGCATCGATACCAAGCTTCACCTGGTCCCCTTCAATTCCGAGTACAGTGATCGCGATATCATCCCCGACACGAATCGATTCTTTTTTCTTTCGTGTGAGTACTAACATGATCCTGTGCCTTCTTTCTGCGCCCGTTGAAACAGCAGGTGCTTCGTTTCATACGGCGACTTGGCCATTGGCCACTGCTTGCCGAGTTTCTGTTCGACATTGATAATCAGCGGTGCCTGCAGGTTCGCCGTGCTTTCTTCAAGCGTGTTCGCAAGCGTCAGCGTGACGTACACAAGTACCTGCTCCGGATTTTCGATGTGCAGCTGCTCCGTCACAGCGTCCGGCACTTCAAGCTCATAATCCGGGAAAAACACAAACGGATCGGCCGTAATAAACGCAATGTGCGCATGCTGGACCGACTGCATGATAAACAGGCTTCCACTGTCGTCAAACGGAAGAAACACGAAGTCGCGTTCGTCTTCAAACGCCGGTATGCCCTGCGGAAAACGGGTAATATCTTTTTCTTCGATTGTGACAGCACCTAAATGCTTCGTTTCGATTTCCACACCTTGGCCCCCTTCTAATTTGAATACTCATGCGAAACAGATGATAGTCACAAATTCAAGTATACTGAATCGCACTTCATAATAAAACAGATTTTCCCACATTTTATAAATTCTTTACCTTAGAAAATCAAGCAGCGTCGTCTGCATGATCCGTCCGGCCGAGGCGAGTGCCGCCTGGTGCACGGTTTGCTGGTTCACTAAGTTCGTAATCACTTCTTCGAGATCGGCGTTTTCATTGTTGGACATAATTTTGTTGGAAATGACCTTTTGATCGGCAAGCCGGCTTTCAATCATCTCAATCCGGTTGGAGCGCGCACCGAGCTCGGCCCGCTCATTTACAATACTGTTCATCTGCGTATCAAGCGTGCCCAGGTATTTCTGCAGATCTTGCCCGGTCGTATCAGGGTTTTCCAGGTCCGCCTGCAGCTGTTCGAGTTCATTAAACAGCTGCTCGTTAAACACTGCACCCGGGGCGGAGCTGACGCCGATTTTAATGCCCTTCATGAGCTCCATTTCCACCGCATCGCCGTGGCCGGTGAAGCTGTCCGCCTTTACGCCGTTTTCGGTCGCATTAGTGTCAATTGGCGGTTTGGTCGTGTTGGAGCCGTTAAAAATATACTTGTCGCCAACCTTCGTATTGGCCGAGCTGATCAGCTGTTCCTTCAGTTCCTTGATTTCCTTGGCAATGTTGCCGCGCTGTTCGCCTTCGTACGTGTCGTTCGACGCCTGGGTGACAAGCTCACGCACCCGCTGCATCACCTGGGTTGCTTCCCCGAGAGCGGCATCGCTGGAGTCGAGCCAGTTGTGCGCTTCGCCGACGTTCCGTTCAAACTGCTCTACCTCTCCGACCTGGGAGCGGTAGCGCATCCCGTTCATCGCAACGACCGGGTCCTGGGAGGCCCGGGTAATCTTTTTGCCGGTAGACAGCTGATCCTGCAGGTTCATCATCTGATCATAGCTCTGGCTGATGTGGCCGGTGGAGCGCTGGGTCATCATCTGCTGGGTGACTCGCATATCATTTTCCTCCTTTTTTTAACGGCCGACCAGACCCATGTTATTGATGATGCGGTCGAGCATTTCGTCAAACGTCGTTACGCTCCGGGACGCCGCGTTGTAGGCGTGCTGAAACTGAATCATGTTGGCCATTTCCTCATCCATGCTTACCCCGCTCACCGACATGCGGCGCTCGTCGGCGCTGGAGGTCAGGGACTGGGTAATATTTGTTTTCTGGTTTGCTTCGCTTGCATCGACCGCCATCTGGCCGATCACGCCCTGGTAGAACCGCTGCACGCTCGTCGAGTTTTCGGTTCCTTCCCCGAAGTTCAGGCTGGCATCCTTCACGTTAGCGAGGTTCAGCGCGTTGGAGCCGTTGCCGGCATAGCCGGTGCCGTTTTCTGATGCTGAAGCTGCGGCAATATTGTTTAAATCGGCTTTGATGTCCCCGCTTACGCGCAGCGCACTAGCAGCACCCTTGGAGGCAAGTACCGCCGGGTCAAAGCTGAAAAAGTCAATGCCGGCACCCTTTGTGCCCGCTTCGACATCGTTCATCGTCCACCCCTCCCGGTGGGTTGCATTGAGCGCGTTCGCAAAGGTCGTCACCATCGTGTCGATGTTACCTAGCATATCCGGGTACAGGCCTTCGACTTCTCCGGAAGCTTCGTTCATGTAGCCGTAGGCCTCATGCAGTCCCTGCATGCTGCCGCTCGACTCCATAAATACGTTGGCGCTGGCAGAAGGATTGGGGACGTTTGTGCCCGCTTTACCGTTCGCCCATTCAAAGCTCGCCGTTTCCACGTGCCCGTTTCGGCCGGCGGATTTTTCCACGCTCACTTCCTGGTACGCAAGGGCGTTGCCATCCACCAGCTTCTGAAGCCGCTCGCCGGTATTGCTCGTCATGAAAATATCGACCGTGCCTTCAGCGTTACTGTTCGCCTTTCCACCGCTCGGATTGCGCTTTACTTCCACCGTCGCCATAGACGACAGCTCGTCAATCAGCCGGTCGCGTTCATCGTACAGGTCGTTTGGCACCTTGCCGTGCGGCTCGACGCCCGCGATCTGTTCGTTTAAGCTGTTAATCTGGCTGAGCAGCGAGTTGAACTGGACGGTTTCGTTATCAATCTGGGCATCAAGGTCGGTTTTATTCGCCTGCAGAGAATTGGATATGTAGGAAAAGGTGTCAACCATTGCTTCCCCGCGCTGACGCACGACCGAACGCGCCCCGGAGTCTTCCGGATTCGCCGCCAGGTCCTGCAGCGATTTCCAGAATTCATCCATCGCATTGGCGACGCCCTCTTCGGTCGGCTCGTTCATCAGGTCCTCCATGCGGGAGAGGTTTTCACTTTTCGTTTCCCAGTAGCCGAGCTTGGCGTTTTCACTCCGGTACTGCACGTCGAGGTACTGGTCGCGGATACGAGCGACTGTGTTGGAGTCCACCCCGGTGCCCATCTGGCCTGGCGTGCTTGGCTGGTTCATGCCGGCTTTCGAAAAAGCATCACTCTGCTGCAGGTCGACCCGCTGCCGTGTGAACCCCGGCGTATTGGCATTGGCAATGTTATGTCCTGTCGTCTGCAGCGCGTGCTGCTGGGCAGTGAGCGCCCGTTTCGCTGTTTCAAGCCCCATGAATGTCGAAGTCATGCATTTTCCTCCTCGTTTCTGTGTACCTCCTGCTTAAGCCCGTGAATCAAAGACCGAGTATTCCCTCTTCGCCCGCTGCGGCATCTGCCCCTGACGGCCGTACTGTGCCGACTCCTGCGGCTGCATGGCACTGAGCATCACCTGCGTGTATTTCATCGCGTCCTCAAGCATCGCCCGGTTCAGCTCCTCCTGGTGCTGTAGAGCAGTCATCACCTGAATCAGCTCGTACTGCCCCTCCTCGAGCTGCACTCGCTCTGCTTCGGAGGCAAGCGGCTTTAACGCATCGATGGATACAGTGTCCTCCGCGCTGGCCCCTGCAAGTGCTGCAGCCTGCTGGTGGCGTTCCCGCTCGATCCGTGTAATACGCTGCACCTGCCGGCGTTCGTCGCGGACGTTCTGCTGCAGGGCTTCTGCACTGTTATTTTTCAGCATCTGCGTTTTCTGTTCGGATATGCCAAGCAGCACCCGGTGCTCTTCGATCAGTGCGCCAAGCTGTTCTACCACTATCTGTACGCTCATGCGGTCGCTCCTTTATGTATATGTATCAACAGGCCGGAAGACGGCCTGTTACTGATTGTTCCAGTAGTTCTGCATTTTCTTTGCGGTCTCTTCCGGCCGCACTTCGTACGTGCCGTTTTCAATCTGGGCTTTCAGCTGGTCGACTTTCTCCCTGCGGGCCGGGTCGATAGATTCCGACTGCTGCAGCTGTTTGGCTGCGGCTGAAATTTCGACGGAGTCTTTTTTCCCTGTCTGCTCACCCTGCGGCGGCTTCTGCTGCTGGGTGTTCTGATTACGGTATATGGCATTAGCGGAATGCGCGGAATGAATTTTCATCTGTTAAGTCCCTCCCATCCGGACGTTCTGCTCCGGCTGATTTGTTACTCTTTATATCGGCCAGGGCAGCGTCGCTTTCCTTGGTACTTAAGACTTAAATTTTAACATACATACATGCTTTTTGACTCATTCCTTATTCCCGCGCCCGGTACGTCGCCCGCGTATCTTTAATTTGTCTGGCTTCCCACTGCTTCTGCTTCGCTTCCTCCTCGAGCCCCGAAGAAATACGGCCGGAACAAGCGCGGCACAGCCGGAGCTCGCGAATCGGCTCCCCGCAGCCTTCGCACGGGTAGCTGAAGTTCGGCAGATGCGCAAGGTTCAGGCGCCCTTCGCGTATATAGCGGAAAATGTCCTCCTCGCTGACCCCGGTAGCTTCCGTGACCTCCAGAATGGTCGACTGGCGGTGTTTGCTTTTCCTCACGTGCGTATAAACCTTCTGAAACCGCTCCTCTTCCACCCGGTGGCATTCCGGACAGACGGCCCGGAGCGCATGCACAAACAAATTGCCGCATGACGGACAGTTTTTTAATTCGCCCATAGTTCGTTTCTCCTTTGATTCAGTGTTGCTTTTTATATCGGCACAGCCTGTCCGGAGTTTAAGCACGAATCAATGTAAGCGAAGCCGCGGACGCAGCACCCGCTGCCTCAAGCACTCCTGCTGCTTCGCGAACCGTCGCCCCGGTCGTATAAATGTCGTCAATAATCAGAACGTTTCGCCCGGAAACGATTTCCGGAAGGGAAACAGTAAAGCCGCGCACGGATTGCAGGCGTTCCCGTTTCGTCTGCTTGCTTTGCTTGCCGGCAGCCTCTGTAGCACGTTCGAGGGCGGAAACGTACGGAATGTTAAGGCCGGCGGCGAGCACTTCCGCCTGGTTAAACCGTCGCTCTAACGTCCGTTCCGGCGTCAGCGGAATAGGTACCGGCACGAAGCCGTGAAAGTGCTTCCGGTAGGCATGGCGGAGATCGTGATAAAACGCCGCCGCCATCACCGCATCGCCGCGGAATTTCCAGCGGGTCGTCCACGCCTGCATCCAACTATCGTAGTGAAACAGCGAGACATTTTTCACCCAGCGGCCGGCGCTGTTCTGCCGGCGCCACCGCAGACAGTCGGGGCACACTTCTGGGTGCCCTGGTGCCCAGCATTCCGGGCACGCCGCTCCGGTAATAGCAGGGAGCTGCTCTGTACAATTGTCGCACAGCAGGCTCTTCTTCCACGTAAACAGATTATTGTATGTCCACGACGTCTGCAGCTGCTCCCGGCAGGAAAGACAGCGGCCGCGCGCAAACGACAACAGAGCTCCGTCAGTGGTCATAGGGCGCCTCCTCCCGGTTCATCGTTTCGATATGGCGGATCGTCTGCTGCATCGCCTTGGTGCGCCCGTAGTGAAAGAAAATCACATCACCCTCCGGCCGCTCCGGGTTCCGCCCGGCTCTTCCGGCAATCTGTACGAGGGCGCTTTCGGTAAAGACAGCGTCATCCGCGCCAAGCACCGCAACATCCGCTTTCGGAATTGTGACGCCTCGCTCCAATATAGTAGTGGTCACGAGTATATCAAGGCTTCCGTTCCGGAATGCAGTAATCTTTTCCTCCCGCTCTTCGTCCCCGGCGTGCACGCCCTCACAGCGAAACCCTTCTGACCGGAGCGCTTCCACCGCCGGTTGAATGACCGCGACGGATGGAATGAACACAAACAGCGGATGGACCGCATTCCGCGACCGGCACCAGTGGAGCAGGGCGTTCGGCAGGCGCCTGCGGGAGAGCTGCAGGCTCCAGTTTCCGGCCCACCGGCACTTTGGCACTGGGAGCGGGTGGCCGTGAAACCGGCGCGGCACCCGCACATATGCAAGTGCCCCGCTTTTCATCCGGCGCTGTTCGTCTTGTCCGGGAGTAGCACTTAAATATACAACCGCGGCCTCCGGACGGCACGCTTCGCGCACGGCCTGCTGGAGGCCCGGGTCAAACACGTACGGAAACGCGTCCACCTCGTCAATCACCGCCACATCAAAAGCACTCTTAAACCGCCGTGCCTGATGTGCCGTTGCGAGCACCAGGCTCGCTCCCGGCAGCGCTTCGGGACTGCCGGCATACCAGGCCGCTGCAGGCACCCCGGGAAATACGCCGGCAAGACGCGGGTACAGCTCTCTTACTACATCTGTCCGCGGGGTAGCCCACAGCACACGTTCCCCGCGTGCGATCGCCTCAGCCACGGCCTGAAACATCATCTCGGTTTTACCCGCGCCGCACACGGCCCAGATGTATATCTCACGCTTTTGTCTGCCGGCTTCAGCGGCGGCGCTGGAGGCACGTGCCTGCCCGGGAGAGAGCCGGCCAGCCCATGCCAGCGGCTCGGCAGCTGCACGGAAAGCTTCCGGTCCGGTCCAGTAATAGAGCGGCGTGCAGGCTGACCCCCGGCCCATTTCCAGACACTCCCGGCAGTAGAAGCACCGCTCGCTTCCGCATGCGCATGTGTGGGCGCCGAACAAGCCGGGGTCCTGGTTGCTGCATCGCTGGCATCGCCAAAAAGAGTCCTGCTGCGTAATGGCAGGCACCTTTTGCAGCATTCCTGCCCGCACGTAGGTATCGATTATTTTTTGCTCATATGGCAGTTCCTGGGCGAGAAGCGCCCGGCCGCTGCAGTGGGCCTGCATTTGTTCGTAATCTGGCAAGGGGATATCGGGAAATTCAGAAACAGAGGAGAGGGAGTGAAAAGGAGATGCCGGTCGTTTGCTGCCGGTAAACAAAGAAGATAGTTTATTCATGGGAGGGTGGTTCCTTTCGTCGGAGGGTGTAAAAAGAGGAGACGGCCAGACGGCCGCCGGAATTACTTGGAGAGGATTTCGGGACGGTACCAGGTAAGCCCGATGGCGTTTTCGCCGAGGTGGGTGCCGATCACCGGTCCGAAATGGTCGAGAGAGACCCGGGACTCCGGCGAGGCTTCCTGCAGCTGGCGGCGGAATGCTTCCCCGGCCTCTTCAGCATTAGCATGAAGGACGCTTGCTTGGAGTGGTCCTTTGGCAGCCTCCTCCAAAAAAATCGACTGAATGCGGGCGAGTGCTTTTTTAGAGGTGCGCACTTTTTCATATGGCACAATCTGCTTATCAGTAAATTCGAGCACCGGCTTAATACGCAGCATGCTGCCGACGAGTGCCTGCGCCCCGCTCAGGCGTCCGCCCCGCTGCAGATGGCGCAGGTCTTCAACGATAAAGTACGCCCGCATCGTTTCTTTGATTTTATCGAGCTCGGCGATAATGGCCGCTATATCATGTCCTTCCGAGGCCATCCGGGCAGCGGTTAATACAAAATAGCCCTGCGCCCGGCAGCTGATTTCCGAATCATAGCAGTGCACGCGGACCGTATCCTTAATGTCATCAGCGACGGCGACAGCTGTCTGGTGCGTCCCGCTGATGCCGCTGCTTAAATGAATCGAAATAATTTCATCGGCCTCCCGGGCAATTTCCTGGTACAGGTCCTCCATCTTTCCCGGCGACGGCTGCGACGTGGTCGGCAGCGTTTCTGAATGTCTCATCGTCTGAAAATACGTGGCAACGTCCCAGTCAGTCTCCGGCATCGTTTCTTCATTCACCACCACATTGAGCGGAATTTCATGAATGTTCCACTGCTTGAGCTCTTCCCGGTCCAAGTATGATGTGCTGTCGGTAACTACGGCGATATTTGGCAAGCAGGCCCTCTCCTTTCGTGCTTTCTATAAATACGGGTTGTGTATGAGTTCGATTTCATTTTACGGACTTCCCGACGGAAGTCAATGCCAAAGCGCAAAAAAGCTGCCGATATGACACCGGCAGCTCTTGCTCGTTTAGCGGACTTTCACCCAGCCCTTTTTAATGGATTCCACAACTGCCTGGGTCCGGTCGTTCACGTTCATTTTCTGCAGAATGTTACTGACGTGGTTTTTCACCGTCTTCTCACTAATATAGAGTGATTCGCCGATCATCCGGTTGCTGTAGCCATCTGTCATCAGCTGAAGCACCTCGCACTCCCGGCGCGTCAGGATATGAAGCGGCTTGCGGTACTCCACCTCTTTGTAGCCGATTTCGGTGTCATCCACGCCGTGATCGTCGCCTTCATGAGCGAGCCGGCGGTATTCGTTAATCAGGTTCTGCGTCACCTTCGGATGAATGTACGCGCCGCCGGAGCCGACCACCTTCACAGCTTCGATCAGGGCATCAGCGTCCATTTCCTTCAGCAGATAGCCGGAAGCGCCTGTTTTCAGCACATGGGTCACGTATGATTCATCATCGTGAATGCTCAGGATAAGCACCTTCAGATCCGGGTGGCGCTCGATCAGCGTCTTGGTTGCCTCGACGCCGTTGACGCCTGGCATATTGATATCCATCAGCACAACGTCAGGATGATAATCTTCCACAAGCGCAAACGCTTCTTCTCCGTCGCTGCCTTCTGCGACAATTTCGAAGTTTTCTTCCATATCCAGAATGCGTTTGACGCCTTCACGGAAAAGCTGATGGTCATCAATCAACAACAGTTTGATTTTTTCATCGATACGTTCTTGCATACGTTCTCATCCTTTCTTCTCTTCACTTATCTTTAATTTATATACTGGTGCTTTAGCTTTTAATGAAGCGGGACAAACACCTTCACCCGCGTGCCCTGGCCTATGACGGAATCAATCGTCAGCTCCCCGCCCAGCGCGTTCACACGTTCTCGCATACCGAGCAGGCCAAACGACTTGTCCCGGGCTTTATCCACATCGAATCCTTTGCCATCGTCTTTAATCAAGATCGTAATGCTCGTCGGCCTTTGTTCGAGCTGCACCCGGAGCAGATCCGGCTCTGCGTGCTTATAAGCGTTCTGGGCTGCTTCCTGTACAATGCGGAACAGCCCGATCTCAAGGTTCGGGGCGACCCTTGCTTCTTTTCCCTTCGCCGTAAACTCTGTCGTCATGCCTGTATTATCCTCAAGGTGGCGCAGATATTTCTGCAGCGTCGGCACAAGGCCAAGGTCATCAATCGCCATCGGACGCAGGTCGTAAATGATCCTGCGGACCTCCCCAAGACTTGAACGGATCAGGACGCGGAGCTCCCGGAATTCCTGGATGGCTTCCTCCGCGCTTTTTTCACGGGAGATTTTCTCGACAAGCTCCGAGCGGAGCAAAACGTGTGCGAGCGTCTGCGCCGGGCCGTCATGAATTTCACGCGCTACCCGCTTGCGCTCATCCTCCTGCGCTTCGATAATCTGAAGGCCGAACTCGTGCTTTTCCCGGGCGTTTTCGACAAACTCCCCGACGTCCTGCAGGTCGCCAGCGAGAAAATTGTAAACAATGCCAACCTGGGATACAAGCGTTTCAGCCCGTTCAATGGTTTCATCCAGTTGAATCAGGCGGCGTTCGATATTGTCCCTGCGGTCACGGAGGCGTTTTTCCTCCTGGCGGACCACAGCCAGGTTTACCTGCGCCTCATTGGCTTTTTCATACACCTTCTGCACTTCTTCATCACTGAACTGGCGGAACCGTTTGCTTACCTCTGCTAACTGATTTCTTGCGACTCTCGCTTCAACCTCCAATTGATCGGAGCGTTCAATCGTATCAGAAATGTGTTCCTGTATCTCTTTTAATTCTTCCTGGAGTGCATGAAGTTCTTTTCTGGAGGTTTCGCTGATTTCAAAGATTTCTTCTTTACTTTTCTCTACTGTCTGGAGCATTTGCTCAATAATTTGATCTAAATCTGCTGGGTTTCGCAAGGCTACCATCACCCTCTATACTTGCCTGCGAATTTTCAATACCGCATAGAACGGTTCATGAATAGTTTAGCATATTCTTTTGGACCTATTCCGCTATGTAATGAAAAATCATAAATTTACATATTCAACTGGCATTTTGATTCATTTTCGCTCATTTCCTGGTATATACTAGCCAAAATGTTGCAACTGTTACAATCCTGTTATACGGTAATGACATTACCTAGGAGGAATGTTACCGTATGCTTACTTCATATCGTACCATTAAACAAAGCGGCCAGCATGAATTTACCATAAATAAATCACGTTTTATTACTCATATTACCCGTGCAGCAGACGAAGTAACCGCGCATTCGTTCATTGAAGGAATTAAAAAAGAGCATTGGAATGCCGCCCACAACTGTTCAGCGTATGTAATTGGCGAACAGGACCATATTCAAAAAGCAAATGATGACGGGGAGCCGAACGGCACCGCCGGCGTACCGATGCTTGAAGTATTGAAAAAACGGGAGCTGAAGGATACCGTGGTTGTGGTTACCCGCTATTTCGGCGGGATAAAGCTCGGCGCCGGCGGCCTGATCCGGGCATATGGTTCCTCGGTTTCTGAAGCGCTGAATCACGTGGGCATCGTACGGCGCACCCTGATGCAGGAGCTCGTAGTGACTGCCGATTACACCCTGCTCGGCAAATTGGAATACGAAGCCCGCAATTCTTCCTATATTCTTGACACCGTTGACTACGAGGAGCAGGTAAAGCTTCATCTTTACGCCCCTGTGGAAGAACAGGAAGCATGCCGGGAGTGGCTTATAAATATCAGCAGCGGCCAGGCCGGTATAGAAGCAGGAAGACAGGCCTTCGTGGAAACGGATGAATTGTCCTAGCACTTTTTTATTTCCCGGGTAATAAAACCCGCTCCCAGGAGCGGAACACCTTTCGCTTCGGTATATATTTTATTTACTATTGTCGCTGCCTCAGCTACAATAAAAGAATACAATCTTTTTTCGAATGCATAACTGCTTTTTCTCTAACAGCGCCTCTGCAGGCGCTCTTGCTAGTTCATATGCCCCGGCCATTATACAATTTAAAGGAGAAGTGCTGACATGCCAAGCTCAACATCCCAACGGAGAAACCTCCGTAAAAGAAGAAAGAAAGCCCTCGTCTGGAAAACGGCGGCTGTAGTTGCACTGCTTTTTCTTCTGCTTGCCGGAGGCGCCTCCGCCTACTTTCTCCAGCAGCTGAACAGCGTATCCGCAGACACAGAAGAAGAGCTACAACGCGGGGAAAAATCGAATCTGCGGGACCAGGCCGTTGATCCGGCGGAGGACAGCTTCTCGGTATTATTTCTCGGGGTGGATGACCGTGAAGAAGGATCGATGTCAGGCCGCTCCGATGCAATGGTTGTCGGTACCTTCAACAAGGATTCCAAGAAAGTAAAGCTCGTAAGCATTCCGAGAGACTCGCTTGTAAACATTGAAGGCCACGGTGAAGACAAAATTGCCCACGCCCACGCTTACGGCGGTACCGATTTAGCGGTTAAGACCGTTGAAGATACGCTGAACATCCCGGTTGACTATTACGTAAAATCAGACTTTGCGGCTTTCACCGACATTATTAACGATCTCAACGGCGTGGATGTGAATGTGCCATTTGATTTTACGGAGGAAGGCACGACGTTTGAAGAAGGACCGGCGACGCTGAACGGCGAAGAAGCGCTGAAATACGTGCGGATGCGAAAACAGGACCCACGCGGAGATCTTGGGCGCGGTGAACGTCAGCAGGAGGTGCTCGAAAGCCTGATCAGCAAGGCCGGCTCTATCGAATCCATCGATAATTATAATGACGTATTTGACAGCGTCAGCGAAAATGTCAGCACCAACCTGACGTTCGGCAACATGATCGCTTTGCAGCAGTACGCCGACTCATTAAACGAGATTGACTCCACCCAGCTGGAGGGCTCAGACACGACGATTAACGGGGTTTATTACTACCAGTTAAATTCGGAAGCAACGCTCGAAATATCCAACAACCTGCGTAACCAGCTCGATTTACCGGCATCCAGGGAGCCACTGGCCCTCCCCGGCACGCAGATGTACAATGAGGCACCCGCTGTAGAGGAAGAAACCTACGGGGAAACCGCGCCGTAAACACTTGCTTTTTCAGAGGTAAAAGAAGCCCGGAAGGAGTTCGATCTCCTTCCGGGCTTCTTTCTATTATTTCCGGCCGATGCCGTGATAAATAAATCCGGCTTCTTTAAATTCCTTTGCTTTAAATGCGTTTCTGCCATCAATCATTACCGGCTTTTTCATAATGCTTTTTAACTTTTCCGGGGTCACCTGCAGGCACTCTTCCCACTCCGTGACAAGCATGGCTGCATCTGCACCCTCGCATGCATCCAGGGCGTTTTCCGCATAGTAGACGTCTCCCTCGAGGAGCTGCCTGGCGTTGTCTTCAGCTACCGGGTCAAAGGCACGCACTTTCACGCCGTACTCCTGGAGCGAGCGGATGATTTTCAGGGACGGTGCCTCCCGCATGTCGTCGGTATTCGGCTTGAAGGCCAGGCCGAGAAGCGCCACCGTAATATTGCGGATGTCCTCATTAAAAATCACGTTCAGGTGGTCCACCATACGAAGGCTCTGCTTTTCATTCACGTCGTTTACCGCCTGCAGCAGCTGTGGGTAGTAACCTTTAACCTCCGCCAGGTGCTTGATCGCTTTAACATCCTTCGGGAAGCAGGAGCCCCCGTAGCCGATCCCTGCATTCAAGAACTTCGGCCCAATCCGGTTGTCCATCCCCATCCCGCGGGTAACCGCGTTAATATCTGCCCCGTAGTAATCGCAGATGTTAGCCACTTCGTTCACAAAGGAAATTTTCGTCGCAAGAAAGGCGTTGGAGGAGTATTTAATCATCTCGGAGCTGCGCGGATCCGTGACAACAATATTGTCTGTAAGCGGCTGATGCAGCTCTGTTAGAATCTCCGCTGCCTTATCCGAGTTCGTACCGATAATGACACGGTCGGGATTGAACGTATCCTTCACAGCCGAACCTTCCCGGAGGAATTCCGGCACGGAGCACACTTCGATCTTAGCATCCGGATTTTTGTCGGCAATCAGCGAGCGCACACGGTCCGCCGTCCCCACCGGCACCGTTGATTTGTTCACGACCACGCGGAACTTGTCATCATTTACCGCTTCGCCAATTTCATCCGCCACTCCGTACACGTAGGACATGTTGGCAGCCCCTGTTTCCGATTCCGGTGTACCCACCGCAATGATTACAATGTCCGAAGCCCGGACGGCGGGCTGCAGTTCTGTCGTAAACTGCAGCCGCCCGGCAGCGCGGTTTGCGTCCACTAATTCCTTTAACCCTGGTTCATAAATCGGGATTTCCCCATTGTTCAGCCGGTCTACTTTCTCCGGGATCTTATCCACACAGATCACGTCATTGCCAAGCTCTGCAAAGCTTGTTCCTGATACAAGGCCGACATAGCCGGTGCCTACTACTGTTAGCTTCATACGTTTTCCCAACCTTTAGTTTATGTATTTTCGTACTTTAATTATACGCGTGAATAACCGCTTACGCTTAAGCGGGATTGTCAAATGTTATTGTATCACATTTTGCCAGTTATTCTACATCCACTTCTTTATACGTGTTAAAGGTCCCGGTCTTCAACCTGTAAGCGTTCCGGCATGCCGGTCTGGGCTCCTTCCTTCTCGACGGAAAGGGCCGAGGCGGCATTAGCAAACCGGCAGGCATCCTCAAGGGTCATGCCTTCTGCTACGGCTGTCGCAAACGCTCCGTTAAACGTATCACCTGCTCCTGTAGTATCCCGCACGTCTGCCGCACGCACAGGGATTACAGCTTCACTGCCGTCTTTGCGCGTGATCAGCGCTCCAGCCGCTCCCTTTGTCACCACAATATTCTCCCGGCGTTCAACAATGGCCGGATACGCCTCTTGCAGTTGGACAAATTCCTGCTCGTTCGGCGTCAGGTAGGCGGCTTTGTTCCAGCATTCAGGGGGAAGCGGCTGCATCGGCGCCGGATTCAGAATAACCGGTGTTTGCTCCTCTTCTGCGGTGTACAGCAATTTTTCCACAGCCGGCGCCGGGATTTCGAGCTGCACAAGAATAACATCCGCCTCTCTCAGGAGCGTCCGGCTTGCTTCAATATCTTCCGGGCGGACAGTGGCGTTTGCTCCAGGCGTGACGATGATGCGGTTATCCCCTTCCGATACAAGGATGGTCGCAATACCGCTTGCCATGCCATGTCGCGTACGGACATGCTCTGTACTAATGCCCTCTGCTTCCAGATGTCCGAGCTGCTCTTTTCCAAAAGCATCGCCTCCAATCGCTCCGACCATTGACACCCGGGCCCCGAGTCGGGCAGCGGCGACCGCCTGGTTAGCCCCTTTCCCTCCAAAAAACGTGTGAAAATCCTCCCCGAGGATCGTTTCTCCCCGGGAAGGCATCCGTTCCGCTATTGTAACAAGATCCATATTAATACTTCCTACCACTACGATATTTGCCGGCATTCATCGATCACTCCCTGCTTGGACTAACAAAATTCTGAGTGTAAAACGGCCGGTTTTCTTCGTCAAATGCTACGCCAACTCCCAGCCCGTCATAATTACCGAGCATCGCTTCCCGGTGCCCTTCATATGAATTCATCCATCCAGCTGCAGCATACAGCGGGGACCGCTGGCCAGAAGCAATATTTTCAGCCGCCTGCATGTAGCCGATACCATCTCTTTCCAGGCGGTCAAACGGATTCTGCCCTTCCGGATTTACGTGATCGAAAAACTGGTTTTCGGCCATATTCTCGCTGTGTGCCCTTGCCACCGCCGCCACCGAATCATTGTAGGCGAGCGTATCCCGGCCGAGCTGGACGCGCTGGGCGTTGGTTAAGTGCCACACCAGCTGTTCATACGACTCCCGCACTTCTTCGGATTCTCCGGCATAGAACGAAGAATTCCTTTCCACCTCTTTATCTACTAACAGCAGGGCATTTACCCTGTTCTCTTCATGAATGTCGTAGAAAAAGGTGGCATACCCATCTTCCACTTCGTAGACTCCCTGCTGCTGTTCATTCGTTTCTGTCCGGATATTACCTCTGGCCACCGTTTCTATGGATTCTCCGTACGTCTCCCGGATAGTGTCGCGTCCGGTTCCCCAACCGTTTCCTTCAGCGTCCTGCCACGTCTGCTGGTTGGAATAAAGCGCCACTACGCGCCCGTCCTGCACGCCGTACTGGGCGTACTGCTCATATTTATCCTTATAATAGATATGCCAGTCGAACGAATAATTGCCTGCCTGCACATCCTTCGCTTCTCCACGTGCAGCTTCCATTTCTTCAACGCTGTCCCCAAGGCTTACGCCTGCCATTTCCCAGTCCCCTGTTCCTTTTGGCACTTCTGTTTCTACCGTGCCGGCCCCCGGAGCGCTTCCGCTGTTTTCATCTGCCTGCAGATTTTCGCCAAGCAGATTGGATAAAAACAGCGCCATTCTCTCGCCCTGCGTGGCCGTTTCTTCGTAGGTCGTGCCACCCGCTTCTTCGAGACGCTCTTTGACGCCGCTCCACGGAGAATCCGCCGGGCTGTAAACTACGAGTGCTGCCAATAGAGCCATCAACACCGCCGCACCAACCAGACCCTTCATGTGCATATCTCCTCTATTTGTTCATTTATTGTTTGTATCGCTTGTATATCAATTGTACAGGAAAACGAGTCGTGGGAATAATAACTTGCACCTGGAGATTTCCCTTAAAAGTCATTCGGCAGAATGATATACTAAAAAGACGCACAGAATATATTCAACGCTGGTACATTTATAAAAAAGCTCCATGACTACGATTATAAAAGGGTGAAAAAAATGGCTTTATTCGGTAGAAAAAAGCAATCGTCCCAGGGAGATGCTGCCAAACCAGAAAACCTGGCAGAACAACCCCAGGAGGATGAGGAAACCATAGAAGAAGCACACGATGACAGCGGACGCACTGTCGAAACCACGCTCAGCCTTCATCCTGAAGCCGAAATCCCGGAGGAAGATGAATACTACCTGCGCTTTTTAAACGGCGAAGCACCCCGGCTGAAGCCCGGCCAGGTAGCGCTTTCCGGCATCAGCGCCCAGCGGGATGAACACGGCCAGATGCTTGTCACCGCTTTTATCCGTAACGGGGCGGAAAAAGCCATCCGGCTGAAGGAGTCCACCGTATTAATCATGAGCAATGACAACCAGGTGATTGCGAAAAAGAAAGTCGATTTAAGAGGCGTCGGCGATATTCCGCCGCGAAGCGCACGGCCGTGGAACTTTTATTTCGCACCTAAAGAGCAGCTTCAGCAGGAATTTCCAAAAGACGGATGGAAAATTGGCTTTCACGTTGAAAAACCAAAGCGCGAACACCACCTTGACCTTGCCGACAGCTGGAAAAGTGCGCTCAGCGAGCAGCAGGTGGATAAGCTGAAGGACATGATCCGTGACATGAAGCCGCCGCGTCCTGGTGAAGTTAACTTTATGGGCATGCGTGCCGTACAGTCCGAAAACGGTGACCTCCATGTGACGCTCCTCATCCGCAATGGGGGCAACAACGAGCTCAAGCTCGACAATGTGCCGCTGCAGGTCGAGGATGCACACGGGGATGTTATTGCCCGGGGCGGATTCAAGCTCGAGGATTTCGCCGTGCAGCCTTTTTCAAGCCGGCCCTGGACGTTTGTCTTCCCGCATCGTCTGCTGAAAAAGGATGAGATCGACCTTTCCAAGTGGAGAGCGTATCCAATTAAAAAGAAACAGGAGGAGGATAAAGCATAACGAAAGAGCCTGGCGCGGGCTCTTTTTTTATGCAAAAAAGCCGCCTGGGGGTGCTCCCCCGGCGGCGCTTGCGGTTGAAATGTTTACTTTTTGTCCGTTTCTTTTTGCAGAATACTGTTCTGCAGATAATCTTCAAGCGGCTCACGCAGATCTTCCCGATTTAGGGCAAAATCGATCGTTGCTTTAACAAAGCCGAATTTGTCGCCAACATCATAGCGTACCCCGTTAAATTCATACGCCAGCACATCCTGGCTTTCGTTCAGCTTCGTAATGGCATCTGTCAGCTGAATTTCATTGCCCGATCCCGGCGGCAGCGTTTCGAGAATGTCGAAAATTTCAGGCGTTAAAACGTAGCGTCCCATTACTGCGTAATTGGAAGGCGCATCCGCAAGGTCCGGCTTTTCCTTTAAGCCCTGTACTTTGTGTACGCCAGATTCTTCTTCACTTTTCGGATCAATGATGCCGTATTTGGAGACGTCCTGGTCGGGAACCTGCTGCACACCGACGACTGAACTCTGGTACTTATCAAAAACGTCGGTGAGCTGCTTCATGCACGGCTCATCCGAATGGACAATATCGTCTCCAAGCAGAACGGCAAACGGCTCATCTCCAATAAAGCGGTGAGCGCACCAGATGGCGTGGCCGAGGCCTTTCGGCTCTTTTTGGCGGATATAGTGGATGTTTGCCATGTTGGAAATCTGCTGGACCTCTTCGAGCTGCTTCGTTTTGTTTTTCTTTTCAAGCGTCTGCTCCAGCTCATACGAAACGTCAAAATGGTCCTCAATCGCACGTTTGCCGCGTCCGCTCACAATAATAATGTCTTCAATGCCGGCAGCAATCGCTTCTTCTACTATGTATTGAATAGTGGGTTTATCCACGATAGGAAGCATTTCCTTCGGCTGTGCCTTTGTCGCTGGCAGAAAACGTGTTCCAAGCCCCGCGGCCGGAATAATAGCTTTACGTACTTTCATCTTTTTTCCTCCTTGATAACTGTGCTGCGCGCTCTGCACGCAGGTTAAATACAAGACAAATCAAGCTGTATTCAACATACCATAATGAATAGGAAATACAAATACATGAAATAAAATCATCCTGCTTAAATTTTCCAAAAGCTGTACCAGGGCTCCCAAAGTATTGTCACATTCTGCTTCTTCCTTTTGTTGGAATATATGGTATAGTATTTATATTCTAACATGAAAGGAGGCGCGACCGCGTTTTTTTCTGCTCCCAGGCCCAGTCTGCGGCCTTATTTTCACCAACCCCCTCCTCTTGGTGAAATCCCCCTGCAAATCGTTACCGAAAGAGGTGATACCCATGCCCCGGGAAGAACGCCTTTGGTTTCCAGGCACTGTCTACTATATTACTGCAGCTGGGGCTTCCAACCGCACGTTATTTCCCAACGAAAAAGATTATAAACAATACGTATACTTATTGGCTAAAGTAATTAATACCACCAAGCTCGACCTGCACGCCTATTGCCTGCTTCCAGGCAGTATTCATCTGTTGGCCGAATCCACCTACGTTTCTATCTCCACTATTATGCGGGAGCTGCATGCTTCCTACGCCATGCACTACCGGCGCCATTATGAAACCAGCGGCCCGGTCTTCCAGGCCCGTTATCATTCTGAACTTCTTCCGGACGAAACATCCTTTTTTGAGCACAGCCGCCGGATACATCTGCTTCCCACTGAAAGGCTGGACCATTCATACTCGGGAACGTACCGGTGGTGCAGTGCCCGGGACTATCTCGCACCGCAGCCCGAGTACGCCCCGAAACACCCCTTTTTATCCCTTGAACGTACCCTTGCATTTTTCCCCTCCCCCAGGCATGAATACTTTCATCGTTTTTTACACCACACGTCTGCATTCCAGGCCTACTAACAATTCAGGAGTGATTACATGTTTAACCAAGTGACGCTTGTCGGCAGATTCACCCGGGATCCCGAATTAACCTATACGAAAGACGGCACCCCGGTATGCAACTTCACCCTCGCTGTCCAGCGGTCCTTTCGCAACCAGGACGGGGAATATGATGCTGATTTCGTACCTGTTACCGTATGGAGACGGCAGGCGGAAACGACGTGCGAATACTGTCACAAAGGAGCTATGGTCGGTGTAAAAGGAAGAATTAATACCCGGCTCTACGATAACAAAGACAACAAGCGTGTTCAGGTGGTCGAAGTAAACGCCGAAGACGTCCGGTTTTTAAAGCTGCAATACAACTCTCCCGAAGAACCGCCGGAAAGCATTGGTTTAAATACTGAGCCCTTCCCTGCCGGCATCTAATAATTTTTCTCCCTTCCATTAAACCCCCGCTCTATCCTCCCCGTTTGAAAACAAAGTCCCCCGCACTCCTCTGCAGGGGACTTTTTACATATATTTCGAGCCATATCTCCACAGCCAGCCTAAAACTACAATGACCGCTGCGGCGGTTACTCCGGTCATATCGAGGACTACGTCCTGCCACATGCCGTGCCTGTCCGGACTGAAGTGCTGCCGGAATTCGTCAACCAGGGCAAATAGAAACACAAAACTATAGGCCCCTGCAAGCTTTCCCCAAAATGAAAAACTATACGGGTACACTGCAAACAGTGCCGCCATAAATATAACGGTGAACATAAACACATGACTTGCCTTGCGGATAAAAAATTCCACATACCCTTCGACGCCGGAAGCAGCTACGCTCACCGGGTCCCCGCCATAAGTAAAGGAAGGCACGGAAACATACGGCTGCAGCCATTCAAACGGCACATGCTCGAGCCACGGCCGGATATCCTGCTGCTGATAAGGCATCGAAGTTGAAATAAGAATGGTCAGTACAGCACCTGCAAGCGGCAGCACAAACAGCCAATTGGGTGCGGACAGTTTTTCTGCTCGTATCTCCAAGGTGCTTACCTTCTTTCTTTTTATTTTCAGTATAAAAAACTTGTGGGCGTTTTTCCAATTTTTAACCCCATACCGTCCATGTAATACTGATTGTGATAGTCATTACAATCAGGCTTACCGGCACACCGATTTTCATAAAATCGGTAAAACGATAGCCGCCCTGCGTGTATACAAATAAATTCGTCTGGTAGCCGATCGGCGTAATAAAGCTTGCCGATGCTGCAATCGCAACAATGACTGCCGCTGCTACAGGGGATACAGATAAAATATCCACTGTTTCCAGTGCCACCGGAAGCATAACGATAGCCGCCGCATTATTGGTTACCACTTCCGTGAATATATTTGTGAGTACATACAGGGCAGTAAATACTCCAAGGACGCCAAACGGCATAAACCATTCGATCATCTGTTCAGCCAGAAGCGAGGCTGCCCCGGTACTCATCATCGCTTCTCCAAGCCCAAAAGCAGCGGCAATGACAATCAGCACTTCGTATGGAATATAGCGGTGGACATCTGTAAGTGACAGTGATCCAGTTACGAGCAGGCCGGCGACAGCAATCAGCGCTGCATAAAAAATAGGAATAATCTGCAGAGCCGCCAGAACAACCATCAGCACCATCATGACAAGCGGCAGCCAGCTTTTCCATCTCGGTCCTTTTAAAAAGGGATTCACGCTATTTTTTAGTACGTGAAAATCATTATGAGCGCTCGTTTTTTGTTCAAATTCCGGGCCAGCCAAAAGCAGGAGCGTGTCCCCCGGCTTTACCACCATTTCTTTCATTTCCGGCGAGTAGCTTTCATCATAACGATGAATACCGATAATTGCGGCATCAAACCGCTGGTCAAAGAATATGTCTTTTAATTTGGTGAATAAAATATTAGAGTAATGAGTTACCATTACTTCCATCAGTTTTCGTTCTTTTGGCTGTTCAGATGCCTGTGCTTCGTTTGCTTCTGTTTTGATATTGAGTCCTTCAATGTTTTCAAGCACAGCTACCTGGGCCAGATCTCCGTAAACAACCAGGCAGTCGCCGGGCTCGAGTACATGGTGTTCGCCGACCTCTCTGCTGCCCGGGGCGTCTTTTGGTATCACTGCAAGCAGCTGCATCGAAGGATCGTTAATAAAACCTGCCCGTTTCAGTGTCTCTCCGAGATGCTTGTATGCCGGCGTGATTTCGAGCTTCAGCATATACTTCCGCCGGCCTTCCTTCTGATAGAACAGCGGGGGTTTCCGTGCCGGCAGAATCTTTATGCCAACCGTTAAAATAAAGATGGTGACAGCAATTGTTGCCGGGATGCCGATTAAGGCGAGCTGAAAAAAATGAAACCCTGCGTAGCCCCGCTCCAACAGAAGCCCATGCACAACAAGGTTGGTGGACGTGCCTATTAGTGTAATCGTGCCCCCAATAATCGTGGCGTAGGATAGAGGAAGCAGAAACTTGGACGGAGCGAGGTCATACTTTTCACACCATCGTTTCACAAGCGGTGAAAACGTTGCTACGATCGGTGTGTTGTTTAAAAAACCGCTCATAAGCGCCGATGGTACAAGCATTCTCATTAATGAACCCCTCGGGGTGCGCCCTTTACTCAGCACCCCTTCCACGAAACGGTCGACAATGCCGGTCTGCTGGACGGCCCCTGCGACAATACAAAGAAGGCCAACGGTCAGCATGCCCTGGTTGGCAAACCCCTTCAGCCCCTGTTGCGGGGTAATAAGCCCCGTGACCAACAGCAAAGAAAGCACGAATAGAAAAATAATACTCGGTCTCGCAATTTCTTTCATCAACGCCCCCACCATCGCCAATACGATAATAAGCACCCATGCAATCTCCCAGGACACGCCGTCACCTCCCTCCATGTGTAATCCATAGTATTTTAATATGTTTAATCAAATTTAGACTCATAACCCATTATACTTATCGGCAGGTAATTGTAAAGGAACACTATATGTTTTACACTAGGAGAAGAGAGGTTTCTTACTAGGCGCCGGCTTTCTTCATTGGAGAGACAGGTTTTCGGCGCGTACTCACAAATCTCTTGAATATTTCGAAAAGAGGTGAACCAAAATGGCATTCGTCATTACATCGCCATGTATAGAGGAAAAAGCAGGGGAATGCGTGGATGTTTGTCCTGTAGACTGTATCGAAGAAGGAAAAGAGCAATTTTATATTGATCCGGACGTTTGTATCGACTGTGGTGCCTGTGTAGTTGTCTGTCCAGTAGAAGCAATCGTGGAGGACACTGAACTGACACCGGAAACAGAACCGTATCTGGAAAAAGCAAAACAGTACTTCGGTACAGAATAGATCAGATCCCGCTTTTTATTAGCGGGATTTTTATATTTTATAATTAGGCAGATTAAATTGGGTGAAAACGGGTAAACCATTACTACCCCACCCCATACCTCGATTATTGAACCGGTTTAAGGCAGCATTATCTGCTGCCTGGTTCATGATTGCGCCACTTCCTGATGCCCGCAGGCTTATGCCTGTGGGTATTTGGTGTAGTTAGCCATAAAGAAAGCCGGAACTCTCAGGAGCTCCGGCTTTCTACGTTTATTCTTCTGATTCAAGATCTTCAATCGATTCGATATCCATATATTCCGGTACAACCAGGCCCGTGATTGCGCCTTCGAGGTTCGGACCAAGATCTTCATAGCTGTCGCCGTATTCTTCCATCTGGCTCGCGTGTGTGTTCGGGAACCAGCCGGAAACCATGCCGTCTGCTTCACCGTCAGCAACGGCCGCAAACATTGGCCCCGCTTCAAGCTGAGTTAACGTTACATCATAGCCAAGGTCGGTAAGCACTTCTCCGACTACGTTCGTAGAAGCAATTTCAGAATCCCAGGCAACGTACACAAGTTCAATTGCTTCACCGTCGACTTCCTCTACGCCGTCAGTCCATTCAGATACCATATCTTCGTTTTCATCGACCCATGCAGCAGCAGCTTCAGCCGGTTCTGTGCCGTCCTGAATCTCTACCATGATTTCTTCCATGTTAGAAGCTTCCCACTGGAACTGATCGAGGAACTGGTACGCCCCCGGTAGATCCTCTTCGAGTCCCTGGCGCACCACGGTATGAATATCGTCACCGTCACCGTAAGAGCCCTCCGGATCCTCCAGGTATTTCAAATCATATTCGGCGAATTTCCAGTGAGGGGTCCAGCCGGTGACAATGATCGGTTCTTCATTTGCAATCGCGTCCCCAAGTGCACTAGTCATTGCCGCTCCTGAGCTTGCCTGGAGATTCCAGTTGCTAAGGTTGTAATCTTCAATCGCCTGGTCTGTTTGAGACATAATGCCAGCCCCAGCGTCAATGCCGGTAATCGTGTAGTCTACTTCTTCGCCAAAACCTCCCGAAGAGGATTCTTCACTCGATCCGGAATCGTCAGAGCCGCCGGATTCTTCGGAATCTCCGCCACCGCCGCACGCGGTCATAATTGCAGCCATTGAAACTCCGGCTGCGCCTAAACCAGCTTTTCTCCATAATTTTTCCATGTAAATTACTCCCCTTTTGTTTGAATTATATGGATACTTCCATTAACGGAAGGTGTTCCTATTTTCGCTTACTTGCTCCAATACCCTGCGTCAGCCGGTCCAGGATAATCGCCACAATCACGATCGCAAGACCGGCCTCAAAGCCGCCGCCAACGTCGTTCCGGCCGACGGCAAAGTAGACGGCCGTGCCGAGGCCGTCCGCCCCGATCATTGAGGCAATGACGACCATCGACAGCGCCAGCATGATCGTCTGATTAATCCCCGCCATAATCGTTGTTTTGGCCATCGGGAGCTGTACCTTGAACAGCTTTTGGTTCCCCGTCGACCCGAAGGCCTCCGACGCTTCAATGATTTCGGTCGGCACCTGGCGGATGCCGAGGTTCGTAAAACGGATTGTCGGCGGCATCGCGAAGATTACGGAGGCAACGACCCCCGGCACCATGCCGATCCCGAAAAACGCCACGGCCGGGATCAGGTACACAAAGGCGGGCATCGTCTGCATAAAGTCAAGCACCGGCTTCACGGCGCCTTCTACAACCGGGCTCCGGGACATCCAGATGCCGACCGGCACCCCGATCACTATGGAAATCAGCCCGGCGGTTAGTACGATGGCGAGCGTGAGCACCATGTCCTCCCAATAGCCTAGGTTCCAGATCAGGAGCAGCCCAAGCAGAACAAACACCGTGAGCCCGATTTTCCGGCCGGCGAACCAGAACGTTAATCCGGTCATGATTAACAGCAGCAGCCACGGCGGGAAAATGCCGAACAACCATTCGAAGCCGCTGATCAAGTAACCAACAATATCCGTCAGAGGCCCAAAAATAAATTCTGCCTGGGTCAGCCAGGACACAAACGCGTCAATCCAGTCAGCCAGCGGAAGCGGTGTAATCTTATTCAACGGCTTCTACCTCCTTGCCGGACAGAAGTGCCATGACAGAACCTCTCACGACGATACCTACGAGCCTGTTATCTTCATCAACGACAGCAACCGGTGTATTTTTGTATGTAAGCAGCTCAATCATTTCCTTGACTACTGTGTCCTTCTGTACTGCCGGCACGTTTTCGTGAAGCACGCTGCGCATATCTTCCGAGCCCTGCTCCACCAGCTCCGATACTTCGTCAGCATGCACGATCCCGAGCAGCGTCCGGTCTTTATTCGTCACATACAAGCTCGAAATGCCTTCTTTTTTCATTCGCTGCAGCGCCACCCGCGGGCCGTCTTTATCAATCGTAAGCGTTTCCGGACGTTTCATGACCGCTTCGGCGGTGAACACCTTGGAGCGGTCTACGTCTTCGACGAACTGGGCCACATAATCATCCGCCGGATGCTGAAGAATGTCCTCCGGCGTACCGATCTGGACAATCCGGCCATCCTTCATAATGGTAATGCGGTCCCCGAGCCGGAGTGCTTCGTCCAGGTCATGAGTGATGAACACGATCGTTTTCTGCATCCGTTCCTGCAGTTCCAGCAGCTCGTCTTGCATCTCCTTCCGGATCAATGGGTCCAGCGCGGAAAAAGCCTCATCCATCAGCAGGATATCGGTGTCCGCTGCCAGTGCCCGGGCCAGGCCGACCCGTTGCTGCATGCCGCCGGACAGTTCATCCGGGTACATGTTGCCGTAGCCGCCAAGGCCTACGAGCTGCAGCGCGTCCTCCGCTTTTTTCTTTTTATCCTGATCTTCCAGGCCCTGAATTTCCAAACCGTATGCTACATTGTCGAGAATTGTCCGAAATGGGAATAGTCCGAATTGTTGGAAAACCATGCTCATTTTTTCCCGGCGTACCTTTCTCAGTCCTTTATCATCCATGCGGGCCAAATCATCGCCGTCCACCCATACGCTTCCCTCGGTCGGATCAATTAACCGGTTCAGAAGTCGCACTAGTGTAGATTTCCCGCTTCCGGAAAGGCCCATGATGACAAAAATTTCCCCGGCTTCTACCGAAAAATTGGTCCGGTTCACGCCGACCGTGCAGCCCGTTTCTTTTAAAATCTCGTCTTTCGATTTTCCCTGTTCCAACAGGTTAATCGCACGGTTCGGGCGCTTGCCGAAGACTTTGGTTAAGTTCTCTACTTCTATCTTCGCCAACGTTTCACACCTCTTTTACTATGTCTGTCTCTGTATTTGTTATCACTCTTTTACTATATATTATTAGGATAAAAGTTACAAAACTTTCCTCACTCCATTTGAGGCTGTTTTATTCATAAAGTATATACTGTACATAAATTATATACTTATATCTATCTTTATCTACTGATTAAAAGATTTAACGACCGAATATTCAATTTTTTTATTTCAAAGCATTTTGCTAAACTTTAAGCACTACATGCAAAAAGGGGGCCCTGTATGGAAAGGGAACAAAAAAACATTCAGGACAAACTGGACGAAGCGAAACATCAGTTTATTGGCACGATTGCCCAAAATATGGGCCTGTACGGCGTTTCCGATACAAACGGACGTTTGTACGGCACCGTGTTGTTTGCCAAGCGGCCCATGACCCTGGATGATATGAGCACAGCACTCGGCATGAGTAAAATGAGCATGAGTACAGGGATACGGGCCCTCATGGAGGCAGATATGGTGGAACGGGTGTGGGAAAAGGGAGTACGCAAGGACCTGTACCAACCCAACGACGACTGGTACCAGTCATTTGCTTCTGCTTTTGTGAACCGGTGGCGGGAAGCTGCGGATAATAATCAAAAAGCAGCCCGCCAGGCCAAAAAAGATTTTGAAACTTTTTTAAAGGAAGCGGACGAGCCGTATCTTATTGAAGTGCTGCAGCACGATCTGGAAAAAATCAACTATGCCCTCGGATATTACGAATGGCTGGATGAAGTGATACGCATCTTTGAAAGCGGTGAAATTTTTACGATGGTCCCCCCAAAATAAGCTCAGCTGTTAAATTTCCAGCAGTGGCAGCCGATGTTCAAGCCGGATCTGTTCACGCACTCTCCTCGCCAAAACTGCCTCCGTATCTGCCGGCTGCCAGAGCAGCGCATACTGATACAAATCATGCCATTCTAAAATATTGGCAAATTGCTGCAGCGAGGGAAGTGGAATACTCCACGTACTGTCATAGCCGGCCAGCAGTTCATTAAAAACCATTCTCGCAAATGGCTGATAATCCTCTTCTCCGGAAAAAGACATCAGGATACTCCGCAGCAGCGCCGCAAGATCGTATAACCTTACATGGACTCACGGCATTGCTCCTGGAAGAAGGACTTTCTCTGCTGAAAACCCAGTCCGCCATTTCACTTCCCTGAAAACAAAACCTATGCTGCCTGGTTGTGTGGCCGCCTGCTGTATGACGGGGAATAACGAATCGATGCTTTGCCGAATAATCGTCTGGCCTTCCGGAAGCAGTTTATCCATCTGCCGTCGCTCTGCCTCAGCGGTCTGTTCTGCCAATAGAATGCTCTTTTTATCGTTTCCCGGCAGTTTTTCATGCCAGCTGCGGTGTTTTGCTGCCAAGCCGGCGCCGAGCTTCCGGTACTTCTCTTTCCCCTTTCCGCAGGTCCCGGCTTTCTTCTGATACATATAGGCATGGCCATCCTCCCCTGCACTCGGCAATTTTTTCCCATCTATTGTTTTTCTTATACCGATATCATTTTCAGCTTCAAGCCACTGAATTGTTTCTTTCTCTGAAAGGACAAGCTTTCCAATTATCAGAACCCATTCTGTATTCATTCTGTCTTTCACTTCATAATGACTGGCTCCGCATTGTTGAACCGTTGCCCGGGCTATACCGTACACTTCCTGGATCCAATGGCTGATTGCTTTTGTGTTCATCAAACGCCTCCGTTTCATTTACTGTAGATTTTTCCGGTTTTCTTTTACACTGGACTAGCATAGAAAAGCATTCTGTTTAGTTGGAGGAACGCGTATGAATATAAGCATTCTTGACCAGTCACCAATTGCAGACGGCGAAACACCCGAAAAAGCCTTTGAACACACACGTGAACTTGTTAAACTGGCCGAAGACTTGGGATTTCACCGCTTTTGGGTAGCTGAGCATCACAGCACGAGCGGCCTGGCCGGTTCTTCGCCGGAAATTCTGATGTCGCACCTGGCAAGCGTTACTTCAAGCATCCGCATCGGTTCAGGAGGGGTCCTGCTTCCTCAGTACAGTCCTTATAAAGTAGCAGAAAACTTCAAGGTGCTTGAAGCTTTATTTCCAGGCAGAATCGACCTTGGCATCGGAAGGTCTCCCGGGGGAGGCAATACGATCCGGGAAGCTTTGACCGATGGCCATAAAAAGAGCCTTTCCGCCTTCCCCCGCCTTCTGCAGGAAGTCCAGGGGTTTATTGACCGCTCTCTTCCCGGAAACCACCCCTATGCCTCCATTAAAGCCTCTCCGATGAGTGCCTCTCTGCCCGAAACATGGGTGCTGGGCCTGTCTGAACGCGGCGCCCGGGACGCTGGCAAACAAAGCGCCGGGTTCATGTTTGGCCATTTCATCAGTCCCAACCAGGGGGTGGACGCAGTCCGAAAATATCACGATTCTTTTGTACCAAGCGAGCGCCAGCCTCGGCCGGTGACTGCCGCCTGCGTATTTATCGTTTGTGCTCCCACCGACGAAGAAGCTGAGCACCTCGCTTTAAGTCAGGATCAATGGCTGTTAAATGTTGAAAAAGGAACAAATACGAAAGTACCTGCTCCAAACAGTATAGACCCCAGTAACTGGACACAGGAAGAACAGGAAAAAGTCCGGCACAATCGACGCCGTGCTGTTATTGGCTCTCCCGCCACGGTCCAAAAGCAGCTGCGCGAGCTTCGGGATAAGCTCGGACTCGATGAATTAATGGGCATTACCAACATTTATGATTTTGAAGCAAAAAAGATATCTTTTCAGTATACTGCAGATATTGCCGGCAATCTTTAAACAAAAAATCCGCACGCTCGATTGAGCGGTGCGGATTTTTTCGTTCTTAAGAATCTGTGGCCGGGACTCCCTGTCTGTTTTCCTGGACTTCTTTTTCGCTGGAACGAAACGAAAGCCACGAAAGCATTAAGCCTAAGAGCGTAATAACAGCACCGGCCATACCAATCAGCGGAAGGCTGAAACCAAGGCTGATCACTACACCGCCGACCCAGGCTCCAAAGGCGTTGGCCAGATTAAATGCAGAGACTGCAGAAGCGCTCGCAATCGATGGCGCTCCTTCTGCCGCCCGGATAACCGTCGTCTGCAGAATAGGCACCGTCCCAAAGGCCCCCATTCCAAGCAGAAGCACCGAAATCGGAGCCAGCCAGGTAATCGTGCTCGTTAAGGTGAGAGTCGACAAAATAACAGTCAGCGAAGCCATCACAACCATGAGCGGCTTCAGCAGTGATTCAGCGTTCAGGCGTCCGGACAGCATGTTGCCCAGAACGCCCCCTACCCCGAATAAAAAGAGGGAAAGCGTTATACCTACCGGACCAAGGCCGGTAATATCCTGAAGCAGTGGTTCAATATACGTGTAGGCAGTGAAAACACCTGAATATCCGAAAACCGTAATAGCTAGTGCAAACAGCACCTGCTTCCTCTTAAATACGCCAAGTTCTTTTCTCATCGATGTTGGCTCTTCGGCGTTCATATTCGGCACGAAAAAGATGATGCCGAGCAGGCTGATAACACCGAGGCCGGCAATGCCGGCAAAAACCATTCTCCAGTCAAACAAATCTCCAATATATGCTCCAAACGGCACCCCGATCATTAGCGAAATAGTCAGTCCGCCGTTAATGGCAGCCACCGCGCCGGCTTTCTTCGATGGAGGGACAACTTCACTCGCCATAACCATGGCAATGGCAAAGAAAGGTCCGTGCATCAATGCGGAGAAGACGCGTGCCCACAGCAGCACCGTATAGTTTGGAGCCAGCGCACTGGCGATGCTGGACCCGATAAACAGCAGCATCAATCCAATCAATACATACTTTCTTGGAAATTTCACCAACAGAGATATAGCGATTGGCGAGAGCACAGCGACACCGAGCGCATACATGCTGACAATCAGCCCTGCAGCAGAAATCGTGATGCCAAAGGAATCCGAGACATTCGATAAAATCCCCATGGCGACGTATTCGGTAGTACCGATAGCGAACGTAGAAATCATAAACATGGCAATCATCACCATTGGGCGAAACGTTTGGCCATTGCGTACGATCATTGTTATCCCTCCTTGATATATTAATCAATCATTCTTTCGTCCTGTTTAACCGCAACGAGTTCTTATTCTATAGGCTGAGTCTACATACGTCTAGATTGTAAAACGCTTACGACACAAAATCGTCACATTTTTTCTGTTGATTTTTTTATTTACATCATGTAAGGGTTATCATTTCTTTTTTATCAATAGTTTCATTTGCTTTATGAAATCATCGTTATGATGTTTTTTGTACAATCCGCTTACATCGGGGGTTTGCGCAGAAATCCCCCGGGGTAAACCTTTTTTCGTGCACGTTACCAAAACGTTTCGACATAATTTAACAGCAGGAAAGAAGGGACATCATGTTTTCACTTTTTACATTCATTCTCATTACCATAGCCATTGCCGGTTACGCCTCCTACCGGACAAAAAGCATTAATATGAAAAGCCAGGAAGGCTATTTCCTTGGTGGACGCAGCCTGATGGCACTCACCATCGGCTCCTCTACTCTGCTTGCCAATCTTTCTACCGAGCAGCTTGTCGGACTGAGTGGACAGACATACACTGGATCAATGGCTTCAATGGCCTGGGAAGTTACAACGCCGATCGCGCTCATTTTTATGGCGTTTATGTTTCTGCCAAAATACTTACGGGCGGGGGTAACCACCGTCACCGAATTTCTTGAAAAGCGTTATGACCAGCGGACCAGACAGATTGTTTCTTTACTGATGCTGCTTGGCTTTGCCTCTTCATTTCTTCCGACGGTGCTGTATTCCGGCTCGCTTGTGCTTGATCAAATATTTGATATTTCAAGCGTGCTCGGCACGAGTCAATTCTTCACTGTTTTGATTGTCTCTGCCGCCATTGGGCTTGTCGGTATGCTCTACATCGTATTCGGCGGTCTGAAGGCCATTGCTTCTGCCGACTCCCTGTACGGCGTTGGCTTAATTGCCGGGGGCCTGCTTATTCTGATACTCGGTCTCATGGCGCTCGGCAATGGTAATGTGTTTAACGGAGTCGGGACGCTCACCTCTGAACATACTGAAAAATTAAATGCCATCGACGGCAGCAATGACGCCCAGGTGCCCTGGCCCACCATATTTATGGGACTGTTATTTAATAACCTTTTTTATTTTTGTATCAACCAGGCCATTGTCCAGCGTCCACTTGCAGCACGCAATTTAAAAGAAGGCCAAAAAGGCGTCATGATTACCGCCCTGTTTAAATTATTCGGCGCCTTTTACCTCGTTCTTCCCGGCGTAATCGCTTATCATCTGTATGGCAACAGTCTCGCCAATGGAGACGCCGCGTACCCAACCCTTGTGACTGACCTGCTGCCGCCAGTACTCACTGGCGTATTCGCAGCTATTTTGTTCGGGGCTGTCCTGAGTTCGTTTAATGGGGGTATTAACAGCGTGATTACGCTGTTTACGCTTGATTTGTATAAACCGCTATTTCACCCGGACGCAGATGAAACGACTCTTGTTCGTTCCGGCCAGCGGTTTGCGATGATTGTAGCAATCGTTTCTATTTTCATCTCCCCATTTATTTTGTTTGCCCCATCAGGACTTTATAACTATCTGCAGGAAATGTTCGGGTTTTTTAACATTCCCGTGCTTGCCATTATGGTCGTCGGCTTTTACACCAAAAGAGTGTCGCCATTTGCCGCAAAAGTGGCTGTGCCGGTGCATATCATCTTGTACGGCGCCAGTAAAATCTTTATCGGAGAACTCAACTTCCTTTATGTACTGAGCGTGTTGTTTCCACTCAGCGTAATCGTGATGCTTGTTGTCGGTAAATTCAAACCGATGGCCGAGCCTTTTGAATTCAAAAATGAAGCACCTGTCGATATGGTGCCTTGGAAATACGCTAAACCAGCTGCGGCCGGCCTGGTTGCCGGCATCGCTATCCTATATGTTATCTTTTCTCCTCTTGGAATTGCTTCTTAATCTCAAAAAATGTGAAGATACTATCTGCTTGGCTCGTTTTATGCCAATTCTAAGGTTCTGGTGGAAGCGGTTCGCCGCTACACTCAGTTTTCCAACTACCAATTGATACTAGGAATATTTAAACGGCTTGACTCCGATAGAATACCGGAATCAAGCCGCTTAAGGATTTTACTTATTTTTATTATCTACTTGATAGAGTTCAGTTCATTTTCAGCACAGCCTATTTTATTATCCTTTAAATAATAGTGAAAAAGAAGTTCTAAAAATGAAAAACTCAATAAGAAATGAGTTACTTTTAAAATAACGTTTGAAGAACAATTTTGTTTTAATGGGACTTTTAAATATTATGTTCTCATGTAAATGATTTAACTATATTGTTTCTCTAAACGATTTAAACGGAGCCAAGAGATCGCCAGTGTGATAAGTAAAACCAAACCTAGAAAACCAATAACTGGATAAAATAAACCAATCAAATCAGAAAAACCAATAAAACTAGCTATATAAGCTATTATAAGAGTAGTACCTAAGAAGAAAGCAAAATTTTTAGTGCCTATTTTCGTAAATCTAGTCGTAAAGGGTAGAAACATACTAATAGCAGTGTTAAAAATCATAGCGTATAGCACGAGTGCCATACAAATTCCAAGAATGGGGGAAATATTGTTTACCATTTCAAGAATAGGTAATGCCTGGCCATCTAGTACAGCCATCTGAGAAAAAATAGCTCCATTTCCCAAAATAATTATAAAACCCAGACCTAGACCTCCAAGAAGGCCGCCGATTATTGCGTTTTTTTCGTTCTTTTCTTCGCCTCCAATGACAAAAGCAATCGCGGCACCTACAGAAGTATTAAATGAAACGTGATTTATGAAAGAAATCCACCAATTAGGCAAATTTGTCGACTGTTCTTTTGCTATTTGATTTAACGATGCAAGTGAATCGGTAGTATTGAAAATACTATAGATAGCAATAAGTATGACAAATATAAGTAAAAATGGTGTAATGCTCCCTATGATCACAATTATTTTGTTGAGTTGAAGCACACCTATCACAAATATAAGCACGGTTATAAGAGTCGTCCCGAAAACAACTGGTAGATTAAATTGCTGACTTAAATTTGACCCAGCTCCCGCCAACATAACAACACCAACACCAAATAAAGTAAGAATAAGAACATAATCAATGACAGTTCCAACAAATTTTCCACCTATTTGATAAACAGCTTCTTTATGTGAGCGAGTACGTAAACGACTACCAATACGAACTAAGGCCATACCTACAAACATATAAAGTATCGTAGCTAAAATTGAGCCAAAGAGGCCAGGAATGCCAAAGCTAGTATAATATTGTACAATTTCCTGCCCAGAGGCAAAACCTGCGCCTACAATAGCCCCTATGAAAGCGGTTGCTATTTTTAAAATGCTTTTAAAGTTCGAAATAGTAATTCCCCGTTTCAATTAGTCTCTTTAGCATAGGAGACGTGTGGATAGTTTAATTCTTTTGCTACGGCTTCGTGAGTCACTTTACCGTCAGCTGTGTTTAATCCTTTTCCAAGAGCAAGGTTTTCATTTAATGCCTTATATACACCTTTATTAGCAATCTGAAGGGCATAGGGGATAGTAACGTTGGTTAAGGCGATCGTGGAGGTTCTTGGTACTGCGCCGGGCATATTTCCAACCGCATAGTGAACGACTCCTTCGACGTCATACGTAGGATTTTCGTGTGTCGTTACTTTGTCCGCTGTCTCAATAATGCCCCCTTGATCAATCGCGACATCCACCATGACCGAGCCTTGGGCCATCGTTTTGATCATGTCTCGGGTGACGAGCTTAGGCGCCCGTGCTCCGGGGATGAGGACGGCTCCGATCACTAAATCAGAGGTCTGGACTTCCTGGGCAATATTTAAGGGGTTACTACTTATGGTTTGGATTTGGCCTCCGAACGTTTCGTCAATCTCCCGAAGACGTGCTGGATTTAAATCTACGATTGTCACATCAGCTCCTAAGCCATGAGCAATTCTTGCAGCGTTGGTTCCAACTACACCGCCGCCAATAACCGTTACCTTCGCTTTTTTCACACCCGGTACGCCTGATAATAGAATGCCTTTCCCGCCATAAACACTTTCCAGAAATTGAGCCCCCACCTGAGCAGCCATTCGCCCAGCTACTTCACTCATTGGCGTCAGCAAAGGCAGAGAACCGTTTTCTTGCACGGTCTCGTAGGCTATCGCCGTTACTTCATTCACCGTTAATGCTTCCACTAGGGCCGGTTCCGCAGCGAGATGCAGATACGTAAACAAAATAAGATTTTTACGGAAAAATTTGTACTCTTGTTCGATCGGTTCTTTGACTTTCATAACCATGTCAGCCTGAGACCAAACTTGGCTTGCCTGCTGCATAATAGCAGCCCCTGCCTGTTCATAATCATAGTCCTTAAAGCCGCTTCCTTCGCCGGCTTGGGCCTCGATAAACACCTCATGACCACTCTTTTTTAAATTTAAGACTCCTGCCGGGGTTATGGCTACTCTTTTTTCTTGGTTTTTAATCTCTTTTGGGATACCAATAATCATTTGTGGCCTCCTAAACAAATACTGTAAAAATAAATTTTTAATGAAGCAGCGCTAATTTATATATGCTAAATTGGATTAATTATTTATTTTCATAAACTACTTTTCCATCTATAAAAGTCTTCTCTACTTTAGTATTTTTAATCTCTTCAATAGGAGTATTCAAAATAGCACGGTCTAAAATAATAAAATCTGCCTTTTTATCAGCTTCAATGCTTCCTTTAATATCCTCTTCAAAACTAGCATAAGCTCCATGTAACGTATAAAATTTTATAGCTTCCTGTAGAGAGACACTTTGTTCAGAACCTACTATCTTACCGGTTTTTGTTTTTCTTGTTATCGCAGAATAAATACCAACAAAAGGGTTAATAGTAGTGATGGGATTATCGGAGCCAAAAGCTACTTTGAGTCCTTTTTCAGTTAAATCTCTGGCAGGAAATATATATTCAGAACGTTCTCCATAATCTGTTAAGTATCCATCTCCAAATTCATATATAAACGCTGGATTTAACACAGGAACAACGTTCTCCTCTACCATTTTTGTTTGTAGGTCTGGCAGTGCTAGAGCTGCATGTTCAATACGATGACGTTGAGTTTTGTTAGTTTCAGAATTAGCTAAGTGGATACATTTAAGAAGCATTTCAATTCCGAGATCGCCGATAGCATGGGAAGTAATCTGAAATTCATTTTTTGCAGCTTTCAATAACGTTTCGTTAAGTTCTTCTTGAGAATAATACAAAATACCAGAGTCATTTTCATTGCTAGAATAAGGCTCTCGGGTAGCCGCAGTAGGACCGCTACTACTACCATCAATAAAAAGTTTCGCAGGACCAATTTTATAAAAAAGGTCTCCTATACCTGTTAACATACCACCGTTTATGGCATTTTCTAGAACTTCTTTCGAGCGACTTAATGAACCTACTAAGACGTACAGTCGTTGTTTGATACTGTTACCACGTACCCCTTTAAAGAGCATTGGAAAATGACTATTTCCATAGCCTCCTGCGTCATGGACGCTAGTAACACCGTATTGACTATAGTGTTCAGAAGCTAAAAGATAACCTTGTAAAATGTTTTGTTCAGAGTGTTGAGAGAATTCGTACATATCCATATGTACGGATTCAAACAATTGTCCGTTTAATTTATTTTCTTGTCGTCCAAATGCTCCTCCTACTGGGTCCTCTTCATAATCACTTAGACCATAAAGTTCCATAGCTTTGCTGTTAACGACAGAAATATGATTACATGTTCTTGTAACAATGATAGGTAATTCTTGAGACACTTCGTCTAAATCTTTTCTAGTTGGATGCCTTTTTTCTTGTAAAGCTTTATCATTATACCCCCAACCTCTGACCCATTCTCCTTGCTTAGTAGAAGAAGCTCTTTCTTTTAATATTTTTTTCATTTCTTCTATAGAAGAAATGTTTTTACAGTCTACATTAAGCATGTTAGTACCTTGTAATTCAATATGAGCGTGAGAATCAATAAATCCAGGAAGCAGACTTTTACCTTGCAGATCAATAATGTGCGTATGAGCGGACAAATAATCGTTCATTTCTTTTTCATAACCGACTTTTATTATACGGTCGTCTTTAATTAAGAGAGCGTCATAAACATTAGATTGTGCATCAGCCGTAACAATTTGCCCGTTTATAAAAGCAGTTTCTTGTGCCAATATTTTCCCTCCACCATTAAAGTAATTAGTCTAATGAGAGTACTCTGTAAGAATGTTTTTCACAGTGTGATAATAAAAATTTGTGCCTTCAATAATGTCTTGTTCCGAGCTATATTCTAGTGGGTTATGACTAATCCCGTCTTTGCATCGCACAAAAATCATCCCGTAATCACATACCTTAGAGAGTGGCATAGCATCGTGAAACGGCCCGCTCATTAATTCCGTAGTTTTTATTTTCAAGTGCTCGGCTTGATTTATCATGATATTTTGTATCCAATCGGCGCAGTATCGGGGCTCGCTATTAGTATCCTCATGAATATCGAGTTCTAGATTGTGGTTGGAAGCTATTTTTTCTAATTCTATTCGTAACTCTCGCTCACATTCATTTCTGCGCTCTAAATCAATATCACGCAGATCGATCGTAAAGCTTACTTCCTCTGGAATAATATTACGGGAATTAGGGAAAACTTTAACGTGTCCGACTGTCCCTACTGTTGAAGCTGGTTGGCGTTTTTGTACTATAGTATGCAAAGCTTTTGTGGCTTCACTAGCGCCGAGGAAAGCATCTTGACGAAGGTGCATAGGGACTGACCCTGCATGACCTGCAAATCCTTTATATGTCACTGTAAGCCATAATGGTCCAGAAATGCCTGTGACAATACCAACTGCCGCCTCTTCATTTTCTAAAACGGGTCCTTGTTCAATATGCATTTCTAAAAAAGCAAAAAGTCGATCCGAATCATAAGCAGCATCATGTACTTTCTCAGGGTCCAGTCCCATGCTTTTTAATGCTTCACGTCTGCTAATCCCATCTTCATCTTTTCTTTCAAGCTCATTGTTTTCTAATTCTCCAACTAGTCCTCGAGAACCAAAAATACCTTTATTAAATCGAGATCCTTCTTCGTCGCTAAAAGAAACTATTTCGATGGTTCTTTTGAAAGTGTGGCCTTCTTCTATCAGGCTTTGAACTAATTCTATTGCTCCAAGCACGCCAATTGTGCCATCGTAACGACCGCCATAAGGTTGACTGTCAATGTGGGATCCGAGCATTAAAATAGGTTGCGATGGGTCTTCTCCCTCTAGCCGTCCAATCAAATTCCCAACTTCATCAATGCGCGTATAGAGGTTTGCATCTTTCATCCATTGTTCTACTAAAGCCAAAGCTTTTAAATCATCTTTAGAATGGGCTAACCTTCGCACTCCCGTAGTTCCAATTTTTCCAATTTCGGCAAGCTCATTAATATGCTCAAGTAAGCGTTGAGGATTAATATGCAAATTACTCGTTTCTGTACTCATTATAGACTCCTTTATCAATAGTTAGATTCGAATTCCTCCATCGCATCATTAAAGCGTTCAAAAGTATTTTGTTTTCGTGGAGGAGTAAGAAGAGTGACAGTAACAAATGCAATGACGTTGACCATTAATCCCCACATCCCAGCACTCAAACCTAAAGGGTTTTGCCAGCCTGGAATAAAAGTAAAAAGTAGTAATGTCACAAATCCAGAAATCAAACCTGCCAATGCTCCAGGAGAATTTGATCTTTTCCAAAATAAGGATCCTAAAGTGGGAACTATAAGTTGAGCAGAGCCCCCAAAACCAATTAAGCCAATAGTTACTAGAAAGCCGGGGACAAATAGAGTAAGTAAATAAGCTACTAATGAAAAAATTAAAATACTAAATCGACCTATTCTTAGTAGTTGATTGTTGGAAGCATTTGGATTTTTATACCTTTGGTAGAAATCTTTTGTTACTAACGTAGAGACAGCATGAATTTGACTGTTTGCAGTCGACATCGCCGCGGAAGCTCCGCCAGCTAGCACTAATGTAGCAATAACGATGGGAGCGTATTCATATAGTACTACCGGAAGTAATTGATCTGGGTTATCAATTTCATTAATAGTGAGTACTCCTGTCCAACTAACAAGTAAAGAACCAAAATAGGTAACAGCTACTAAAGAAATTAAAAAAGGCATTAAATTGAATAAGTTTCCATTCTTAACAGCGTACATACGCAACCAGAGTTGTGGTCCCATAATAGCTCCGATAGCAGTTATAAAACATAGAGAAATCCAAGATAGATATCCAGAATCTCCTTGAGGACCTGGCAAGGTTAAGTGCTCAATATTTTCAGCACGCATTTGTTCGAATAAAGAGAAAGGTCCACCAACCACATTTGAAATGTAAAAACCTACAAAAAGTAGACCAAAAAATACTAAAGCTCCATAAATAATATCTGTCCAGGCAACTGCACGTATTCCACCCACCCAAACATATATAATGATAACAGCATAGAACATTAAACCTGCTAACCAAAAAGGAATAGTCCCTCCTGAAGCAACCTCGATTAAGTATCCACCTCCAGTAAGTTGTATCTGAAGATAAGGAACTGTGGATATTATTAGAATCGTAGTAACCCAAAATCTCATTTTTTCGCTCTGATAAAAATCGCCTAATAAGTCAGAAGGGGTTACGTAATTAAATTTCTTTCCGAGAAACCAAACCCGTTTTCCCACTATGAAATATAGAAAACCAAATAAAATGTTCCATGCAAAAGCAGTGAGGTACACAGGCCCTTGCGTGTAAAAAGAAGCGTTAGAGCCCAAGAAAGCGAACGCACTCCACCAAGTAGCTGATACCGTGAAAAAAGCTGCTACTGAACCCATTCCTCGCCCTTGGATGAAATAGTCATCGCTTGTATTTTGTGATTTACTAGCTGCTATAAACCCTATAATTAGAGGAATAAGCATAAATAATAGAATAATTATTACGCTGATAGACATGGCGCTCCTCCAGACGTTTAATTATTAGAATGTCGTCCCCAGTTGGTCTTATAAGCTACAAAGAATAGGCAAGTACACAGTAACCACCAGAAAAACACCCAGAAAACTAGAAACGGCATCCCGAGGAGAAAAGGTTCGACACGGTTAGCGATTAAAATAATAGGGCTCTCTAACATAAAAAGAACAATAAAGGTAGCAGTAATATAAAAAACATATAATTTTCTGTTTACCATGTTAGATGTTCCTTTCACCATATGGGTTGATCTTTATTTAAATCCTAAATCGTAAGACATTACCAGCGGGCGGTGACCATTTTCTTGCGGGTGTAGAACTCCACGCCGTCCTTGCCGTTCGCATGCAGGTCGCCGTAAAAGGAATCCTTCCAGCCCGAAAACGGGAAGAACGCCATCGGCGCCGGCACCCCGACGTTGACCCCGAGCATCCCGGCATCAATCG